>NZ_SJEW01000136.1 GCF_005930475.1 Modestobacter altitudinis
GCCGGGGGGACGGCGGGAGGGCGCTGAGCCGCGCGCGATGCGCGCCGGGGCGCTCGGGACTGTGCTGCTCACGGTCAGGTGAACCGCACCCACCGGGCTCCTGTTCCCGATCGCCGGACCACTCGCCGACGCCGTCTCCTAGGCTGCTGCGCCGTGGCAGCGACCCCGGCGGTGCGGACCCTGGACCAGGCCCGGGTGGGCTACTCCCTGCACGAGTACGACCCGGCCGACGGTGCCGAGGGTCACGGGTACGGCGGGGTCGCCGTCGCCGCGCTGGGCGCGGATCCCGCCCAGGTGTTCAAGACCCTCGTCGCCCAGGTGGACGGCCGGCTGACCGTCGCGGTGGTGCCGGTGAGCGGCCAGCTGGACCTCAAGGCGCTGGCCGCCGCGGCCGGCGGACGGAAGGCGGCGATGGCCGACCCGGCCGACGCTGAGCGCAGCAGCGGCTACGTCCGGGGCGGCATCAGCCCCCTCGGCCAGCGCAAGGCGCTGCCCACCGTGGTCGACGAGAGCGCGCTGGGCTTCGCGACGGTGATGGTCAGCGCCGGGCGCCGCGGCCTGCAGGTCGAGCTCGCCCCTGCCGACCTGGTGCGGCTCACCCGGGCGACGACCGCGGCGATCGCCCGCTGAGGCCGGTCAGTCCGAGGGCTGGGCGTAGGGCGTCAGCAGCTGGTCGACCGGGGCGAAGTCGTCGGTGAGGACGGCGGCGTCGCCGATGAACGCGGTGAGCTCGGCGCCGCCGGCGACCTGCCAGGCCAGCCCACGCCCGGCCATCGCGGCGGTGATCGCGTCGACCGGGAGCGCCCGCTGCGAGGCGACGGCGACGACGTTCCCGCCGTCCTCGCCGGCCAGCACCGGCGCGCGGGCCAGCAGCAGCACCTCCGGGAAGACCTCCCGCAGGGTGGCCAGCTCGGCGCGCACGAAGGACAGCGGTGGGTGGTCGATGAGGTTGACCGCGTAGACGCCGTCGTCGGTGAGCGCGTCGTCGACCAGCTCCAGCGCCTCGACCGTGGTCAGCTGCCACGGCACCGACAGCCCGCCGAAGGCGTCGCCGACGACCAGGTCACGGGTACCGGTCTCCTCGGTCTGCAACCCGACCCGGGCGTCACCGACCCGCACCTGCAGCTCGGCGGAGGTCTGCAGTCCCAGCGCGTCGACGTCCAGCTCGACCACGCCGGGGTCGACCTCCAGCACCCGGCTGACCGTGCCGGGGCGGGCGTCGGCCAGGTAGCGGGGCAGGGTCAACCCGCCGCCGCCGACGTGCAGCGCCGACAGCGGCTCCCCGGCCGGCGCCTGTGCGTCGGTGACCGAGGCGATGGCCCGGACGTACTCGAACTCCAGGTGCCGCGGATCGGCCAGGTCGACGTAGGAGTGCCGGAGCGTGTCGAGCACGAGCACCCGGCCGTCGGCGCCGTCGGCCACGACCCGCGCGCAGTGGTAGGCGGTCTCCCGCTCGCACGGGGTGGGCGCCAGCGCGGCCAGCACCGGCGCACCCACGGCGAGGACCAGCAGACCGACCGGCAACCGGCCGGTCACCTCCGGAGCCCGGCGGCGGAGCAGCACGGCCAGCGCCAGCCCCGCCAGGACGACGACGACCCCGGTGCCCACCAGGATGACGCTGCTGGGCAGCAGCGCGACCAGCACGAAGCCGGTCGCGAAGGTGGCCACGATCCCGCCGAGCGTGCCGATGCCCGACAGCCGGCCGACCACCGACCCGGTCTCGGCCAGGCTGCCCAGCTGGAGGGCGACGACCATCGGCGGCACCGCGGACAGCAGCGCCGCCGGCACGATGACGGCCACCGCGGCCAGCACGAGCACGTTCCCCGCCGCGGCACCGGTGAGCAGCGCACCCGCGAAGCGGACCAGCGGCAGCACCGCGACGACCAGCGCCCCGCCGGCGACGAGCAGGGGCGCGAGCAGCCGGCGCGGGTCGGTGCGGTCGGCGACCGCGCCACCGGCCCAGGCACCGAGGGCGATCGCAGCGAGGGCGAACCCGATGACTGCCGTGCTGGTCTGCAGGGTGATGCCGACGTAGGGGGCTATCAGCCGCAGGCCGACCACCTCCAGCACCAGCACCGACCCCGAGGCGAGGAAGGTGACCGACGCGGCCGTCCAGTCCGGCAGTGCCCGGGAGCCGGCTGCCGGCCCGGGCGGGGTCGCGCTCAGAACAGCGCCGGCTGGTCGGCCGGGGCGCTGACGGACTCCTGCCGCGCGGTGAGCTGCGCGCCGTTGTTCGCCACGTTGCCCACCGCCGACCCCACCGGGCGGATCTCCAGCCGCTCGACGAACTCCGGCGGGGTGGGCTGGGCGACCTCGGTGACGTCCTCCCGGGACGGGTCGAGCCAGCCGGCCCAGCGATCAGGCGGCAGCACCAGCGGCATCCGCGGGTGCACCTCGGTGAGCGCGCCGACCGCGGGGGCGGTGACGACGGTGCAGGTGTAGAGCCGGTCCTCGCCGCGGCCCCACACCTCCCAGAGCCCGGCGAAGGCCAGGCCCGACCCGTCCTCCGGCGTCACGAAGTACGGCTGCTTGCCGGGGGCGTCTTGCTTCGGCGCCCACTCGTACCAGCCATCGGCCGGGACCAGGCACCGCCGGGTGGCCGCCGCGGTGCGGAAGGCCGGCTTCTCGGTCAGCGACTCCACCCGGGCGTTGAGCATCCGGTTGCCGATCGACACGTCCTTGGCCCAGGAGGGCACCAGCCCCCAGCGCACGGCCCGCAGCTCACGGTGCCCGCCGCCGGTCAGCGCGCCCTCGGCGTCCCGCTCCTTCTTGTGCCGGACCACGTAGACGTCCTTGGTCGGCGCGACGTTGTAGTCCGCGGGGAGCGGTGCCTGCCCCTCGGCGGCGACCGCCTCGAACTCGACGACCAGGTCCTCCGGACGGCGGCTGGCGGCGTAGCGACCACACACGGCGATCTCCTCCCGGACGGACGACAGACCTGAGCTTAGAAGGGCGGGGGTTCGTCGTCCGTTGTCGGCGGCGGCTCTGCTGCTTCGGGTGGTGGTCGCAGCCTGGTGGTCGGGTCGTCCTGGCGACTCCCGAGGGGGTGGTCACCTGGAGGACCCCGTCGTCGGTCATGGTGAACCGCCAGCCGGGGGCGAAGGTCTTGAGCCGGTGGTGGGAGCGGCACAGGCAGCAGAGGTTGGCGCAGTCGGTGGCTCCGCCGCAGGCGGCGCTGGTGACGTGGTCGAGGTCGGCCCAGCCGACGCGTTGCCCGCAGTTGGGGAAGCGGCACCGCCGGTCCCGCGTGGTGGTGAAGGCGCGTTGCCGGGCCATGGGTTGGTAGGCGCCGGTGGGTGGGGGTGGCCCGGTGATCGGGCAGTCGCACGGTGTCTCGGG
>NZ_SJEW01000137.1 GCF_005930475.1 Modestobacter altitudinis
GTCGCAGGCGAAGCGGCACCCGGCGACGACGTCGACCGGCGGCAGGACGGCGGCCAGCGCGCGCACCGTCGTCGACTTCGCGGTGCCCTTCTCGCCGCGCACCAGCACACCGCCGACGGCGGGGGAGACCGCGTTGAGCAGCAGCGCGAGTCGCATGTCGTCCATGCCGACCACGGCGCCGAAGGGGTAGGTCACGGGTAGACCACTGGTCCTCTCCCCGGGTGTCCACGCCCGGAGGTGGCAGGAAGCGACAGCGGGAGTTCCTGACTCCCCGGCCGGGTGGCCGGGTCACAGTGGCGGGACCGCGCCGGAGTCGCACCGGGCTTCCTCCACTGCCGTCGCAGTTGGACGGTCATCAGACCACGGCGACACGAACGGCGACAGGGGCGGTGTCTCTTGACGAAGTGGAAAGTGGTGCGTCACTGTTTCCAACATGGAAAGCAACGAGATGGACCGGGACGTCGCCGCCGCCCAGCTGGCCGCGCTCGACGCCGACCGCGCCGCGCTGGCCGACCGGGTGCTCCAGCCGTGGTGGTACGACGTCCTGCTGGGCCTGCTGCTGTTCGGCTTCCTGGCGTCCTACGCCTTCGACTCGCTGTGGGTGACGTTCCCGGCGCTGCTCGTGTTCTGCGCCGCGCTCGGTGTGCTGGTCGCGGCCTACAAGAGGATCAGCGGCGTCTGGGCCAGCCCGAGCGGACGGGTGATGGTGCCGTGGGGCGTGCTGGTCCTGGTGGTCCTGGTGCCCGCGTTCGTGCTGGCCGAGGGCTTCGACCAGCACTGGGTGATGGTGCCGGCCGGTGCCGTGCTGGGCATCGCCGTCGCCGTGCTCAGCCGGCTGTGGGGTCGCGCCTGGGTGGCCGAGCTGCGCGGTCAGCAGTGACCGCTGCCGTCCCGCGGTTCGACGCGGTGATCCACCCGCCGCCGCGGCTGCAGATCTGTGGCCTGCTCGCGGCGGTCGACACGATGGAGTTCTCCGCCGTCCGGGACGCCGTCGCGGTCAGCGACTCGGTGCTGTCCAAGCACGTCAAGCAGCTGGAGGAGGCCGGGTACGTGGCGGTGCGGAAGGCCACGATCGCCTCGCGCCAGCGCACCAGCCTGGCCCTGACGAAGACCGGGCGGGCCGCCTTCTCCGCGCACGTCGCCGAGCTCCGCCGCATCGTCGAGGCACCGCTCGACGCACCTCAGGGCGGGGCCGGCACGGGGAGGTGACGGGCGCCGGGGCAGAGTGAGCGGCGATGGAGGGACGACGGCGGGCGCTCGCCGACTGGGCCGTCGTCCTGGCCGTCGGGGTGGCTGCCGGCGCAGTGCTGGCCCTGCTCGGCGTCCCCTCCGCCCCGCTGTTCGGCGGGCTGGTCGCCGGGCTCGGGCGAGCGCTGCTGGGCCGCACCCGGCTGACGCTGCCCCGCCCGGCCGGGATCGGCGCGCAGGCGGTCATCGGCGTCTCGATCGGTGCCCTGGTGCAGACCGGCACCCTGCGCACGATCGCCGAGCACTGGCTGCCCGTGCTCGCCGTGACGGTCGCGACCCTGCTGGTCAGCCTGGTGGCCGGCCAGCTGATGCGGCTGCAGCGCGGGATCAGCCCGGTGACCGGTGCGTTCTCCATGATCGCCGGCGGTGCCTCCGGGATCACCGCGATGGCGCGCGACCTCGGCGCCGACGAGCAGGTGGTCGCCGTCCTGCAGTACCTGCGGGTGCTGCTCATCGTGGTGGCGATGCCGATCGTGGCGACGACGGTCTACGGCGCCTCCTCCGGCGGCGGGACGCCGGCCGACGACGGACCCGGCTGGCCCGCCGGGCTGCTGTTCACCGCGGTCTGCGTCGTCCTCGGCGTGCTGCTGGGCCGGGTCAGCCGGTTGCCGGTCGGCGCGCTGCTCGGTCCGCTCGCGGTCGCCGCCGCGCTGGACCTGACCGGCCTGTCCCAGGACGCCGGCGTGCCGGCGGTCGTCGAGGCCGCGGGGTTCCTCGCGATCGGGCTGCAGGTGGGACTCGGCTTCACCCGGGACAGCCTCCGGCTGGTCGGCCGGGCGCTCCCGCTGGCCCTGGCGCTCATCGTCGGCGCGGTCGCCGCCTGCGCCGGGCTGGGCGTCGTGCTGTCCCGCACCGCGGGGGTGACGCTGCTCGACGGCTACCTGGCGACCACACCCGGCGGGCTCTACGCGGTGCTCGCGACCGCCACCGGCAGCGGTGCCGACGCGACGTTCGTGCTGTCGGTGCAGGTGCTGCGGTTGTTCGTGATGCTCTTCTCCGCGCCGCTGCTGGCGCGGTTGCTGCGGCCCCGGCCCGGCTGAGCGGTCCCCCGACACCGCTGTGGACCCGCCGCTGGCCGGGCGGGCGCGCGCCTACCCTGGTCCGGGTGCGCCAGTCGATCCAGGGAGAAGCGAGTGCCGACGCCGTGAGCAGCGCGGAGGACACCGATGCCGTGCTGCTCTTCGTCGGAGGCCCGCTCGACGGCCGGGTGGAGATCCGTGCGGCCCGGCACGGGGACCCGCTGCCGACGATCACCCACGTGCACCTGCACGACGGGCCGAAGGTCGTGCACCGCTACGACCTGCAGTCGCTGACCGACTCGGCCGGGGTGTACCACCTGCGCCCGCGCACCCAGCGCGACGAGCAGGGCTGCGCCGACTGACGGCCCCGCTGTAGGGGCCGGGGGGCGGCGGGGGTCCGTCGTCAGTCGCGGCGGCGGTGCACCTCGGCCGCGACCTGGTCGAAGCGCGCCCGGTCCAGCGCCGCGCCCTCGCGGCGGACGTCGGCCGGGTCGATCCGCAGCACCCGGTCGACCCGCACCTCGCTCGGGCGGCCCTGCCGGTCCCAGGCGCCGGTTCCCACGTCCACCCAGTGCCGGCCGTGGCGGGCCTCGTCGTCGGCGTCCAGGTCGTGGTCCTTGCTGCTGAGCATGAGCGCCAGCAGCGCGTCGCCGTCGCGGCCGACGACCAGCACCGGCCGGTCCTTGCCGCGGCCGTCGTCCTCCTCGAAGGGCACCCAGGCCCAGACGACCTCGCCGGGGTCGGGCCGGTCGTCGTCGTGCGGGCGGTACTCCAGCCGGAGCGGTCCGGTGTGCTCGGTGACCGGGCCGCGGCGTCGGGGCGGACCGGCCGGCGGCAGGGTGGCCCGCGGCTGGTCGGCGGGGGC
>NZ_SJEW01000138.1 GCF_005930475.1 Modestobacter altitudinis
CGCCCAGCCCACCCCGACCATCACCGCTGTCTCCACGGTGCAGGGCACGCGGGGCAACAGCAACGACGGCGCCAGCACGGTGGCACTTCAGGCGGCCGACCTGGTGACCGCCGTCACCACCCCTCCTCCGGCACACCGGTCCAGCCCCGTCGGCTGGACGGTGACCGTGCGCAACAGCGGGCCCGGGCCGTCGTCGGGGTCGACCTTCCGCTTCCCGGTCCCGGCGGGCGTGACCGCCCTGCAGGCGCCCAACGGCTGCAGCCTCTCCGCCGGGACCGTGACCTGCGTCGCCGGTGCGCTGGCCGACGGCGCCTCCGACGACTTCGTCTTCACCGCCGTCTCTCCGCCTTCCGGTGCGGTGGCCGTCTCTGCGCCGATCACCGTGCAGGGCAACGAGGAGGACCCGACGGCGGCCACCTCGTTCCTGGTGGTGACCCCCGACCAGGTGCTCACCTCCGACGGCACCGGCACCGACCGGCAGAGCGTCTCCACCGGCGCTCCGGCCGCCGGCTCGGTCACGCTGCTCGACGGGGACACCCCGGTGGACACCCTCGCTGTTCCGGGCGGTCGCTACGCCGTGGACGGCCGCGCGCTGACGTTCACCCCGGCGTACGGCTGGTCGGGCACCGCGACGGCGGCGCGGTTCCGGGTCACCGACGCCTCGGGAGCGACCGGCGTGGGGAGCTACACCGTGACGGTCCGCCCCCCGGCACCGCCGACACCGCCCTCGCTGAGCTCCGGGGGCGCGGGCACGGCGACCCAGCAGGTCGCACTGCCCGTGCCGCCGGCGGGAGGTGCGGTCGCCGTCCTGGACGGGCACGGCGACCCGGTCACCAGCCTGGTGGTGGATGGCCAGGGCCGCTACACCGCCGACCTCGCCACCCGGACGGTCTCCTTCTCCCCGGTCCTGGGGTTCACCGGGAAGGGCAGCATCGCCTACCGGCTCACCGATGCCTATGGTCAGTCGGCCAGCAGCACCTATGAGCCGACGGTGACCGTCCCGGCCGGTCCAGCGGCGCCGGCGTTGACCTCAGCCGGGGTCGGCACCGCGCCACAGTCGGTGACCCTGCCCACGGCGCCGGCCGGCGGCTCGCGGACCCTGCTCGGTGACGACGGCGCTGCGACCACCGGCGTCGTGCACCCTGGCGAGGGTGCCTACGCCTATGACGCGTCCTCCGGCACGGCCACGTTCACCCCGGTGCTGGGCTTCGAGGGCTCGGCCACCCCTGCGCGCTACCGGCTCACCGACGCCTACGGCCAGTCGGTGTCGGGCACCTACGCCCCGACGGTCGGTCGGCCGAGCGGTCCATCGTCCGAGTCGCTGCTCACCTCCAGTGGTGTCGGGACGGCGCCGCAGCAGGCGACCGTCCCGGCAGCGCCGGCCGGCGGCTCGCGGACCCTGCTCGGTGACGACGGCGCTGCGACCACCGGCGTCGTGCGCCCTGGCGAGGGTGCCTACACCTATGACGCGTCCTCCGGCACGGTCACGTTCACCCCGGTGCTGGGGTTCGCCGGGCCCAGCAGTGTCGGCTACCGGCTCACCGACGCCTACGGGCAGGCGGTCGACGGGTCCTACCAGCCCACGGTCATCCGGCCGGATCCACCGACGCCCGGGCCGGCCACCACGACCGGTATCGGCACGGCGACCCAGCAGACCTCCCTTCCCGCCGTTCCCGACGGTGGCTCCCTGGTGGTACTGGACGGCGGCGGCCACCCCGTCACCGATCTGACCGTGCCCGGCCAGGGCAGCTACCGCTGGGACACCGCGACCGGGATGGCGGCGTTCGACCCGGTGCTGGGTTTCCAGGGCACCGCCACACCCTTGACCTATCGGGTGACCGACGCCTACGGGCAGTGGGCGACGGCGACCTGGACCACGACGGTGCTCCCGCCGGCTCCGCCGGTCGCCGATCCGCGGGACTCCAGTGGTGTCGGGACGGCGCCGCATCAGGTGACCGTCCCGGCAGCGCCGGCCGGCGGCTCGCGGACCCTGCTCGGTGACGACGGCGCTGCGACCACCGGCGTCGTGCGCCCTGGCGAGGGTGCCTACGCCTACGACGAGTCCTCCGGCACGGTCACGTTCACGCCGGTGCTGGGGTTCGCCGGGACCAGCAGTGTCGGCTACCGGCTCACCGATGCCTACGGGCAGACCTCCCGGGCGCTGTGGTCGGCGACCGTCATCTCGCCGGCCCCACCGGTCGCCGAGCCGCGGGACTCCACCGGTCTCGGGACGGCGAGCCAGTCGGTGACGTTGCCCGGGGTTCCGGAGGCCGGAGGCCGGAGGCTGGTCGGTGACGACGGCGCTGCGACCACCGGCGTCGTGCGCCCTGGCGAGGGTGCCTACACCTATGACGCGTCCTCCGGCACGGTCACGTTCACCCCGGTGCTGGGGTTCGCCGGGACCAGCAGTGTCGGCTACCGGCTCACCGACGCCTACGGGCAGACCTCCCAGGCACTGTGGTCGGCGACCGTCATCCCGCCGGTCCCCCCGATCGCCGATCCCCGCCGGTCCACCGGCACTGGGCTCGCGGCGCAGAGCCCACTCTCGCCCGTTCCGGTGCCTCCCGGGGGCTCGATCGCCCTGCTCGCGGGCTCCGACCCGGTGACCGTGGTGACCCTGCCCGGCGAGGGGACCGCCACCGTGACCCCGGAGGGGGTGCTGACGTTCACCCCGGTCCTGGGACATGTCGGCACCAGCCTCATCGGTTACCGGCTCACCGACGCCTACGGGCAGACCTCCGGCGGGGTGTGGTCGGCGACCGTCACCCCGCCGACCCCGCCGACCC
>NZ_SJEW01000139.1 GCF_005930475.1 Modestobacter altitudinis
CCCCCCACCCCACCGCTGGGGAAGGCCGTCTCCGGTCGACCTTGTGCGTCATGGCGAGAGTTCTGAGGCCCAGTCATCACACGACGGCCTCGGCGTCGCTGACGACGGTCGTACACCGCCATCGAGGCGAGCAGGAGGACCAGGACTCCAACGACGAGCGCAGCCACCATGGGATGACGCTACCGACACCAGCGCGCATCAGACGGCTGTCGCTGCCTCCGCGTTCCAGCGGTGGGCAAGGCGACCCCGCGCGGGCCCCGGCGGCTCGATGGGCGCCCAGCAAGTCAGGGAATGGGCCGTGCGATTCCCCACGTAGCGCGGTGAGACGTCCCCCATCGGTTCGCCGGGCGGTCCCGGCCTCGCGACGGCGGAGGCTGCCGACGAGTGGTTCGCGGCAGAGCTCGGTGAGACGGCCGTGCGCTACCTGCTGGCGGACGTCGCGGGATGAGACGCCGACGAGGTCGGCGGCCGGATCCGCAACGCGCGCGAGATGCCCAGCGCCTGCTCAGCAGCAGCGGCACCAGGCCTGCACCGCGGCCGTCGTCCGACCCAAGTCAGGGCGCATGCCGGAGCGGAGAGTCCCGCTCGTGCCGCTCAACCTCGAACAGGGACGTCGGGCGGTACGACGGAGAGCTTGACGCCGTCCGCCAGCCGGTAAGGACTGGTCGTCACCAGTCCACCGATGGCCTTCCGGAGTCGGGAGACCTCGGCCCGCACGGTCACGCAGTGCTCCTCGTCGCCGAAGATGGCCGTGCTCAGTTGGGCGGCGGTCATCCCAGCACGGCCGGCTCGCTGCAGGAGGACGAGTACGTCAGCATGGCGCTGGGTCATCGGGGTCACCCACGGCTCGGGATCCGAGCGCAGCCGGAGCACCGGCGGGCCGGTCAGGTCCAAGTCAGCAACGATGTCCTCCCTCACCTCGCGTGGGCGGATCAGCCAGCCTTCGCCGAGTCGTTCGGGAGCGCACAGCCCCAGTCCCGGGACGGCGATGAGTCTGTCGGCCCGGGGTACCTCCACCCGGTCACGCGCCCCGATGCCCGACTGGTGCGCGACCCAGCCGTGATCGTCGACCAGCAGGAGGGGGCCGTGCACGGTGTCCAGCACGCCTCGTGCCGACTGCCTGAGTCGCTCCAGTCGGTGCTCGTGGTGGCGCCACAGCCGTGACTCGGCCAGCTTGACGGCGCTCTCGACGAGCGCGGCGATGACCGGATGCAGGGTCAGCGCCGGCCCACTGACGTCGACGACGCCCAGCAGCTCGCCGCTGACCGGATGGTGGATCGGTGCGGCGGTGCAGTACCAGGGGTGCTGGGCCTGCTCGAAGTGCTCTGCGGAGAACAGCTGCACGGGCGCCGCCTCGGCGAGCGCCGTCCCGATGGCGTTCGTGCCGACGGTGGCCTCGGTCCAGCGGGCGCCCTCCATGAAGCCCAGGGAGTCAGCGCGAAGCCGTACCCGGGGAGAGCCCTCGCGCCAGAGGATGATCCCGTCGGCATCAGTGACGACCATCAGGAACGAGGAGGCGTCGGCAACGCTGACCAGCACCTGGCGGAGCTCGTCGACGACGAGGGACAGCGGTGACTGCCGGCGACGCTGCTCGACCGCAGCGAAGGGCAGCGGCTCGCGGGCGCTGGGACGGGAGGCATCCAGTCCGAGGTCGAGGGCTCGCGACCAGGAGCGGGCGACCACGCCGCGCGGTCGTACCGGCGGCCTGTCTCCGGCGAGCACCGCATCGTGCACGCGGGTGAGGACCCGGGCGTGGTCCGACAGGTCGGTGCCGGGCGCGATCGCCGAGTAGCTGGTCACGTCCACCTCCACCTCGGCCGGCCTGGGGCCGTGCAACACGCTGCAACGCTTCCCCCGCCACGCCTCGGGAGATGTGCTGCTCATCACACCACGCCTTGTCCGTGGCCGACCTTGGCTGGCTGCAGGAGGAAACGCAATGACGCAGACGCTGGACCCGACCAATGCGCAGACCCCGGACACCGACGACCCGGCCGGCCGGGTGACGGCCTGGCTCGAGGCGTTCCAGTCCGCGCTCACCGCCCGCGACGTCGACCGCGCGGCCGAGCTGTTCGCCCCGACCTGCTTCTGGCGGGACCTGGTCTCCTTCAGCTGGAACATCACCACCGCCGAGGGGCACGACGGCGTCCGCGACCTGCTCCATGCGACGCTCGACCGGACCGACCCGCAGGGCTTCCGTGCGGCCGAGCCGCCGACCGGCGCCGACGACGTGGACGAGGCGTGGATCGAGTTCGAGACCGCCGTCGGGCGCGGTCGGGGCCACCTCCGGCTGACCGACGGCCGGGCCTGGACGCTGCTGACCACGCTGTACGAGCTGACCGGCCACGAGGAGCCGGCCCGCGACCGCCGGCCCAAGGGCGCCGAGCACGGCGCGCAGCGGGAACGGCTGACCTGGCTGGACCGCCGCGAGCAGGAGGCCCGGGAGCTGGGCTACGCGACCCAGCCGTACGTCCTCGTGATCGGTGGCGGTCAGGGCGGCATCGCACTGGGCGCGCGGCTGCGGCAGCTCGACGTCCCGACGATCGTCATCGACAAGCACCCGCGCCCGGGCGACCAGTGGCGCAGCCGCTACAAGTCGCTGTGCCT
>NZ_SJEW01000013.1 GCF_005930475.1 Modestobacter altitudinis
GCTCTCACGTGGTCGAACACCTGTTCGACCACCTGTCGGGCTCAGCGCCCAGCGGGCGGGGCCGGTCGCGGGGCGGTGAGGTCCAGCTCGGGGCGCGGCCGGGGGAGTGCGAGCGCGCCGGCCCCCGTCCGTCGCCAGTCGCGCGGGGTGAGCCCGAAGGTCGCCCGGAAGCGGCGGCTGAAGTAGGACGGGTCGGTGAACCCCCAGTGCCGGGCGATCACCGCGATCGACCGGTCCCGGCTGCGCGGGCTGGCCAGCTCGGCCCGTGCACCCTCGAGCCGCTGGTGGATGATCCACTGCTCGAGGCTGACGTGCGCGGCAGCGCACACCCGGTAGAGCTGGCGCACCGAGATGGCGTGCGCGGCGGCGACCTGCTCGGCGTCCAGACCCGGGTCGATGAGGTGCTGGCGCACGTAGCTGCGCACCCGGGTCAGCAACGTCTCGGCGGCCACGTCCTCCACCGACCGCGTCGGGCCGGCCGCCGAGGCGAGCAGCGCCCGGGTGAGGTCGACCGTGGCGGAGGCCAGCGCGTGGACCAGGGGCTCCCCGGCCAGCCGCTCGGCGTCCCGGGTGACCTCGGTCAGATGGGCACGGACCAGTCCGTACAGCGGGCTGCGGTGGGCGAGTGGCAGGGCCCGGCGGACGTCGTCGACCGGCAGCCCGAGCCGGCTCACCGGCACCTGCAGGGCACGGCACACCCCCGGGCCGACCCACCGGTACTCGTAGGGGGAGGCGAGCTCGGTGAGCACCAGGCCGCCGCGCGGCACCGTGCGCTGGGCACCGAACTGCTCCTGCATGCCCACGCCGACCTCCTGGACGGCGAAGGAGACGGTCGGCACGACGTCCTCCCGGGCCGCCCGCGCCGAACGGGCCAGCACGGGGTCGCCCGCCAGGGCGGCTCGCAGCACCGGGACCCCGCCGAGGTCCCAGCCGTCCAACCGCGCGTGCGAGGCCGCTCCGGGTTCGGCGAACCGGACCCGGGACACCATCGTGGCCTCGAGCCGGGCGACGACCTGGGCGGGACGGCGCTCGGCCGGGGGGAGCTGGTCGGTGTCGAGGAGGGTGACCACGGGCGCTCCCAGGGGGTGGGACCACGGCGACGCTGCCCTGACGACGTCGATCCTGGAGGGGCGCGACCGGCGGTGTAAAGGCTCCCACCGGTCGCGGTCGCCGGTGCCGGGCGGTCGGCAGCCAGGGTCCTGAGCCCGTCACGGAGGGTCCACCCGGCGTTCCGTCGTCGCCCCTAGCGTCAGGGTGCAGCCCGTGGCCGGACCGGCCGCGGCTCTCACGTGGAGGACCCCGTGACCACTCCGACCCCGGTGCCCGTCGTGTTCGTGCACGGACTCTGGCTGCACGCCAGCAGCTGGACGCCGTGGGTCGAGCTGTTCGCCTCCCGCGGCTACCAGCCGGTCGCCCCCGGCTGGCCCGGTGACGCGGCCACCGCCGAGGAGACCCGTGCCCACCCGGAGGCGGTCGCCGGTGTGGGCATCGACGACGTCACCGAGCACCACGCCGCCCTCATCGCCGCGTTGCCTGCGCCGCCGGTGGTGGTCGGCCACTCCTTCGGCGGCCTGATCGCCCAGAAGCTGCACGGCATGGGGCTGTCCCGGGCGTGCGTCGCGCTGTCCCCGGCCCAGTTCAAGGGCAACCTGGTGCTGCCGCCGGTCCAGCTCCGCAGCGCCTGGCCGGTGCTGTCCCACCCGGGGCTGCGGAAGGGGACCTGGTCGCACTCGCCGGACAGCTTCTCCCGGTCCTTCGCCAACGCCGTCCCGCGGGCGGAGTCCGACCACCTGCTGGCCGCGCACGGCATCCCCTCGCCGGCCCGCCCGCTGTTCCAGGCCAGCGCCGCCACCTTCGCACCGCGCAGCGAGGCGCGGGTCGACACCAGGCGCGAGCGGAGTCCGCTGCTGCTGATCGCCGGAGGCCGGGACCGCACCGTGCCCGAGGCGACCGTCCGGGGCGCCTACCGGATCCAGCGGCGGAACCCCGGGGAGACCGAGCTGGTGACCTTCCCCGACCGCGGCCACTCGATGGGCGCGGACTCCGGCTGGGCCGAGGTCGCACACACCGCCCTGGACTTCCTGTCCCGCAACGACGTCGGTGCACCCGCGGCCACCGCCCAGAGTTGAACACCCCACCCCGCAGAGGAGAACCACCGTGCCCTTCGTCACCACCCCCGACGGCGTCGAGATCTTCTACAAGGACTGGGGGACCGGCCAGCCGATCGTCTTCAGCCACGGCTGGCCGTTGTCGGCCGACGACTGGGACGCCCAGCTGCTGTTCTTCCTGCAGCACGGCTACCGCGTGATCGCCCACGACCGGCGGGGGCACGGCCGCTCGACCCAGGTCGGCGACGGGCACGACATGGACCACTACGCCGACGACCTGGCCGCGCTGACCGCCCACCTCGACCTGCACGACGCCGTGCACGTCGGCCACTCCACCGGCGGCGGGGAGGTCGCCCGCTACCTCGGCCGGCACGGGGAGGACCGGGTCGCCAAGGCCGCGCTGATCAGCGCGGTGCCGCCGCTGATGGTGCAGACCGACGCCAACCCCGGTGGTCTGCCCAAGAGCGTCTTCGACGACCTGCAGGCGCAGCTGGCCGCCAACCGGTCGCAGTTCTACCGCGACCTGCCCAGCGGGCCCTTCTACGGGTTCAACCGGCCGGGGGTCGAGGCGTCGGAGGCTGTCATCCAGAACTGGTGGCGGCAGGGGATGATGGGCGGCGCCAAGGCGCACTACGACGGCGTCGTCGCCTTCTCCCAGACCGACTTCACCGAGGACCTGGCGAAGATCACCGTGCCGGTGCTGGTCATGCACAGCGAGGACGACCAGATCGTCCCCTACGCGGACGCGGGGCCGCTGTCGGCGGAGCTGCTGAAGAACGGGACGCTGAAGACCTACACCGACTTCCCGCACGGCATGCCGACCACGCAGGCCGACACGATCAACGCCGACCTGCTGGCCTTCCTCCAGGGCTGACCACCCGCCCGGGGCGGCTCACCCGCCCTGGGGCGCGTGCTTCGCCTTCGTCGTCCGCTTCTTCCGCGGCTGCAGCCCGTTCGCCAGCACGTCGGCGACGGACTGCACGCCCGGGTGCGCGGCCAGCTCCTCGGTCGGCACCGGCAGCGGGAGGCACCAGTTGGGCCGGTCGGTGGCACCGGGCATGTTCGGCCGGCGCTCCTCGGCCAGCGCGTCGTCCAGCGTGGCCGACAGCAGGGTGCACGGTGCGCCGGCCAGCCGCTTGTAGGCCGCCGTCACGGCCTTGGCCGGTGTCGCCTTCTTCGGCACCTTCCCCAGGTGCTCCAGCAGCGAGGCGCGGCCGCGCTCCAGCTCCTCGTCGGTGCCCAGCCCGTGCTCGCGCTGCTCGGCGAGGTCCGACCCGGTCCACAGCCCGGGGATGGTCGGCAGGTCATGGGTGGTCACCGCGGCCATCGCCTCGGCGGGCCAGCGGGCGGGCTCGTCGTCTTCGAACCAGAGCAGCTTGTAGGACAGGATCCCGTGCTCGGCCATCGCCTCGCGGACGCCGGCCTCGACGGTGCCGAGGTCCTCGCCGACGACGATCGCCTCAGCCCGGTGGCTCTCCAGCGCGACGATGTCGAGCATGTCCTCGTAGGGGTAGCGGACGTAGGCGCCGTCGGCGGCGCTGCCGTCCGAGGGCACCCACCAGAGCCGGAACAGCCCCATCACGTGGTCCACCCGCAGCCCGCCGGCGCCGGCCATGGTCGCCCGGATCGACTGGACGAACGGCTCGTAGTCCGCCGCCTGCAGCTGCCAGGGGACCAGCGGCGGGGAGCCCCAGTCCTGGCCCTGGCTGTTGAAGGCGTCCGGCGGAGCGCCCACGCTCACGCCCTGGGCGAGCACGTCCTGCCACGCCCAGGCGTCGGCTCCGCCGCCGGCGACGCCGATGGGCAGGTCCTGGATGACCGTGATGCCCTCGGTGGCCGCCCGCAGCTGGACGTCCAGCAGCCACTGCAGCCAGGCGTGGAAGGCGACCTCCCGGTCCCGGGCGGCCGCGAAGTCCCGGACGGCCGCGCCGCGCGGGTCCTGCAGCTCCCGGGGCCAGCTGTGCCAGTCCGGGCCGTGCTGGTCGGCCAGCGCGCACCAGGTGGCCCAGTCCATCAGCGGCTGGCCCTGGTGCCACCACCAGTCGCGGAAGGCCTGCTCGTCCCCGCCGCTGTCGGGCCGGGCGTCGAAGAGGCGCTGCAGCACCCGGCGCTTGAGCGCCCAGACGGCGTCCCGGTCGATCAGCTCGCCGTCGTTGAGCGCGCGCCCGGCGTCGGCCTCGACGTCGACCGCGTCGGCGCCGGGGACGTCGGCGATCCGCAGGTACAGCGGGTTGCGGAAGCGGCGGGTGGCCGGCAGGTAGGGGCTGGCCTCCTGGCCGGCCGTCGGCGCCACCGCGTGCAGCGGGTTCACCAGCACGAAGCCGGCGCCCTGGTCCTGCGCGAACCCGCGCACGGTGCGCAGGTCGCCCAGGTCACCGATGCCCCAGCTGTCCTGGCCGCGGGTGGCGTACAGCTGCACCGCCCAGCCCCAGCCGCGCCAGCCCTCGGGCAGCCAGCACCGGCCGGGGGAGACGATCAGCCGGCGCTCACGACCGTCGGGCGTGCGCAGCCGGTGGTAGCCCAGCGGGAAGTCCTCGGGCAGCTCACCGTCGACGTGCCGGGTCTGCCCGTCCTCGCACTCGACGTCGGCGGCGTCGACCTCGAGGGCGTCGCCGGGGCGGGCGACGATCGGGACGCGGTCGAGCAGGTCCTCCGGCGGCGTGCCGATGACCTCCCGCAGTCGGGCGATCGTCGACTCGGCGACGGTGTGCTCCTCGTCGAGGGCGTCGAGCCAGCTGGCGTCGATGCCCCAGGCGTCGGTCGTGGGCTTCGGCTGCGGCGCGGTGCTCGTCACGGGTCGATCCTCACCGGTCAGGGTCCGGTTCGCCGGGTGGGACGGCTGCCGACCGCCTCACACCCCGTTCTCGGGGAGGCCGGGCGGGGGTCGCAGCGCGCCGGCGATGGCGGTCGCGACGGCCAGCAGCACGGCGACCACGGTCAGCGCCTGCAGCACGCCGACGGACTGCCCCAGGATGCCGATCAGCGGCGGGCCGCCGAGGAAGGCGCAGTACCCGATCGAGGCGACGACGCTGACCCGGCCGGCCGAGCGGGCCGGGTCGTCGGCCGCGGCGCTCATCCCGACCGGGAAGCCCAGCGAGGTGCCGGCCCCCCACAGCAGGGCGCCGGCGAAGGCGACCGCCGGGTGCCCGCCGAAGACGAACAGCAGCAGCCCGGCGACGCTGAGCACCGCCAGCGCCCGCACCAGCGGCACCCGGCCCCAGCGCTCCAGCAGCGCGGGGCCGACCCAGCGGACCGCCGTCATGGCCACCAGGAAGACCGCGTAGCCGAGCGTGCCGACCACGGCCGAGGTGTCGTGCCCGTCGATGAGCGCGACGCTGATCCAGTCGTTGGCGGCGCCCTCGGCGAAGGCGAAGGCCAGCACGAAGACGCCGATGAGCAGGGTCCGGGGCTCCCGCCAGGCCCGCAGGGCGCTGTCCCGGGGAGCCTGCGCGGCCTCGCCGGTGCCGTCGTCGTGCACGTCCGGGACGAAGCTGCGCACGGCCAGCGGCACCGCGACGCCGACCAGCACGGCGACGGCGAGCAGGTGGGCCAGCACGGACACGTCCAGGGCCACCATCGCCGCGCCCACCCCGGCGCCGACGACCGTGCCGAGGCTGAAGCCGGCGTGGAAGCGGGACATGACGGCCTTGCCCAGCAGCCGCTCGACCACCGCGGCCTGCACGTTCATCGCGACGTCCCAGGCGCCGTTGGCCACGCCCATCAGGAACAGCCCGCCGACCAGCAGCAGGACGCCGACCTGCGAGCCGGCCGCGACCAGCGCCACCGCGACCGCCAGCAGCACGGCCATCGAGGTGACCGTGCGGCGCGAGCCGAACCGGGCGATCAGCGGTCCGGACGCCGGCAGCGCGACGACCGAGCCGGCGGCGATGGACAGCAGCACCAGGCCGAGCTCGGAGGGGCCGAGGTCCAGGTGGCTGCGCACCTGCGGGATCCGCGAGGCCCAGCTGGCGAAGGCGAAGCCCGAGCCGATGAACGCCGCGTAGGTGGCCCGGGTCGCCGCCTGCACCTGGCTCCCACTCGGTGCCGGGCGTGCGTCGGTGGCCGTCATGCGGTGTCCTCGGGGTCGGCGGTGCGGTCAGGGTGGGGAGGGTGGACCGCCCGGGCGACGATCTCCCGGGTCTGCGCCCGGGAGACCGGGGCGGTGGAGAGCACCTTGTGCATCACCAGGCCCTCGATCAGCGCGTCGACGCCGCGGGCGGTGACCGGGTCCACGAAGCGCTCCAGCACGCTGCGGCTGCGGCGCATCCAGGACTCGGTGACGGTGCGCAGCGACGGGTCGCGCAGCGCCGCCAGGTACAGCTCGTAGGCGACCGCCCAGTCCCGGTCGTCGGCATCGGCGTCGGCGTGGACCAGGGCGGTGACCGCGTCGACGACGTCCTCGGTGGTGCGCACGGCGGCGAAGTGCGCCTCGTACCGCACCGCCATCCGCTCGGCGTGCACCGCGAAGGCCTGCGTGCGCAGGTCGTCCAGGCCGGTGAAGTGGTAGGTCAGCGAGCCCAGCGGCACGTCCGCAGCGGCGGCGATCAGCCGGTGCGTCGTGCCGGCGACACCCCGCTCGGCGATGACGTCGATCGCCGCCTCGACGATCCGGTCGTGCCGGTCGGGGTCGTGCCGGCGGACCGGGCGATCGGCCTCCGCGGTCATGTGTACGAGCGTACACATCGATGTGTACAGCCGTACACGGTCATGCCCGGCGGGGCTTCGCCCGCCGGGTCGGCGCTGCCGTCGCCGGGTCCTCCGGCCAGGGGTGCCGCGGGTAGCGGCCCCGGAGCTCGCTGCGGACGGCGGGGTAGCCCGTCCCCCAGAAGCCGGCCAGGTCGGCGGTCGTGGCCACCACCCGGCCGGCGGGGGACAGCAGCTGCAGCCGCAGCGGCCGGCCGGCGACCACCGGCGCGGCGGCCCAGCCGAACACCTCCTGCACCCGGACCGACAGCGTGGGCACCCGCGGGTCGGCGTAGTCGACCCGGACCCGCGACCCGGTCGGCACCTCGACCCGCTCGGGCACCAGCTCGTCGAGCCGGCCGGCCAGCTGCCATGGCAGCAGCGCGCGCAGTGCACCGACGACGTCGACCCGGGCGAGGTCCCGGCGGCTGCGGGCCGCGGTGACCGCCGGGCTCGCAGCGAACGCGGTCAGCAGGGCCTCGTCGTCCACCGCTGGCCACGGCGCACCGAGCCCGGCGTGCGCGGCGGCGAGCCGCTGCCGCAGCCCCGTCGCGGCCGGCGTCCAGCTGAGCAGGCCGAGCCCCTCGCCGCGCAGCCCCTCGGCGACCGCCGCGGCCACCGCGGCCGGGTCCGGGTCGGCCAGCGGTCGCTCGCGGAGCACGATCGCGCCCAGCCGCTCCACCCGCGCGGCGGCCACGTCCCCGTCCCGCCAGGCCACCTCGGCGGCGTCGGAGTGCGCGGCCGCGCCGGCCTCCAGCGCGGTCGCCTCGGCGACGGCCACCGCCGTGCGCACCCGGGCGTCCCGCCGCCCCGGGGAGCGGTCCGCGGCGGCGACGGCCAGCCACTCCGCACCGCCCAGCGCGGTGCCCGGCGCCAGCTCCGCGCCGGTGCCGGCGGCCAGCAGGTAGGTCCGCTCCGCGCCCGGACGACGGCGGGCCAGCCACTCGGGGTGGGCCAGGCCGACCACCAGCCCGGCGGCGACGTCGTCGGGCAGGTCGGTGCCCGGCGCCGGGGGCGTCGCGCGGGTGAGCCGGTCCACCTCGTCGCGCCAGCGGGCGTCCCGGGTGCGGCGCAGCTCCCGCCAGCCGGCCACCAGGTCGTCGGAGCGGGACGGGACGTCGGCGGACAGCAGCGCCACCACCTCCGCGGCCCGACGTCGGCCGACCAGCGGGGCGCCGTCGACCAGCGCGCGGGCCAGCCGCGGGTGCGCGCCCACCGCGGTGAGCGACCGGCCGCGCGCGGTGACCCGGCCGGCGGCGTCGACCGCGCCGAGCTGGTGCAGGGTCTCCCGGGCGACGGCGAACGCGGCGGCCGGCGGGTCGTCGGGCAGCGCCAGGCCGGCCCCGTCCGGGGCGCCCCAGCAGGCCAGCTCGAGGGCGAGGCCGGTGAGGTCAGCGGCGGCGATCTCGGGCTCCGCCGCGGCCGGCAGCCGGTCGTGCTCGGCGGCCGACCAGAGCCGGTACACCCGGCCCGGGGCCTCCCGTCCGGCCCGGCCGGCGCGCTGCACCGCCGCCGCCCGGGACACCCGCACGGTGGCCAGCGCCCCCATGCCGCGGGCGACGTCGAACCGGGGCACCCGGGCCAGGCCGGCGTCGACGACCGTGCGCACGCCCGGGACGGTCAGGCTGGTCTCGGCGACGTCGGTCGACAGGACGACGCGGCGCCGAGGGCCCGCGGTCAGGGCCGCGTCCTGCTCCGCGGCGGGCAGCCGGCCGTGCAGCGGCCGGACGTCGGCGTCCACGCCGGCCAGCAGGCCGGCGACCCGGCCGATCTCGGCCGCCCCGGGCAGGAAGACCAGCACGTCGCCGGTCGTCTCGGCCAGCGCCCGGCGGACGGTGCCGGCGACCGCGGTGAGCAGTCGCGGGTCGACGCGGGTGCCCAGCGGCGGCTCGACCGGCGGGCTCGGTGGGCACCACACCGGCTCGACGTCGTGCAGCGCGCCGGTGGCCTCCACGACCGGGGCAGGGTGCTCGGGACGGCCCATGAGCACCGCCAGCCGGCCCGCCTGCGCCGTCGCCGACATGGCCAGCAGCTCCAGCTCGGGGCGCAGCGCCGCGCGGACGTCGAGGGCGAAGGCCAGCGCGAGGTCGGTGTCCAGCTGCCGCTCGTGGCACTCGTCGAGCACGACCGCGCCGACGCCGGGCAGCTCGGGGTCGGCCTGCAGCCGGCGGACCAGCAGCCCGGTGGTCACCACCTCCACCCGGGTCGCGGCGCTGCGCCGGCTGTCGCCGCGCACGCTGTAGCCCACCGACGCGCCGACCGGCTCACCGAGCAGTGCGGCCATCCGCCGGGCCGCCGCCCGGGCCGCCACCCGGCGGGGCTCGGCGACGAGCACGGTGCCGGCGACCCGGCCGGCCAGGGCGAGCGGCACCAGGGTGGTCTTCCCCGTGCCCGGAGGCGCGACGAGCACCGCGGCGCCCGCGGCCGCCAGCGCGGTGTCCAGCGCGGGCAGCACCGAGCGGACCGGGAGGTCGGTCCCCGGCGTCCCGGTCGGTGGCAGCACGAGCTCAGTCTGGTGAGGCCTTGTCGCAGCGCCGGAGCCGGGCCAGGCTGGACCCACGGGGACAACGACGTCTCACCGGAGGTCCGCGTGGCGGCACACGGCAGCAAGGACAGCAGCAAGGAGGCCTCCGGGGCGCCCGCGCCCCGGGCGCCGGAACGGGTGCGCAACGTCGTGCTCGTCGGCCGGCCGGGGGCCGGCAAGACGACCCTGGCAGAGGCCCTGGTGGTGGCGACGGGTGCGCTCACCCGGGCCGGCCGGGTGGAGGACGGCACCACCTGCCTGGACACCGACGAGGTCGAGGTCCGGCTGCAGCACTCGGTCGGCCTGCACGCCGCGACGGTCGAGCACGCCGGGCACCGCATCACGCTGCTCGACACCCCCGGTGCGCCGGACTTCGTCGGGGAGCTGCGGGCGGCCCTGCGCGCCGCCGACGCCGCCCTCTTCGTCGTCTCCGCGGTCAGCGGTGTCGAGGCCGCGACGGTGCAGCTGTGGGACGAGTGCGCCGCGGTGGGGCTGCCCCGGGCGGTCGTGGTCACCCAGCTCGACCGGGCCCGGGCCGACGTCCCGGCCGTCGTCCGGGCCTGCCAGGAGCAGCTCGGCCTCGGCGTTCACCCGCTGCAGGTCATCGACCCTGCGGGCGGCGGGCTGACGTCGCTGCTCGAACCGGACCAGGGCGACGCCGAGGCCGGCCGGCTGCGCGCCGAGCTCATCGAGGCGGTGATCGCCGAGAGCGAGGACGAGTCGCTGATGGACCGGTACCTGGCCGGCGACCCGGTCACCGCCGCCGACCTGGTGCCCGACCTGGAGACGGCGGTCGCCCGCGGCGCCTTCCACCCCGTGCTGTGCGCCGCCCCGCTCGCCGGTGTGGGGGTGGCCGAGCTGCTGGACCTGCTGGTGAGCGCCTTCCCGTCCCCGCTGGAGCGCCCCTGCCCCGCGGTCTCCCGCCCCGACGGCGCCCCGGCCGGCGCGGTGGGCTGCGACCCCGCCGGGCCGCTGGTGGCCGAGGTGGTGAAGACGACGACCGACCCCTACCTCGGCCGGATCTCGCTGGTCCGGGTCTTCTCCGGCACCCTGCGCCCGGATGCCGCGGTGCACGTCTGCGGCCACGGCACGGTGCACGGCTGGGGGGAGAACCACCCCGACCACGACGCCGACGAACGGGTGGGCACGATCTCCTGCGTGCTGGGCAGCACGCTGCGGCCGGTGGCCGAGTGCCCGGCCGGGGACATCTGCGCGGTCGCCCGGCTGGGCAGCGCCGAGACCGGTGACACGCTGTCCGACCCGGCCCGGCCGCTGCTGGTGACGCCGTGGCCGCTGCCGGACCCGCAGCAGCCGGTCGCGGTGGCGGCGGCGTCCCGCAGCGACGAGGACCGGCTGGCCGGCGCGCTGACCCGGCTGGCCACCGAGGACCCGGCGGTGCGGGTCGAGCGCCGGGCCGACACCGGGCAGCTGCTGCTGTGGACCGTCGGCGACGCGCACGCCGAGGTGCTGCTGGACCGGCTGCGCACCCGCTACGGGGTGAGCCTGCAGACCCCGCCGGTGCTCGTGCCGATGGTGGAGACGCTGACCGGCTCGGCCCGGGTGACCGCGCGGCACGTCAAGCAGTCCGGCGGGCACGGGCAGTACGCCGTCGTCGTCCTGGAGGCGCAGCCCGGGCCGCCCGGGTCGGGGATCACCTTCAGCCAGCGGGTGGTCGGGGGAGCGGTGCCGACGGCCTACCACGGCAGCGTGGAGAAGGGCGTGCGCGTGCAGGCGGCCCGCGGGGTGGGCGGCAACCGGCCGCTGGTCGACGTCGCCGTCACCCTGGTCGACGGCAAGGCGCACTCGGTCGACTCCTCCGATGCCGCGTTCCAGTCCGCCGGGGCGCTCGGGCTCCGGGAGCTGGCCGAGGCGGCCGGGACCACCGTGCTGGAGCCCTGGTGCGCGGTCGAGGTGACGGTCCCGGCCGAGCACGTCGGGCCGGTGCTCAGCGACCTCGCCGGCCGCCGCGCCCGGGTGACCGGCAGCGTCGCCGAGCCCGACCGGGACGCCACGACGGTGCTGGCGGAGGTGCCGGAGCGGGAGCTGCTGAACTACGCCGGCGCGCTGCGGTCGGTGTCCCACGGCACCGGCCGGTTCACCCGCCGTCCGCTGGGCCACGAGCCCGCGCCGGCCGCCGTCGTCGCGGAGCTGCAACCCGCCTGACCCCGGCTGCACGGCCGGCATCGCGGGCTCGACCGGTCACCCGGGCGAGGTCATGATGCTTGCCGTGGTCACCGGAACGCCCGCAGTCGTCCCGTCCGACGTCCTCGACGACCTGCAGGACCGGTTGCGCCGGTACCGCGCCGTCCCCACCGCCTCGACGCTGGTCCCCGACCACGGGGTCGACCAGGCGGCGCTGGCCGACCTGCTCGCGTACTGGGCCGACGGCTACGACTGGCGGGTGCACGAGGACCGGGTCCGGGCACTCCCGTGGGAGGTCGTGGACACCTCGCTGGGACCGCTGCGGCTGGTGCACCAGCGGTCGGCGGACCCGCAGGCCACGACGGTCGTGCTGCTGCACGGCTGGCCCGACTCGGTGCTGCGGTTCGAGCGGCTGCTGCCGTTGCTGGGCGCGCACCACGTCGTCGTCCCGGCGCTGCCCGGTTTCCCGTTCGCCGCACCGGTGCCGACGGGTGGGCTGGCATCGGCACAGCTCGCCGAGGTGGTCGCCGACGCCCTGGCCGGGCTCGGCGTCGACCGGTACGTCATCTCTGCCGGGGACGTCGGGTGCGACGTCGCCGAGGCGCTGGCCGCAGCACACCCGGAGGCGGTGTCCGCCCTGCACCTCACCGACGTCTCCCAGTACCACTTCCTCGACGCGCTCCCCGACGACCTGTCGGCGACCGAGACGGCGTACGTCGCGCACGGCCGGCACTGGCAGGCGACCGAGGGCGGGTACATGCACGAGCAGTCGACGAAGCCGCGCACCCTCGCCGTCGGCCTCGGTGACTCCCCGGCCGGGCTCGCTGCCTGGCTCCTGGAGAAGTACACCTCCTGGACCGATCACGGCGGCGACGTCACGACGGTGTTCTCCCGCGACGAGCTGCTGACCTGGATCACCGCCTACTGGGTGACCGGCGCGATCGGCACGTCGTTCACCCCCTACGCGCAGAGCTCGGTCCCCGCCGGGCGGCCCGTCGCCCCGGCGGTGTTCACCGTGGGCCCTCGGGACCTGGTCAACGCCCCCCGCGAGTTCGCCGAGCGGGTCTTCGCCGTGCACTCGTGGCACGACCTCCCCTCGGGTGGCCACTTCGCCGCCTGGGAGCAACCGGCCGCGTACGCCGTCGGGGTCGCCGAGGCGGTCGCCCTCGCCCGGGCAGGGGAACCGCGGGCGTGATCACCTCGGGCTGGGGGGTGCTTCCGGCCCGAGGTGACGACGCTCAGCCGGAGGTGATCAGCCGGCGGGTCACCGGTCGCCGCCCGGTGGGGTGAACTGGCTGACCGTGAACTCGGCCCCCTGCGGGTCGCGCAGCAGGGCGTTGCGGGTCCACAGCTCGTCGGCCGACCGGAGCACCGTCGCGCCCAGGCGTCCAGCGGTGGCGACGCTGTCGTCCCGGTCGGCGACGGTGAAGGTGACGTGCCAGTGCGCCGGCTCGTCGGCGGTCACCACCAGGCTGCCGATCACGTCGGCAAAGCCCGGTGGCGCCGCGGCCTGCCGCTCGTGTATCCCGGGGTCCACGGTCGCTGCGAGGTGGTCGCCGTACCCGGGCACCTGCAGCATCGTCCCGGCGCCCTGCGCCATGTCGACGGCGAGCCAGCCGAACAGTGACGTGTAGAACGCCATCGCCGCGTCCCGGTCCGGGGTGTGCAGGTCGCTGAAGTTCCAGGTGCCGGGGGCGTTGGTGAGCTGCGCGCCGAGCCGCCGGCGGGCCTGCCACAGCCCGAACTCCGCTCCCTGCGGGTCGGCGCACGCGGCCGCCCGGCCGCCCGGGCCGGCGTCCGCGGGAGGGGCGAGGACCGTCCCGCCCGCAGCCGCGACGGCGGCAGCGGTGGCGTCGGCGTCGTCCACGGCGACGTAGGTGTTCCAGGTTGCGGTGCTGCCGGTGCCCGGCCCGAGCGCGGCGACGTCCTGGCCGTCGAGGGTCGCGATCAGGTAGGAGCCCGGCGCGTCCGGTGGCACGGCGTCGGTGAGCGTCCAGCCGAACAGCCCGCGGTAGAAGCGGCCCGCCGCCTCGAGGTCGGGCTGCTCGCTGTCGATCCAGCAGGTCACGCCGTGGGGGTAGCTGCGTTGCCCGGCCATGTCGCCTCCGCTGACGGGGCGGCTCACGCTAGCCGACGGCGGTGCTCATCGCCCACGGTTGCGTCAACGGGGTCGAGGTCAGCACGTGCTCGGGCGTGCCGTTGATGAAGCTCGCGAACGGCTCGACGTCGGAGGTGGGCCAGTACCCGGCCCAGCAGTCGAAGGTGCCGCGGCCGAGCAGGACGTCGTCCTGGCGGTCGATGACCCGGCTCAGGTTCGCGAACACCTCCTCGTCGACGTCGAACACCCAGTCGCCGGGTTCTTCCGCGACCCTGTCCACGGACAGCAGCTGGTACAGCACGACCTGGCGCACGGGGGTTCCTCTCGACGTGGAGCTGACGAGGACACGACCTCTGGGCGGTGCCGGGTTCATCGGCTGGGACAGGCCCGGAACTGTCGTACCCCCCGCCTACGGTCGTGGCATGCAGCGGCTCAGCGGTCAGTCCTCGATCGAGGGTGTGCTGGTGGACTGGGTGAGCGTGCAGGCCGAGCCCGATCCGCGGTTGCCCGCTGCGTGGGCCTCTGACGTGCAGGTCGCCGCGCGGCTGCAGCAGCTGGAGCGGAACCGGGCGCGGGACGTCGCGGAGGAGGCGGAGCTGATCCTGCGGTTGGCCGCGCTACGCCCCGATGACGACGACCCGGTCCCCGGCTCTCCGGGTGCGCCCAGGGCGTGGCGGCGGACCGATCCGGAGTTCCCGGGGGTGAGCGAGTTCTTTCCCCGCGAGGTCGGGCACGCACTGAACCTGGGCCGGGGGACGGCGGCGTTCCGGGCTCGGCGGGCGTTCATCTGGCGGGACAAGCTGCCCGCCACCTTCGCGTTGCTGCGGCGCGGGGAGATCGACGAGCGGCGGGCCGGGAAGCTGGCCGAGGTGCTGGCCCACGCCGCGCCGGAGCTGACCCGGCAGGTGGAGGCCCGGCTGCTGCCCGAGGCGTCCTCCCTGGCGCCGGGGAAGCTCGGGGGGCGGGCGTTGGAGCTGCTGGCCGAGCTCGACGCCGACGCGATCGAGGAGCGGCAGGCCGAGGCCGAGCAGGCCGCCGACGTGCGCGCCTGGCCGACGGCGAACGGGATGGGGGTGCTGGCCGGGGACATGACCGCGGAGCAGGCCGCGGCCTGTCACGCGATGATCGACCAGCTCGCCTGGATGGCCAAGGCCGACGGCGACGACCGGCCGATCGGGCAGATCCGTGCCGAGGTGCTGCGGCTGCTCATCCTGCGGCCCGCCGACTCCGGCCTGCCCCGGATCACGATCGACCTGACCGTGACCGCCACCCTCGACCGGCAGGGTGCGCTCGCCGGCGGGGTGGTGAACGGGTTCGCGGTCACCGCCAGCCAGCTGCGGGAGCTGCTCACCCGCTTCGGCGCCCTGGGCCTGCAGGCGCCGGCCGGCGGGTCGTTGACCGTGGCGCTCACCGACGAGGACGGCCGGCTGCTGGCCACTGCGACCGCCGCCGACCTCGCCCGGCTGGCTGCCACGGGCTGCCCCGACCACCCCCAGGACGACGCCGACATCCTTCGGGACGGCGCCGGCACCGGGGTGGTCGGGTGCGGGTGTGCGGTGCTCGGACCCCCACCGGACACCGACCGCTACACCCCCACCGCCGGGCAGAAGACGTTCGTCACCACCCGGGACCGCACCTGCCGGATGCCCAACTGCGGGCAACGGGTGGGCTGGGCCGACCACGACCACGTCGTCCCGCACTCCCGCGGCGGGGCCACCAGTTGCACCAACCTGTGCTGCCTGTGCCGCAGCGACCACCGGCTCAAGACCTTCGCCCCGCGCTGGCGGTTCCGGCTGGACCCCGACGGCACCCTGCACGTCACCAGCCCCTCCGGGGTCACCCGCACCTCCCGACCACCGGGCCTGCGACCACCTGAACCCCCGCCCTCACCCGACGAGGCCGACGAACCGCCACCGTTCTGAGGAGCGCCGTGACGACGTGGCTGCTGGTGCCCACCCCTGCTCGGGCCGGCGGTGCTCGCACCGCTGGCAGCGGAAGCTGCGTTCCCGCGGGAACGCGGTGCGGCTGCCCGACGCCGAGCTGCGGGCGCAGGTGGCCGCGGAGGCGCCCCGGGATGCCGGCGGACTCCTACGCCGTCGCCGTCCCGATGCCGGCGAGCTGGCCGCAGGAAGACGTCCGGTACGTGCAGCTGTCCGCGGCCTACGAGGCCGACGCCGCGGCGGCGCGGCAGCGGGGCTGGACCGTCACCGGCGACGGCAGCGGCCGGTACATGGACGTCGCGACCCGGCCGGCAGCCGTCGCGGACATGCGCACGGGCTGAGCGGTGCCTCCGGGGCGTGGAGGCACCACCCAGCCCGTGGTGGTCAGCTCGGTACCCGGTCGAGGAAGCCGAACACGTTGGCCAGCCGGCCGTCGTCGTCCCGCACCGCCACGTCGAAGCCGGCGATCGGCGCCTCGGGTGCGCCGGCCGGGCCGAGCTCCCAGGTGAACCGGGCCTGGTCGTGGTGGGCGTCGACCGGACCGGCCAGCCGGAAGACGAACCCGGGGAACTGCTGCTGGACCGCGCCGATGGTCGCCGCGATCGCCTCGCGGCCCTCCGCGTCGACCAGCGGGTCGGTGTACCGGGCGTCCTCGGCGTACAGCGCGGTCACCGCCGCGCTGCGGGCGTCGGCGTCGGTCTCGTTCCAGGCCGCGATGTAGCGCTGGGCCAGGGTGTCGAAGTCGGTCATGGGGTGTCCTTCCCGCGGTGGTGCCGACCCGCCTCCCGGGCCGTCGGGGACCAGCCTGGACACGTCAGGTCACCGCGTCGATTACCTGTCAGGTAGTCGTGCCGGGCACCCGGGCTGCCCTACGGTCGGCCCCGTGACCAGCAGCCGGACGACGTCCCGAGGCGCCGGTGACCTGCTGCGGCACTGGCGCCAGCAGCGCCGGCGCAGCCAGCTGGACCTGGCCCTGGACGCCGGCGTCTCGGCCCGGCACCTGAGCTTCGTGGAGACCGGCCGGGCCCGGCCCAGCAGCGGGCTGCTGCTCGCGCTCGCCGAGCAGCTGGACGTCCCGCTGCGCGAGCGCAACGCGCTGCTGCTGGCCGCCGGGTACGCCCCGGCCTACTCCGAGACCGCCCTGGACGGCGAGCAGGCCGCGGCCGTCCGGGAGTCGCTGGGCCACCTGCTGGCCGGGCACGAGCCCTACCCGGCCGTCGTCTTCGACCGGTACGGCGACGTCGTGCTCACCAACCGGGCCGTCGGACCGCTGCTCGAGGGCGCCGACCCGGCGCTGCTGGGCCCGCCGGTGAACGTCTACCGGCTCGGGCTGCACCCGCGCGGGCTGGCGCCCCGGATCCGGGACCGGGCCGGCTGGACCGCCCACCTGGTCCACCGGCTGACCCGGCTCGAGCGGCTGAGCGGCGACCGCCGGCTCACCCGGCTGCTGGCCGAGGTGCGCGGCTACCCCGGCGTCGTCGAGGCGCTGGCCTCGCGCCCGCCCGGTAGCGAGCTGCTGATGACCGTCCAGCTGACCTCCTCGCGGGGCGAGCTGGCGCTGCACACCACCGTGACCAGCTTCGGCGACCCGCAGGACGTCACGCTGTCCGAGCTGGCGATCGAGTCGTTCTTCCCCGCCGACGAGCACACCCGCGACCTGCTCCGCAGCCAGGCGCCATGATCGTTGCGCGGGTCATCCGCCCTGCAGGCGACCGTGATCATCGGTAGGCATGCCCCCATGACCGTGATCGGCTTCCACAACTCCCACGAGCAGGTGCACCCCGCTGACCTGCTCCGCGCCGTGCAGCACGCGGAGGAGGTCGGGTTCACCGCGGCGATGTGCTCCGACCACCTCGAGCCCTGGAACGAGCGGCAGGGCCACTCCGGCTTCGCCTGGTCCTGGCTCGGCGCCGCACTGGCCACCACCGGGCTGCCCTTCGGCGCGGTCAACGCCCCCGGCCAGCGGTACCACCCGGTGATCGTCGCCCAGGCGATCGCCACCCTCGGCGCGATGTTCCCCGGCCGGTTCTGGGTCGCGCTGGGCTCGGGTGAGGCGATGAACGAGCACGTCACCGGGCACGTGTGGCCGCGCAAGGAGCTGCGCGACGCCCGGCTGCGCGAGTGCGTCGACGTCATCCGGGCGCTGCTGGCCGGCGAGGAGGTCAGCCACGAGGGGCTGGTCACCGTCGACCGGGCGCGGATCTGGACGCTGCCCGAGCAGCAGCCGGCCCTCATCGCCCCCGCGGTCAGCGCCCGGACCGCGGCCCGGCACGCCGAGTGGGCCGACGGGCTGGTGACGATCAACCAGCCGCACGAGACGCTGCGGGAGGTCATCGCCGCCTATCGGGACGCCGGCGGGCAGGGCACGCTCACCATCCAGGTGCACGTGTCCTACGACCCCGACCCCGACCGCGCGCTCGCGCTGGCCCACGACCAGTGGCGCAGCAACGTGTTCCCGCCGCCGCTGTGCTGGGACCTGGACACCACCCGTGCCTTCGACCAGGCCAGCACGCACGTGCGGCCCGAGGACATGCACGACGCGGTCCGGGTCAGCAACGACCTGGGCCAGCACGCCGCCTGGATCGCCGAGTACGTCGAGCTCGGCTTCGACCAGGTCTACCTGCACCACGTGCCCCAGGAGCAGACCGCGTTCCTGGACGCCTTCGGCGAGCACGTGCTCCCGCAGCTCGACGTCACCGCACCTGCCCCCGCGGTCGCGATCGACCCGCCCGGCCCGGCGCAGCCCCGCCGTCCGGAGCAGACGCCGCAGCCGGCGGTGCTGCCGTGAGGATCACCGACACCGCGGACCTGTGGTGGAAGAACGCCGTCGTCTACTGCTTGGACGTCGAGACGTACCTGGACTGGGACGGAGACGGGTGCGGCGACCTCGCCGGCCTCGCCCAGCGGCTGGACCACCTCGCCGACCTCGGCGTCACCTGCCTGTGGCTGATGCCCTTCTACCCGACCGCCGAGCGCGACGACGGCTACGACATCACCGACTTCTACGGCGTGGACCCGCGGCTGGGCACCTTCGGTGACCTGGTCGAGGTGATCCGGACGGCGAAGGACCGCGGCATGCGGGTGATCGTCGACCTGGTCGTCAACCACACCTCGGCCAAGCACCCGTGGTTCCGCTCGGCGCGGGCCTCGAAGGACTCGCCCTACCGCGACTTCTACGTCTGGCGCTCCGACCCGCCGCCGGACACCACGGCACAGGTCGTCTTCCCCGACCAGGAGGACAGCATCTGGCAGCTGGAGGAGAAGACGGGGGAGTGGTACCTGCACAAGTTCTACAGGTCCCAGCCCGACCTCAACGTCGCCAACCCGCTGGTCCGCGACGAGATCGCCAAGGTGATGGGCTTCTGGCTGCAGCTGGGCCTGGACGGCTTCCGGGTGGACGCCGTCCCGTTCCTGCTGGAGACCGCCGGCATCGACGAGGCCGAGGCCGACCGGTTCCCCGACCCGCACCAGTACCTGCGGGCGCTGCGCGCGCTGGTCGACCGCCGCGCCGGCGACGGGGTGCTGCTCGGTGAGGTGAACCTGCCGCACGACCAGCAGGCGGAGTTCTTCGGCGGCACCGACGGCGACGAGCTCACCATGCAGTTCGACTTCATCGCGATGCAGGCGATGTACCTCTCCCTCGCCCGCGCCGACGTGACCCCGCTGGTCGACGCCCTGACCAGCCGGCCGCAGACCTCCCCGGACAACCAGTGGGGCATGTTCGTCCGCAACCACGACGAGCTCACCCTGGACAAGCTGAGCGAGGACGAGCGGGCCGAGGTGTTCGCCGCCTTCGGTCCGGAGGCCAGCATGCAGGTCTACGGCCGGGGCCTCACCCGCCGGCTGCCCTCGATGCTGGCCGGCGACCCGCGGCGGATCCGGATGGTCTACAGCCTGATGTTCTCCCTGCCCGGCACGCCGGTGCTGTTCTACGGCGAGGAGATCGGGATGGGGGAGAGCCTGGCCGCCGAGGGCCGGCTCGCCGTCCGCACGCCGATGCAGTGGACCTCCGGCCGCAACGGCGGCTTCTCCACGGCGGCGCCCAGCCGGTTGCCCGGGCCGGTGGTGGACGGCGGGTTCGCACCGGAGTTCGTCAACGTCGCCGACCAGCGGCGCGACCCGGACTCGCTGCTGTCGTTCATGAAGCTGCTGATCAAGCGGTACCGGGAGAGCCCGGAGCTGGGCTGGGGCCGCTACGAGGTGCTCGGCCAGCCGCACCCGGAGGTGCTCGCCTCGCTGAGCTCCTGGGACGACGGGGCGCTGGTGGCCCTGCACAACCTCGGGCCTGAGCCGCGCACCGTGCCGCTCGTGCTGGCCGACTGCGGCAGCACCCACCGGCTGGAGGACCTGCTGACCGTGGGCAGCACCGCGCTGGCCGACGACGGCTCGGTCGAGCTGGCGTTGGAGGGCTACGGGTACCGCTGGCTGCGGGTGGTCGCCGAGGACAGCCGCCGGCTGCTCTGACGCTGCGGGCTCGGCAGGGCACGCACGGTGAGGCCCGCGCCGGTGTCCTACGAGCCCGCCCGCCACACCCGGCCGCCTCCCCGGGATCGTCGGAGCCCCCGCCTAGCTTTCCCGGCGAGGTGATCGGACAGATGAGCGACGAGCAGGACGTGCTGACCCCCGGCTGGGTCGACCCGCGGGGCACCCGCCCGGCGGAGACCGGAGCGGCGCCCGCGGGCGCCACCGCGGTCGTGCCCGGTCAGCGGACCGAGGGCCAGCCGGCCCCCGAGGCAGCGCCGGTGACGGCCGGGGCACCGGCACCGGAAGGGCCTCCGGCGGTGGAACCGCCCGCAGCCGCGGGCCCCGACCCGGCAGCCGGGCCGGAGGTCGAGCCGGGTGCGCCGCCGCACGCGACGGCTCCGGTCGGCGCGCGTCCCCAGCCGCGGCTCCCGCGGCTGCCGAGGCGAGCCCCGATGATCCGGATGGGCCCGTGGGCACCGGTCGCGGGGGCGGCCGTCGGGCTGCTGCTCGGGATCGTGATCGTGCTGTTCCTCGCCCCGGCCGTGGAGAGCTTCGACCAGCGGCTGGCCCTGGTCTTCGTCGTCCTCGGGATGTCGCTGCTCGGGGCCGGGGGCACGCTGCTGGCCGACGAGGTGCGCATCATGCGGCGCGGCGCCCAGGCGGCCGAGGCCCGCGCGTCGGGGGCCGGGGTGATCGCCGGACTGCTCAACGGCCTCACCCCGGCCCGCCTGCTGATCGCGGCCAGTGCGTTCGTGCTGCTGCTCAGCGCCTACGTGACCCAGGGGAGCTGACCCAGGCGACCGTCCCGGCGGCCAGCGCCAGCACGAGGGTGAGCACCAGGCTGGTGTCCAGCACCGCCACGTTGGTGACGGTCGCGCCGATCATCAGCCCGGTCAGCCCCAGCGCCGCCGGGGAGGTCAGCCGCGGGACCAGCAGGCCCACCGCGCCGGCCACCTCGCACGCACCCACCAGGTGGCGCAGCCAGTCACCGGCGCCGATGTCGGCGAACATCTGCACCATCGCCGGCTCGCCGCCCAGCTTGACCAGGCCCGCCCCCGAGAAGAGGACGGCGAGCCCGATCCGCAGCGCCAGCAGGCCGATCCGCGCGACGGCGGGGGCGGACCGGGTGCGGCCGGTGTCCGTGGTGGTCATCCCGGCTCCTCGACCGGCCCGCGGTCAGCCGGCCAACAGGGCGTCGAGGCGCTCATAGCCCTCGCGGACGCCGGTGTCCATGCCGCTGGCCAGGAAGGCGTCCCGTCCCTCGAAGGAGTCCACCAGTGAGGTGGCGGTGAGCCGGCTGCGCCCGCCCGGCAGGTCCTCGAGCTCCAGCCGCTCGAGGGCGACGCCGTCGGGGAAGCCCTCGAAGGTGAACGTCTGGACGATCAGCTCGGCCGGGCGCACCTCGTGGAAGCAGCCGTGGAAGCCGTACTCCTCGCCGTCCTGGGTGTGCACGTAGCGGTAGGAGCCACCGGTGCGGCAGTCGTAGTGGTCGATCCGGGCCTCCATGCCCCGCGGGCCCTGCCACTGCACGACCAGCTCGGGGTCGGTGTGCGCGCGGAAGACCTTCTCCTTCGGGGCGTCGAACTCGCGGATGATCCGGACGAGCGGGACCCGCGGGTCGGCGATGATCTGGGTCTCGTGGGTGTCGGTGGTGCTCATGTCGGGGTGTCTTCCTTCCGGGCAGGAGTCGGGGCGACGTCGTCCGGCATCGCGGCCAGCACGTCGTCCAGGCGGCGGTAGCGCTCCTCGGCCTCGCGCCGGTAGCGCTCGATCCACTTCGTCATCAGGTCGAAGACCTGCGCTTCCAGGTGCACCGGACGGCGCTGGGCCTCCCGGCTGCGGCTGACCAGGCCGGCGTCCTCGAGCACCTTCAGGTGCTTGGACACCGCCTGCAGGCTCACGTCATAGGGGGCGGCGAGCTCGTTCACGGTGGCGTCGCCGACGGCGAGCCTGGCCACCATGTCGCGCCGGGTCGGGTCGGCCAGTGCCGAGAACACCCGGGACAGTGCGTCTGCCGCCACGGACCTCCTCCTCTCCTCAACCATCAGGTTGAGGACGAGGTTAGGAGCGAGTCCGGAGGTTTGTCAACCCGTTGGTTGAGTAGCGGTCAGCTCTCCGACGGGCTGAGCTCGGACAGCGAGATGCGGCCGGCGAGCACGTCCTCGGCGACGTCGTCGACCACCCGGTCGCTGGCGAAGGCGAAGGCCTTGAGTGCGGCCAGGGCGTCCTCGGTGTCCAGCCCGAGGGCGACGTTCACCATCCCGGTGGCCTGCCAGACCCGGGCCCGCTGCAGCGCGTCCGGGCCGTCCCACCAGCCGGGACGCCCCTCCTCCTTGGGCGCGCTCAGCGCCGCGGCGACCATCGCCCGGGTCAGCGCGATGGTCACGTCCTCGATGTCGTCCCGGTCGGTGGCCGGCAGCCGCTCGGCGTCCCGGACGTAGAGGTCGAGCACGACCAGCGGGCCCAGCGGGGGGAGCAGGGGCACCGACAGCACCGCGTGGAACGACGTCTCGCCCACCAGAGCGGTGTGCAGGTCCGGCCAGTTGCGGGCGATCGCGGCCTCGTCGAAGGCGATCGCCACGCCGTCGTCGTGCGCCCGCAGGCACGGGCCCTCGCCGTGGGTGAACTGCAGCCGCTCGGCCTGCGCGGCGACCGGGTCGCTGGCACCGATGGGCGTCCGCAGGCCCTTCATGTCGTGGATGCTCAGCCCGGCACCGTCGACCGGCAGCGCCGCGACGGCTGCACGGGACAGCCGGACGGCGAGCATCTCGGGCCCGCGCAGCTCCGGCGGGGGCAGCTGGTCGAGCGCCTGTGCGAACCGCTGTGCCGCCTGTCCTGCCGCGGTCATGTCACTCCTCGTCGGTCGGACGCCCCGGGGCGCCGGACCAGACTGCCCGTCCGAGCGCGTCGGCACCACCGTAGATGATCAGCCGAAGGCGTCCAGCCCGAGGTGGAGGGCCAGCCCGAGCCCGGCGACGGCGATCAGCCGGCGCAGCAGGGTCTGCGGCACCCGGCGCACCACGCGCGGGCCGAGTGAGCCGCCGACCAGGAAGCCGATCGCCAGCGGCAGGGCAGCCAGCCAGTCGACGTCGGCGAAGAACGCGTAGCCGAGCGCCGCGACCGAGTTGGCCACGCCGAGCACCACGTTCTTCCCGGCGTTGCTGCGCGGCACGCCCTCGCCGGTCGCCAGCAGCAGCATCGCCAGCATCAGGACGCCGGCGGCCGCGCCGAAGTACCCGCCGTAGATCGAGACGACGAACGCCCCGACGACCAGCCACCGGGAGTCGCGCTGCGGGTGCCGGGCCCCGGCCGCCGCCAGCTCGCGGGGCGGGCGCTGCACCAGGATCGCCGCCGACGCCCCGGCGATCAGGAACGGGACGAGCTTCTCGAACGCCGTCGACGGGGTGAGCAGCAGCAGCACGGCGCCGGTCACGCCGCCCAGCAGCGCGGCGGCGCACAGCGGCACGAGCCGCCGGCGTTGCCCGGCCAGCTCCGGACGCGAGGCGCTGACCGACCCGATGCTGGAGAACGCCAGGGCGACGGTGTTGGTGACGTTCGCCGTCAGCGGGGGGATGCCGGTGGCCAGCAGCGCGGGGTAGCTGAACAGCGAGGCCAGCCCGGCGACGCTGCCCACCAGCCCGGCGGCGACGCCGGCGAGCACCAGCAGCCCGAACTCCAGCGTGCTCACCGGGAGAGCAGCACGGCGATGGCGACCAGCCCCAGCAGCACGATCGCCGTCCGCAGCACCGGTGCCGGCAGCCGCCGGCCGAAGGTGGACCCGACGTGCCCGCCGACCAGCGAACCGCCGGCCACCAGGCCGGCGGCGAGCCAGTCGACGCGGTCGGTGGCCACCACGACGTAGGTCAGCGCCGCCACGGCGTTGACGCCGAGGGTGAGCACGTTCTTGATCGCGTTGAGCCGCTGCAGCGGCTCGCGCAGCAGCAGGCCGAAGATGCCGATCTGCAGCACGCCCTGGCTGGCGGCGAAGTACCCGCCGTAGGTGCCGGTCGCGTAGGCGCCGGCGACCAGGGCGGCCAGCCGGCCGCCGCCGACGTGCGGGTCCTCCTGGGCGCCCGCGCGGGCGCGGCGAGCCGCCAGCCGGCGTTGCAGCAGCGGCTGGACGGCGACCAGGACCACGGCGAGGGCGACCAGTCCGGGGACGATCGCCTCGAACGCCGACGCGGGCAGGTGCAGCAGCAGGAACGCCCCGGTGAGCGCGCCGAGGACCGAGGCGGGGAGGAGCCGCAGCAGCAGCCGGCGCTGGCCGGCCAGTTCACGGCGGTAGCCGATCGCGCCGGTGAGGTTGCCCGGCACCAGGCCGAGGGAGTTGGAGACCGTGGCGGTGACCGGCGGCAGGCCCACCGCCAACAGCACCGGGAAGGTGACCAGGGTGCCCGAGCCGACGACGGCGTTGATCGAGCCCGCCGCCAGCCCGGCCAGGGCGACCGCGAGCATCTCCACCGCCGTCATGCCCGCATCGACGCGAGCGTGTCACAGCGGGTCGCTGTGAGCCCGCACACCGCGGGGTCCTTCGGGGTAGGGGGCACCCATGTCAGCGCGCAGTGCGGCGGTCGCGGCCGCAGACCGGTGGGTCGACCCCGACGACGGCATCCGCTACCCCGCGGGCGAGGTCCACGCCTGGCTGCCCGGGCACAACGAGACGGTCTGCGGGCTGTCGCTGAGCCGGTCCGGGCTGTTCCGGTTCCCGCACGTGACGTGGGCGGACGTGCAGCCGGAGTCGGGGCGGCACGCGGAGGAGGTCCAGGTGGTGTGCCGGCGCTGCCGGGCGGCCCAGGGCGCCCGGCGGGACGAGCGCGGCTGGACCCGGACCAACCCCCGGCCCTAGTCCTTGCGGCCGGCGTCGACCAGGCGCATCACCACGACGCCCTCGTCGTCGGAGGCCTCCAGGTCGACCTCGACGTCGAAACCCCAGTCGTGGTCGCCGGCCGGGTCGTCCAGGATCTGCCGCACCCGCCACAGCCCCGGCTCGCCCTTGTCGACGATGAGCAGCGCCGGGCCGCGGGCGTCGCCGCCGGTGTTGAGCTCACCGTGCTCGGCGAAGTAGGCCTGCACGACCTCGCCCCAGCGGTCGGCGTCCCACCCCGAGCCCTGGTCGAGCTGGCCGAGGTCGTACCAGCGGCGCAGCGCGATGAGCTCCACCCGGCGGAACAGCGCGTTGCGCACCATCGCGGTGAACGCCCGCTCGTTGCCGGTGAGCGGCCGCGGCCGGGCCGGGACGGCGACCGGGGCGTCCAGCGGCTGGTCGGGGCTGGTCAGCTGCTCCCACTCGTCCAGCAGCGAGGAGTCGACCTGGCGCACCAGCTCGCCGAGCCACTCGACGAGGTCGGTGACCTCCTCGGTGCGGGCGTCGGCCGGCACCCCGGAACGCAGCGCCTTGAACGCGTCGGACAGGTAGCGCAGCACTGCGCCCTCGGAGCGGGTCAGCTGGTAGGTGTTCACCAGCTCCCGGAAGGTCATCGCCTGCTCCCACATGTCCCGCACCACGGACTTCGGGGACAGCTGGGCGTCGGCGGCCCACGGGTTGCCCGAGACGTAGACCTCGAAAGCGTGCTGGAGCAGCTCGTCCAGCGGCTTCGGGTACGTGATCTCCTCGAGCAGCTCCATCCGCTCGTCGTACTCGATGCCCTCGGCCTTCATCTGCGCCACGGCCGCGCCCTTGGCCTTGTTCAGCTGCGCGGCCAGGATCTGCCGCGGGTCGTCCAGGGTGGCCTCGATGACCGAGACGACGTCGAGTGCGTAGGTGTCGCTCTCGGCGTCGAGCAGGCCGATCGCAGCCAGCGCGAAGGTGGACAGCGGCTGGTTGAGCTGGAAGTCCGGCGGCAGGTCGACGGTCAGCCGGTAGCGCCGGCCGTCGGCCTCGGGCTGGTCGAGGCGGACGACGATCCCGGCGGTGATCAGCGACCGGGCGATGCCGATCGCCTCGCGGATGTGCCGCAGCTGGCGCTTGCGGGGCTCGTGGTTGTCGGTGAGCAGGTGCCGCAGCGCGGCCACCGGGTCACCGGGCCGGGCCAGCACGTTGAGGATCATCCCGGTGGAGACCCGGAAGTGGCTGCTCAGCGGCTCGGGCTCGGCGGCGATCAGCCGCTGCTGGGTGGCCTCGCTCCACGGCACCATGCCCTCGGGCGCCTTGCGGCGGACCAGCTTGCGGCGCTTCTTCGGGTCGTCGGCGACCTTCGCGAACTGCTTGAGGTTCTCCACCTCGTGCTCGGGTGCCTGCACGACGACCGTGCCGGCGGTGTCGTAGCCCGCGCGCCCGGCCCGCCCGGCGATCTGGTGGAACTCGCGGGCGTTGAGCAGCCGGGTGCGGGTGCCGTCGTACTTGCTCAGCGCGGAGAACACGACGGTGCGGATCGGCACGTTGATGCCGACCCCGAGGGTGTCGGTGCCGCAGATGACCTTGAGCAGCCCGGCCTGGGCCAGCTGCTCGACCAGCCGCCGGTACTTGGGCAGCATCCCGGCGTGGTGCACGCCGATGCCGTGGCGGACCAGCCGGGACAGCGTCGTCCCGAAGGCGGAGGAGAACCGGAAGCCGCCGATCTGGTCGGCGATCGCCTGCTTCTCCTCCTTGGTGGAGACGTTCACGCTCATCAGCGCCTGCGCCCGCTCCAGCGCCGAGGCCTGGGTGAAGTGGACGACGTAGACCGGCGCCTGCCTGGTGGACAGCAGCTCGTCGATCGTCTCGTGCATCGGCGTGGTCGCGTAGTAGTGGTGCAGCGGCACCGGGCGCTCGGCGTGCGCCACCAGCGCGGTGGGCCGCCCGGTGCGCCGGGTGAGGTCCTCGCGCAGCGTGGCGACGTCGCCGAGCGTCGCCGACATGAGCAGGAACTGGGCCTTGGGCAGCTCGATGAGCGGCACCTGCCACGCCCAGCCGCGGTCGGGGTCGCCGTAGAAGTGGAACTCGTCCATGACCACCAGGCCGATGTCGGCGTCCGGCCCCTCGCGCAGCGCGATGTTGGCCAGCACCTCGGCGGTGCAGGCGATGATCGGCGCGTCGGCGTTGACGCTGGCGTCGCCGGTCAGCATCCCGACGTTCGCCGCGCCGAAGACCCCGCAGAGGGCGAAGAACTTCTCGCTGACCAGCGCCTTGATCGGCGCGGTGTAGAAGCTGACCCGGTCGGCGGCCAGAGCGGCGTACTGCGCGCCGGTGGCGACCAGCGACTTGCCCGAGCCGGTCGGGGTGGCGAGCACGACGTTGGCCCCGCTGACCAGCTCGATCAGCGCCTCCTCCTGCGCCGGGTACAGCGGGGTGCCGGCGTCGTCGGCCCACTCGGCGAACCGGGCGAAGACCGCGTCCGGGTCGTCGCCGAGGGCGAAGAGCTCCGACAGGTCGTCGGGGTCGGCGATCAGCGCCGAGGCGTCCGGCGAGGGCAGTGCGGTGGCGGGGGAGTCGGCCGGGGTCGTGTCGGTGCCGGCGGGGGAGAGCGTCATCGTGGGCACCAGGGTGCCCGATGAGCCGCCGCTCCCGGCGGAGACTCCTCCGAGGGACACGCGGTCTCGATGCGGTGACGATCCGTCCGAGGATGCGTAAGGTGGCCACCTCCTGGACACAAGGTAAACAGCAGGTGAACGAGAGGTGGAGGAGTGATGAGCGTGCAGGACTGCCCGCAGTGCCGCTGGGTGCCCGTGGTCGACGAGGCGGGGCACCGCCGGCTCGAGATGCGCTGGGTCCGGCCCGGCACCGTGACGGCCCTCGCCGGCCGCAGCCGCACGACCGCCGGTACCCGCGCGGCCTGAACAGCTGACGACCCCGGCGACCCGGGAGGTGTCGAGGCGTGCAGCGTGGCGCTCCCTCGACACCTCCCGGGTCGCTGGCTGTCCGGGCCCGGACGGCACCGGAACGGGAGGTGTCCCGCCGGGCGGACCGGGTAGGCGGAGGAGGACGCGGCACCGGGCCGGTGCGTCCGACGCAGCGGCCGCGTGAGCAGAGCGCGGGAGTGCCGCGGCCCGACATGCAGGAGGAACCGTGTCTTCACCGCGCCCCGAGTCCCAGCCCGAGCAGCAGCAGACCCCGCCCGGCACGCTGGGTGAGCTGACCCCCAAGGCCGACCACGGCGAGGAGAGCTACCGCGGCTCCGGCAAGCTCACCGGCAAGCGGGCCGTGATCACCGGCGGCGACAGCGGCATCGGCCGCGCAGTGGCCATCGCCTTTGCCCGCGAGGGCGCCGACGTCCTGATCTCCTACCTGAACGAGCACGAGGACGCCGAGGACACCGCGAAGTACGTGGAGGAGGCCGGGCGCAAGTGCGTGCTGGTCGCCGGCGATCTCTCCGACCGCGCACACGCGCACTCGATCATCCCCAAGGCGCTCGAGGAGCTCGGCGGGATCGACATCCTGGTCAACAACGCCGCGTTCCAGATGACCCACCAGACGCTGGACGAGATCAGCGACGACGAGTGGGACCACACCCTCGCCACGAACCTGACCGCGATGTTCATCCTCTGCAAGGACGCCGTCCCGCACATGCAGCCGGGCGCGTCGATCATCAACACCTCGTCGGTCAACTCCGACATGCCCAAGCCCACGCTCGCGCCCTACGCCACCACCAAGGCCGGGATCGCCAACTTCACCGCGAGCCTCGCGCAGATGTACGGCGACAAGGGCATCCGCGCCAACAGCGTGGCCCCGGGGCCGGTGTGGACGCCGCTGATCCCCTCGACCATGCCGCCCGAGGAGGTGGCGAGCTTCGGGAAGCAGGTGCCCCTGGGCCGCGCCGGGCAGCCGGCCGAGCTGGCCCCGCTGTACGTGCTGCTGGCCGGCGATGAGGGCAGCTACATGTCCGGGGCCCGCGTTGCGGTGACCGGCGGGAACCCGATCCTCTGATGGTCTTCGTCTGGGGCTGGGGCGGCGGCGGACCACGACGGCGGCGCGGCTGGGGTCGCCCCCGCGGCTACGGGCCGGGGTACGGGCCGCCTGGCTACGGCGGCTACGGGCCCGGGTACGGCTACCGGCGCAACAACGACTCGTGCCTGCGGAACCTGTTCTTCCTCAACACCGGCTGCTGTCTGGCCCAAGCGCTCGGTTGCGGCATGGACCTGCTGCTGGTCGCGCCGTCGACGGTCCGCAAGGTCCGGGCGGAGAGCCCGGGCGGGCAGCTCGCTGACCGGCTGATCGCGGCCGTGCGGCTCTACCAGCGGGAGATCAGTCCCCGTCGTCGTCCGTGCTGCCACTACAGCCCCACCTGCTCGGCGTACGCGATCGAGGCGCTGGAGCGGCACGGAGCGCTGAGGGGCAGCTGGCTGACGGTGCGCCGGCTGGTGCGCTGCCGGCCCGGCGGGGCGCACGGACCGGACCCGGTCCCGGCCTGAGGCCCGGCTACCGGACGGCGTCCGCGATCGCGCGGACGTCGTCCGGTAGCACCCGGCAGCACCCGCCGACCAGCCGGGCGCCGGCGGCCAGCCACCCCGTGACGTCGCCCACCCCCGGCCGCCCGGTCCAGCGGCGCGCGGCGGCGTCCCATCGCTCGCCGCTGTTGGGGTAGGCCACCCCCGGCTTCCCGCTGGCGGACGCGGCGACCGCCACGGCGGCGGGGACCCCCGCCGGGTCGGTGCAGTTCACCCCGACGGCGATCACCGCGTCGACGTCGCGGGCCAGCGCGGCGACGTCGGCCAGCCGCTCGCCCCGCCGGGTGCGCAGGACCCCGTCGTCGTCGACGACGACGGTCAGCGACAGCCACGTCGGGACGTCGAGGTCGATGAGCTCGGCGAGCAACGCCTCTACCTCGGCGGCGGCGGGCAGCGTCTCGCAGGCCAGCACGTCGACGCCGGCCTCGGCCAGCACGTGCAGCCGGGGGCGGTGGAAGGCCCTCAGCTCGGCGACGGTCAGGTCGGCGACGTACGCGCCGCTGTACTCCGACCCGTCGGCGAGGAACGCCCCGTACGGCCCGACCGAGCCGGCCACCCAGCCCTCCGGGGCGCCGTCCCGAGCCAGCTGCACCGAGCGGGTCAGCAGCCGGCGGGCCTCGCCGGCGTCGATGCCGGCAGCGGCGAACCCCGGGAAGGTGGCCTGGTAGCTCGCGGTCGTCGCGACCTGGGCGCCGGCCGCGGCGAAGGCGGCGTGCGCGGCGACGACGGCGGACGGGTCGTCGCGGAGCAGCCGCGCCGACCACAGCGCCGAGGTGACGTCGTGCCCGCGGGACTCCAGCTCGGTGGACAACCCGCCGTCCAGGACGACGGGTCCGGCGGCGAGCGCTCCGGCGAGGGTGACCATCTCCCGATGGTCCCTCAGCGGCGCTGCGGGCCCCGCCGGTCGGCGGCGACGAAGGCCACGGCCAGCAGGAGCGGGGCGACCGCGGCCAGGGCGGTCATCCCGAGGACGTCGGCGAGCCCGGCGGTCGAGCGCGCGGACGAGGAGAGCAGCGCCCACCCCAGGCTGCCCAGCGGCACGGTGACCAGGCCGGTGCCCAGGGCTGCGCGCACCCGTGCCGCGCGGCCGGCGCCGGCAGCCAGGACGCCGGCGAGCACCGCGGGCACCAGCGGCACGGCGCAGCGCACCACGAGGTCGGCCGGTCGGTCGCCGGTACCGGCGTAGGACGCCAGTGACAGCGCCGCGGCGACCGACACCAGCGCCGCGCCGGACACGAGCGCCCACCAGAGGTGGGCCGCGCCGCCGGAGGTGAGGGTCTCTGCCGGTCGCACCCACCGGCCGGCGGCCCAGACGCACGCGGCGGCGGCCAGCAGCAGGAAGGTCAGCAGCGACTGCGGGACGTCGGCCACGCCGCTCACGCCCCGGGAGGGGAGCTGCCACGGCTGGCGGACGAGGAGCGCGAGGACCACGGTCAGCGCCGCGCCGACCAGCAGCGGACCGGCCACCCGGGGCGCGCGCTCGCGGGCGGCGCGGTCGTCCAGGGCCTCGGCGCGGCGGAGCAGGTCGGCCAGCACCGCACCGTCGTGCGGGGTCTCCTCCGGGAGGTGGTCGACGCGGTTGCCCGTCACCAGGTGGAGTTGGCCGGGAGCGTCCTGCGTCACCGGCTGAGCGTCACACACGGTGATGCTGTCGGCGACGTGAGGACGCCCCGTTCACCTGACCGGGCGACCGCACCTCCGCCGGTCGGGGCACCGCCCAGCGGCCGACGCCGGGCGGTGACGAGGAGGCCCCGTTCAGGATCGGTCCTCGCTAGGTTGGCCGTCCCGCACCCGACCTCCGGAGGACGGACGTGACCTCTCGACTCAACCCCTACCTGAGCTTCTCCGACACCGCCCGGCAGGCGATGGAGTTCTACCGCGGCGTGTTCGGCGGTGAGCTCTCGCTGAGCACCTTCGGCGAGGCCGGCGGCGCCGACGGTCCGGACGCCGACAAGATCATGCACGCGCAGCTCGAGACGCCGGCCGGATACACGCTGATGGCCTCCGACACCCCCGCGGGCATGGACCGCAGCGTGGGCACCAACGTGTCGATCAGCCTCAGCGGTGACGACGGTGACGAGCTGCGCGGCTGCTTCGCGGGTCTGTCCGAGGGCGGCGCCATCACGATGCCGCTGGAGAAGCAGGTGTGGGGCGACGAGTTCGGCATGTGCGTCGACCCGTTCGGCATCGCCTGGATGGTCAACATCTCCCAGCCGGCTGGCTGACCGCCGGTCCTGGACCGTCAGTCGCCCGGTACCGCGAAGGCGTCCAGCCGGGCGGTCCGGGGCGCCAGCGCGGCGAACGGCCGGTCGAGGTCCAGCACCGCGACCGCGCCGGTGGGGAACCCGGCGGCGACGTCCCGGCGCGCCGCCGGGTCGCCGGTGCCGTCGTCCAGGACGGCGGCGAGCTCCGGGATCGACGGGTTGTGGCCGACGACGGCGAGCACCGAGACGTCCGCCGGGACGTCTCGGATCGCCTCGAGCAGCGCCGCGACGGTGTTGTCGTGGACCCGCTCGTCGACGACGGGCGGCCGCCCGTCGCCGGCGCGCTCCCACGTCTCCAGCGTCCGTCGGGCGGGGGAGACCAGGACCCGGGCGGGGACGATGCCACCGTCGGCGAGCCAGGTGCCGATCGCCGTGGCCCGCTGCAGCCCGTGCGCGGTCAGCGGCCGGTCGGCGTCCACCGGCGCAGCGCCGGCCTGGGCGTGGCGGACGAGCACGAGTCGGTGCGGCTGCACCTGCCGAGTCTGGCACCGCCGGATCGGTGTCGTCCTCCGCTGCGCTCGCCGATCGGCGAGACTGGTCGGCATGCCCGGGGACGACGCCTTCGCCGACCTGCCGGTGAGCGACCGCCTCGTCGTCCCGGCCGGCGCGCTGACGTGGCGGTTCTCCCGTTCCTCGGGACCCGGCGGGCAGGGCGTCAACACCGCCGACTCGCGGGTGGAGCTGTCGGTGTCGCCGCTGGAGCTGGTCGGGCTCACCGACGTGCAGCGCCGGCGGCTGGCGGAGCGGCTCGGTCCGCGGCTGGTCGACGGTGTGCTGACCATCGCCGCGAGCGAGCACCGTCAGCAGCTCCGCAACCGGGAGGCGGCCCGCGCCCGGATGGCTGCCGTCCTGCGCGCGGCGGTCGCGGCCCCGCCGGCGGCCCGGCGGAAGACCAAGCCGTCCCGCGGGTCGCAGGAGCGGCGCATCAAGGCCAAGAAGGAGCGCGGCGAGACCAAGCGCCTGCGCCGCAGCTGGGACTGAGGCCGGTCGTGCCGCTGGCCACTCCGGCCTGCTGGGCCGGTGCGCCGGCCGACGTCCGTGCCGTGGCGCGCGGCGCGGTGCTCGTGCTCGTGTACGGGACGGCGGTGCACCTCGTCCAGCTGGTCGGCTCCGGGTTCGACCCGTACCCGGACCTGCCCGGGTGGCTGCGCGCCTACTTCGTGAGCCTGACCGTGCTCGACCCGCTCGCCGCCGTCCTGCTGGCCCGCCGGCGGCGCTCCGGGGTCGCCCTGACCGTGGCGGTGCTGGCCACCGACGCCCTCGCGAACGGCTGGGCCAACTACGCCCTGGACCCGGCGGCCGGGGTCACCGCCGGTCGGGTCGGCCAGGCGGTGATCAGCGTGCTGGCCCTCGTCGCCGTGCTCACGAGCCGCCGGCTGTGGCGGTACGCCCGCGGCGGTCCGGAGTCGGGCCGGCGCGACGCCGGCGTTGCTGCCGTCTCACGACCGCGGCCCGAGGTGTAGGACGAGCGGGTGCGCATCGACCGGATCGACCACCTGGTGCTGACCGTCGCCGACCTCGACGCGACCGTCGCCTTCTACACGCAGGTGCTGGGCCTGACCGCGGAGACCTTCGGCGAGGGCCGGACGGCGCTGCGCATCGGCCGCCAGAAGATCAACCTGCACGTGCGCGGAGCCGAGTTCGAACCCAGGGCCGCCCACCCCGGCACCGGCAGCGGCGACTTCTGCCTGGTCACCGAGACCCCACTGGAGGAGGTGCAGCAGCACCTGGCCGCCGTCGGCGTGCCGGTCGAGGTCGGGCCGGTGACCAAGGAGGGCGCCCTCGGGCCGATGCGCAGCGTCTACGTCCGCGACCCCGACCAGAACCTCGTGGAGATCTCGGTCTACTGAGCCGGCGCTGCGCCGCCCACGGTCGGTCAGCGCCGGTGCGCGACCCTCGTGCCTGGCCGAGCCGGACCGCCGGCAACAGCCTCGGCCGTCCTCGTGCCCTGGACCTGCAGCTCGGCCGGCCGTACGGTCCGCCGCATGACGGTGGGGCGATCCTGACGTGGACACCGCCCAGGCCGTCGCGGCGGCGCTCGCGCTGCCGGGTGTCACCGAGGCCGACCACCACGGCCGGCGGTCGTTCCGGGTCGGCGGCGGGAAGGTGCTGGCCACGGTCCCGGCCGACGGGGTCCTGAACGTGATGGTCGGCGAGGACCTGGCGCGTGCGGTCTCGGCCCAGCCCGGTGTCGAGCCGCTGTGGTGGGAGCAGCGGCTGTCCGGCGTCCGGGTCCAGCTGGCCGCCGTCGAGGACGCCCTGCTCGAGGAACTGCTGCTCGACGCCTGGTCGCACCGGGCCCCCGCGTCGCTGCGCCGTCAGCGGGGGGACTGAGGCAGCCATGTCGCCGACGCTCGTGCTCTGCTGCCCACCAGGCAGCAGAGCACGAGCACCGCCGCCCCCTGCGGTGCACCGCACGGTCGGGACGCCACGGGTGTGCGGTGCACGGAACGCGAGCTTGACGTCAGCGCCGCCGCCGGGAAACCGGGCCACCGGAACCTCGCCTTGTGTCCGCCGCCGTGTCCCTGCCGCACCCGAGCACCGGCACGCGCACCACCGAGACCCACTGCCCCTACTGCTCGCTGCAGTGCGGCGTCACGATGACCGCCGGCGACCGCCCGGCCACCCTCGTGCCGGCCGACTTCCCGACCAACCGCGGTGGGCTGTGCTCCAAGGGCTGGTCCGCCCCCGAGCTGCTCGACCACCCCGAGCGGCTGACCCGCCCGCTGGTCCGCGCCGACCCGGCCGACCGCACCAGCCCGCTGGTGGAGAGCAGCTGGGACGTCGCCCTCGACCGGGTCGCCGACGCGGTCCAGCGCACCCAGCGCGAGCACGGCCGCGACGCCGTCGGCTGCTTCGGCGGCGGCGGGCTGACCAACGAGCAGGCCTACCAGTTCGGCAAGTTCGCCCGGGTCGCGCTGCGCACCAGCGCGATCGACTACAACGGCCGGTTCTGCATGTCCTCCGCCGCCGGCGCGGCGATCCGGGCCTTCGGCATCGACCGCGGGATGCCGTTCCCGCTGGCCGACCTCGCGGCCGCCGACGTCGTCGTGCTGGTGGGCAGCAACCCGGCCGACACCATGCCGCCGGCCATGCAGTACTTCGACGCCGGCCGGGAGCGCGGTGCCGAGCACATCGTCATCGACCCGCGGCGCACCAACACCGCGCGGAACGCCAGCCTGCACGTGCAGCCGCTGCCGGGCACCGATCTGGCGCTGGCCAACGGGTTGCTGCACATCGCGCTCGCCGAGGGGCTGGTCGACGAGGCCTACGTCGCCGCGCGCACCACCGGCTTCGCCGACGTCCGGGCCGGGGTGGCCGGGTACTGGCCGGACCGGGTGGAGCGGCTCACCGGCGTCCCGGTGGCGCAGCAGCGGCGGATCGTCTCCGCGCTCGCGCGGGGGGAGCGGTCGATCGTCCTCACCGCCCGGGGTGCCGAGCAGCACCGCAGCGGCACCGACACCGCCCAGGCCTGGATCAACCTGGCGCTCGCCCTCGGCCTGCCCGGTCGCGAGGGCAGCGGCTGGGCGACCGTCACCGGGCAGGGCAACGGGCAGGGCGGTCGCGAGCACGGGCAGAAGGCCGACCAGCTGCCCGGCTACCGGAAGATCACCGACCCGGCCGCCCGCGCGCACGTCGCCGCCGTCTGGGGCGTCGACCCCGACGAGCTCCCGGGACCCGGCAAGTCCGCCTTCGAGCTGCTCGACGCGCTGGGCACCGAGGGCGGCGTCCGCACCCTGCTGGTGATGGCCTCCAACGTCGCCGTCTCCGCCCCCGACGCCCGCCGCGTGGTCAGCCGGCTGCGCGACCTCGACTTCCTCGCCGTCAGCGACTTCTTCCTCTCCGAGACCGCCGAGCTCGCCGACGTGGTCCTGCCCAGCGCCATGTGGGCGGAGGAGGAAGGCACGATGACCAACCTCGAGGGGCGGGTCATCCGCCGACGCAGGGCGATGAATCCACCCGAGGGCGTCCGGGACGACCTGCAGCTGCTCGCCGAGCTCGCCCGCCGGCTCGGGGTCGGGGACACGTTCAGCGGCGACGCCGAGACCGTCTTCACCGAGCTCGGCCGGGCCAGCGCGGGTGGCGAGGCCGACTACTCGGGCATCACCTACCGGCGGATCGACGAGGAGCAGGGCCTGTTCTGGCCCTGCCCCTCGACACCGGCCACGGCCCCCGACCACCCAGGCACGCCGCGGCTGTTCGCCCACCGCTTCCACACCCCGGACGGCCGGGCCAAGTTCTGGCGGGTCGAGCACGTGGCCGCCCACGAGCAGCCGGACGCCGAGTACCCCTACGTGCTCACCACCGGCCGGGTGCTCGCCCAGTACCAGTCGGGCACCCAGACCCGCCGGACCAGGAGCCTGCAGCTCATCGCTCCCACCCCGCGTGCGGAGCTGCATCCCGATCTGGCCCGCACGCTCGGGGTCGGTCAGAACGACGTCGTGGAGCTCGCCACCCGTCGCGGCCGGGCCCGGTTCCATGCGCTGGTCACCGAAGCCGTCCGCCCCGACGTCGTCTTCGCGCCCTTCCACTGGGGCGGCGGCTCCAGCGCCAACGCCCTGACCGACCCCGCGCTGGACCCGACCAGCCGAATGCCCGCCTTCAAGGTCTGCGCGGTCGCCGTCTCCCGGGTCGGCGGACCCGAGGAACGCATCCCACCGCCGGAACCGGCCACCCAGCCACAGCCGCGAGCCCACGAACGACCGTCCGCCCCTGCACCGCACCCCCCGACACGGAGGAGGACCACCCGCGTGAAGAGCACCCCGCGCTTCCTGCACGGCGTCTACCCGATCACCGGCGAGGGGCTGGGCAAGCCCGGCCCGCTCGACCCGGCGTTGCGCTACCAGGTCCCGGAGGGGAAGACCGCGCAGGCGGTGTACTTCCGCGGCGGCAACTCCACCGACGAGCTGGTCTACCTGCTGCTCGTCCGGGACGGCGAGCCGATGCGCTGGTTCCCGATCGGCGCCAAAGGCGACTGCCACGTGCCCCTGCGGGTGGTGGAGGACCTCGACGGCGGCACCGTCGTCGAGCTGCACGCCGCGGCGCCACTCGGCGTCACCGGCGAGCTCGTCGTCGACCTCGGGCTGGTGGAGGTGTGACCGCGGTCCTGGGTGGGCGCCCCGAAGGCGTGAGCACCCTGCACTTCGCGATGGACGAGGCCGACGGGATCGACACCCGGCAACGGCTGGTCGTGATCGGCAACGGGATGGCCGGCGCCCGGGTGGTCGAGGAGGTGCTCGAGCGCGGCGGTGGCGAGCAGTTCGCGATCACCGTCTTCGGCGAGGAGCCGCACGGCAACTACAACCGCATCATGCTCAGCCACGTGCTGGCCGGCGAGGAGCACGAGGACGACATCGTCCTCAACAGCCACGACTGGTACGCCGACAACGGCGTGCAGCTGCGCGCCGGCGTCCGGGTGGACCGCGTCGACACCCACGCCAAGGTCGTGCACACCACGGACGGGACGACGACGCCCTACGACCAGCTCGTCATCGCCACCGGCAGCCGTTCGTTCATCCCGCCGATGACCGGCCTGTACTCGGACGACGAGCAGCTGCTGCCGGGGGTCTTCGGGTTCCGCACCATCGACGACACCCGGGCCATGCTCGCGGCCGCCGCCGAGCACGAGAAGGCGGTCGTCGTCGGCGGCGGGCTGCTCGGGCTGGAGGCCGCCCGCGCGCTGCAGGGCCACGGGCTGCAGGTCGAGGTCGTCCATGCCGGCACCCACCTGATGAACCAGCAGCTGGACCCCGACGGCGGCGCCATCCTCAAGCAGTCGGTGGAGTCCCTCGGCATCGTCGTCCACCTGGCCACCCGCACCACCGAGGTGATCGGGCCCGACCGCGTGCGCGGCGTCGTCCTCTCCGGCGGCCGGGCGATCGACGCCGACATGCTGGTCATCGCCGCCGGGATCCGGCCGGTCACCGAGGTCGCACTGCTCAGCGGCATCGAGGTCGAGCGCGGCGTCGTCGTCGACGACCAGCTGCGCACCGACGACCCCGACGTCTACGCGGTGGGGGAGTGCGCGCAGCACCGCGGCGAGGTCTACGGCCTGGTCGCGCCGGTCTGGGAGCAGGCCCGGGTGCTCGCCGACCTGCTCACCGGCACCGACCCGGACGCGGAGTACCACGGCTCCCGGACGGCGACCAAGCTCAAGGTCGCCGGGGTCGACGTCGCCACCATGGGCGTCAACCGGCCCGAGCGGGACAGCGACGAGTTCCTGGTCATCTCCGAGCCGAGGCGCGGGGTGCACCTGAGCGTCGTGGTCCGCGACGACAAGCTGATCGGCGCGACCCTGCTCGGCGACACCCGCAAGGTCGCCTTCCTGACCCAGGCCTTCGACCGCGGCACCCCGCTGCCGCAGGAGCGGATCAAGCTGCTGGTCGACCTCTCCGACGGCGCCGAGGAGGTCGGTGTCGCCGAGCTCCCCGGCGACTCCCAGGTGTGCAACTGCAACGGTGTGTCCAAGCAGGCCATCTGCGACGCGGTCGCCGGCGGGTGCGGCAACGTCGGCGCGGTCATGGACAAGACCCGGGCCGGCAAGGGCTGCGGGTCGTGCAAGAGCCTGGTCAAGCAGATCGTCGAGTGGGCCGCCGACGGCGACGTGACCGAGGACGAGTCGGCCAACTGGTACGTGCCGGGCATCCCGCTGGCCAAGCCCGAGCTGATGGCCGCCATCCGCGAGCAGGGGCTGCTCAGCGTCTCTGCCGTGTTCGCCGCGCTCGCCCCCGGCGGCGCGGAAGAGGCCAAGTCGAAGATGGGCCTGACCTCGCTGCTGCGGATGATCTGGGGCAGCGACTTCGTGCAGGAGAACGACGCGAAGTTCATCAACGACCGCGTGCACGGCAACATCCAGCGTGACGGCACTTTCTCCGTCGTCCCGCAGATCAAGGGTGGGGTGACGACGCCCGCGCAGCTGCGGAAGATCGCCGACGTCGCGGAGAAGTACGAGGTGCCGATGGTCAAGATCACCGGTGGCCAGCGGATCGACCTGCTGGGGGTCCGCAAGGAGGACCTGCCGGCGATGTGGGACGACCTGGGCATGCCCTCGGGCTACGCCTACGGCAAGAGCTTCCGCACCGTGAAGACCTGCGTCGGCTCGGACTTCTGCCGGTTCGGTCTCGGCGACTCCACTCAGCTGGGCATCGACCTGGAGACCCGCTTCCAGGGCATCGAGAGCCCGGCGAAGATGAAGCTCGCCGTGGTCGGCTGCCCGCGCAACTGCGCCGAGGCCTACGTCAAGGACGTCGGCGTCGTCGCGGTCGGCAACGGGAAGTGGGAGGTCTACGTCGGCGGCGCCGCCGGGGCCACCATCCGCAAGGGCGACCTGCTGGCCACCGTGGACTCCCCGGAGGCGGTGATGCAGCTGACCGGCCGGTTCATGCAGTACTACCGGGAGAACGCCAACTGGCTCGAGCGCACGTACGACTTCGTGCCGCGGGTCGGGCTGGAGAAGATCAAGCAGGTACTGCTCGAGGACAGCGAGGGGATCGTCGCCGAGCTGGACGAGAACATGCAGCAGTCGATCGACGCCTACACCGACCCCTGGGGCCAGGACGCCGCGCGGCCGGCCACCCCCGGCCAGTTCCGCACCGCGCTGCCGCTGGTCGACCTGCCGAAGGTGCCGGTCCGATGAGCCTGACGCACGACGACGTCGAGACGCCGACCACCGGTCCGGCGAAGACAGGAACGCCGGCCACCGAGGTCAGCGACGGCCCAGCCGCGGCGGGCCCGGGCGTCCCGCACGTGGTCGGCCGGGTGGAGGACGTGCCGCCGGGGGAGGGCCGGGCGTTCATCGCCGGCGATGCCCAGGTCGCGGTGTTCCGGCTGCGCGACGGCTCGCTGCACGCCACCCAGGCCGCCTGCCCGCACTCCGGCGGCCCGCTCGCCGACGGGCAGACCGACCTGAACGTGCTGGTCTGCCCGCTGCACCTCTACGCGTTCCGCTGGAGCGACGGCACGTCACCCGGTGGCGCCTCACCGGTGCGCCTCTACCCGGTCCGCGAGCAGGACGGCGACCTCGTCGTCGAGGTCTAGCCCGGGCGGGCCTCGAGGACGTGCACCCCGGCAGAGGTCGGGACGTCGGCGGTGAGCCGCAGCCCGGCCGCGGCGAGCAGGTCGGCGTACTCGGCGGCGGTGCGTTCCCGGCCGTGCAGCAGCAGGAGCATGTGCAGGTCCATGCGCACCGCGGCGGGGTCGTCGACGGCGCGCTCGGGCAGCACGGCCTCCACGACCAGCAGCACCGAGTCCGGGCGCATGGCCTGCCGGCAGGTCCGCAGCACGCGCACCGCGTCGCCGTCGTCCCAGTCGTGCAGGACGCGGGAGAGCAGGTAGGCGTCCGCGCCGCCGGGCACGGCCGTGAAGAAGTCCCCTGCCACCGCGGGGAGGTCCGAGCCGGCGACCACCTCGGGCTGGTCGACGAGGACGACGTCCGCGTCGGGTGCCCGCCCGAGGACGGCGCGCAGCAGCGTCCCGGTCCCGCCGCCCACGTCGACGACCGAGCGGAACGCCGACACGTCGTAGCCGGCGACCACCGCCCCGGCCTCGCGGGCCGACCGGTCGGCCATCGACGCCTGGAACGCCGCGAGCCGCTCGGGTGCGGCGGCGAGGTCGTCGAAGAACGGCCGGCCGTGCACGAGCTCGAACGGCGTGCCACCGGAGCGGACGGCGTCCGCGAGGCCGGCCACGGCCGGGGCGTACAGCTGCGCGCGGGCGGTCACCGCGCCGCGCAGCGAGCCGGGCACGTCGGGCCGGAGCAGCTGCCCGGTGTCGGTGAGGACGAAGCGCCCGTCCGGGAGCTCGTCGAGCACCTCCTCCGAGGCGAGCCCGCGCAGCACCCGGTGCAGCGCCTCCGGGTCGGCGCCCAGCGCGGTGGCCAGCTCCGCGGCGTCCTGCGGGCGCTCAGCCAGCGCCTCCGGCACCCCCAGGGCGACCGCGACGTGCAGCAGCTGGGTGACGAGGTAGCCGTCGGCGAGCCTGGCCAGCCGCGCAGCTGCGGATGCGGGCACCCCCCGATCGTGGCACGTGGCCCCCTCGCAGGGGCCCGCCGCGAGCTCGCGAGCGGTGGGGGGCGAGGGGGTCCTTCTTCAGGGGTGCATGCGGGCGCCCTTCACCACCTTGTCGACGGCGTTCTTCGGGCCGTGGACGGCGAGCCCGACCAGGTCCAGGTCGGCGCCGGCGACCGCCCGCACCGCGGCCCGGTTCTGCACGTCGCCGGGGGTGCTGAACAGCTCCGCGGTGAACACGGCGGGGGTCAGGCCACGGTCCAGGGCTCGGGTGCGGGCGGTGGCCAGCAGGTCCGCCGACCCGGCCATCACCAGCACCGGCTGGCGGAGCATCGGCAGGTACCCGGTGCCGTCGGCGTCCTCGTACGGCTCACCGACCAGCTCGGGACCGGTCGCGGTGATCCCGCTGACCAGGAACGAGGTGACGTTCAGGGCCTGCCATGGCGCGAGGTCCTCCCGCAGCAGCACGGCGATCTTGGTGGCCCAGCGGGGCGGCTCGGCGGGGGTGTCCATGCTCCCAGCCTCGGGTCCCCGGCGCCGCGGGTCTTGTACGTTCCTGACGTGAGCGAGGTGGTCGCCTGGCGGCCCGACGTGCCCGGGCTGACCGAGGTCTTCCACGCGCACTTCACCGACCACGTCTACCCCGCGCACACCCACGAGGCCTGGACGCTGCTGCTCGTCGACGACGGCGCGGTCCGCTACGACCTGGACCGGCACGCGCACGGCGCCACCCGCACCGTGGTCACCCTGCTGCCGCCCGGGGTGCCGCACGACGGCCGGTCCTCCTCACCCGCCGGCTTCCGCAAGCGGGTCCTCTACCTGGAACCGGCCACGCTGGGCACCGACCGGGTCGACCGGTCCGTCGACCAGCCGGCCTTCGACGACGGCGCGCTGCGCGACCGGCTGTCCGCGCTGCACCGCACCCTGGCCCGCGGCGGGGACCTGCTCGAGGCGGAGAGCCGGCTGTCCTTCGTGCTGGAGCGGCTGCGGCAGCACCTGGACCGGACCGCCGTCGCGGCGCCGGACGTGCGGGACGACGTGCTGGCCGACCGGGTGCGCGAGCTGCTGGACGCCCGGGTCGCCGAGGGGCTGCCGCTGGAGGAGGCCGCCGCGCTCTTCGAGGTGCACCCCACCTCGGTGGTGCGCGCATTCACCCGCCGGTACGGGCTGCCGCCGCACCGCTACCTGACCGGCCGTCGGGTCGACCTGGCCCGGCGGCTGCTGCTGGCCGGGATGCCCGCCGCCGAGGTGGCTCCCGCGGCGGGCTTCGTCGACCAGTCGCACCTGACCCGGCACTTCCGCCGGATGCTGGCGACCACACCGGTCGCCTACTCCCGCTCGGCCACGCTGGGCTGACGCCGGGCGGCGGTCCGGCTCAGCCGGACAGGTCGGCGTCGGTCAGCACGGCCGCCCCGGACACCTCGCCCCCGGCGCCGCGCACCAGGACTCGTGCGACGTCGCCGGGGGAGCCGACGACGGCGACGCCGTCGGTCAGCGGCTGCTCGCCCAGCACCGTCCCGGCGACGTCGAACAGCTGCACCGAGACCGCGTCCCGCGCGGCGAGGACGACCAGCGACCGGGCGCTCGCAGGGTCGGCGAAGCCGGCTGTGACGTCGCACCGCAGGGCGACGACCCGCTGGTCCAGCGGCTCGCCGGCCGGCAGCACCCCGGTGACGCACACCGAAGTACCCGCCGCGCCCGTCGGGCCGCCGGCGAGGCCGTAGGGAGCGGTGACGACAGCGGCTCCGGACGGTTGCCCGACGGCGAGGACGGTCACCCGAGCAGGCTGCTCGTGCGGGCCGGGCAGGTCACCGGCCCAGAGGACGGTGACCGCGGCGTCCCCGGCGGACTGGCCCAGCCGGCCCAGCACCGACGCCAGCTGGGGGCCGACCGCCGCGTCGCCGCGCGCCGGCTCGGGAGCCGGACGCAGCCGGCCGAGCGGGGGCGTGCCGGTGGCGGCCTCCGTCGGGACGACGGCGGGTGCCAGCGGCTCCGGTGGGCGGCCGGCTCGCCGCCACAGGAGCTGGACGGCGCTGCCCACGGCACCCGGCAGCGGTTCGAGGTGCACCTCGGCCAGGCCGGCCGTGGTCGAGGCCAGACCGTAGGCGCGCAGCACGGTCCCGTCCCCGGTGACCTCCGGCCGCCCGGAGACCGCGATCTGGTCGTCCGGGGCGGCCAGCACCACCAGGGTCCCGGTGGCGGGGTCGACGAGCGCGGCCGGCTGGGTCGGGTCGGGCGTGCTCCAGCCCGACGTCAGCCGCAGACCGCCCGGCGCGGCGCCCTCGGGTCCGGTGAACCACGCAGCGGCGGCCGGTCGGGCCGCGGTGCCACCGGAGGTGAGCAGCGCCCACCGTCCGCCGGGCACGTCTCCGGCGTAGACCACCCGCCGGGGGTCCGCGGCGCGGGCCGGGGGCCAGTCGAGCTCGCGCAGTCCTGCCGAGAACGCCTCGTCCCCGGCCAGCGACCCGCGGGGCGCCCCGGCGTAGACCGAGGGCCCCTCAGGGACCGGGACGGCGGCCGGTGACGTCGGGGTGGACGTCGGCGTCGGGGCCGGCGCGCCCCGCGGCAGCAGCGGGACGACGACCGCCAGCGCGAGGACGACGAGCGCGCCGGCGACGAGCTGCACCCGCCGGCGACGTCGGGCCGCCCGGGCGGTGCTCACCATGCCGGCGACCGTGTCCGCCGCCGTCGACGGGAGGCGCCGGCCGGCGGCCAGCCGGGCGAGCCGCTCGGGCAGCGGGGCGGCCGGGAGGGCGGGCTCCGCTGTCGCGCCGGGCACCGCGAACAACGACCGCTCGAGGTCGCGCGCAGCCCGGGCCTGCTCGTCCCGTCCGGCCAGCGCCACCCGCAGCGCAGCGACCGCGGCGTCGGCGTCCTGCTGCGGCCCGGCGCCGAGCAGCTGCAGGACCGCCGCGGCCCGGTCCGGGGCGGGCAGTGCGCGCAGCGCGCCGGCCAGCGCGTCGTCCTCGTCGGCCGGTGCCGGGTCCAGCGACCCGATCACCTGCTCCCCGCTGGACCGGTGCACCGCGGCGGCCAGCGCGCTGAGAGCGGCCTGCCCGGAGTCCAGCGCGCCGGGTCGACCCAGCGCGACGCCCAGCAGCCGGACGGCCTCCTCCGGGGTGTCGGTGAGGAGGACGGCTGCCGGCGTCAGCTCCGGGAACACGCGGGAGACGGCCACGTCGACGTCCTCGTCGCTCATCCGGCGCTCCTCCCCGGCCGACCGGTGATCAGGCGGGCGGCAGGTCCAGGTCGGCGAGCGCGGCGTGGACGTCGTCCTCGCGGACGAAGTCCAGCGCCAGCAGCCGGTGCAGGAGCACCCCGCGGCGAGTCAGCCGCAGGTCGGCCGGGCGCAGCCGCGGCCGGGTGCCCGGCCGGACGGCGGCGGGCGGGGGGTCCAGCAGGCCCGCGCGCTGCAGGTCGGCGACGTCCTCCCGGGCACCCCAGGCCCGCCAGGCCCGCGGGTCGTCCTCCAGCGGCGTCATCGGCAGCGGCGAGCGGTCGCGGCGGCCCACCGCGGCCAGCAGCACCAGCTGACGCCAGCTGCACGACTCGGCCAGCTGCAGCGCCCGGGCGGCCAGCGCCACGTCGATGTCGGGGGAGACGACGACCTCGGCCACCAGGTAGCCCAGGTGCCGCACCCGCCGCTCCTCGGTGGTCTGCCGGGCCGCCTGGACGACGTCCTCGACCAGCCGCTCGGCGGCCGAGCGCGCAGCGGCGGTGACGCTGAAGAAGCCGTCGGTGCGCACCGCGCGGCCCTGGTGGGCGCGGGTGACCGACAGCTCGGCGACGAAGGCGAGGGCAGCGCCGGCGCGGGCGCGCTCCCAGGTCAGCGGCAGCGCGGCGGCGGAGGTGGCGGCGTCGCGCAGGCAGCCGGCCAGCCGGTCGTCCAGCCGCAGCGGGCTCGACGCGGGGTCGAACAGCAGCCCGGCGACGGCGCGGCTCATCGACCCGGCGACCAGCTCCCCGGTCTCGACCAGGTCCCGACCGGGCGCGCGCTCCTCGGAGTCCCTCACGGGGCGATCATGGCGCGCACCGCAGCGGGCCGCACCCGGCGGCGGCGGCTCCTCACCACAGCGGGGCAGGCGCGGTGCGGACAACGGAACACGAGTTCACCGTGGCGGCAACGGCGGGGGAACGCCGGGCCGCCACCGTCGGTGCATGGCCACCGCCACCGAGCCCACCACCACGTCCACCCAGCGCGCCCCCGGCCGCCTCGGCGGTCGGTGGATCGACGACTGGCGCCCCGAGGACGTGGACTTCTGGGAGTCCACGGGCAAGCCCGTCGCCCGGCGGAACCTGTTCTTCTCCGTCTTCTCCGAGCACGTCGGCTTCTCCATCTGGAGCCTGTGGTCGGTGATGGTGCTGTTCCTGCCCGAGCCGGTGTTCGGCATCGACCCGGCCGGCAAGTTCCTGCTCACCACGCTGCCCACGGCGCTCGGGGCCTTCGTCCGGCTGCCCTACACCTTCGCCGTCGCGAAGTTCGGCGGCCGGAACTGGACGATCATCAGCGCCTCGCTGCTGCTGGTGCCCACCATCGCGACGGCGGTCGTGCTCGAGCCCGGGGTCTCGTACAGCACGCTGCTGGTCGTCTCCTGCCTGGCCGGCGTGGGCGGCGGCAACTTCGCCAGCTCGATGACCAACATCAACGCCTTCTACCCGACCCGGCTCAAGGGCTGGGCGCTCGGCCTGAACGCCGGCGGCGGCAACCTCGGCGTGCCGGTCATCCAGCTCGTCGGCCTGCTCGTGCTCGCCACCGCCGGCGCCGAGCACCCGCGGGTCGTGCTCTACGTGTACCTGCCGCTGATCGTGGTCGCCGCGGTGGGCGCCGCCCTGCTGATGGACAACCTGACCACGGCCCGCAACCAGCCCCGGGCCATGCGCGAGGCCGCCCGCGAGGGGCACACCTGGATCCTGTCGTTCCTCTACATCGGCACCTTCGGCTCGTTCATCGGCTTCGGGTTCGCCTTCGGCCAGGTGCTGCAGAACCAGTTCGCCGATGACTTCGCCACGCCGCTGGCCGCCGCGCAGCTCACCTGGCTCGGGCCGTTGCTGGGGTCGCTGATCCGACCGCTGGGCGGGTCGCTGGCCGACCGGTTCGGCGGCGCGCGGATCACCTTCTGGAACTTCCTCGCGATGGCGCTGGGCGCGGCCGTCGTGCTCGTCGCCAGCCAGGTCGAGTCGCTGCCGCTGTTCCTGCTCGGCTTCGTGCTGCTGTTCGTGCTCAGCGGCATCGGCAACGGCTCGACCTACAAGATGATCCCGGCGGTGTTCCGGACCCGGGCGATGGACGCCGTCGCGACCGGCACGGACTCGGCGGTCGCCGACAAGCACGCGCTGCGGATGTCCGGAGCGGTCATCGGCATCGCCGGGGCGGTCGGGGCCTTCGGCGGGGTGCTGGTGAACCTGGCCTTCCGCCAGTCGTTCCTCTCCACCGGCAGCGGCGACGGCGCCTACATCGCCTTCATCGCGTTCTACGCCGTCTGCGTCGTCGTCACCTGGGTCGTCTACCTGCGCCCGGGCAACAAGCTGGCCGGCGTCTAGGGGCGCCAGGCCGGCTGGAAGTCCGGGTGCTCGGCGTAGGGGGTGCCGAGCAGGGCGAGGGTGAGCGCGGCCAGCTGGTGCAGGTCCTTGGGCGGCAGCGGGAAGTCGGGCAGCCCGGGCGGCCGGGCACCGAGGAAGCGCAAGTCCGGTGCGGCCGCCTGGCAGGCGAGCACCACCTTCCGCTTGGCCGCGCAGTCCGCGCGCACCCGCGCGGCGGTGCCCTGCGCGCCGGCGTCCTCGGCCACGCCGGCGACGGCGTTCGTGTCCTCGGCGATGCGGGCGAGCAGGAAGCCCACCAGGTCCATGACGGGCGGTTCCATCGTCGGATCATCCCCCCTCGGACCGTGCGGCGGGCCCGTCGACCCGGCCTCGCGATCAGCGGGCGGTCTCCGAGCATGATCAGCCGTCCCCGTCCGCCCGAGGAGAGCGAGCCCGGTCCATGCCACCCCAGCCCACCACCGACCTCTGCGACGAGCGCCCCGACGCCCAGGTGTGCGACCCGGTGCTGTCGGCCTTCGGCGGCGTCGCCGCCTTCAGCGGCCGCATCGTGATCGTCACGGTCACCGAGGACAACGCCCTGGTCCGGGCCGTGCTCGAGCGGCCGGGGGAGGGGCGCGTGCTCGTCGTCGACGGCGGAGGCAACCAGCGCTGCGCGTTCTTCGGCGGCACCCTGGCGGCGGTCGCCGCGGCCTCGGGCTGGGCCGGGGTGGTGGTCAACGGCGCAGTCCGGGACGTCGCGGAGATGGCGGAGCAGCCGATCGGGGTCCGCGCGCTGGCGGTGTTCCCGCGTCGAGGCGCGCGGGACGGCGACCGCGGTCGGGAGGGCGGCACCTGCCGGTTCGCCGGGGTGGGCTTCCGCGAGGGGGAGTGGCTCGTCGCCGACGCGGACGGCGTCGTGCTGCTGCCCGCTGCCCCCTAGACCCCGGCCGCGAGCCGGTAACCCCGCTTGACCACGGTCTCCACGACCGGCGCGCCGAGGGCCGCCCGGAGCCGGGTCACCGCCATCTCCACCGCGTGTGCGTCGCCGCCACCGGAGAGCTCGGCGAGCAGGTCAGGCCGGGAGACGACGACGCCGGGCCGGCGGGCCAGTGCCCGCAGCACCGCCATCGGGCCCGGCGGCAGCTCCACCAGGCGACCGTCGAGGACGGCGGCGTGCCCGCGGACCTGCAGGGTGTGCCGACCGGCGGCCAGCACCGGGTGCCGGGCGGGCAGCTCGGTGACGACCGAGCGGGCCAGCGCGCCCAGCCGGGCCCGCTCGGGCTGGACCGTGCGGATCCCGGCCGCCTCGAGCGGGGCGGCGGTCACCGGGCCGACCGCCACCGGCAGGACGGCCTCGGCGAAGGCGGTGAGCACGCCGGCCCGCACGCCCTCCTCGCTGGCCACCTGGAGCAGGCTCGCCGCCGCCGGCGCGCTGGTGAAGGTCACCGCGTCCACCCCGCGTCCGGCGATCGTGGCCACCAGCCGGCGCAGCGGGGCGGTGTCCTCGGGCAGCACCCAGCGGTAGACGGGGACCTTCACCACCTCCGCGCCGGCCCGGACCAGCCCGGAGACGAGCTCGGGCAGGGGGTCGCCGTGCAGCTGGACGGCGATCCGGCGACCCGGCAGCGGCCCCTCGGCACCGGAGAGGAGGTGCTCGAGCACCTCCGCAGAGCTCTCCGACGCCGGGGACCAGGCATCGACCAGCCCCGCGCCGCGGATCGCCCCGCGGGCCTTCGGACCGCGGGCCAGCACCCGGGCGTGCTGCAGGTGCTCACGCAGCGGCAGGTCCCACGCCTCGGCCGCCTCCAGCCAGCCGCGGAACCCGACCCCCGTGGTGGCCACCACCAGGTCCACGGGGGCGGCCAGGACCTCGCGGGTGGCGGCGACCAGGTCGGCGTCGTCGGCCAGCGGCACGATCCGGATCGCCGGGGCGTGGACCACCCGGGCACCGCGCCGGTCCAGCAGCGCGCCGAGTTCCTCGCTGCGCCGGGCGGCGGTCACCGCCACGGTGTAGCCGCGCAGCGGCAGCAGTTCCTCGGCCGGGGGAGCGGCGACGCCGGCAGCGGGGGCTGCACCGGCCGGGCCGTCCGTCGGACGGTCGAGCGCGGGGTCGGTCACGCCTCCATGGTGCGGCCTCGGTGTTCCAACCGTGTGACGCGGGAGGTCGGGCGGTCGCGGTGCCCGGTCAGCAGGAGCTGTCCCGGGGAGCCGGCACGCTGAGCCCGAACAGCCGGCGGGCGCGCAGCCCGATCCAGGTGCCGCCGAGCGCGGCCAGACCCCACACCCAGCCCGAGGCGCTCCCGGAGGCGATGCCGGCCAGGTAGGCGCCGATGTTGCAGCCGCTGGCCAGCCGGGCACCGATGCCCATCAGCAGGCCACCGACCACGGCAGCGGACGCGGTGTTGAGCGGGATCCGCCGGTGCAGCGCCCAGGCGCCGCCGGCGGCCGACGCCAGCGCCGCGCCCAGCACGATGCCCAGGTCGGTCAGCGAGGTGCGGTCCGCCAGCACGGGGCCGGAGAGCTGGGCGGCCAGCGCCGGCTGCTGCCAGTACCCCCACGTCTCGGGGTGCAGGCCCACCGCCTGCAGCACCTTCGAGCCCCACAGGGTGAAGGCGCTGGTGATGCCCCAGGCGCTGCCCGAGGTGAGGAGCACGGCGGCGCCGAGGACCGCGAGGACCAGGGCGCCCACCCACTTCGGCCACGAGCCACGGACGACCCGGGCGATGCCGCGGGCGGTCTCCGGCTCCTCCGCCGGGGGTGGCACCCGGCGAGGCTGCACCACCGAGGTGGTCCCGACGACGACGCCGAGCAGGGCGAGGGTGACCAGCCAGGAGCCGGCCCACCCGACGTGGTCGGCGAGGGTGAATGCGGGGAAGGCGGGCAGGTCGTCGACCAGCGGGTAGGCCCAGGCGTAGAGCACCGTGCCGGTGATGAAGCCGCCGAGGGTGAGCAGGATCGAGGTCTGCCCGGAGCCGACCACGTAGAGGGTCCCCGAGGCGCACGCGCCACCGAGCTGCATGCCGATGCCGAAGAGCACCGCCCCGGCGACCAGCGCGACGCCCAGGCCGGTCGACGTCGGGGTGGGGGTGGTGCCGAAGAGCCCGGTGCCCGTCCCGAGGAGCAGGGCGAACAGCGTCGCGGTCGTGCCGAGCAGCAGCGCGTGCGCGCGCAGGCCGGCGCCGTTGCCGACGGCGACGAGCTGCCGCCAGGCCGAGGTGAACCCGAAGCGGGAGTGGAACAGGGCGGCGCCCAGTCCGAGGCCGAGGAGGGTGAAGACGCCCTGCTGGGTCCCGTACCGGGACCAGGTCCACGTGGTCAGCGCCGCGGCGAGGGCGGTGGCGACGCCGAGGGGCACCCAGCGCACCGGCCCGGCTGCGACGGGCTCCGGGGCAGCGCCCGCGGTCGGGAACGCGCGGCCGGTGCGGGGGAGCAGCGGACGGGGGAGGGAGATCGTTGCCACGCGTCAACGAAGCGGCGGCGGCAGGGCGGCTCTTCCCGGCAGCAGGGTGTACTCCTCGTCACCCGGCCCGGCGGTCCCGTCGACCAGCAGGTCGGCCCGCGCGCGGGTGTCCTGGGCGGCGAACTGCGCGGCCTCCTGCTGCTGCCAGCGCAGCCACTCCGGGCGCATCGCCTCGCCGTCCCGGGCGATCCCGCGCGCCATCCGCACCGCGCGGGGCGCCTCCACCCAGACCCGCAGCACCGCGTACGGGTCCACGTCCCGCGGCGCGCTGCCGCACCCCTCGACGACCAGCGCCGGCCCGACCGGCACCTGCACGAGCTCGGCGAACCGCGCGGCGTCCCAGTCGTACCGGTGGACGGCGCCGGCCCGGCCCTCGCGCAGCGGCCGCAGCACCCCGGCGGCCAGCCGCGCGAACCCGCCGGTGAGGGTCCAGCCGGCGTAGACGTCGTCCATGTGCAGGACCGGTGCGCCGAGCTCGGCGGCCAACCTGCCCGCGAACGTGGTCTTGCCCGACCCGGCCGGCCCGTCGACGCACACCAGCCTGGTGCAGCCCAGCCGTGGTGCCGCGGCCCGCACCTGGTCGGCCAGCGCCGCGAAGGTGCCGCGCCCCGGTGTCGCCGTCCCGCTCACCGCCCGCACGCCCGCACTCTGCCAGCGCGGGCGGTGCAGGATGGGAGCGTGCCCGCCGACAACACCCCCCGCCCGGTCTCCGCCGTCCCGCGGCGGCTGCGGCTGATCACCGCGCTGGCCGCCGCCGGGCTGGTCGTGGCGATGACCGTGGTCGCCGTCCTGCTGAAGTCCTCGACCACCGGCGTCGTCTCGTTCCACACCGCCGACCAGGTGGCGATGGTCGGTCTGGGCCTGGCCATGGGCGCCGGCGTGCTGCTCATCGGCAGGTCCCGGGTGGACGCCGACACCGACGGGCTGCGGGTCCGCAACGTCGTGATCAACCACGAGGTGCCCTGGTCGGCGGTGCGGGCGGTGCGGTTCAACGAGCACTCGCCGTGGGCGACCCTGCTGCTCACCAACGACGACGAGCTCGCCGTCTCCGCGGTCCAGGCGGCCGACGGGGAGCGCGCCCTGGCCGCCGTCCGCGGCCTGCGGGCGTTGCTCGCCGACCACCAGGCGCGGCACGTCGTCCCCCGCGAGGACCTGCTGTACCCCCGGGAATGACGGGAGCCGGTGCGGCGCTGTAAGGTGGGCTGCGCCTCCCCCCGCTACATCGAGGCGCGAGAACCACGGTGGCCGAGATCCTTCCAGTCCCGGTCACCCACCAAGAGGAGCCCGCTCCCACCTGGCGCCGCACAGGCACCCAGGTCCCGGTTCGCGACGACCGGCACGTCCGGTCGTCGCGTCCGCGGAGACCCGTTCGCGGGCCGCTGCGGCACCCGGCGAGTGGGCCCTGTGAGCACCAGCTCACAGGGCCTTTGTCGTCGGTGGTCCGGGTGGGTGCGGATCCTCATCCACGCAGCAGAGGAGAGGCCATCACCGAGCCCCGTATCAACGACCGTATCCGCGTCCCCGAGGTCCGCCTGGTCGGACCGGAGGGCGAGCAGGTCGGCGTCGTCTCGATCGGCGAGGCGCTGCGCCTGGCCCAGGACTCCGAACTCGACCTGGTCGAGGTCGCGCCCATGGCCCGGCCGCCCGTCGTCAAGCTTATGGACTACGGGAAGTTCAAGTACGAAGCCGCGCAGAAGGCCCGTGAGGCGCGGCGGAACCAGGCGCTCACCGTCATCAAGGAGATGCGGCTGCGCCTGAAGATCGACCCGCACGACTACGAGACCAAGAAGGGCCACGTCGAGCGCTTCCTCAAGGGCGGCGACAAGGTCAAGATCACCGTGATGTTCCGCGGTCGCGAGCAGTCCCGGCCCGAGATGGGCTACAAGCTGCTGCAGCGGCTGGCCGGCGACGTCGCCGACCTCGGGGTGGTGGAGTCCAACCCCAAGCAGGACGGCCGGAACATGGTCATGGTGATCGCTCCGCACCGGAACCAGGCAGCGACCGATGCTGCCCGGCGCACCGCCAAGGCGGAGAAGCACGCGGCCAACGACGAGCCGGCGCAGGCCGAGCAGGCGCCCCCGGCCTAGCCGGCGGCCCACCCCGACGCACCCGCGTCGCGCAGCACTGCTGCGCGACGCCGGGCAGACACGAACAGGACCGAGAGATGCCGAAGAACAAGACCCACAAGGGCGCCGCGAAGCGGATCAAGGTCACGGGCACCGGCAAGCTGGTGGCCGAGCACCAGAACAACCAGCACAAGTTCGAGTACAAGTCCGGCTCGCGGAAGCGTCGGATCAGCGGCACCGGCGAGCTCTCCAAGGCCGACACCGGCCGGATGAAGAAGCTCCTCGGTCTCTGACCGCCCCCACCTCTACGAGCAGAACGGAGCTCTCACGTGGCACGCGTGAAGCGGGCGGTCAACGCCCAGAAGAAGCGTCGCACCACCCTCGAGGCGGCCAGCGGCTACCGCGGCCAGCGCTCGCGGCTGTACCGCAAGGCCAAGGAGCAGATCCTCCACTCCGCGACCTACAACTACCGCGACCGCAAGGTCCGCAAGGGTGACTTCCGCAAGCTGTGGATCACCCGGATCAACGCCGCGGCGCGGCAGAACGACATGACCTACAACCGGTTCATGCAGGGCCTCAAGCTCGCCGGCATCGAGCTGGACCGCAAGGTCCTGGCCGAGCTCGCCGTCAACGAGCCCGCCGCCTTCGCCACGCTGGTGGGGTCCGCCCGGGCCGCGCTCGCCGCGAACCCCGAGGCGACCGGCGCCGCAGCAGCGTAAGCAGCACCGTCCCGACGACGCCGTCGCGGGGAGCCTGGCTCCCCGCGACGGCGTCGTCGTCTGTCCGTCCACCTCCGAGGGGAACCCCGTGCCCGACGTCATGACCGAGCGCTCGGCGCGGGTCGCCGTGGCCCGCAAGCTCACCCGCCGCAGCGGCCGGGACGACGCCGGGGCCTTCCTCGCCGAGGGGCGGCAGGCGGTCAGCGAGGCGCTCGCGGAGGCGGAGACCGACCCGGACGCCGTCCTCGAGCTGTTCGTCACCGAGGCCGCAGCGGTCGCCCACACCGAGCTGCTGGCCGGCACCCGGGTGCCGGTGCACCTGGTCACCGAGCGCGCCGCGGCGTCGCTGTCGGAGACGGTCACCCCGCAGGGCCTGGTCGCCGTCTGCGCGCTGCGCGACGTCGATCCCGGCACGCTGGTCACCGACCCGCCCCGGCTCGCGGTCGCGCTCGCCGAGCTCGCCGACCCGGGCAACGCGGGCACCGTGCTGCGCAGCGCCGACGCCTGCGGTGCGGGTGCGGTCGTGTTCGGCACCGGCTCCGCCGACCCGTACAACGGCAAGGTCGTGCGCAGCAGCGCCGGCAGCCTCTTCCACGTCGACGTCGTCCGCGGTGCGTCGCTGGCCGAGCTCGTGCCGCAGGTCCAGGCCGCCGGCACGATGGTGCTGGCCGCCGACGGCGGGGGTGAGGTCGGGCTCGACGAGGCCGCCGACGACGGCCTGCTCGCCGCCCCGGTGCTCTGGCTGTTCGGCAACGAGGCCCGGGGTCTGGACGCCGGGCTGGCGGCCGCCGCCCACGCCCGGGTGCGCATCCCGATGCGGGGCCGGGCGGAGAGCCTCAACCTCTCCGTCGCCGCGTCCATCTGCCTCTACGTCACCCAGCTCGCCCAGCGCTGAGCGCCGGACCGCTCAGCCCGGGAGCGTGATGAGGACGACGGCCGCCACGGCCGTCACGAGCCCGGCCACCTGCGCGCCGCCCAGCCGCTCCCGCAGCACCAGCTGGGCCAGGACGACGGTGCTGACCGGGTAGAGCGAGGCCAGCACCCCGGTGATCGCCAGGGCCCCGCCCTGCTGGGTGGCGAGCAGGAACAGCGCGTTCGCGGTCATGTCCCCGACCCCCGACAGCGCCACCAGCGGCACGGCCGGCCTCGCGACCCGCAGCGACCGCCTGCCGACGAGGGCCAGCACGGCAACCAGGGCCGCCGACGCCACCCGCGCCGCCACCAGGGGGGTCAGTCCCGCGTCGGCGGAGATGCGGTCCAGGAGGACGAAGAAGACCCCGAAGGCGGTGCCCGCGACGAGGGCGGGGACGAGGCTGGCCGGCCGGGCCGTCCGCAGCGCCGACAGGCCCCCCTCGGCCGAGACCAGCACCACGGCGACCAGTGCGAGGGCGATGCCAAGGGCGGCCCAGGCGGTGACGCTGTCACCGCTCAGCAGCCCGGCGAGGACCGGGACGGCGGCGGCGGTCACCGCGGTCACCGGTGCGACGACGCTCATCACGCCGGAGGCCAGGGCGCGGAAGAAGACGACCAGCCCGGCCGCGCCGGCCAGGCCCGCGGTCGCGCCCCAGGCCAGGTCGGCCGGCTGCACCGGACCACCCAGCCAGGGGAGCAGGACCAGCAGCGCGAGCAGGCCGACGGCCTGGGACAGCACGACGACGCCGAACACCGACGCCCGCCGGCTGGACAGCCCGCCGAGGAAGTCCGAGGCGCCGTAGACCACGGCCGACGCCAGCGCCAGGAACACCGCCACGCGCCCTCCCGGGTCCAGCCCCGCTGCAGGGGGCAGCAGAGTCCTCCCTCAGCTCACCACCGGGTGCTTGCTGGCGTACATCCGGGCGTCGGCGCGGTGCAGCAGCCGGCCGAACTCGGCGCCGTCGTCGGGGTGCACGCTGACCCCGACGCTCGCCTGGACCTGCACGGTCTCCGCCCCGAGCCGCACCGGCTCGGTCAGCACGGACTGGAGCTGCTCGGCGACCCGCGCGGCCTCCCCGGGTGCGGTCGCCGGGTCCAGCCCGACCAGACCGACCAGGAACTCGTCCCCGCCGAGCCGGGCCAGCAGGTCGCCGCGGCGCAGCCGGCCGCGCAGCCGGTCGGCGACCACCTGCAGCAGCTCGTCGCCGGCGGCGTGGCCCAGGGCGTCGTTGACCGCCTTGAACCCGTCCAGGTCCAGGAACAGCAGGGCGACTGCCGTGCCGTCGAGCCGGGCCTGCCAGAGCGCGGACTCCATCCGCTCCTCGAACCGGCGGCGGTTGGGCAGTGCGGTCAGCGGGTCGGTGTAGGCCAGCTCCTCGATCTGGGCCAGGTGCCGGCGGGTGCGGTCGCGCTCCTGCAGCAGCTCGCGCTCGGCGGTCACCCGCGCGGTCACGTCGGTCTGCACGCCGATGTACTGGACCACCAGGCCGGAGCTGTCGTGCACCGGCGCCAGGTGGATCTCGTTCCACCACGGCTCGCGGTCCAGGCCGCGGTGGTTGAGCAGGGTCGCGCGGAACTCGGTGCCCTCGCGGATGGCCTGGCGCATCCGGGCGACCACCCCGGGGTCGGTGTCCGGGCCCTGCAGGAAACGGCAGTTGCGGCCCAGCGCCCTGCCGGTGGGGAGTCCGGCGAGCTGCTCGAACGCGGCGTTGACGTAGACCAGCGGCTGGTCCGGCGCGGTCATGTCGGCGATCGCGACCCCGCTGGTCGTGGCGGCCAGCGCACGCTGCAGCACCAGCTCCTGCAGCGTCGCGCCGTCGGCGACCCCGCTGCGGCGGACGACCGCGACGGGGTCCTCGGCGAGCTCCTCGACCGGCTCCGGCGGCACCGGCTGGGCGGCCACCCGGGCGACCAGCGAGACGCCGGCCCGCTCGACGGTGCGCCGCTCGTAGGTCAGCGCGTACTCGTACCGGCGCTGCAGGTCCGGGCCGCCGTCGCCGAGGTCCCGGGCGAGCAGTGCGGCGCTGAAGTGCGGGCTGAGCACGACGACGTCCCACTCACCGCGCACCGGGTCGTCCGGGGCGAGTGCGGCGCCACGCACGCCGGGCAGCGGCTCGACCGGCAGGTCCTCGCCGAGGGCGCAGACGAAGCCGGTGCGCGCCACCAGGTCGCGGTAGCGCAGCGCGGTCGCCGGGGTGAAGTGCCGGGCCTCCTGGAAGGTCGCGGCGACGACGCAGGTCTCACCCAGCCGCATCGCCTGGCGCTCCAGGTGCTTGCTGAGCTCGATGAGCAGCGCTTTGGGAGCGGTCCGCAGCTGGGTGCCCGCCGGCAGGCAGCTGAACGGCGAGTCCGCCGGGTCGACGGCGGGGGTGCCCGCCGACGGCAGCAGGAGCCGGCCGACGGGCCGGCCGGGGACGGCGGTGGCGGCCGGCCGGCCGAAGTGCCAGCCCTGCCCCAGGCTGGCGCCCAGCGCCGAGGCCATGGCCAGGTGGGCCTCGTCCTCGATCCCCTCGGCCAGGATGACAGCGCCGGTGCGCTCGGCGTAGCCGTTGACCGCGTTCATGATCTCGGCGACGGCCGGGCCGGGCCGCTCCTGGACCAGCCGCAGGTCGAGCTTGATGACGTCGGGGCGGAGCAACGGCATGAAGGCCAGTGACATCGAGTCGGCACCGACGTCGTCCAGGGCGATGCCCCAGCCGACCTCGCGGACCCGCTCGACGGCACGCAGCAGGTCCGCCGGCCGGGTGGCCAGCGCCCGCTCGGTGATCTCCACGACGACCCGCAGCCCGGCCGGGGCGGTGGTCGCGATCGCGAGCAGCTCCTCCAGCGGCGCGGACTCGAGCACCTCGGGCTCGACGTTGACGAACACGGTCAGCGGCGGGCCGAGCTCCGCGGCCACCGCCCCGCGCAGCGCCGCCGCGCGGCACAGCGCGTCCAGGTGGCTGAGCCGGCCGGCGGTGCGGGCGGCGGCGAAGAGCGCGTCGGGGGTGTGCAGCGGGCCCTGCGGCCCACGGGCGAGTGCCTCGTAGGCGACGATGCGGCCGCTGTCCAGCTCCACGATGGGCTGGTAGACGCTGTGCACGCCGCCGGTGCGGAGCACCTCGTCGATGGTCGAGGCCGGTGCCTCAGTCGTGGTCACCTGGGCTACATCGACCGCGACCGGACGCTCCGCAGCGCGACGACCGGGCAGGGCACACCAAAGGGTGAACCGCTGGCTCGCCCGGTCCCGCTCGGAACCCGGGCGCGCGCACCGCGCCCCGCCGGGCAGAATGGCCTCCCGTGTCTGGCGCCAACGACCCCTACGACCCCAAGCAGGTCGCCGCGCTGTCCGCGGAGACCCTCGACGCCGCGGTGCGGTCGGCGACCGAGGCCTTCGCCGCGGCCGGTGACCTGGAGGCGCTGGCCGCCGTCCGGCCGGCGCACCTGGGCGACCGGGCGCCGGTCCTGCTGGCCCGCCGCGAGCTCGGTGCGCTGCCGCCGGCCGCCCGGTCCGACGCCGGCAAGCGGGTCAACGCCGCCCGGGTCACCGTCACCGACGCCTACGCCGCCCGGCTGGCCGTGCTGGAGGCCGAGCGCGACGAGCGGGTGCTGGCCGAGGAGAGGGTCGACGTCACGCTGCCCTGGGACCGCGCACCCCGCGGTGCCCGGCACCCGCTCACCACGCTGACCGACCGGATCGCCGACGTCTTCGTCGGGATGGGCTACGAGGTCGCCGAGGGCCCGGAGCTCGAGGCGGAGTGGCTGAACTTCGACGCGCTCAACATCAGCACCGACCACCCCGCGCGGTCGATGATGGACACCTTCTTCGTGGCGCCGGAGGACTCCGGGCTGGTGCTGCGGACGCACACCAGCCCGGTGCAGGCGCGCACCATGCTGGAGCGGCAGCCGCCGATCTACGTCATCGCGCCTGGCCGGGTGTACCGGACCGACGAGCTGGACGCGACGCACACCCCGGTGTTCCACCAGGTCGAGGGCCTGGCCGTCGACCGCGGGCTGACCATGGCACACCTGCGCGGCACGCTGGACCACCTGGCCCGCCAGCTCTTCGGCGCGGACGCGGTCACCCGCTGGCGGCCGTCCTACTTCCCCTTCACCGAGCCCTCGGCGGAGTTCGACGTCTGGTTCCCCGAGCACCGCGACGGCCCGCGCTGGGTGGAGTGGGGCGGCTGCGGGATGGTCAACCCCCGGGTGCTGACCGCCTGCGGCATCGACCCGGAGCAGTTCACCGGCTTCGCGTTCGGGCTCGGCATCGAGCGGGCCCTGCAGTTCCGCCACGGCGTCGGCGACATGCGCGACATCGTCGAGGGCGACGTCAGGTTCACACGAGCATTCGGAGTCGAGCAGTGAGAGTCCCCATCGGCTGGCTGGCCGAGCACGTCGACCTGCCGGCGGGCACCAGCGTCGAGGACCTCGACACCGCCTTCGTGCGGCTGGGTCTCGAGGTCGAGGAGATCCACCGGGTGCCGGAGACCACCGGCCCGCTCGTGGTCGGCCGGGTGCTGGAGATCGAGGAGCTGACCGGCTTCAAGAAGCCGATCCGCTACACCCGGGTGGACGTGGGGGAGGACCAGCCTCGCGGCATCGTCTGCGGCGCCCGCAACTTCGCCGTCGGCGACCTGGTGGTCGCCGCGCTGCCCGGTGCCGTGCTGCCCGGGGACTTCGCGATCGCCGCCCGGAAGACCTACGACCACGTGTCCGACGGGATGATCTGCTCGGTCCGCGAGCTGGGCATCGGCGAGGACCACGCCGGCATCCTGGTGCTGGGGCAGGACGGCTTCGAGCCGGGCACCCCGGCCGCCGGTCTCCTCGGCCTGGACGACGTCGTCATCGAGCTCAACGTGACCCCCGACCGGGGCTACTGCCTGGCTCTGCGCGGCATCGCCCGGGAGATCGGCACCGGGCTGGCCGTCGACTGGCGGGACGCCGGTGCGGTGACCCCGCCGGCCTGGTCGGGGAAGCCGGCCTGGCAGGTGGAGGTGACCGACCCGGCGCGCTGCGACCGCTTCTCGATGCTCGCGATGGAGGGGCTGGACCCGACCGCGCCGAGCCCGTGGTGGATGCGCCGCCGGCTGGCGCAGTCGGGCATCCGCAGCATCTCGCTGGCCGTCGACGTCACCAACTACGTGATGCTCGAGCTCGGCCAGCCGATGCACGCCTTCGACCGGGACACCGTGCGCGGTCCGATCGTGGTGCGCCGGGCGACGGCGGGGGAGCGGCTGACCACGCTGGACGGCGTCGACCGGGCGCTGGACGCCGACGACCTGCTCATCACCGACGACTCGGGCCCGATCGGCCTGGCCGGCGTCATGGGCGGTGCGTCCACCGAGATCGGCGACCGGACCACGAGCGTGCTGCTGGAGGCGGCCCACTGGGAGCCCACCGGCATCGCCCGCACGGTCCGCCGGCACAAGCTGCCCAGCGAGGCGGCCAAGCGCTTCGAGCGCGGCACCGATCCGGAGGTCACCGTGGTGGCGCTGGCCCGCGCGGCCGCGCTGCTCGCCGAGCACGGCGGCGCCCGCGTCGTCGGCTCGCCGGTCGACCCGGACACCCGCGGGCCGCGTCCGGCGATCCCGCTGGACGCCGGCCGGCCGGCCCGAATCGCCGGCGTGGACTACCCGACGTCCCAGGTGGTCGAGGCGCTGACCGCGGTCGGCGCGACGGTCGACGCGGACGGGGACCGGCTGCAGGTCACCCCGCCGTCCTGGCGGCCCGACCTCACCGACCCCGCCGACCTGGTCGAGGAGGTCGTCCGGCTCGCCGGGTACGACGACATCCCCTCGGTGCTGCCGAACGTGCCGCCCGGCCGCGGGCTGACCGAGCGGCAGCGCCGCCGGCGCAGCATCGGCCGGGCGCTGGCCGAGGCCGGGTACGTCGAGGCCCCGGCCTACCCCTTCGTCGGGACGGCGGCGCTCGACGCGCTCGGCCTGCCCGCGGACGACGTCCGGCGCTCGGCGGTCGTGGTGCGCAACCCGCTGTCGGAGGAGGAGCCGGCGCTGCGGACGACGCTGCTGCCCGGCCTGCTCGCCACGCTGGCTCGCAACCTGTCCCGCGGGCAGCGCGACGTGGCCGTCTTCGAGCACGGGTCGGTGTTCCCCGGTGACCAGCGCACCCCGGCGCCCGTCCCCGGCGTCGACCGGCGCCCGGACGACGAGACGCTCGCGGCGCTGCTCGGTGCGGTGCCGGCCCAGCCGTGGCACGTCGCCGTGGCGCTGACCGGCAACCGCGAGCCGCGCGGCTGGTGGGGCCCCGGCCGCGCGGCCGACTGGGCCGACGCGGTCCAGGCCGCGCGGGTCGTGGCGGCCACCGCCGGGGTCGAGCTGACCGTGCGCGCCGGTGACCTGGCGCCCTGGCACCCGGGCCGCTGCGCCGAGCTGGTGGTGGCCGACCAGGTCGTCGGGCACGCCGGTGAGCTGCACCCGCGGGTCTGCGCCGCGCTGGACCTCCCGGCGCGCACCTGCGCCATGGAGCTCGACGTCGACGCGCTCCCGGCCGCCGCCGTGCCGGTCGGCCCGCGCGTGTCGACCTTCCCGCCGGTGCTGGTCGACCTGGCGCTCGTCGTGCCCGAGGAGGTCCCGGCCGCCGACGTCGAGGCCGCGCTGCGTGCCGGTGCCGGTGAGCTGCTCGAGCGGCTGCGGTTGTTCGACGTCTACGCCGGGCCTCCGGTGCCGGCCGGGTCCCGATCGCTGGCCTACGCGCTGACCCTGCGCGCGCCGGACCGGACGCTGACCGGCGAGGAGGCCAACGCGGCGCGCGACGCGGCGATCGCCCTGGCCGTCGAGGCGACCGGGGCGGTGCTCCGGTGAGCGACCTCTCGGGAACCGTCGCGCTGGTCACCGGGGCGTCGGCGGGGATCGGCCGGTACCTGGCGGCGGGCCTCGCCGAGCGTGGTGCGGCCGTCGCCGGCCTGGCCAGGTCGGCCGAGCGGCTCACCGCCGCGATGGACGAGGTCGCCGCGGCCACCGGCGCGCGCACGCTCGCCGTGACGGCCGACGTCACCGACCCCGCCGCCGTGCAGTCGGCGGTCGACCGGGTGATCGCCGAGCTCGGCCCGGTGACGCTGCTGGTGAACAACGCCGGGTCCATCGACGCGGCCGAGGTGCCGCTCTGGGAGGCCGACCCCACCCAGTGGTGGCAGGTCGTGGAGAGCCAGGTGCACGGGCCGTTCCTGGTCTCCCGGGCCGTCGTCCCCGGGATGATCGCCGCCGGTGGCGGCCGGGTGATCGGGCTGGGCAGTGGCCTGGGCACCCGGGGCAGCGCCGAGTACAGCGCGTACTCGGCGGGCAAGAGCGCGCAGATGCGGATCACCGAGGGGATCCACCTGGCCGGGGCGCAGCACGGGGTGCGGGCCTTCGACCTGGCGCCCGGCGTGATCGACACGCAGATGACCCGGGCGATGCCGATGCACCTCGGACGCACCGAGTGGACCCGGCCGGAGGACGTCGTCGCGCTCGCGGTGGCGATCGCGGCCGGCGAGCTCGACCAGTGGTCCGGCCGGTTCTTCCGGGCCGGCGCCGACGACCTGGACATCCTGCGCGCGACGACGCCCGAGGGCGCTGCGCGGCAGCTGCGGCTGCTGCCTTACGGACCCGAGGACCCGGTCGGCTGAGCCGCGGGCCGGCAGGTCAGCCCACGGTCGCGAACAGCGGGGCCGCACCGGACAGCTCCACCATCCGCCGCACCGCGCGGGTCGGGTGCCGCAGCTCGGGCACCCGACCCGACCGCCGGGTGGGCTCGGTCTCCCGCACCAGCAGCCGCAGCCCCCGGCAGTCGAGGAAGGTCGCCGCCGAGAGGTCCACGGCCACCGCGGCGCGGGGGCCGGTCGGCCGGTGGCGTGCCAGTCGTCGACCACGAGCGAGTCGACCTCGCCGGTCAACCGGAGCACCGGCCCGCCCGCCTCCTCGACCAGCGCGATCGCGCCGGGCAGCTCGAGCGAGTGCGTTCCGCGGCTGGTCTCCATGGCAGTGCTCCTCCCGACCGGACCCGTCGTCCCGGTCAGCGGGGACTGTGCCGGGGGGTGCTGACAGAACTGCTGGGAGCGACCTCCCAGCAGGCTGTGGAGTCCCGTGCGCCCCAGGGGCACCACGGAGGCGACCGGTCAGACCACGGTCGCCAGCGCCCCTGCGGCGATGTCGACGGTGACCAGCGTGTCCGCCTCCAGCTCCACCAGCTCGCCGTCCAGCTGCAGCGGCATCGGCGCCAGCGCGGTGAACGCGTAGTGGGTGGTGCTCGGCTGCGGGCCCAGCCCACGGGTCGCGGCGCGCACCGCGGTCGCCAGGACCCGGAGCTTGCCGGTCCGCTGCTGGGTGATGACCTCGAACAGGCCGTCGTCGGGCCGGCCGCCCTCGCTGAGCGTCGCGTACTTGGCCATCTCGGGGATGTTGGCGAACAGCAGGCTGTCGATGCTGCGCCGCCGGCCGTCCTCCAGCCGGATGGGGAAGGGCCGGAAGCGGGCGAACCCGCGCACCACCGAGACGATCTCCCGCCAGGAGCCCTTGCCGCCCTTCTCCAGGTCGACGGCAACGACCGGGGTCAGCCCCACGCCGATGTAGGAGTGCGCGTAGCGCGTCACCGCCGAGGTCCCGCTGCCCAGGGTGAGCCGGAGCAGGTCCATCCGCCGCACGTCCCCGGCGACGATGGCGTCGGCCAGCGGGCGACGGCGCGTCGTCCGGCGGTGGTCGTTGGCGTTGCCGGCGGCCCGGACGGCGCAGACGGCCTGGTCGTTGCCGGCCTGCATGACGCCGTCGACCACCTCGTTGTAGCCGCCGTCGCCGCTGACCGAGACCAGCAGGGGTCGTCCCGTGGCGGCCACCTCGCGGGCGATCTCCCGCGCGTGCCCGGCGTACCGGGTGGGGCAGAGCTCCAGTGGCACGGCGGGGAGCCGCCGCGCCAGCTCGGCCCGCAGCTCCTCGGCGGACGCCGGGGCGTTCCCGGTGCTGTGCGGGTTGAAGACGACGACGATCCGGTCGAACGGGGGCATGGCTGGCGGGCTCCTCGAGGATGCGCGGGCGGTCGTGCTGCTGGGCGGGGCAGGCGCGAGAGGCCGGCAGGAGCACTGTGCCCGCCGGACGCCGCTGCGGCGAGTGCGCACAGTCCCACCGGTGCACGTCCATGCATGGCTGTGTATGGTCATGCATCGTGAACGAGGGACGGACGTGGACGGTCGGGGTCACCGGCGCCACCGGGTACGCGGGCGGTGAGGTGTGCCGGTTGCTGGCCGGGCACCCGCGGCTGCAGCTGACCGGGGTGCACGCCAACGCGAGTGCCGGCCGACGCCTGGGCGAGCTGCAGCCGCACCTGACGCCGTACGCCGACCTGGAGGTCCGCGGCAGCGACGCCTCCGAGCTGGCCGGCTACGACGTCGTCGTGCTGGCCCTGCCGCACGGGGAGTCCGCGGCGATCGCCGCGCAGCTGCCGGACGACGTCCTGGTGATCGACTGCGGCGCCGACCACCGGCTGGCCGACCCGGCGGCGTGGGCACGCTGGTACGGCAGTGGTGGGTCGGGTGGGGGAGTCCCATGGGCGGGCTCCTGGCCCTACGGGCTGCCCGAGCTGCCCGGCCAGCGGGAGCAGTTGACCGGTGCCCGGCGGATCGCCGTCCCCGGCTGCTACCCCACCTCGGTGACCCTCGCGCTGGCCCCGGCGCTGGCCGCCGGGCTGGTCACCCCCGACGTGGTCGTGGTCGCCGCCAGCGGCACCAGCGGCGCCGGGAAGTCCGCCAAGACCCACCTGCTGGGCAGCGAGGTGATGGGCTCGGCCAGCGCGTACGGCGTGGGCGGGGTCCACCGGCACACCCCGGAGATGGTGCAGAACCTGTCGCAGGCAGCCGGTGCACCGGTCAGCGTGAGCTTCACGCCGACCCTGGTGCCGATGAGCCGCGGCATCCTGGCCACCTGCTCGGCCCCGCTCACCCCGGGGACCGACGCCGAGAGCGCCCGGGCGGCGTACCAGAAGGCCTACGCCGACGAGCCGTTCGTGCACCTGCTGCCCGAGGGGCAGTGGCCGACCACCGCCGCCGTGCTCGGTGCCAACACCGTGCAGCTGCAGCTCGCCGTCGACCCCGACGCCGGCCGGCTGGTCGTCGTCGCCGCGGTCGACAACCTCACCAAGGGCACCGCCGGGGCCGCGCTGCAGTGCGCCAACCTGGCCCTCGGCCTGCCCGAGACGACCGGCCTCCCGCTGGTCGGGGTCGCGCCGTGACCGTCACAGCTCCCGCGGGGTTCCGGGCCGCCGGCGTCGCCGCCGGGCTCAAGTCCAGCGGAGCGCCGGACGTCGCGCTGGTGGTCAACGACGGGCCGGACGACGTCGCGGCTGCGGTCTTCACCACCAACCGCTTCCCGGCCGCTCCGGTGCTCTGGAGCCGCCAGGTGCTCGCCGGCAACCGGCTGAGGGCCGTCGTGCTGAACTCCGGCGGCGCCAACGCCTGCACCGGGTCCGAGGGCTTCACCGACACCCACGCCACCGCCGAGCACGTCGCCGCCCAGCTGGGCATCGGCGCGATCGACGTCGCCGTCGCCTCCACCGGGCTGATCGGCGTCCGGCTGCCGATGGACAAGCTGCTCCCCGGCGTGACCGCCGCGGCGCAGGGCCTCACCGCCGACGGCGGTCCGGACGCCGCCCGCGCGATCATGACCACCGACTCCGTGCCGAAGACGACGGTGCAGGAGCACGGGGCCTGGAACATCGGCGGGATGGCCAAGGGCGCCGGCATGCTCGCCCCGTCGCTGGCCACGATGCTCGTCGTGCTCACCACCGACGCCGTCGTCGACGCCGCCGTGCTGGAGCCGGCCCTGCGGGCGGCGACCGGCGCCAGCTTCGAGCGGGTCGACTCCGACGGCTGCCTGTCCACCAACGACACGGTCATCGTGATGGCCAACGGCGCCAGCGGGGTCACCCCGGGCGCCGAGGAGTTCACCGCGGCGCTCACCGCGGCCGCCACCGACCTGGCTCTGCAGCTGCTCGCCGACGCCGAGGGCTCGACCAAGGACATCGCGATCACCGTCCGCAACGCAGCCAGCGTCGCCGATGCGCTGACCGCCGGCCGGGCCTGCGCCCGCAACAACCTGCTGAAGACGGCGCTGTTCGGCAACGACCCGAACTGGGGCCGGGTGCTCGCCGCGATCGGCACCACCGACGCCGCCTTCGAGGCTGACCAGGTGGACGTCACGATCAACGGCGTCACCGTCTGCCGCGGTGGCGCGATCGGCGACCCGCGGGAGGGAGTCGACCTGACCGGGCGCGCCGTCACCATCGACGTCGACCTCCGGGCCGGCGCCGAGCAGGCCACCATCTGGACCAACGACCTGTCCATCGCCTACGTGCACGAGAACTCGGCCTACTCCACATGAGCGCTGCCCAGGACCCCACCCCACCCGACGTCGCGGTCGACGAGGTCGCGCCCAAGCCGCTCATCGGCACCCGGCGGGTGATGCGGACCAACGACCCCGACGGCGACGCGGCCAAGGTCGCCGTCCTCACCGGTGCGCTGCCGTGGCTGCGCGAGTTCCACGGCAACGTGGTGGTCGTGAAGTACGGCGGCCACGCGATGGTCGACGAGGAGTGCCGGCGCGCCTTCGCCGAGGACATGGTGTTCCTGCGGACCTGCGGGATCTACCCGGTCGTCGTGCACGGCGGCGGCCCGCAGATCAGCGCCATGCTCAACCGGCTGGGCATCCCGAGTGAGTTCCGCGGCGGGCTGCGGGTCACCACCCAGGAGACGATCGACGTCGTCCGGATGGTGCTCACCGGCCAGGTGGGCCCCGAGGTGGTCGGCCTGATCAACTCGCACGGCCCGCTGGCCGTCGGGCTGTCCGGCGAGGACGGCGGGCTGTTGACCGCGGCCCGCACCGCGGCGGTCGTCGACGGCGAGCCGGTCGACGTCGGCCTGGTCGGCGACGTCGTCGCCGTGGACCCGACCCCGGTCACCGCGCTGATCGAGGCCGGTCACATCCCGGTCGTGGCCACCGTCGCACCCGACGCGGCCGGCCAGGTGCACAACGTGAACGCCGACACCGCCGCCGCGGCGCTGGCCGTCGCACTGGGCGCGGTGAAGCTCGTCGTCCTCACCGACGTCGAGGGCCTCTACGCCAACTGGCCGGACCGTGACTCGCTGGTCGAGCAGATCGACGCCACCGAGCTGGCCGAGCTGTTGCCGACCCTGGACGCCGGGATGATCCCGAAGATGGCCGCCTGCCTGCGCGCGGTCGAGGGCGGGGTGAAGCGGGCGACCGTCGTGGACGGCCGGCTGCCGCACGCCCTGCTGCTGGAGATGTTCACCACCGAGGGCACCGGGACGATGGTCGTCCCGGCCGCACCAGGAGAGGAGTCAGCACCGTGACCTACACCGAGGAGCTGGCCCGCCGCTGGTCGGCCGTGATGATGGGCAACTACCGGACGCCGCCGGTGGCGCTGGCCCGCGGCGCCGGCGCCACGGTGTGGGACGTCGACGGTGCCGAGTACACCGACCTGCTGGGCGGGATCGCCACCACGATCCTCGGCCACGCGCACCCCAGGGTGGTCGAGGCGATCGCCACCCAGGCCGCCACCCTCGGCCACGTCTCCAACCTGGCGATGCACGAGCCCGGCGTCCGGCTGGCCGAGCGGCTGCTGGAGCTGGCCGGCCGCCCCGGCCGGGTGTTCTTTTGCAACTCCGGCGCCGAGGCGAACGAGGCCGCGTTCAAGATCAGCCGGCTGACCGGCCGGCCCGAGGTCGTCACCGCGATCGGGTCCTTCCACGGCCGCACCATGGGTGCGCTGGCGCTCACCGGTCAGCCCGGCAAGTCCGCCGCCTTCGCCCCGCTGCCCGGCGGGGTGCGGCACGTGCCCTACGGCGACGCAGACGCGCTGCAGCTCACCGAGGCGACCGCGATGGTGCTGCTCGAGCCGATGCTGGGGGAGGGCGGCGTGCTGCCCGCCCCGCCCGGCTACCTGGCCGCTGCGGCGACCCGGGCCCGCGCGGCCGGAGCACTGTTCGCCGTCGACGAGGTGCAGACCGGCACCGGCCGCACCGGCTCCTGGTTCGCCTCCCAGGCCGACGGGCTGCAGCCGGACGTCATCACCCTGGCCAAGGCCCTCGGCGGCGGGCTGCCGCTGGGCGCCACGCTGGCCTTCGGCGACGCCGCTGAGCTGATGACGGCGGGCTCGCACGGGTCGACGTTCGGCGGCAACCCGATCGCCGCGGCCGCCGCGCTCGCCGTGCTGGACACCATCCGCGACGAGGGGCTGCTGGAGCGGGCCAAGGAGATCGAGCACCGGTTCACCGCCGGCATCGAGGCGCTCGGCCACCCCGACATCAGCGGCGTCCGCGGGAGGGGTGCGCTGCTCGGCGTCGTTCTCACCGCCCCGGTCGCCGCCGCGCTGGAGGCGCGGCTGCGCACCGTCGGCTTCCTCACCAACGCGGTCACGCCGGACGTCGTCCGGCTGGCTCCGCCGCTGGTCGTCACCGACGCCCAGATCGACGCGTTCATCGCGGCCCTGCCCGGGGCCCTCGACTCGACCGTGGAGACCCAGCAGTGACGGTCCGGCACTTCACCAAGGACGACGACCTCACCCCGGCCGAGCAGGCCGAGGTGCTGGCGCTCGCCGCCCAGCTCAAGGCGACCCGGCACACCGCCGAGGCACCGGCGCCGTTGCGTTCGCCCAACGGCACGGCACGGACCGTCGCCGTGCTGTTCGACAAGCCCTCCACCCGCACCCGGGTGTCCTTCTCGGTCGGCATCGCCGACCTCGGCGGCGTGCCGCTGGTGATCGACTCCGGCACCAGCCAGCTGGGGCGCGGGGAGTCCGTCGAGGACACCGCCCGGGTGCTCGACCGGCAGGTCGCGGCGATCGTCTGGCGGACCTTCGGCCAGGACCGGCTCGAGGCGATGGCCGCGGTCAGCCGGGTGCCGGTGGTCAACGCGCTCACCGACTCCTACCACCCGTGCCAGATCCTGGCCGACCTGCAGACCGTCGCCGAGCGCAAGGGCCGGTTGGCCGGGCTGACCTTCAGCTACCTCGGCGACGGCGCGAACAACATGGCCCACTCCTACCTGCTGGGCGGGGCGCTGGCCGGCATGCACGTGCGGATCGGCTCGCCGGAGGCCTTCCAGCCCGACCCGGAGGTGCTGAAGCGGGCCGCGGAGATCGCCGCCGAGACCGGCGGCTCGGTGCAGTGGACCGCTGACGCGGCCGCCGCTGCCGACGGGGCCGACGTCCTGGTCACCGACACCTGGGTGTCGATGGGCCAGGAGGACGAGCACTCCGCCCGCACCGCCCCGTTCCTGCCCTACGCCGTCGATGAGCCGGCGCTGGCCCGGGCGGCCCAGGACGCCGTCGTCCTGCACTGCCTGCCCGCCTACCGCGGCAAGGAGATCGCCGCCGCGGTGATCGACGGCCCGCAGAGCGCGGTCTGGGACGAGGCGGAGAACCGGCTGCACGCGCAGAAGGCCCTGCTGACGTGGCTGCTGGAGGAGAGCGCGTGAGGCGACGCCGATGAGCGCCGGACGCCGGCCGTGACCAGCGCGCTGACGCGGTCGGCCCGGCACGCCCGGATCGTGGAGCTGATCAGCGCCGGGCCGGTCACCTCGCAGACCCAGCTGGCCCGGCTGCTGGCCGAGTCCGGCGTCGACGTCACCCAGGCCACGCTGTCCCGGGACCTGGAGGAGCTCGGCGCGGTCAAGATGCGCGGCTCCGACGGCGCTCCGGCGTCCTACGTGCTGCCGCCGGAGAACGCCCCGCTGCGCCCGGCCCAGGCCGCGCCGGCGCGGCTCACCCGGCTGCTGGCCGATCTGCTCACCAGCGCCGAGGGCAGCGCCAACCTGGCCGTGCTGCGCACCCCGCCCGGCGCGGCCCAGTTCCTCGCCTCCGGCCTGGACAAGGTCGGCCTGCCGGGTGTGCTGGGCACGATCGCCGGGGATGACACCCTCCTGGTGGTCTCCCGGGAGCCGGACGGCGGGGCGGCCCTGGCCGAGCAGCTGCTGGCGCTCGCCCGACGCACGCCGGTCGGCTCGCCGGACCCCAGGACCGATCCCGACAGCAGTGACGACGTGGAAGAGAGTGCACCGTGACGGCGACGAACGAGGGCAGCCAGACCCGCCTGTGGGGTGGCCGGTTCGGCGGCGGGCCCTCGCCGGCGATGGCGGCGCTGTCCAAGTCCACCGACGTCGACTGGCGGCTGGCGCCCTACGACCTGGCCGGCTCACGGGCGCACGCCCGGGTGCTGGAGCGCGCGGGTCTGCTGACCGTCGACGAGCTGGCCCGCATGATCGGCGCGCTCACCGAGCTGTCCGCCGAGGTCGCCGACGGCACGTTCACGCCGATCGAGGCCGACGAGGACGTGCACGAGGCGCTCGAGCGCGGGCTGCTGGACAAGCTGGGCACGCTCGGCGGCAAGCTCCGCGCCGGGCGTAGCCGCAACGACCAGGTCGCCACCGACCTGCGGCTGTACCTGCGGCACAACGTGCGCGCCCTCGTCGGTGAGCTGGCCTCGCTGGAGTACGCCCTGATCGGGCTCGCACTGCGCTACCGGGACGTCGCCGCGCCCGGCATGACCCACCTGCAGCACGCCCAGCCGATCCTCATCGCCCACCAGCTGCTCGCCCACGCGCACGCCTTCGCCCGCGACGTCGACCGGCTGCTGGACTGGGACAGGCGGGCCGCGGTCAGCCCGCTGGGCGCCGGCGCGCTGGCCGGCTCGTCGCTGCCGCTGGACCCGGACGCCGTCGCCGCCGAGCTCGGCTTCGACCGGGCCTCGGACAACAGCATCGACGCGGTCAGCGACCGCGACTTCGCCGCCGAGTTCTGCTTCGCCGCGGCGCTGCTGGGCGTGCACCTGTCCCGGCTGGGGGAGGAGGTCGTGCTGTGGACGTCGACCGAGTTCGGCTGGGCGCGGCTGGACGACGCCTGGGCGACCGGGTCGTCGATCATGCCGCAGAAGAAGAACCCGGACATCGCCGAGCTGGCCCGCGGCAAGGCCGGCCGGTTCGTCGGGAACCTGACCGGCCTGCTCACCACGCTCAAGGGCCTGCCGCTGGCCTACGACCGGGACCTGCAGGAGGACAAGGAGCCGGTCTTCGACTCCGTCGAGCAGCTGCTCCTGCTGCTGCCCGCGGTCACCGGGATGATCGCCACCCTCACCCTGCGCCCGGAGGTCATGGAAGCCGCGGCGCCCCAGGGGTTCGCGCTGGCCACCGACGTCGCCGAGTGGCTGGTGTCCAGCGGCGTCCCGTTCCGGTCGGCGCACGAGATCAGCGGCGCGATGGTCTCCTTCTGCGAGGACGCCGGCCTGGAGCTGGACCAGCTGGACGACGAGCAGCTGGCCGGGATCGACGAGCGGCTCACCCCCGAGGTGCGCTCCGTGCTGCACGTCGAGGGCGCGCTGTCGGCCCGCCAGGCCCGCGGTGGGACGGCGCCCGAGCGGGTCGCCGAGCAGCTGACCACGCTGGCCGAGCTGGCCCGGCAGCACAACGACTGGGCCCTGCACTCACCGGTGGCGGCGGCGCTCTGACCTCCCCGGCCGCCCCGACGCCCGAGCCGGGTCCGCTGCTGCGTGCCGCGGACCTGCTCGGGCCGGTCGACGTCGTCGCGCCGTCGCTGCTCGGGTGCTGGGTGGTCACCGACCGGCCGGAGGGGCAGGTCGCGCTGCGGTTGACCGAGGTCGAGGCGTACTCGGGTGCGGGGGAGGACCCGGCGTCGCACGCCCACCGCGGCCCGACGCCCCGGGCGGAGATCATGTTCGGGCCGCCCGGCCGGCTGTACGTGTACTTCAGCTACGGCGTGCACTGGTGCGCCAACGTCGTCGTCGGGCCCGTCGGTCGCGGTGCGGCCGTGCTGCTGCGAGCGGGGGACGTCGTGGTGGGGGAGCAGCTGGCCCGGTCCCGCCGGCCGGCCGCGCGGGTGGCACGGGACCTGGCCCGCGGTCCGGCCCGGCTGACCCAGGCGCTGGCGATCGGCCCGGACGACCGCGGCGCGGTCCTGCTCGACCCCGCGTCCAGCGTGCGGCTGCACCGTGGTGCACCGCCCACCGCCCTCTCGGCGGGGCCTCGGGTGGGCATCAGCGCGGCCACCGAGCTGCCGTGGCGGTTCTGGGACACCGGGGCGCCGTCGGTGAGCCCGTTCCGGGCGGGCGGCAGGGCCCGCCGGGCCGCCAGGCAGGATCAGGCCCGTGACTGACGTGATCGACGAGCTGCACCGCCGTGGGCTGATCGCCCAGAGCACCGACGAGAAGGCGCTGCGCGCGCACCTCGCGGAGGGGCCGGTCACCTACTACTGCGGATTCGACCCCACCGCGGCGAGCCTGCACGTCGGGCACCTGATCCAGTTCATGGTCCTGCGGGCCCTCCAGCGGGCCGGACACCAGCCGATCGTGCTGGTCGGTGGGGCGACCGGCCTGATCGGTGACCCGCGGCCGTCCTCGGAGCGGCAGCTCAACGACCCCGGTCAGGTGGCCCGGTGGGTGGACCGCATCCGGCAGCGCGTCGCGCCCTTCCTCGACCTCCCGGCCGCCGAGCACGGGCTGGCCGCCCCGATCTACGTCGACAACCTGGACTGGACCGCGCCGCTGTCGGCCATCGACTTCCTGCGTGACCTCGGCAAGCACTTCCGGGTCAACCGGATGCTGGCCAAGGAAGCCGTGTCGGCACGGCTCAACAGCGACGCCGGCATCAGCTACACCGAGTTCAGCTACCAGATCCTGCAGGCCAACGACTTCCGGGAGCTGTTCCTGCGGCACGGGTGCACGCTGCAGTCCGGTGGGTCCGACCAGTGGGGCAACATCACCGCCGGGGTCGACCTGGTCCGGCGGACCGACGGGGCCGGCACGCACGCGCTCGCGACGCCGCTGATCACCACCGCCGACGGCAAGAAGATCGGCAAGACCGAGGGCGCCACCGTCTGGTTGGACCCGGAGCTCACCAGCCCCTACGCCTTCTTCCAGTACTGGCTGAACATCGAGGACGTCGACGCGCGCGCCTGGCTCCCGTTGTTCTCCGAACGGCCCGCGGACGAGGTCGCGGCGCTGATCGCGGAGTCGGTGGAGCGACCGGCGTCGAGGGCCCCGCAGCGGGCGCTGGCCGAGGAACTGACCCGGCTGGTGCACGGGGTCGAGCAGCTGGCCCAGGCGGAGGCAGCCGGCCGGGCGCTGTTCGGACGCGCCGAGCTGACCGAGCTCGACCCCGCCACGCTGGCTGCTGCACTGACCGAGGCCGGTGCCGCGGAGGTCTCTGACCCGGCGGCATCGGTGACCACCCTGCTCCAGCTGACCGGGCTGGCCTCGTCGCTGTCGGACGCCCGCCGCACGGTCAAGGAGGGCGGGGCCTACGTGAACAACGTGCGGGTCACCGACGCCGAGGCGGTGCCCGCGCCGGGGGACTGGCTGCCGGGGGGCTGGCTGGTGCTCCGCAAGGGCAAGCGCTCGGTGGCCGGTGTGCGCTCCGCGCAGGCAGGTCCAGCGGCCTGAGCTCGGCCTCCGTGGCGTGTGAACGCCAGGTGACGGGGGCGTTCCGGCTGGGTGGCGCGCGTCACCGCCCCCGGGTTTGACACCGTCCCGACAGCCACGTAACTTTCTCTTTGCGCCGGGCACGACCGCGAGGCCGGGACCGGGCGCCGAGCAGGACAACACAAGCCGAAGACGACGACCTTCCAAGGTCTGGTTCTCCGCGCGTCCGCTCCTTGAGAACTCAACAGCGTGCCGAAAGTCAGTGCCAAGTATCAATACCCCCTTGGTCTGGTCCGTTTGTGGATCATGGCCTTTGGGTTCCTTTGGTTGATTGAACGAGAGTGCCAACTCTCGGTCTCAGCTGTGATCAAATCATCTACGGAGAGTTTGATCCTGGCTCAGGACGAACGCTGGCGGCGTGCTTAACACATGCAAGTCGAGCGAGGCCCTCCTTCGGGGGGTGCCCTAGCGGCGAACGGGTGAGTAACACGTGGGCAACCTGCCCTCAGCTCTGGGATAACTCCAAGAAATTGGTGCTAATACCGGATGTGACCGCTGACCGCATGGTCTGGTGGTGGAAAGATTCATCGGCTGAGGATGGGCCCGCGGCCTATCAGCTTGTTGGTGGGGTGATGGCCCACCAAGGCGACGACGGGTAGCCGGCCTGAGAGGGTGACCGGCCACACTGGGACTGAGACACGGCCCAGACTCCTACGGGAGGCAGCAGTGGGGAATATTGCGCAATGGGCGAAAGCCTGACGCAGCGACGCCGCGTGAGGGATGACGGCCTTCGGGTTGTAAACCTCTTTCAGTAGGGACGAAGCGCAAGTGACGGTACCTACAGAAGAAGCACCGGCCAACTACGTGCCAGCAGCCGCGGTAATACGTAGGGTGCAAGCGTTGTCCGGAATTATTGGGCGTAAAGAGCTCGTAGGCGGTCTGTCACGTCGGCTGTGAAAACCCGAGGCTCAACCTCGGGCCTGCAGTCGATACGGGCAAACTAGAGTACTGCAGGGGAGACTGGAATTCCTGGTGTAGCGGTGAAATGCGCAGATATCAGGAGGAACACCGGTGGCGAAGGCGGGTCTCTGGGCAGTAACTGACGCTGAGGAGCGAAAGCGTGGGGAGCGAACAGGATTAGATACCCTGGTAGTCCACGCCGTAAACGTTGGGCGCTAGGTGTGGGGGCCATTCCACGGTCTCCGTGCCGCAGCTAACGCATTAAGCGCCCCGCCTGGGGAGTACGGCCGCAAGGCTAAAACTCAAAGGAATTGACGGGGGCCCGCACAAGCGGCGGAGCATGTTGCTTAATTCGATGCAACGCGAAGAACCTTACCTAGGCTTGACATGCACGGAAATCTCGTAGAGATACGGGGTGCCTTTGGCGTCGTGCACAGGTGGTGCATGGTTGTCGTCAGCTCGTGTCGTGAGATGTTGGGTTAAGTCCCGCAACGAGCGCAACCCTCGTTCTATGTTGCCAGCACGTGATGGTGGGGACTCATAGGAGACTGCCGGGGTCAACTCGGAGGAAGGTGGGGATGACGTCAAATCATCATGCCCCTTATGTCTAGGGCTGCAAACATGCTACAATGGCCGGTACAAAGGGCTGCGATACCGCGAGGTGGAGCGAATCCCAAAAAGCCGGTCTCAGTTCGGATTGGGGTCTGCAACTCGACCCCATGAAGTTGGAGTCGCTAGTAATCGCAGATCAGCAACGCTGCGGTGAATACGTTCCCGGGCCTTGTACACACCGCCCGTCACGTCACGAAAGTCGGTAACGCCCGAAGCCGGTGGCCCAACCCTTGTGGAGGGAGCCGTCGAAGGCGGGATCGGCGATTGGGACGAAGTCGTAACAAGGTAGCCGTACCGGAAGGTGCGGCTGGATCACCTCCTTTCTAAGGAGCACTGGCCGGCCATGACCGGGTTCGTCCCGGGTGGTTGGTCCAGAGCCGCGCACCGACCGTGACCGGGGTTCCATTCAGGGATGCCGGCGGGTGTTGGTGGCGGAGCTCGAGGGTGGAACACTGACCAGTTCGGCTGGTGACCTGGTGTCGCTGCTAGTACGGCTGTCCTCTCGGGGATGGTGGGGAACGCGGTGGCGTGGGGGAGCTGGTTGTAGGCACGCTGTTGGGTCCTGAGGGAACGGGCCGGCCCGCAAGGGCGCTGTTTCTTCGTGGAGGGCTTCATGCTCGTCGTACCGCCCGGTTGGTACCGGGGTCTGGCGGTGGGGGATGTGGAGTGACTTCCCGTACGTTGAGAACTGCACAGTGGACGCGAGCATCTATACATGCTGCTTTTGTGGCATGTCTTGTAGGTATGTATCTGGATACCCGCGCTGATCCAGAACATCATTTCCTGGTTCCTCTTTTGTGGGGTGCTGGTTTTTTGTTGTGGATGGGCGTGGGTGTTTGTGTGGCCAAGTTGTTAAGGGCACACGGTGGATGCCTGGGCACCAGGAGCCGATGAAGGACGTAGGAGGCTGCGATAAGCCTCGGGGAGCTGTCAACCGAGCGTTGATCCGAGGATTTCCGAATGGGGGAACCCCGCACCAGTCATGTGGTGTGACCCGCGCTTGAACACATAGGGCGTGTGGAGGGAACGTGGGGAAGTGAAACATCTCAGTACCCACAGGAAGAGAAAACAACCGTGATTCCGTGAGTAGTGGCGAGCGAAAGCGGATGAGGCTAAACCGATCGCATGTCAAGCCGGCAGGCGTTGTGTGGTCGGGGTCGTGGGACGATCCAGTGTTCTCTGCCGAGGGCACGGGGAGTCAGAAAGTCATGTGTTAGTGGAAGGCCTCTGGAAGGGGTCGCCGTAGAGGGTGAGAGCCCCGTACACGAAAACATGTGACCTCCCGGATCTGCTCCCAAGTAGCACCGAGCCCGTGAAATTCGGTGTGAATCTGGCGGGACCACCCGCTAAGCCTAAATACTCCCTGGTGACCGATAGCGGACAAGTACCGTGAGGGAAAGGTGAAAAGTACCCCGGGAGGGGAGTGAAATAGTACCTGAAACCGTGTGCCTACAAGCCGTGAGAGCCTTATGCGCATTCGTGCGTGGGGGTGATTGCGTGCCTTTTGAAGAATGAGCCTGCGAGTTAGCGGTACGTGGCGAGGTTAACCCGTGTGGGGTAGCCGTAGCGAAAGCGAGTCCGAACAGGGCGTATCAGTCGCGTGCTCTAGACCCGAAGCCGAGTGATCTACCCATGGCCAGGTTGAAGCGCGGGTAAGACCGCGTGGAGGACCGAACCCACTTCAGTTGAAAATGGAGGGGATGAGCTGTGGGTAGGGGTGAAAGGCCAATCAAACTCGGTGATAGCTGGTTCTCCCCGAAATGCATTTAGGTGCAGCGTCACGTGTTTCTTGCCGGAGGTAGAGCACTGGATGGTCTAGGGGCCCCACAAGGTTACTGAAATCAACCAAACTCCGAATGCCGGTAAGTGAGAGCGTGGCAGTGAGACTGCGGGCGATAAGGTTCGTAGTCGAGAGGGAAACAGCCCAGATCATCAGCTAAGGCCCCTAAGCGTGTGCTAAGTGGAAAAGGATGTGGGATCGCAGTGACAACCAGGAGGTTGGCTTAGAAGCAGCCACCCTTGAAAGAGTGCGTAATAGCTCACTGGTCAAGTGGTTCCGCGCCGACAATGTAGCGGGGCTCAAGCACACCGCCGAAGCTGTGGCATTCCTCTGAACCCGTCGTCGCCTTCGTGGTGGCGGCCAGGTGGAGGGATGGGTAGGGGAGCGTCGTGTGGCGGTGGAAGCGGCGGAGTGATCCAGCCGTGGACGCCACACGAGTGAGAATGCAGGCATGAGTAGCGAAAGGGGAGTGAGAAACTCCCCCGCCGGATGACCAAGGGTTCCTGGGCCAGGCTAATCCGCCCAGGGTGAGTCGGGACCTAAGGCGAGGCCGACAGGCGTAGTCGATGGACAACGGGTTGATATTCCCGTACCCGCGAAAGAACGCCCATGCTGGACCCAGCGATGCTAACTGTCCGAAGCCGGTGACTGACCTTCGGGTCTGATCCGGGGGAGCACAGGGCCCGGACTGGTAGTAGGCAAGCGATGGGGTGACGCAGGAAGGTAGTCCTACCGGTGAGTGGTAGTACCGGTGCAAGGGTGTGGCCCGTGATGTAGGTAAATCCGCATCGCAACAGGGTGAGGCCTGACGCATAGCCGAATGAGGCGAATTGGATGATCCTATGCTGCCGAGAAAAGCCTCTAGCGAGTTCTTAGCGGCCCGTACCCCAAACCAACTCAGGTGGTCAGGTAGAGAATACCAAGGCGATCGAGCGAACTGTGGTTAAGGAACTCGGCAAAATGCCCCCGTAACTTCGGGAGAAGGGGGGCCATTCATCGTGAACATCCTTGCGGTGGGCAGCGGTGGGTGGTCGCAGAGACCAGTGAGAAGCGACTGTTTACTAAAAACACAGGTCCGTGCGAAGTCGAAAGACGATGTATACGGACTGACGCCTGCCCGGTGCTGGAACGTTAAGGGGACGGGTTAGTGCACTTCGGTGTGCGAAGCTCAGAACTCAAGCGCCAGTAAACGGCGGTGGTAACTATAACCATCCTAAGGTAGCGAAATTCCTTGTCGGGTAAGTTCCGACCTGCACGAATGGCGTAACGACTTCTCAGCTGTCTCAACCACAGGCTCGGCGAAATTGCACTACGAGTAAAGATGCTCGTTACGCGCGGCAGGACGGAAAGACCCCGGGACCTTCACTATAGCTTGATATTGGTGTTCGGTTCGGTTTGTGTAGGATAGGTGGGAGACTGTGAAGCGGGCACGCCAGTGTTCGTGGAGTCGTCGTTGAAATACCACTCTGGTCGAATTGGATGTCTAACCTCGGTCCGTGATCCGGATCAGGAACAGTGTCAGGTGGGTAGTTTAACTGGGGCGGTTGCCTCCTAAAATGTAACGGAGGCGCCCAAAGGTTCCCTCAGCCTGGTTGGCAATCAGGTGTCGAGTGCAAGTGCACAAGGGAGCTTGACTGCGAGACCGACGGGTCGAGCAGGAGCGAAAGCTGGGACTAGTGACCCGGCACCGGCATGTGGAAGCGGTGTCGCTCAACGGATAAAAGGTACCCCGGGGATAACAGGCTGATCTTCCCCAAGAGTCCATATCGACGGGATGGTTTGGCACCTCGATGTCGGCTCGTCGCATCCTGGGGCTGGAGTAGGTCCCAAGGGTTGGGCTGTTCGCCCATTAAAGCGGTACGCGAGCTGGGTTTAGAACGTCGTGAGACAGTTCGGTCCCTATCCGCCGCGCGCGTAAGAGACTTGAGAAGAGCTGTCCCTAGTACGAGAGGACCGGGACGGACGAACCTCTGGTGTGCCAGTTGTTCCGCCAGGAGCACTGCTGGTTGGCTACGTTCGGCAGGGATAACCGCTGAAAGCATCTAAGCGGGAAGCTCGCTTCAAGATGAGGTCTCTCACCGGGTCAACCGGGTAAGGCCCCCGCCCAGACCAGCGGGTTGATAGGCCGGAGGTGGAAGCGCAGCAATGCGTGGAGCTGACCGGTACTAATAGGCCGAGGGCTTGACCACACATACATCCAGCAACATGCGTCTCGCGTCCACTGTGCAGCTCTGAAGGTACGGGCAACCCCACCCCCACCCGGAGGTGGTGCGGTTCCCGCC
>NZ_SJEW01000140.1 GCF_005930475.1 Modestobacter altitudinis
CTGCGGCGGTGGGGACGGCGGCGGCGGAGGCTGCTGAGACGGCGCTGCCCCTCCGGCCGCTGGCCGGAGGGGCAGGTGACGTGCTGGAACGTCCTCCCTGCAGGGGCAGGGAGGACCTCCGTTCAGCCGAGCGGATCGACCGTCTCGTGCTGGTCGACCGTGGCGGCGAGCCGGGCCAGCGCCCAGTCGCCGTCCCCGAGCAGGTGGTCGATCGCGGTGAGCCGGCTGGTGTAGTGGCCCACCGAGTACTCGGCGGTCACGCCGATCCCGCCGTGCAGCTGGATCGCCTCCTTGCCGATGTGCCGGGACGCCCGGCTGGTCTGCAGCCGTACCCGGTCGGCGGCCGCGACGACATCGCCGTCGGCGTCGACCACCAGCGTCGCCCACATGACGGTGCTGCGGGCCAGCTCCAGCGAGACGTACATGTCCGCCGCACGGAAGGTCAGCGCCTGGAACTTGTTCAGCGTGACCCCGAACTGCTTGCGGGTCCGCAGGTACTCCGCGGTCGTGGTCAGCGCCGTCTCCATCGCGCCGAGCGCCTCGTGGCCGTAGGCCACCCGGGCCCGGGCCTGCGCCTTCTCGATCGCGGCGGTCTGGTCGTCGGTGCCCTCGCCCAGCGGCGCGGCGGGGGTGCCGGCGAACTCGACCCTCGCCGAGCGGGTGCCGTCGTGGTTGCGGTGCGCGGTGCGGGTGAGCCCCTCGGCGTCGCCCTGCACCAGGAAGAGCCGGGTCGCGCCCTCGACGACCGCGCTGACCACCAGGACGTCGGCGCGGGCGCCGTGCGGCACCGGCTCCTTCACCCCGGTCAGTCGCCAGGAACCGCCGTCGGAGGTGGCGGTGACCGAGCGGGCCGACGGCTCCCACCGGGTGCCGGTCTCCGCGTGCGCGAACGCCGGTACCAGCGAGCCCTCGGCGAGCGCCCCGAGCACCTCGGCGCGCTGCGCGTCGGTGCCCAGGTCGGACACCAGCCCACCGGCCAGCACGACGGCCTCCACGAACGGCTCGGGCGCGAGCACCCGGCCGATCTCCTCGGCGACGACCGACACCTCCACCGGGCCGGCGCCCATGCCGCCGTCGGCCTCGGCGAAGGGGAGCCCGAGGACGCCCATCTCGGCCAGTCGGCTCCAGGTCTTCTCGTCGAAGCCGGGGTCGGTGGCGACCACCGCCCGGCGCTGCTCGCTGTCCGCGTAGGCGCGGGCGAGCAGCCCGCTCACGGCCTCGCGGAGACCGTTCTGCTCGTCGTCGTAGCTGAACTCCACGGTGACCTCACAACCCCAGGATCGAGCCGGCGATGATGGTGCGCTGCACTTCGTTCGAGCCCCCGTAGATGGAGACCTTCCGGTAGTTCAGGTAGGACGGGGTGGCCACCTGCGCCCACTCGGGGACGTCGGAGTCCTCCCCGGCGAACGAGGCGACCGACAGCGGGCCGGCGATGTCGACCAGCAGCTCGGTGGCGGCCTGCTGGAGCTCCGAGCCGCGGAGCTTGAGCACCGAGGACGCCGGGTGCGGCTTGCCGCCGGCCGAGTTCGCGACCACCCGCAGCGCGGTGAGCTCCAGCGCCAGCAGCTCGTTCTCGATCTCGGCGATCCGGGCCCGCAGGTAGGGGTCCTCCGACAGCGGGGCGCCGTTGGCGGTGATCCCGCGGGCGTGCTCTTTGGCGTCGGTCAGCATCCGCTTGGTGGACCCGATCCGGGCGATCCCGACGCGCTCGTTGCCGAGCAGGAACTTGGCGTAGTCCCAGCCGTGGTTCTCCTCGCCGACGAGGTTCTCCGAGGGCACCCGGACGTCTTCGAAGAAGACCTCGTTGACCTCGAAGCCGCCGTCGAGCAGCTCGATCGGCCGCAGGGTCACGCCGGGGGAGTCCATCGGGAACAGCAGCAGCGAGATGCCGCGCTGACGCTTGTCCGCGGTCGGGTCGGTGCGCACGAGGCAGAAGATCCAGTCGGCGTGCTGGCCCAGCGTGGTCCAGGTCTTCTGGCCGTTGACCACCCAGTCGTCGCCGTCCCGCACGGCGGTGGTGCGCAGCGAGGCGAGGTCGGAGCCCGCGTCGGGCTCGGAGAAGCCCTGGCACCACCAGATGTCCAGGTTGGCCGTGGCCGGCAGGAAGCGCTCCTTCTGCTCCTGCGAGCCGAAGGTCGCGATGACCGGGCCGATCATGCTGGCGTTGAAGGCCAGCGGCTCCGGGACGGCGGCCAGCTGCATTTCCTCGCGCCAGATGTGGCGCTGCAGCGGCGTCCAGTCCCGGCCACCCCACTCGACCGGCCAGTGCGGCACGGCCAGCCCGGCGGCGTTGAGCACGCGCTGGGCCTCGACGAACTGCTCCTTGGTCAGCTCCCGGTGGGCGGCGACCGCGTCCCGGATGGACTGCGGCACCTCGGTGGTGAAGAAGGTGCGCATCTCGTCCCGGAAGGCCTCGTCCTCCGGCGACAGGTGCAAGCGCATGGGACCTCATTCCCGACAGCAGCTCTGCCGTCTCGACGTGCGGGCCCCGAAGATCCCACATCGGCTACCGCCGGGTAACTCCGGGTCTGCGGCGGGGTCACACCGCAGGACGGGCCCACCCGCCC
>NZ_SJEW01000141.1 GCF_005930475.1 Modestobacter altitudinis
GGAGCTGCGCACCCCGGGTGTGGCGGCCATCGTCGACGGCGGGCAGGCGGCGTGGGTGCTCGCCGGCTTCCTCGTCGTCTTCACCGCGCTGACCGGCCTGCTCCTCACCCGCCGCGACGTCGTCTGAGGAAGGCGCCCCTTCCGGGTCCGGGAGGAGGCCGTCAGGCGGCCGGGGAGTGGTCGCGGTTGAGCAGGATCGCCAGCTGGGTGCGGGTGCGGACGTCGAGGCGGCGCATCACCGCGGTGAGGTGGCTCTTGACCGTGGCCGGGCTCAGGAACAGCCGGCTGGCGATCTCCTCGTTGCTCAGCCCCTCGGCCACCAGCGCGGCCACGTCCCGCTGCCGTTCGGTGAGCCGGTCCAGCGCCCGCTCCTCGCAACCGGTCTGGTCGGCGTCACCGGTCAGGTAGCGCACGAGCTGACTGGCCACCGCGGAGTCCAGCGCGGTCTCCTTGCGGGCGAGCGCGCGGACGGCCTCCACGAGCCGGCACGCCGCAGCCCGGCGCGGCAGGAAGCCCCGGACCCCGGCCTGGAGCACCTCCATCATCCCCGAGTCGGGTCGGTCGCCGGTCTCGGCGAGCACCAGCACCCCGGCCCCGCGCTGGCACAGGTCCCGCAGCAGCGGGAGGCTGGAGCCGCCCAGCAGCCCCTGCCGGACGACCACCACCTGGTTGCCCGGGCCGTCGGTGACCTGGACCGCCTCCTGGAGCTGGCTGGTCTCCGCGACGACCGCGATGTCGGGCTGCGCCTCGAGCACCACCCGCAGGCCGAGCCGGAAGACCTCCTGGTCCTCGCACAGCAGCACCCGGACCAGGGTGCGCGGTGGCCGGGTCGTCCGCGGCCGGAGGGGCAGCTCCGTGCTCCGCAGCCCGGGGGCCAGCGCCACCTCCCGCAACAGGACGCGGTTCTGGCCCTCGTCCGCGGGTTCGCGCAGGTGCAGCCTGCCGTGGCTCGCCCGGGACCCGCCGTGGTCCGTGCTCATGAGGACTCCCCCTGTCCCGCGAGCGCCGTCGCCACCCTCCCCCGGGAGGGCGGATCCGGTACCCGTCCGTCTCAACGGTGGGGGAACGGTAGCGAACAACTGGTCCCCCGTCCTGGCCTTCGTCCATACCGGACACAGCAGATGCACAGAGGGCCGCGCGCGCGGCGTGTCGTTTCGCTCCGCAGCGACTCAGCCCCTCGACGAGCCGGGCCCGCGCCCGTCGCCGGGCCGGGTGGACCGGTGGAAGTGGATCGCCAGCTGCGTCCGGTCGCGCAGCCCCAAACGCCGCAGGGCGACGGTGATGTGGCCCTTGACGGTCGCCCGGCTGACGTTGAGCCGGTCGGCGATCTCCGCGTTGGTCAGGCCCTCGGCGACCAGCCGGGAGACGCTCTGCTGCCGCGCGGTCAACGGGCCGCTGTGCGGGGCAGGCCCGCCGTCCGGCGACCGGGGCCCGTCGTCGAGGCGGTGCAGCAGCTCCCCGGTCGCGGCCGCGTCGAGCACCGTCTCGCCCTGCGCCACGGCACGCACCCCCTCGATGAGGCGCTGCGGGGTCACGGTCGTGTGCACGTACCCGCTCGCGCCCGCCTGCAGCGCGTCGATGAGGTCGCTGCCGGCGCCGGGCTCGCCGAGCAGCACCACCCGGATCCCCATCGCGGTCAACGCCCGGACGAGGTCCTGGACGACCGGCCCGTGCGCACCGAGGCCGATGACGGTCACGTCCGGCCGCGCGCTCGTGGCGAGGGCGAGGGCCTCGGCTGCGCCCGCCGCCTCGGCGACCACGATGAGGTCCGGCGCTCGGAGCAGCACCGTCCGCAGGCCGTGCCGGAGCACCTCGTGGTCGTCACAGATCAGCACCTGGACCGGTGCGCCCACGCGCGGTGTCACCACGTCGTCCTCGGTCCCTGACAGCACACGACCACCCCCCGCGGCCTCACTGGGCGTGCCGAGCAACGGGTCGCCGCTCATGCGTGTCAACTCCGCTCCGGACGGCGCCCGTCGATGAGCCACCTACGTCGGTGCCACCGCAAGTTAGGGGATGCCCCCAGGTCAGCGCCACAGTCGACCGCGCGTCGCCGGGGAACGGGCCGACGGTTCATACCCGGGTAGGGGGTCGAGCCCTGCGGAGAGTCGGGAGAACCCGCCAGGAGTGGCAGAGCCGACGGCCAGACAGCGGGGGGCGCGGGCTCGGTCCGGGTGCGGTCGCGCTCCCTGAGGCGGATGACCCACC
>NZ_SJEW01000142.1 GCF_005930475.1 Modestobacter altitudinis
GCGCACCCAGCACCGTCGGACCCCCGGCGGCCATGTACACACCCCAGATCTGGCCCGACACCGAATGCGCACCCGTCGCCGCCGTCCAGTACGCATACCCACGCTCGTACTGCTGCCACGACACCCCGGGTGTCGACGACTCCCCACCGATCGGCGCGCCCAGGAGCGCCCGCCAACCGGCGTCCGAGGCATAGCGCCCGGCGAGGGCGTCCGCGGCGTTGGTCACCAGGAACCAGGTGCTCCTGATGCCGGTGACAGACCGGGAGGTCTCTCCGATGACGGTCACGGTTCTGGCCGAGCCGGTCAACACCACCGAGGTGACCCGACCTCCCCAGTCGCCGTTGCCGTCGCGGGCACTGACCCGGAGCTCGACGAGCCGGCCGATGCCCAGGTACGTGGCCTCGATCGTCGATGCCGCCACGCTCGTCGTCCAGGAGTGCGCGCTGAACCCGGTGACCCCGTCCCAGGGGTCCTCCCGCGCGGTGAGATGGGGCTGGTTGCCGGCGGCGGTCCATCCGCCGTTCGCGGAGGAGAACTGCGCGAACACGGTGGCACCGGCGTAGGTGTGCACGTGCAGTGCGGTCGCCGCGACGGTTGGGTCCGTGCTCGCCGGCTCCAGGTCGGTGACCGCGGACCCGGCATGGCTGCGCGCCCCGCTGTACACCTGGCACGAAGTGGTGTCGCAGACGTCGTGGTACCGGCTGCGGGCGTGGTGCTCGATGGCGTAGACCGCGTAGGACCGGGCGGCAACGGCCTGCGCCTGCAGCGCCGGGGCCGGCCAGGAGGACGGGGACTCACGCGGCACGACGCCGCGCAGGTAGTCGTCGAGCGCCGGTTCGTTGACCGTGTGCAGCGTCGACCCCGAGACGACTGCCTGCACCTGATCCCGGTACCCGCGAGTCCCGGCCGGGACGACGGTACGGGTGATCTCCGGTCCCCCGAACGACACCGGGCCGGCCAGGGCCTCCGGGCCGCCGGGCATCGACCAGGGCTTCCAGACCGACCCGTCCACCGTGTACTGCAGCGCGATGCCGGGTCCGCTGCGCACCGCCCGCCACTGCAGTGCGCCCAGACCCGTCGGCAGCAGCGCGGATCGACCGGTGGCTCCGTCGGTCACGGCGAGCGCGGCGTCGGGCAACACGCGCACGTCGGTGCCGTCGTGGGTGACCAGCACCCTGATGGACGTACGGGACGTCCGGGACGTCCGGGAGCTCACCGTCCCGGGGTGGTAGAAGTCGAGGATCGCCGACGCAGCCACACCTTGCGTCGCCGCGCCGTAGGCGCCGTACTGGCTCAGCCCGTGCCCGTGTCCGTAGCCGAGCCCGGAGAGCTGGAAGACCCGGTCACCGGTCGGGCGGACCGGCTCGTCGGCTCAAGCTGCGGTCCGGTCGACCGTGACGACGCCGGTCAGCGCGAGCAGCAGGACACCGCCGACCAGGGCACGGCAGGTGGAACGGGACACAGGAGCCTCGGAAGACAGTGCGGATGGTGTCCGGCCCGAACGGGCCGGGACGTGCCACGGGCCGGCTGCGCAGCAGCAGCCGGCCCGTGGTGGTCACTTGTAGGTGACGGTGGTCTTCCCGGTGGTCGCGTTCCAAGTGATCTTGCCGTGTTGGAAGGTGCTGGCCCGCCCGCCGGTCGCGGCGACCTCGTTGCTGGTTGGGTACCCCAGCTTCGAGGCCACCCCGCCGAGCTCGGCGTAGCGCTTGTAGATCGACCCGACCACCGCATGCGCACCCCCAGCCGGGGCCCAGACCACCGCACCGTTGCTGAAGGTGTTCTGCCGCCCCTCGCCATCAGCGGTCGCCTTCTCGTCGCTGGTCGGATAGCCCAGCGACCCCGTCTCCCAGCCCAACTGCGCCCACAGGTCCCGGATCCGTCCCTGCACGGCGTGCGCGCCAGTGGTCGGCGTCCAGTAGATCGAGGCCCCACCGGAGAAGTGGTTGTAGCGCCCCACCCGGTCCGGTGTCGCCAACTCGTTCGTCGTGGGCACTCCGTAACCC
>NZ_SJEW01000143.1 GCF_005930475.1 Modestobacter altitudinis
CCCACCGCCCGACCGGACCCCACCGCGGAGAGCGCACCGCCACCCAGAGCCCCGAGGAGCAGTCGATGAGCAGCCACGAGCCCGCCGGGCCCGCGCTGCACGTCCCCGTCCTCCTCGACCGGGTGGTCGAGCTGCTCGCCCCGGCCCTGGCCGTCGACGGCGCCGTCCTGGTCGACTGCACGCTCGGGCTGGCCGGGCACTCGCTGGCCCTGCTCGCCGCCCACCCCGGGCTCCGGCTGATCGGGCTGGACCGCGACCCCGACGCGCGCGCCGAGGCCGGCGCCCGGATCGCCGCCGCCGGCTTCGACGAGCGGGCCACCCTCGTGCCCGCCGTCTTCGACGAGTTGCCCGACGTGCTGGCCGACCAGGGCGTCGAGGAGGTGCAGGGGGTGCTGTTCGACCTCGGGGTCTCCTCCCTGCAGCTCGACCGGCCCACCCGCGGCTTCAGCTACTCCACCGATGCCCCGCTGGACATGCGGATGGACCCGTCCGGCCCGCGCACCGCCGCCGACGTCGTCAACACCTACTCCCGCGGCGAGCTGACCCGGGTGCTCAAGGTCTACGGCGAGGAGCGCTTCGCCGGCCGGATCGCCGCCGCGATCGAGCGCGAGCGGGCCCGCGAGCCGTTCACCGACACCAGGCGACTGGCCGAGCTGGTGCGCGAGTCGATCCCGGCCGCCACCCGCCGCACCGGCGGCCACCCGGCCAAGCGGGCCTTCCAGGCCCTGCGCATCGAGGTCAACGACGAGCTCGGCGTGCTCACCCGGGCGCTGCCGGCGGCCATCGACGCGCTGGCCGTCGGCGGCCGGGTCGTCGTCATCAGCTTCCACTCCCTCGAGGACCGCATCGTGAAGCAGACCCTCGCCGCCGAGGCGGTCGACCGGACCCCGCCGGGGATGCCGGTGCCGATGCCCGAGCACGCCCCCGTGCTGAAGCTGGTGACCCGCGGGGGCGAGGGCCCCGGTGACGACGAGCTCGCGGTGAACCCGCGGGCCGCCTCGGCGCGGGTCCGCGCCGCCGAGCGCGTCCGGCGGGCGTCATGACCCAGCCGGCCCGGACGTCGTCCGCGCGCACCACCCGCAGCACCGCCCGCACGACCGCCCGCACGTCGGCCCGGTCCACCTCGCGGGCCACCACCGGGCCGGTGCACGTGCCGCGCACCGGCCCGACCCGGCGCAGCGGGCCGGTCGCGACCGGTCCGCACCTGCGCCTGGTGCCACCGGCCCGGACCACGCCCACCCGGGTGCCCGCCCGAGCCCACCGCACCGGACGCCGCCGGGCCCCCTTCGTGGTGCTGGTGGTCGGTCTGCTGGTCACCACCGTGCTCGGCCTGCTGCTGCTCAACACCGCCGTCGCGGTGGACTCCCTGGACGCCACCGAGCAGCGCCAGGCCAACGCCGAGCAGGCCGAGGGGGTCGCCCGGCTGGAGCAGCAGGTGATCGC
>NZ_SJEW01000144.1 GCF_005930475.1 Modestobacter altitudinis
GTGTCCCGCCCCGGGTTCAGTGGAGGCTCGGAACTGACGCGGCGACGGTAGTCGCCGCGGTGTTGTGCCGGTAGAAGTTGTCTTCGTGTTCGGCCGGTGGGATCAGGCCGATTTCGCCGTGCAGGCGTCGGTGGTTGAACCAGTCGATGTATTCGGCGACGGCGAGCTCCAGGTCGTCGATGCCCTTCCACGGGCCGCGGTTGCGCACCAGCTCGGCCTTGAACAGCGAGTTGAACGCCTCGGCGAGAGCGTTGTCGTAGGAGTCGCCGGTGGAGCCGACGGAGGCTACGGCGCCGGCCTCGGCCAGGCGCTGGGTGTAGCGCACGGCGACGTATTGCACGCCCTTGTCCGAGTGGTGGATGAGCCCGCCGAGGTCGCGGCCGGCCCTGCGGCGGGTCCAGATGCCCATCTCCAGGGCGTCGAGGGCCAGGTCGGTGCGCAGCGAGCGGGACAGCTGCCAGCCGACCACCCGGCGGGAGTAGACGTCGGTGACGAAGGCGGCGTAGACCCAGCCGGAGAAGGTTCGGCAGTAGGTGATGTCGGCGACCCACAGCTGATCCGGGCCGGTCGCGGTGAACGCGCGTTCGACCAGGTCCGGGCGCATGTCCGGGCCGTTCCCGGGGATCGTGGTGCGGGGGCCTTTGGCCCGCGTGATGCCGCGCAGCCCGGCGGTGCGCATCAGCCGCTCGACGGTGCAGCGGGCCACCGGATGGCCCTGCCGGCGAACTTCGGCGTGCACCTTGCGGGCGCCGTAGACCCCGTAGTTGTCGGCGTGCACCTGCTCGATCACCGCGGTGGTCGCCGCGTCGGTGACCGACCGGGCCGAGGGCGGCCGGATCCGGTGCGCGTAGTAGGTGCTCGGGGCGACCTGCAGCTGGGCGCAGATCGGCTCGACCCCGTGCTCTTCCCGGTGGGCGTCGATGAAGGCGACGATCAGCGCTGTGGGCGGTCGAGCTCCGCCGCGAAGAAAGCCGACGCACTCTTCAAGATCGCGTTCGCCCGGCGCAGCTCCCGCACCTCACGCTCGAGCTCAGCCAGCCGGGTGGCGTCGTCGGTCGTCGCGCCGGGCCGGTGGCCTTCATCGATCTCGGCCTGAATGACCCAGTTGCGCAGCGTCTCAGCGTTGATGCCCAACTGCGCGCCGATCCGCTTCAACGCCCCGGTCCGCGTCGCTGGGTCACGCCGGGCGTCCACCGCCAGCCGGGTCGCCCGCTCCCGCAACTCGTCGGGGTACTTCCTCGGTGCCGCCATGACTCTCATCCTCACGTGGATTGAGAGCCTCCATCAGACCCGGGGCGGGACAG
>NZ_SJEW01000145.1 GCF_005930475.1 Modestobacter altitudinis
GGGTGGCGTCGGGGGCCAGGTGGACGACCCAGTCCGGTGCCTGGTGCTTGCCGCGGTGGTCGGTGGTGCAGAACCCGGCCAGGTTGGTGATCGCGGTGGGTCCATCGGGATGGCGGATCCGGTGATCGAGCTCCCCGGCGGCGACCAGGCGGCGGCAGCCGGGGAACCGGCAGCGCCGGTCCCTAGCGCGCACGAACCGGTCCAGTGCCGCCCCGGGCCGGTAGCTGGCGGTCGGGCCGGGTGCGCCCAGCCCGGGCCGGCCGGTGAGGTCGTGGGGGCAGGCCGCCGGGTCGCGGCGGCAGGTGGGCTGCCCGCACTGCCCGGTGCGGCGCAGCTCGGGCAGGTCGGTCAGGGAGACCAGGGCGCCGGTGAGCGCGTCGACCAGCGCGATCCGGGGCCGGTCGGCCAGGCCACCACCGGCGGTCCGGGCCAACAACCCGGCCAGCGCCTCCCGGTCGGTGCGGGCGGCGGCGGCCAACGCCGCCAGCGCGTCCCCGGCGGCGTCGACCCGACCGGCCGGGCCGGCCCGCCAGGCGGCCTCGTCGGCGGCGTCGGCCCGGGCGGCGGTGTGCACCATCCGCTGGGCGTGGGCCAGCGCCTGCTGCGCCTCGTACCCCGCCCGGGAGGCGTCCTCCACCGCCCGGTCGGCCGCCGCCCACCAGCCCACACCTGACCCCGTGGAGCCGCCCGCGGAAGGATCGGCCGGTCCGGTGTCGGTCGGTGGCGAACTGGTCGGTGGCGGCGCCGGCGGTGGGGACCCGCCCGGCTGGCGGTCCTCAGCCGGATCGGGATCGGTGATCAGGCCGCGCTCGAAGTCCGCCCACCAGCGCTCCTCCGCCTCCCGCAACGCCGCGTCCATGGCGACGAACAGGCTCACCTCGGCGGGGTCGGGAGCCGGGTCACCGTCGGGGTCAAGGACGGTGCCGGCGGAGAGGTGCAGGTCGATGTCGAGGTCGGCCTCGAGACCGGCGCCGGGGTCAAGGACGGCGTCGGGACCGGCAGAGTCGGTGCCCTCGGCCGGGACCGCGTCTGCGGTGCCGGTGTCCGGCGTGCCGGTGTCGGGGGTGCCGGTGTCCGGCGTGCCGGTGTCGGGGGTGCCGGTGAGCAGCCGTAGGAG
>NZ_SJEW01000146.1 GCF_005930475.1 Modestobacter altitudinis
GGGGCGGGGTCGGTGAGCTGTACCTGGGTGATCATGCCCGTGTCGTTGTTGAGGAAGCCCAGGTTGCCGTTGCCGTACCGCCAGGCTGCGCCGTAGTCGCCGCGGTCAGCGGCGGGGAAGACCGAACCGGCGCCGATGCGGGTGACCGCCCCGGTGTCCACGTCCAGCCGGATGATGCTCTTCACCCCGGCGTTGGTCTCCCCGCCCCAGAGGTAGCCGGCATCCCAGGCGAAGTCGAACAACTTCGCGCCGGGGGCGGACACGGGGACCGACCTGGTCACCTTCCGGGCGACGACGTCGATCGCGTACAGCGCGCCGGTGTCCCGGTTGTTCTTCACGAACAGGGTGTCGGCGTAGGCCCCCTCGCCGAAGGCGCCGCTGAGATAGGCGTCGGCGCCGGTCGTGGCCGGCAGGCCGCTGACCGGACCGAGCAGGGTCAGCGCGCCGCCGGACCCGATCTGCACCAGCTGGTCCTGGTACGAGCCGGTCCGCACGATGCCGTACAGGTAGCCGTCGGCCACCCGGTAGCCGATCGCGTTGTACTCGTAGGCCGACGGACCGCCGACGCTCGACACGGTGACGCCACCCCAGCTGTCGTAGCCGCCGGAACGGCCCTGCGTCAGCTGGCGCAACGTCGAGCCGCCGTCGCCGGCCAGCAGCTGGCTCATGTACACCGTCGGGCTGGTCGGCGTCAGGGGTGCCGCGATCGCCGCCGGCGCCAGGGACGCAGCCGCCAGCAGCAGCGCGGTCAGCAGACCGGCGGCGGCGATCGCGCGGCGGGTGCGGGGCGGCACGGGACCTCCTCGGGGGCGTCTCACCTGTCACTTCGGCCACACCAGCCCGTCCTTGAGCGCAAACTGCTGGCGAACGGCCTGGCAAGGCGGCTGGCTCTGGCGAGATCGGGAAGTGGTCGTCAGGGGAACGCCCACCACGACGCTCCGGGCCTGGCCGCCCGCCGACCGAGCAGGGGGCCGACGACGGGTCCCGGACCAACCTGATCACCGCGCCGCGGGCTGTGCCCAG
>NZ_SJEW01000147.1 GCF_005930475.1 Modestobacter altitudinis
TCAGACGACGTCGCGGCGGGTGAGGAGCAGGCCGGTCAGCGCGGTGAAGACGACGAGGAAGCCGGCGAGCACCCACGCCGCCTGCCCGCCGTCGACGATGGCCGCCACACCCGGGGTGCGCAGCTCCGCGTCGTCCCCGGCCAGCGCGGCCACCAGCGACCCGGCGTTGACCCCGGGCAGGGCTGCCTGGGCCGCGTCGAAGGCGCCCAGCAGCGGGGCGGCGACGTTGACGATGAGGTTCTCCACGGCCAGCACCCAGACCAGCCCCAGCCCGATCGGCAGCGCGGTGCTCCGCAGCGCCGTCCCGAGCAGCATCCCGAGCGCGCCCCACGTGGCGGCGATGAGCAGTCCGCCGCCGAACCCGCGGACCAGCTGACCCGCGCTGGGCCAGTCGACGGTCGCGGAGGACCCGGTGGCGATCGTCCAGCTCACCAGGGCGGTGAGCAGGAAGCTCAGCAGCACGGCCGCGGCCAGCACCACGAGGAGCGCCAGCAGCTGACCGGCGAGCACCGTCAGCCGGCGCGGGCCCTGACCGAGCAGCGTCTTGAGCGTGCCCCAGCCGTACTCGCTGCCGGCCAGCAGCGCACCGAGGGTCAGCAGCAGGGCGCCCCCGAACAGCGGCAGCCCGGAGAGCGTGTTCTCCACCAGCCGGTCGGGCAGCGTGCTGGCCAGCAGCGCCTCCGGTGGGCTGCCCTCGTAGGAGGTGCCGCGCCGGTAGCTGACGTAGGGGATGAGGCTGCTGAACACCAGTTGCAGGGCGGGCCACAGCCCGAGCAGCACCCAGGTGGCCGGGCGCCGCAGCAGCTTGAGCAGCTCCGCCGAGACGATCGCCCCGAGCGACCCCACGGTCCGGGTCCGGGCCGACGGGGCCCCGCGCTCCGGTGTCCGGGTCTCGGTCGCCGTGCTCATCGGACG
>NZ_SJEW01000148.1 GCF_005930475.1 Modestobacter altitudinis
GAGTCGGCGAGGGCCTGCTCCAGGGTGTCCTCGTCCAGGCCCGGGGCGTCGAAGGGGTTGCGGCGGCGGCGGTGGGGGAGGGCGAGCCGGGCCGCGACCCGGACGTCGTCCTCGGTGACGTCGTCGCGTCCGCACCAGGCGGCGTGCGCGATCGCGGCGCGGGCGGTGACCAGGTCGGCGCGCAGCCCGTCGACATCGAAGGCGGCGCAGACACTGGTGACCTGGCGCAGCGCGGTGTCGGACAGGACGACGCGCGGCAGCCGGGCGCGGGCGTCGGCGATCTGCCGGGCCAGCTCGGACTCCGAGTCGGCCCAGGCGGCGGCGAAGCCCGCCGGGTCGGCGTCGTAGCCGAACCGGCGGCGCACCACCTCGGCGCGCAGACCGGCGTCCCGCGGGGCGGCCACCTCGACGGTGAGGCCGAACCGGTCCAGCAGCTGGGGGCGGAGCTCGCCCTCCTCGGGGTTCATGGTGCCGACCAGCAGGAACCGGGCGGCGTGCTGCACCGAGACGCCCTCGCGCTCGACGTAGGCCCGGCCGAGCGCGGCCGCGTCCAGCAGCAGGTCGACCAGGTGGTCGTGCAGCAGGTTGACCTCGTCGACGTAGAGCACGCCGCGGTGCGCCCCGGCGAGCAGCCCCGGCTCGAAGGACTTCACGCCCTCGGTCAGCGCGCGCTCCAGGTCCAGCGAGCCGACCAGCCGGTCCTCCGAGGCGCCGACCGGCAGCTCCACCAGCTTGGCAGCCCGGGTGACGCCGGGGGCGTCGGGATCGTG
>NZ_SJEW01000149.1 GCF_005930475.1 Modestobacter altitudinis
CTGGAGCCGGTACACCGGGGTCGGGATGCCGGCCTGTCGGGCCTTGAGCTGCAGCGCGAGGTACAGCGAGTAGTGCCGGGACTGGTGCAGGTTGCCGCCGTGGAACCACAGCGCCTGCTGCTGGGTGGGCTTCCACATGTTGCGCTGCTCGCCCTCCCACGGGCCGGGGTCCTTGATGGTGTCCGAGCCGTGCCCCCACACCTTCCCGACCCGGTCGGCGACCTCCTGGGAGATGAGGTCGGCGGCCCAGCCGTTCATCGAGCCGTAGCCGGTGGCGTAGACGACCAGGTCGGCCGGCAGCACGGTGCCGTCGGCCAGCACCACCGAGTCCTCGGTGAGGTGGTCGACCTGTCCCCTCACCAGGGCGACGTCGCCGTTGGCCACCAGCTCGGCGGCCCCCACGTCGATGTAGTAGCCCGACCCGCGGCGCAGGTACTTCATGAACAGGCCCGAGCCGTCCTCGCCCCAGTCGTGGTCGAACCCCGACTCCTCGAGCCGCTGGTAGAAGTCGGCGTCGCGTTCGCGCATCTGGTCGTACAGCGGGATCTGGAACTCGTGCATGATCCGGTACGGCAGCGAGGCGAAGACCAGGTCCGCCTTCTCCGTGGTCATCCCCGAGGCGACGGCCTGCTCGGAGTACAGCGCCCCGAGGCCGATCTCCATCAGCGAGTCCGACCGGACGATGTGCGTCGACGAGCGCTGCACCATCGT
>NZ_SJEW01000014.1 GCF_005930475.1 Modestobacter altitudinis
ACCGTGTCCCGCCCCGGCGCAGTGCCTGCCCCCGGGCTGCTCCCGGCCGACGAGGCCCCCGCCCGACTCCGCGTCGGCGTCGTGGGTGCCGGCCGGGTCGGTGCCGTCCTCGGTGCCGCGCTCTCCGCCGCCGGTCATGAGGTGGTCGCCGCCTCGGGCCTGTCCGCCGCCTCGCACCTGCGCGCCTCCCGGCTGCTGCCCGGCGTCCCGCTGCTGCCCGCCGACGAGGTGGTCGCCGCCAGCGACCTCGTCGTCCTGGCCGTGCCCGACGACATCCTCGCCGGTCTCGTCGCCGGCCTGGCCGAGACCGGTGCCTGGCGCCGCGGCCAGCTGCTCTTCCACACCTCCGGCGCGCACGGGCTGACCGTGCTCGCACCGGCCGAGCAGGCCGGGGTCCTCCCGCTGGCGCTGCACCCGGCGATGACCTTCTCCGGCGGCCCCGAGGACCTGCACCGGGTGGTGGCCGCCCCGTTCGGGGTCACCAGCCGCCCCGAGCACCGCCCGGTCGCCGAGACGCTGGTCCTGGAGATGGGCGGGGAGCCGTTCTGGGTGGCGGAGTCCGACCGCGGGCTCTACCACGCAGCGCTGGTCACTGGCGCCAACCACCTGGTCACCCTGGTCGCCGAGGCCGCCGACCTGCTGCGGACCGCCGGCGTCACCGACCCGGCCCGGGTGCTGACCCCGCTGCTGACCGCCGCGCTGGACAACGGGCTGCGCCGTGGCGACCGCGGCCTCACCGGGCCGGTCAGCCGCGGCGACGTCGGCACCGTCGCCGCGCACCTGCAGACGCTCACCGAGCGGGCGCCGTCGTCCGTGGACGCCTACGTCGCGCTCGCCCGGCGCACGACCGAGCGGGCGCTGGCCGCCGGCCGGCTCAAGCGGCACGAGGGCGCACCGCTGCTCGACCTGCTCGACGGGTCGGCCGAGGAGGCCGCGCGATGAACACCACGCCTGCTGTCGCCGAGACCACCGCCCACCTGCGCAAGCTCCGCGACGAGCTGCCGGGCCCGGTCGTGCTGGTGCCCACCATGGGCGCGCTGCACGAGGGGCACCGCACCCTGGTCCGGGCGGCCAGGGCGCTCGGCGGCAGCGTGGTGGTCTCGGTGTTCGTCAACCCCACCCAGTTCGCCCCCGGCGAGGACTTCGACCGCTATCCGCGCACCTGGGACGCCGACCTCGCCGCGCTGGCGGAGGAGGGCACCGACCTGGTGTTCCACCCGCCGGTGGACGAGGTCTACCCGCCCGGAGCGGTCGGTGTGACCGTGCAGCCGGGTCCGCTCGGGGACGTGCTGGAGGGCGCCGTCCGCCCCGGGCACTTCACCGGCGTGCTCACCGTGGTCGCCAAGCTCCTCGGCCTGGTCCGCCCGGACGTCGCGGTGTTCGGCGAGAAGGACTACCAGCAGCTGACCCTCGTCCGGGCGATGGCCCGGGAGCTGGCGCTGGGTGTCGAGGTGGTCGGCGTGCCGACCGTGCGCGAGGACGACGGCATGGCGCTGTCCAGCCGCAACCGGTACCTCAGCGTGGAGCAGCGCACCGCCGCCGCCTCGATCTCCGCCGCGCTGCGGGCCGGCGCAGCCGCCGGACCGGACGGGCCGGACGCCGTCCTGGCCGCTGCCCGGTCCGTGCTGGCCGCCGCACCGGGGCTGGTGCCGGACTACCTGGAGCTCACCGACCCCGACCTCGGCCCGGTGCCGGGCACCGGACCCGCCCGCCTGCTGGTCGCCGCCCGCGCCGGCGGCACCCGGCTCATCGACAACACCGAGATCGACCTGGGGGACCCCCGATGATGCGCACCATGCTCAAGAGCAAGATCCACCGGGCGACCGTGACCCAGGCCGACCTGCACTACGTCGGCTCGGTGACCATCGACGAGGACCTGCTGGACGCCGCGGACCTGCTGCCCGGCGAGCAGGTGGCGATCGTCGACGTCACCAACGGCGCCCGGCTGGAGACCTACGTGATCCCCGGTGAGCGGGGCACCGGGGTCATCGGCATCAACGGCGCCGCCGCGCACCTCGTGCACCCCGGCGACCTGGTCATCCTGATCAGCTACGGCCTGATGGACGAGACCGAGGCGAAGTCCTTCCTCCCCAGGGTCGTGCACGTCGACGGCGCGAACCGGGTCGTCGAGCTCGGCGCCGATCCCTCCGCCCCGGTGCCCGGCGCTCCCGACCAGGAGCGCAGCGCGCTCGGCGTACCGGTCCGTTGACCGGGTCGGCGCTCGCCCGGGCCACCGGGCTGCCGTCGCGGCTGCGGGCGCCGGAACCGGGTTGGGAGCTGACCGCGGACGTCTGCGTCGTCGGGTCCGGCGTCGCCGGTCTCTGCGTGGCGCTGCACGCCCGCGCGGCGGGGCTGTCGGTCGCCGTCGTCACCAAGGTCGAGGTGGACGACGGCTCGACCCGCTGGGCGCAGGGCGGGATCGCCGCCGTCCTCAGCCCGACCGACACCCCCGCTGCGCACGCCCGGGACACCGAGGTCGCCGGCGTCGGGCTGTGCGACCCGGCGGCGGTGCGAGCCCTGGTCACCGAGGGACCGGACCGGCTGCACGAGCTGATCACCTGGGGCGCCGCCTTCGACCGGGACGGCGCCGGTCACCTGCTGCTCACCCGTGAGGGCGGGCACTCCACCGACCGGATCGTGCACGCGGGCGGCGACGCCACCGGCGCCGAGGTGCAGCGCGCCCTCCGGGACGCCGTCGCCGCCGACCCCGGGACCACCCTGATCGAGCACGCGATGGTGCTCGACGTCGTCCGGGACGTCGCCGGCCGGGTCGCCGGCGTCACCCTGCACGTGCTGGGCGAGGGCAGCGCCGACGGGGTCGGGGCCGTCCGGGCGCGGGCCGTCGTGCTGGCCACCGGCGGGATGGGCCAGGTGTACGCCGCCACCACCAACCCCGCGGTCTCCACCGGCGACGGCGTCGCTCTCGGACTGCGCGCCGGTGCGGTCGCCACCGACCTGGAGTTCGTCCAGTTCCACCCGACCGCCCTCTACCTCGGGCCGGGCGCGCGCGGCCAGCAGCCGCTGGTCTCCGAGGCGCTGCGCGGGGAGGGCGCAGTGCTCCGCGACGGGGCCGGTGATCGGTTCATGGTCGGCACCCACCCGTCGGCCGAGCTGGCGCCGCGCGACGTCGTGGCCAAGGCGATCACCCGGGTGCAGCTGCGCGACGGCGTGGACCACGTGTGGCTCGACGCCCGGGAGGTCCCCGGGCTGGCCGCGCGGTTCCCGACCATCGTGGCCCGCTGCCGGGAGGCCGGCATCGACCCGGCGACAGCTCTCGTCCCGGTCACCCCCGCTGCGCACTACGCCTCCGGCGGGCTGGCCACCGACCTGTCCGGCCGCACCACGGTGCCCGGGCTCTACGCCTGCGGCGAGGTGGCCTGCACCGGCGTGCACGGTGCCAACCGGCTGGCGTCGAACTCGCTGCTGGAGGGGCTGGTCTTCGCCGGGCGGATCGGCGATGCCCTGGCCCGGGAGCTGCCGGTGCCGACGGCCGGCGAGCCGGCCGACGCCCGTCCCGAGGGGCTCGTCGACGCCGCGGCCCGCGCCGACCTCACCGGCACGATGTCCGCGCGGGTGGGCGCGCTGCGCAGCGGCACCGGGCTGGCGGCGGCCGCCGAGCGGCTGGCCGCGCTGGGGGAGCGGACCACCGCCGACCCCGGGGTGCCCGGCTGGGAGACCACCGACCTGCTCACCGTCGCGACCGCGATCACCGCCGCGGCAGCCGCGCGCGAGGAGACCCGCGGCTGCCACTGGCGCGAGGACCATCCCGAGGCGGAGGAGGACTGGCGCGTGCACCTGGACGTCCGGCTGGACGGCGACGGCGAGGTGGCGCTGACCCGCCGCCCCGTCGGTGAGCCGGTGGAGGTGACCTGGTGAGCGAGCCGGTCCACCGGTCGCTGCCCGCCGACCCGACCGACCTGACCGGGACCGGGCTGACCGCCGGCTGGGTCGACGAGCTGGTCGAGCGCACCCTCACCGAGGACCTCACCGGCGGCGCCCCGCTGCCCCGCGAGCCCGACATCGCGGTCGGCTACGACGTCACCAGCGCGGCCACGGTGTCCGGCGCGCAGTTCGGCACGGCGGACCTGGTGGCCAGGGCCGACGGGGTGGTCGCCGGGCTGCCGGTGGCCGCCCGCGTCTTCACCCGGCTTGCCCCGGGTGCCGCGCTCACCGCCGGCGCGACCGACGGCGACCGGGTGCGCCGCGGGGACGTGCTGCTCACCGTCCGCGGCCCGGTGCGGGCGCTGCTGGCCGCCGAGCGCAGCGCGCTGAACATCGCCAGCCGGGCCAGCGGCATCGCCACGCACACCCGCGCCTGGGCCGACGCGGTGGCCGGCACCGGCGCCGTCGTCCTGGACACCCGCAAGACGACCCCGGGCCTGCGCCCGCTGGAGAAGTACGCGGTGCGCTGCGGCGGGGGGTCGAACAAGCGCATGGGGCTCTACGACGTCGCGATGGTCAAGGACAACCACGTCGCGGCCGCCGGGTCGGTGGCCGCCGCGGTCGCGTTGGTGCGCGAGCGCGCACCGCGGATCACCGTGCAGGTCGAGTGCGACACGCTGGAGCAGGTCACCGAGGCGGTGGACGCCGGCGCGGACTTCCTGCTGCTGGACAACATGACCCCCGACGAGCTGCGGGCGGTGGTCGCGCTCGTGGGTGACCTCGACGTGGAGCTGGAGGCCACCGGCGGGCTGACCCTCGCCTTGGCCCGCGAGGTCGCCGACACCGGCGTGGACTTCCTCTCCGTCGGCGCCCTCACCCACTCCTCGCCGATCCTGGACCTCGCCCTCGACCTGCGGGAGGAGTGAGCGGTGCTGCTCGCCGTGGACGTCGGCAACAGCCAGACCGTGCTGGCCACCTTCGACGGGAACCGGCGGGTCGGCTGCTGGCGGGTCACCACGCACGCGCGGGCGACCTCCGACGAGTTGCTCATGCTCTGGCGCGGGCTGCTGCGGGACACCGAGGTCACCGGCGTGGCCGCCTGCTCGACCGTCCCGGCACTGCTGCCGGCGCTGCGCCGGCTGCTGGAGTCCCTCGCCGTCCCGGTCACCCTGATCGGCCCGGGGGTGCGCACCGGCGTCCCGCTGCACGTGGACAACCCGCGGGAGGTGGGCGCGGACCGGGTGGTCACCGCGCTCGCCGCGCACGAGCTGTACGGGAAGCGGCCTGACGGGCGCGGGCGGCCGGTCGTCGTCGTCGACTTCGGCACCTCGACCAACGTCGACGCCGTGGGGCCGGACGGGCAGTTCCTCGGCGGGGCACTGGCGCCTGGGCTGGAGGTGAGCCTGGAGGCGCTGGCGAACCGGGCGGCGCAGCTGCGCTCGGTCGAGCTGACCGTGCCGACCCACGCGATCGGCAAGAACACCGTCGCGGCGCTGCAGTCCGGCGTGGTGCTGGGCTTCGCCGGTCTGGTCGACGGGCTGGTCGGGCGGATCGCCGCAGAGCTCATCGACCAGTTCGGCGCCTCCCCGGTGGTCGTGGCCACCGGTGGGCTGCACCCGCTGGTGGTGGACAGCTGCCGGTCGATCGGCGAGCGTGACCCCGATCTCACCGTGCACGGACTGCGGCTGGCCTTCGAGCGGCACCAGGCCAGCGGTGGAGGGCCACCGTCGTCCCGCCCGTAGTCTCGTCGCCGTGAGTGAGGAACCCCCCGGCCAGGTCGCAGCGCCCGAGGACGAGCTGCCCGAGCAGCTCCGGGTCCGGCGGGCCAAGCTCGACCGGCTCCGGGAGTCCGGGATCGACCCCTATCCCGTCGTCGTGGCCCGCACCGCCAGCCTGGCCGACGTGCGCGCAGAGCACCCCGACCTCGAGCCGGACACCATGACCGGCCAGCAGGTGGGCGTCACCGGCCGAGTCATCTTCTCCCGCAACACCGGCAAGCTCTGCTTCGCGACGCTGCGCGAGGGAGACACCGAGCTGCAGGTCATGCTCTCCCGCGACCGGGTGGGGGAGGAGGCGCTCGCCGCCTGGAAGGCCGACGTCGACCTCGGTGACCACGTGCTCGTCACCGGTGAGGTGGGGACGTCGCGGCGCGGTGAGCTGTCGGTCTTCGCCGACTCGTGGGTGCTCGCGGCCAAGGCGCTGCGCCCGCTGCCGGTCGCGCACAAGCCGATGAGCGAGGAACTGCGGGTCCGCCGTCGGTACGTCGACCTCATCGTGCGCGACGAGGCCCGGCGGACCGTCCAGGAACGGGCGGCGGTGATGAGCTCGCTGCGGGCGGGGCTCACCGGTCGCGGCTTCTTGGAGGTCGAGACCCCGATGCTGCAGACGGTGCACGGCGGCGCTGCCGCGCGTCCGTTCCGCACGCACATGAACGCCTTCGACCTCGACCTCTACCTGCGCATCGCGCCCGAGTTGTTCCTCAAGCGCTGCATCGTGGGCGGCCTGGACCGCGTCTTCGAGATCAATCGCAACTTCCGCAACGAAGGTGCCGACTCCTCGCACTCGCCGGAGTTCGCGATGCTCGAGTTCTATGCCGCGTACGGCGATTACTCCGACGGCGCGCGCATCACCCGCGAGCTCGTCCAGGAATGCTGTGCGGCGCTGTTCGGCGACCACGTGGCGCGTCATCACGACGGCACGGAACTGGACCTGTCCGGAGAGTGGCCGCAGATCCCGCTCTACACCGCGGTGTCGGAGGCAGTGGGGGAGGAGGTCACCCCGCAGACCCCGGTCGAGCAGTTGCGCGCCCTCGCCGCTGCCCACGACATCGGGGTCGACCCGGCGTGGCTGCCGGGCAAGGTGGTCGAGGAGGTGTTCGAGGCGCTGGTGCAGCACACGTTGCAGTCGCCCACGTTCGTCATCGACTACCCGCTGGACACCTCCCCGCTGACCCGGGCGCACCGCTCGACGCCGGGTCTTGCCGAGAAGTGGGACCTCTACATCGGCGGGATCGAGCGCGGCACCGGCTACTCCGAGCTGGTGGACCCGGTGGCCCAGCGGGAGCGGTTCACCCAGCAGGCGCTGCTCGCCGCCGCCGGCGACCCCGAGGCGATGGCCCTCGACGAGGACTTCCTGGAGGCCCTCGAGTACGGGATGCCGCCGACCGCCGGTGTCGGGATGGGCATCGACCGGCTGATGATGACGCTCACCGGATTGGGCATCAGGGAGACGATCCTGTTCCCCCTCGTGCGCCCGCTGCACCAATAGCGTCACCTGTTCGGGGGCATTCTGTCGGCATTTGCACCGGCATTGGTGTCACAGCCGACCGATGTGGTGGAATGGGCCGTCGATCACGGGGCGGCAATACGACAGTCCGCATGTCCGGCGCAACAGGAAGCAGCAGACAAATGGCACGCAAGGTCCAGGTCATCTTGAGCGACGACCTCGATGACAGCATCTCCGCTGACGAGACCGTCTCCTTCGCCCTCGACGGGACGACGTATGAGATCGACCTCTCCGAGAAGAACGCGAACGAGATGCGCGATGTGCTCGGCAAGTACGTCTCGGCCGCCCGCAAGGTGAGCAGCCGCGGCACCCGTGCCTCCGGTGCCGGCCGGTCCCGGGCGACCGGTGGCGGTGGCCGGATGGACCGCGAGCAGGCCGGCGCCATCCGTGAGTGGGCCCGCAAGAACGGCCACGAGGTCAGCGACCGCGGCCGCATCCCGGCCAGCGTCGTCGAGGCCTTCGAAGCCGCCCACTGACGGCCTGGCTGCAGGGCCCCGCCGCGAGCGCGCGAGTGGTGGGGGCAGGCAGGTCCTCCGTGTTGCGTACGGCCCGGTTCCCCGTCACGGGGAGCCGGGCCGTCGTGGTGTCCGGGGCTGGTGCGGGTGGGGCTGGCGGGGCAGTCGTCCGCTGACGGCGTAAAGGCGGCGGAACACCCTCAGTGGGACGACAGTTGTCTCCATCGAGCCACCCCGCCGGTCCGACGGCATCATCTCGACGCCGGGTGGGTGGTGCGAACTACAGTGGAACGACCGGTGCCCAGCGCGCCGACGAACGTCGGGTGTCCACCGTCCCCTGCGAGGGGGGCACGAGCACAGCAGGTCCAGCCGGTCAGAGGAGAAGCAGCAGATGTTCGAACGGTTCACCGACCGAGCCCGTCGCGTGGTCGTCCTGGCCCAAGAAGAGGCCCGGATGCTCAACCACAACTACATCGGCACCGAGCACATCCTCCTGGGCTTGATCCACGAGGGTGAGGGCGTCGCTGCCAAGGCGCTGGAGTCCCTCGGCATCTCGCTGGAGGGCGTGCGTCAGCAGGTCGAGGAGATCATCGGGCAGGGCCAGCAGGCGCCGTCCGGGCACATCCCCTTCACCCCGCGTGCCAAGAAGGTCCTCGAGCTGTCGCTGCGCGAGGCGCTGCAGCTCGGCCACAACTACATCGGCACCGAGCACATCCTGCTGGGCCTGATCCGTGAGGGCGAGGGCGTCGCCGCCCAGGTCCTGGTCAAGCTGGGTGCCGACCTCAACCGTGTCCGCCAGCAGGTCATCCAGCTGCTGAGCGGTTACCAGGGCAAGGAGCCGGCCGCCGCCGGCGGCCCCGCCGAGGGCACGCCGTCGACCTCGCTGGTCCTCGACCAGTTCGGTCGCAACCTGACCCAGGCCGCCCGCGACGGCAAGCTCGACCCGGTCATCGGCCGGGCCAAGGAGATCGAGCGGGTCATGCAGGTGCTGTCCCGCCGCACCAAGAACAACCCCGTCCTGATCGGCGAGCCCGGCGTCGGCAAGACCGCCGCCGTCGAGGGCCTGGCCCAGGCGATCGTCAAGGGCGAGGTGCCCGAGACGCTGAAGGACAAGCAGCTCTACACCCTCGACCTGGGTGCCCTCGTCGCCGGTTCCCGCTACCGCGGTGACTTCGAGGAGCGGCTCAAGAAGGTCCTCAAGGAGATCCGCACTCGCGGCGACATCATCCTGTTCATCGACGAGATCCACACCCTCGTCGGTGCCGGTGCTGCCGAGGGCGCGATCGACGCGGCGAGCATCCTCAAGCCGATGCTGGCCCGTGGTGAGCTGCAGACCATCGGTGCCACCACGCTCGACGAGTACCGCAAGCACCTGGAGAAGGACGCCGCTCTCGAGCGCCGGTTCCAGCCGATCCAGGTGAGCGAGCCGACGCTGGCCCACACGATCGAGATCCTCAAGGGCCTGCGCGACCGCTACGAGGCGCACCACCGGATCAGCATCACCGACAGCGCCCTCGTGGCCGCTGCGACGCTGGCCGACCGGTACATCTCCGACCGCTTCCTCCCGGACAAGGCCATCGACCTGATCGACGAGGCCGGCGCCCGGATGCGGATCAAGCGGATGACCGCACCGCCGGACCTGCGCGAGTTCGACGACCGGATCGCCGGCATCCGCCGCGAGAAGGAGTCGGCGATCGACGCCCAGGACTTCGAGAAGGCCGCGTCTCTCCGCGACAAGGAGAAGCAGCTGCTGGGCGAGAAGTCCGAGCGCGAGAAGCAGTGGAAGGCCGGCGACATGGACGTCGTCGCCGAGGTCGACGACGAGCAGATCGCCGAGGTCCTGGCGAACTGGACGGGCATCCCGGTCTTCAAGCTGACCGAGGAGGAGACCACTCGCCTCCTGCGCATGGAGGACGAGCTCCACAAGCGGATCATCGGCCAGGAAGAGGCCATCAAGAGCGTCAGCCAGGCGATCCGGCGCACGCGGGCGGGCCTCAAGGACCCCCGTCGTCCGGGTGGCTCCTTCATCTTCGCCGGCCCCTCGGGTGTCGGTAAGACGGAGCTGGCGAAGGCGCTGGCCCAGTTCCTGTTCGGCGAGGACGACGCGCTCATCCAGATCGACATGGGCGAGTTCCACGACAAGTTCACCGTGTCGCGGCTCGTGGGTGCCCCTCCCGGCTACGTCGGTTACGACGAGGGTGGCCAGCTGACCGAGAAGGTCCGGCGCAAGCCGTTCTCGGTGGTCCTCTTCGACGAGATCGAGAAGGCGCACGCCGATGTCTTCAACACGCTGCTGCAGGTGCTGGAGGACGGCCGGCTGACCGACGGCCAGGGCCGGATCGTGGACTTCAAGAACACGATCCTGATCCTGACCACGAACCTCGGGACGCGGGACATCTCCAAGGCGGTCGGCCTGGGCTTCCAGTCCGGGAACGACACGGCCAGCAACTACGACCGGATGAAGCAGAAGGTCAACGAGGAGCTCAAGCAGCACTTCCGGCCGGAGTTCCTCAACCGCATCGACGACATCGTCGTGTTCCACCAGCTGACCGAGGACGAGATCGTCCACATCGTCGACCTGATGCTCAACCGGGTGGAGACGCAGCTGTCGAACAAGGACATGTCGCTCGAGGTCACCCCGGCGGCGAAGAAGCTGCTGGCGGCTCGTGGGTTCGACCCGGTGCTGGGTGCCCGTCCGTTGCGTCGGACGATCCAGCGCGAGATCGAGGACACGCTGTCGGAGAAGATCCTCTACGGCGAGATCACCTCCGGGCAGATCATCGTCGTGGACGTCGAGGAGAACGCGGACCCGACCGCGTCGACCTTCACCTTCCGCGGTGAGGCGAAGCCGGTCGACCTGCCCGACACCCCGCCGGTGGCCCTCACGGCCCCCGACGTGGACGACGACGGTCCGGCGGCACAGGCCGCCGAGTAACCCGGAGCCAGCACGGCACAGAGGGCCGTCACCCGCACCGCGGGTGGCGGCCCTCCGTCGTCGCCGCACACCTGCACTTTCGCGCGATCAAGTACCCGCGATCACGTGCCTGCGCTCGACCGAGGACCCGGGGGGTGCGGGGATGGCACGTGGTGACCACCCGATGCGGACGCCGGTCTACGGCGGGCTGCTGATCGCCGCCGCGATGATCGGCGCCACGCTGGCCGTCACGGGCGACCGGAGCTGGCCGGGCTGGGCGCGGGTCGTGGTCTACACGGTGGCCGTCGTCGCCGTCCTGGTCGGAGCCCTGCTCACGCTCCGGGACCGCACCCCGCCCCGGAGACCCCGCCGCTGAGGTCAGCAGCTGCCGCGAGGGCCGTCACCCGGGGAGAGCGAACCGGCCATCCTCGGTCTGGACGACGAGACCGTCGACCAGCAGCGAGTCCAGGCAGCGGGAACGCTGGACGGCGTCCTCCCATGCCGGGACCAGGGCGTCGGGCTCGACCGGCTCGTGGGCGGCGCGCAGGACGTCCAGCAGCCGACCCCGCACCTGTCGGTCGGTGCCGGCGAAGCGCTGCACCCGCCGCGGCGGACCGTCGTGCGCCGGGGACCCGGCGAGCCGCCAGGCGCAGCGGTCGCGCACCGGGCAGGCGGCGCAGCGGGGCCTCCCGGCCACGCAGACCAGCGCGCCCAGCTCCATGACGGCCACCGAGAAGCGCACGGCCCGCTCGTCGTCTGCGGGAGCGAGCGCGGCGATGTCCAGCAGGTCGGCGGCGCGGGCGGGCGCCGCCTCGGCCCGCCCGTGCACCAGCCGCGCGACGACCCGGCGGACGTTGGTGTCCACCACCGGCTGACGTCGTCCGTGACCGAAGCAGGAGACCGCCCGCGCGGTGTACGTCCCGATCCCGGGCAGCGCCTCCAGGTCGTCGACCTCGGCGGGGACCGCGCCGGCATGCCGTTCGGTGATCGCGACAGCTGCCTCCCGCAGGCGCAGCGCACGGCGGGGGTAGCCGAGCTTCCCCCAGGCGCGGATCACCTCTGCCGGGCTCGCTGCCGCCATCGCCGTGGGAGTGGGCCACCGGGCCAGCCACTCCCGCCAGACGGGCTCCACGCGCGCCACGGGGGTCTGCTGCAGCATCACCTCGCTGACCAGGACGGCCCAGGGGTCGGTGTCCGGCTCTCGCCACGGGAGGTCTCGCGCGGCACCGGCGTACCAGTCGACGACGACCTCACCCACCGGCTCGTCGGTCGGACCGGGGGCGGGGGTTGCGGGGGACGTGCTGCTCACGACCACGCAGTCTGCCCCGCTCGTCCACGAGACCCGCGCGGGACCCGTCCGCCACGGTGGGTGATCGAGTCCGTGCGATCGAGTGACAACCGTGTGACCTGCGCAGACGGGCTCGGAGATGGCGTGGCGTGGCGTGCGGCCAGCGAGCGGACCGCCGGTTAGCGTCGCCACGTGCTCCACCCGGTCGGCCCGCTGCCCACCGCCGTCTACTGGCGGCGGCGCCTGCTGGTGCTCGTCGGCACCCTGGGCGTGCTCGGCGGAGGTGGCTGGCTCGGCGTCGCCGTGGCCACCGGCGACCCGGGGGGCTCGGACCCGGCGTCGAGCACGGTGGCCGCGGCCGGGGCGACCGGCGACGCGCCGACGCCCGCACTGGAGCAGGTGCTGCCGTCGTTGGCCGCCGTCGAGGTCCCCACCGCGGTCCCGACCACATCGGCCGCTGCGCCGGTGACCAGCACAGCGCCGGCCGGGCCGGTCGCCGGGGGGCCGTGCACCGACGACATGATCACGGTCGACGTCCGCCCGGAGTCCGCGAGCAGCCCGGTGGGCGGCAAGCCGACGTTCGACCTCGTGGTCACCAACGTCTCGCCGGTCGCCTGCGTGCGGACGCTGGACAAGGGCCTGCAAGAGATCGTGCTGCTCGACGGTGCGGGCAACCGGCTGTGGGGCAGCAACGACTGCTTCCCGGAGGCGAGCTCGGACACCAGGACGCTGCAGCCGGGGGAAGCCGTGGTGTTCCCGGTGCTCTGGAGCGGGCTGAGCAGCGCGCCGGGCTGCACGGCCGACCGCACGGCGCCCGGCGCGGGCAGCTACGTGCTCCGCGGCCGGCTGGACACCAAGGCCAGCGGCGACGCGACCTTCCTGCTCACGTGACGAAGGACCCCCTCGCCCCCCGCCACTCGCCACTCGCAGCGGGTCCCTGCGAGGGGGCCGTAGGGCAGCGGGGTCCTTTCAGGAGTAGCGGTCGAGGATGGAGGTCTCGGCGAGCCGGGACAGCCCCTCGCGGATGCCGCGGGCGCGGGCCTCACCGACGCCCTCGACGGCCAGCAGGTCCTCGATGGTGGCCGCCAGCAGCTTCTGCAGCCCACCGAAGTGCGTCACCAGGCGGTCGATGATCCCGGCCGGCAGCCGGGGCACCCGGGCCAGCAGCCGGTAACCGCGCGGGCTGACCGGGGAGTCCAGCGCGTCCGGGGAGGTGGGCAGGCCGTAGCACCGGGAGACCGCGGACAGGTCGAGCAACTCGGTGGCGGACAGCGCCCGCAGGTCAGCGAGCACCTCCTCGCCGGAGCGGTTGCGCCGCCCGCTGGGCAGGTAGTCCCGGACCAGGAGCCCGCGGTCCTCCTCGACGCCGGCGAGCATCTCGTCCAGCTGCAGGGCGAGCAGCCGGCCGTCGGTGCCGAGCTCGACGACGAAGCCCTCGATCTCGTCGGCGATCCGGCGGACCATCTCCAGCCGCTGGCTGACGCTCATCGCGTCCCGGACGGTGACCAGGTCCTCGATCTCCAGCGCCGACAGCGTGGAGGCGACCTCGTCCAGCCGCAGCTTGTAGCGCTCGAGGGCGGCCAGCGCCTGGTTGGCCCGGGCCAGGATCGTGGTCGGGTGCTCCAGGGTGTACCGGCGGCCGGCCACGTAGACCGAGATGATGTGCATCGACTGGCTGACCGAGATCACCGGGAAGTCGGTCTGCAGCGCCACCCGCTCGGCGGTGCGGTGCCGGGTGCCGGACTCCTCGGTCGGGATCGTCGGATCGGGCATCAGGTGCACCCCGGCGCGGACGATCCGGGTGCCGTCGTAGGAGACGATGACCGCGCCGTCCATCTTGGCCAGCTCGCGGAGCCGGGTGGCCGACAGGGCCACGTCGAGGGCGAAGCCACCGGTGCACAGCGACTCGACGACACGGTCGTAGCCGAGGACGATGAGCGCTCCAGTCCGGCCGGCCAGGATCCGCTCCAGACCGTCCCGGAGAGCGGTGCCGGGGGCGATCCGGCCGAGCAGTTCCCGCAACGAGGCCTCAGGGTCCACAGCGGGGGGCACGTGCGCTCCTGACGGTCGGGCGGTACGGCGGCCAATTCTACGGGGCGGGGGCGAGCCGCCGACCACCTCGGGTCCCCCGCGGGTGTGACCTGGCCCGCAGGTGCTCGCGGAGCGTCACCAGAGGCGCGCGATGGCGGCACCCAGATCGGGGACCTCGATCAGCCGCATGCCCTTGGGTGCGGGGCCGGAGTCCTCCGGGACGAGGGCGGCCGTGTAGCCCTGCCGCGCGGCCTCGGCCAGCCGCCGGGCGGTGCCGCCGACCCGGCGGATCTCCCCGGACAGGCCGACCTCGCCCAGCGCGATCAGCCCCGCGGGCACCGGGCGGTCCTTGGACGCCGAGGCGATGGCGAGGGCGAGGGCGAGGTCGGCGGCCGGCTCGATGATCCGCACGCCACCGACCGAGGCGGCGAAGACGTCGGCGTCGGCCAGCCGCACCCCGCCGCGGCGCTCGACGACGGCGTTGACCATCGCCACCCGCTGGGAGTCCAGCCCGCTCACCGCGCGCCGCGGCGAGCCCCCGCCACCGGAGGAGGCGACCAGCGCCTGCACCTCGGCCAGCAGCGGCCGGCTGCCCTCCATCGTCACGGTGACGCAGCTGCCGGGCACGGGGGCGGACCGACGCGAGACGAACAGGTGGGAGGGGTCCGGGACGCCGACCACGCCGCCGTCACCGATCTCGAAGCAGCCGATCTCGTCGGCCGGACCGAACCGGTTCTTGGTGGCCCGCACCAGGCGCAGGGTGGAGTGCCGCTCGCCGTCGAAGGAGATCACCACGTCGACCAGGTGCTCGAGCGCCCGCGGGCCGGCGATCGCGCCGTCCTTGGTGACGTGGCCGACCAGGATCACGGTCATGTTCCGGCTGCGGGCCACCGCGCTCAGCGCGGTGGCGACGGCGCGGACCTGGGTGGCGCCGCCGTCGGTGCCGTCGACGGCGGGGGAGCGGACGGTCTGCACGCTGTCGAGCACGAGCAGCGTCGGGGCGACGTCCTCCACGTGGGCGAGGACGGCGGACAGCTCGGTCTCGGCGGCGAGGTAGAGGTCGTCGTGCAGCGCGCCGATCCGCTCGGCACGCAGCCGCACCTGGGCGGCTGACTCCTCGCCGGAGACGACCAGCGTCGGCCCGTTCGCGGCGGCCACCCGGTGGGCGACCTCCAGCAGCAACGTGGACTTGCCCACGCCGGGCTCACCGGCGACCAGCAGCAGCGCCCCGGGCACCAGACCGCCGCCGAGCACGCGGTCGAACTCGGTGATGCCGGTGGGCACGGCCCGCGCCCCGGCCAGCTCGACCTGGCCGATCGGCCTGGCCTTGGCACTGACCGGGCCGGCCGAGACCGACCGCAGCGGCGAGGAGCCGACGGCGCCGACCTCGGTGATGCTGCCCCAGGCCTGGCACTCGGGGCAGCGGCCGACCCACTTCGCCGAGGTGTAGCCGCACTCGGTGCAGCGATGGGCGGGGCGGGTGGACTTCACACCGGATGCTGGCACGCCGTCAGCGTGGCAGCGGGGTACGACAGTCCGGGGGACGGGCGGAGGAGGCGGGAGCCCTGCGGCTCAGCCGCCCGCCTGCTGTTCCACGCCCGCTTCGGTGTGGAAGTCGAAGGGCTCGCCGCGGGGCAGGTCGCGGGGCGACGTGCCGACCGGGACCTGGGCGGTGACCGAGCCGGCCTGCTCGAAGGTGAAGGTCACGTTGACGGACTGGCCCACGCCCAGGTCGTCGGCGAGGCCGACCAGGGTCACCGAGGGGCCGGTGCCGTTGCCCAGGTACAGGATCCCGCCGGCCGGGACCGCGAGGTCCAGCGAGCCGCTGTTGGTGGCGGGCTCGGCGACGGCCTGCGGGTCGACGACCTCGACGCTGTCGAACTGGTCACCCTCGATGCGGACCAGCGTGTCGTCGGTCTCGGCGGAGCTGGCCACCGCGGCCAGCAGCCGGGCGCTGCTGCCCTGCGGGTACACCCCGCCGGTCGGGTAGGGCAGCTCGACCGCGCGCAGGGCGAGGTCCCCGACGCCGGTCATGGCGCCGACCTTGTCCCGGTTCTGCTCGGAGGTCTGGGCGACCTGACCGGCGCTGCAGGCGCCCAGCGCCACGGGGGAGAGCAAGAGCACAGCCGTCGCGGCAGCGCGCAGTCCGCGGTTCACAGGGGTCGACCTCCAGAGGACGTGCCGGTCACCGAGTGCTCCGATGACACGAGTCGCGCTGAGCCTAACGGTCCGCACAGGATGTCCGCTGGGAGGTGCGGCAGATGGCGGCACGGTCGGGCAGTGGTGGCGGCGGGGAGATGCCGGGCGACGGGGACCCCGCGCTCGGCGACTTCCCCGCCCGGGCTCCGGACACCCGGCGGTGGCTGTTCGCCGACCAGCTGGGGCCGCACTTCCTGGACGCCCCGGACCAGCCCGTGCTGCTGGTCGAGTCGCGGTCGGTCTTCCGCCGGCGCCGGTTCCACCGGCAGAAGGCGCACCTGTTGCTGTCGGCCCTCCGGCACCGCGCGGCCGAGCTCGGCGACCAGGCGGTCTTCCTGCGCACCGACACCTACGCCGAGGCGCTGGACCAGGTGCCGGGGCCGCTGTCGGTGTGCGCGCCGACCACCTGGCCGGCCCGCGACTTCGTGCTGCGCCGTCGCGACCTGACCGTGCTGGAGGCCCGCGGGTTCGTCACCCGGCAGGCCGACTTCCGACGCTGGGCGGGCGGTCGTACCCGCGAGCGGCTGCTGATGGACGACTTCTACCGCACGGCGCGCCGCGTGCACGACGTCCTCATGGACGGCGCGGAACCGGCCGGCGGCACCTGGAACCTCGACCACGACAACCGGGAGCCACCGCCGGCCGACGGGCGGGTCCCCGTGCCGGCGCCCTGGCTGCCGGTCGAGGACGAGATCGACGAGCAGGTCCGCGCCGACCTGGACCGCTGGGTGGCCGACGGGGACGTGGCCTTCGTCGGCGACGACGGCCCCCGGCTGTTCCCGGTCACCGCCGCCGAGACCGAGGAGCGGCTGACCGACTTCCTGACCCACCGGCTGCGGGCGTTCGGCCCGCACGAGGACGCGATGCTGGCCGGCGACCCGTGGCTGGCGCACTCGATGCTGTCGGCGTCGCTGAACCTCGGCCTGGCCGACCCGGCCGACGTCGTGCACCGCGCCGAGCTGGCCTGGCGCGAGTCGGTCGCGGCCGGCGACCCGCTGCCGCTGAACTCCGTGGAGGGCTTCGTCCGCCAGGTGATGGGCTGGCGGGACTGGATCTGGCACCTCTACTGGCAGCTGGGCCGGGACTACCGGCACGGCAACGCGCTGGCCGCGACCGAGGAGGTGCCGGACTGGCTCGGCGAGCTGGACGCCGGGGCGATCGACGCCAACTGCCTGTCCTCCGTCGTCGCCGACGTGCGCGACCGCGGCTGGGTGCACCACATCCCGCGGCTGATGGTGCTGGGCAACTACGCGCTGCAGCGCGGCATCCGGCCGCTGGCGATGACCGACTGGTTCCACCGCGTCTTCGTCGACGGCTACGACTGGGTGATGGTCGCCAACGTCGTCGGGATGAGCCAGCACGGCGACGGCGGCGTGCTGGCGACCAAGCCCTACGCGGCGGGCGGGGCCTACATCGACCGGATGAGCGACTACTGCGGGAGCTGCCGGTACGACCCGAAGAAGCGCCTGGGCGAGGACGCCTGCCCCTACACCGCCGGTTACTGGGCCTTCCTGGAGCGCAACCGGGAACGGCTGGCCGGCAACCGGCGGATGCGCCAGCCGCTGGCCGGACTGGGCCGGCTGAAGGGCCTCGAGGAGGTCGTCGAGCAGGAGCGGGTGCGCGGCACCGAGGCGCCCTAGGCGACCTGACCGCCCAGCGCGGCGCCGCCGGCCAGCAGCAGGACGACGTCGAGCACGGTCAGCAGCAGCACGGCCGGGAAGGCGAGCCGCCGGGCCTGTGGGCTGCCGGCCAGTGCGGCGACCACGACGGCCGGTGCCGCGAGCACGCCGGCCGTCCAGCCCAGCGCGCTGGGCGGCCCGGCCGGGCCGAGCACCAGCAGCAGCGACGCCACGCCCAGCAGTACCGCGCCGGCGACCGCCGAGGGCACCGGGCCCACCCGGTGCGGCAGGCCGCGCACCCCGGTGGCGAGGTCGTCGGCGACGTCGGGGGCCACGTTGGCCACGTGCGCGGCCCCGCCCAGCGCCGCGCCGGCGGCGACCAGCCACCACGGCGCAACCGGCGTGCCCGGCGCCGCGGCGACCACGCCGGCGGGCAGGGCGCCGAAGCCGGTGAGGTAGGGGAGGGGCGAGATCGCCGTCCGCTTGAGCCCGGCGTCGTAGGCCCAGCCACTGCCGACGAGCACCAGCAGCAGCAGGCCGGGGACGACGCCCAGCGCCAGGGACAGGACGATGGCTGCGGAGGCTGCGAGCAGCGCGGCCGTACGCAGCGTCGCCGGTGTGACCACGCCCTGGACGACCGGCTTGTCCTGCCGGCCGACCGCGCGGTCCCGGTCGGCGTCCAGCCAGTCGTTGCACCAGCCGATCGAGGCCTGACCTGCGAGGACGGCCGCGCCGAGCAGGACGGTCCGCCCCGGGCCGACCCCGGCCGCGACCGCCAGCAGGACGGCGACGGTGCTCACCGCCAGGGCCGGCTCGAGGTGCGTCGCGCGGGCCAGCGCGATCCCGCGCCGCACCGGGCCCGCACGTCCTGCGGCGTCGGTCACCTGCACACCCACCGCCTCCTGTCAAGAGCGAGCTGACCGCGGCCGGGCCGCTGACCTGCGCTTTTGTCGGACTTCGCCGAGCCGGACGGCATTCTGCCGTGGTAACCTAGGGGTAGCGAAAGGGGTCACATCCACATGGGCTTCACTGTTGGCGAGACCGTTGTCTACCCGCACCACGGCGCTGCGCTCATCGAGGCGATCGAGCAGCGGACCATCAAGGGTGTCGAAAAGCGTTACCTCGTGCTCAAGGTCGCCCAGGGCGACCTGACCGTGCGCGTGCCGGCCGACAACGCCGAGATCGTCGGTGTCCGCGACGTCGTCGGCCAGGACGGCTTGAACAAGGTCTTCGAGGTGCTGCGCGCGCCGCACACCGAGGAGCCGACGAACTGGTCGCGACGCTACAAGGCCAACCTCGAGAAGCTGGCCTCCGGAGACGTGAACAAGGTCGCCGAGGTCGTGCGTGACCTCTGGCGCCGCGACAAGGACCGTGGCCTGTCCGCGGGCGAGAAGCGGATGCTGTCGAAGGCCCGTCAGATCCTGGTCAGCGAGCTCGCGCTGGCCGAGGGGACCAACGAGGACAAGGCCGAGCTGCTGCTCGACGAGGTCCTCGCCTCCTGATCGCCCTGCACCACCCCCGAGACACCCAGACCACTCCCGTGCACGCTGTCGGCATCGTCGCAGCGGCCGGGAGTGGTCTGCGTCTGGGCGCAGAACTGCCCAAGGCGCTCGTCCCGCTCGGTGGCCGCCCCCTGGTCTGCTGGGCCGTCGAGTCGTTGCGCGCCGGCGGGGTGGCCGAGGTCGTGGTCGCCGTCCCCGAGCCGCAGCGGGCCGCCTTCACCGCCGTCCTCCCCGGCGACGTGCACGTCGTCCTCGGTGGGGACACCCGCACCGCCTCGGTCCGGGCCGCGCTGGCCGCCGCGCGGGGCCACGCCGACGCCGTGCTGGTCCACGACGCCGCCCGGCCGCTGACCCCGCCGGACGTCGTGGCCCGGGTGCTGTCGGCGCTGGCCGCCGGCGCGACCGCCGTCGTCCCGGTGCTGGCGGTCGTCGACACCACCGTGGTCGTGGACGAGGACGGCGTGGTTGCCGCCGACGTCGCCCGCGCCCACCTGCGCCGGGTGCAGACCCCGCAGGGGTTCGACCGGGCGACCCTGGTCGCCGCCTACGCAGCCGCGCACGGCAGCGCCGCGGAGTTCACCGACGACGCCTCGGTGGTCCGTGCCGCCGGCATCCCGGTGCACACGGTCGCCGGTGACGAGCGCGCTGCCAAGATCACGGTGGCCCACGACCTGGCGCTGGCGGAGCTGACCGTGCAGGCGACGGGTGAGCGAGCATCGCAGCGAGCGCCAGCGGCCGAGGAGCGGAACGAGCCCGGAGGCGAACCGTGACGCAGGTGCGGGCATGAGCCTGCTGCGGGTGGGGATCGGCACCGACGTGCACCCGATCGAGGCCGGCCGGGCCTGCTGGCTCGCCGGGCTGGAGTGGCCCGGTGCCGACGGCTGCGCGGGGCACTCCGACGGCGACGTCGTCGCGCACGCCCTCACCGACGCCGTGCTGTCCGCGGCCGGGCTCGGTGACATCGGCGGCCTGCTCGGCACCGACGATCCCCGTTGGGCCGGTGCACGCGGGGCCCACGTGCTCGCCCACGTCCGGGAGGTGCTCACCGCCGCCGGCTGGGAGGTCGGCAACGCCTCGGTGCAGCTGATCGGGAACACCCCCAAGGCCGCGCCGCGGCGGGCGGAGGCCGAGGCCGTGCTGTCGGCGGCCCTCGGCGCACCGGTCAGTGTCACCGCGACCACGACCGACGGCCTGGGGCTCACCGGGCGCGGTGAGGGGCGGGCGGCGGTGGCCACCGCGCTCGTGGTCCGGAGCACTGGTGCGCCGCCCGTAGAATCCGCAGGGTGACCCTCCGCCTGTATGACACGGCCGCACGTGCCGTGCGCGACTTCACGCCCCTGCGTGCAGGACAGGTCTCCATGTACGTCTGCGGCCTGACCGTGCAGGGCCCGCCGCACATCGGGCACGTGCGGTTCGCGCTGGCCTTCGACGTGCTCCGGCGATGGCTGCAGCACAGCGGCCACGACGTCACCTACGTCCGCAACGTGACCGACGTCGACGACAAGATCCTCGCCAGGTCCGCGGCCGCCGGGGAGCCGTGGTGGGCCTGGGCGTACGAGAACGAGCGGGCCGCCACCCGGGCCTACGAGGTGCTGGGGACCCTGCCGCCGACGTACGAGCCGCGGGCGACCGGGCACGTACCGGAGATGGTCGAGCTGATCGGTCAGCTCATCGACCGCGGCCACGCCTACGCCGTGGACGGTGACGTCTACTTCGACGTCCGGTCCTTCCCCGGCTACGGCGAGCTGTCCGGTCAGCGGCTCGGTGAGCTGCAGCCGGCCGCGGACACCGAGACCGACGAGCGCAAGCGCGATCCCCGCGACTTCGCGCTGTGGAAGGCGCACAAGCCCGGTGAGCCGGAGACCGCCTCGTGGCCGACGCCGTGGGGCCGCGGCCGGCCGGGTTGGCACCTGGAGTGCTCGGCGATGGCGGAGAAGTACCTGGGGCCGGAGTTCGACCTGCACGGCGGCGGGCTCGACCTGCGCTTCCCGCACCACGAGAACGAGCGGGCCCAGTCGCAGGCCGCCGGTCACGGGTTCGCCCGCTACTGGCTGCACAACGCCTGGGTGACCATGGGCGGCGAGAAGATGAGCAAGTCGCTGGGCAACACGCTGCTGGTCGACGAGGTCGTCCAGCGGGTGCGCCCGGTGGAGCTCCGGTACTACCTGGTGGCCCCGCACTACCGCTCGACGATCGAGTTCACCGAGGCCGCGCTCGAGGAGGCCGGGGTCGCCTACCGGCGCCTGGAGTCCTTCGTGCGCCGGGCCGCCGAGCGGGTCGGCGCGGACGCCGGCAAGCAGGTGCTCGCCGAGGCGTTCACCGCCGCGATGGACGACGACCTGGCCACCCCGGCCGCGGTCGCCGCCGTGCACGAGGCGGTCACCGCCGGCAACACCGCCCTGGCCGCCGACGACCACGAGGGCGTCGCCGCCGCGCTGGGCACGGTCCGGGCGATGCTCGGCGTCCTGGGGCTCGACCCGCTCGACCCGCACTGGGCCGGCGGGGGCGAACGCCTCGTGGACGTCACCGACGGCCTCGTGCAGCTCGCCCTCGAGCAGCGCACCGCCGCTCGGGCCCGCAAGGACTACGCGTCAGCTGACGCGATCCGGAACCAGCTCGGCGCCCTGGGCGTGCAGGTCGAGGACACCCCCCAGGGCACACGATGGGAGCTGACCACCTGATGGCCGGCAACAGCCAACGACGCGGCCGCTCGGCCGGCGCCGGCAAGAAGACCGCCACCGCCGGGACCGGTGGCAAGAACCGCCGGTCCCTGGCCGGCCGGGGCGCGACCCCACCGGCCTCCGCCCGGCCGCACCACCCGGCCTACAAGAAGGCCCAGGCCGACGCGGCGCGCCGGGACAACCGGGCCCGGGTCCAGCGCCGCAACGAGGAGCAGCCCGAGCTGCTGCTCGGCCGCAACCCGGTGCTGGAGGCCCTGCGGGCGGCGATCCCGGCGACGGCGTTGTACGTCGTCACCGGCGACACGACCCGGGGCGGTACCGACGAGCGGATCGCCGAGTCCGTGCAGCTGGCCGCCGACCGGGGGCTGCCGCTGCTCGAGGTGGGCAAGGCCGAGTTCGACCGGATGTCCGCCGGGGCGCTGCACCAGGGCATCGGGCTGATGGTGCCGCCGTACGAGTACGCGCACCCCGACGACCTGCTGGACATCGCCCGGGACTCCGGGCGACCGCCGCTGCTGGTGGCCCTGGACGGCGTGACCGACCCGCGGAACCTCGGCGCGATCATCCGCTCGGCCGCGGCCTTCGACGCCCACGGCGTCGTCGTGCCCGAGCGCCGCGCGGTCGGCATGACCGGCTCGGCCTGGCGCACCAGCGCCGGCGCCGCGGCCCGGCTGAGGGTCGCCCGGGCCACCAACCTGGCCCGCTCGCTGGGCTCCTACCAGGACGCCGGGCTGCAGACGATCGGGTTGGCCGCCGACGGGGACATGAGCATCCACGACTACGACGGCTTCGGCGACCCGATCGCGCTCGTGGTCGGGGCCGAGGGAGCCGGGCTGTCGCGGCTGGTCCGCGAGCGCTGCGACGTGGTGCTCTCCATCCCGATCACGAAGTCCACGGAGTCGCTCAACGTCAGCGTCGCCGCCGGCATCGCCCTGTTCGCGGCGGCCTCCGCCCGCCGGTGAGCGCACGGCCGCCCGCGGCGGTGCGGCTCGGGCTCGAGCCGCACCGCGAGGGCGGCTGGTACCGGCGCACCTGGACCTCGCCGACCGCTGCCGGTGGCCGCCCGGCGGCGACCGCGATCCTCTTCCTGCTGGCGGCGGGTGAGCGCTCGGTGTGGCACCGGGTCGATGCGGACGAGCTGTGGCTCTGGCACGGGCCGGGCACCGTGACCCTGCACCTCCAGGACCCCGACGAGCAGCACACGCTGGGACCGGACGCCGTCCAGCTGCTGGTGCCGGCCGGGCGCCGGCAGTGCACCGCACCTGCGGACGAGGAGGTCCTGGTGACCTGCGTCGTCTCGCCCGGCTTCGAGTGGAGTGGCTTCAGCCTCGGCTGAGCGACATCTGCGATCTCGTGGTCACCCCGGGCCGCGAGGCCACGAGATCGCAGAAGTGGCCACTTCTGCCCCCGGGGGTCAGGAGAGCAGCTGGGCGATCGTGTAGATGACCAGGCCGGCGAGTCCGCCGACGACGGTGCCGTTGACCCGGATCCACTGCAGGTCGCGGCCGACCTGCAGCTCGATCCGCCGACTGGTCTCCTCGGTGTCCCAGCGGGCCACCGTGGTGCCCACCAGCTCGGCGGCGTCCCCGGCGAACCGCTCGACCGCCCAGCCGGCGCCGCGGCGGGCCTGCCGCTGCACCAGCTCGCGCACGGTGGGGTCGTCGGTCAGCAGCCGGGCGCCGGAGCGGATCACCGACACCATCCGGGCCCGGAGGTCGGAGTCCGGGTCGGCGGCGGCGGTGAGCACGGAGTCCTTCGCCGTCGTCCAGAGCGAGCCGGACCAGGTGCGGACGGCGGGGTGCTCCAGCACCTCCAGCTTGAAGTGCTCGACCCGGGCGGCGGCCTCGGGGTCGGTGCGCAGCCTGGCCACGTAGGCCCGCAGCCGTCGGTCGTACATCTCGCGCACGGGGTGCTCCGGGTCGGCGCCGACCTCGGCGAGGAAGCTCCGCAGCAGCTCGAAGACCCGGTCGAACACCTTGTCGTCGACCCAGTCGGGCACCCAGGCCGGCGAGGCGTCGCCCAGCCGGGTGCGGAAGACCAGCCGGTTGTCGGCGAGGAACTCCGCCAGTCCGGAGAGCCCGGCGGAGAGCACCTCCTGGTGCCGGTTGCCGTCGACGGCGAGCTCGAGCACCCGGGCCAGCCCCGGCGCGGCGGGCGTCTCGCGCAGCTTCCGGTCGACGAACGCGGACACCGTCTGCTGCACCTCGTCGTCCGCGATGAGGTCGCTCAGCGCGCCCAACGCCGCACCGGCGTCATCGGCCAGCCGCTCGGCCCGGCCGGGGGCCGCCAGGAAGGCACCCAGCTTGCCGGGGACGTCGATGCTGTCCAGCCGCTCCTCGACGATGTGCCGGGTCAGGAAGTTCTCCTGCACGAAGGTGCCCAGGCTGGTGCCGATCTGGTCCTTCTTGCGCGGGATGACCGCCGTGTGCGGGATCGGCAACCCCATCGGGTGCCGGAACAGCGCGGTGACGGCGAACCAGTCGGCCAGTGCACCGACCATGGACGCCTCGGCGGTCGCCCGGACGTAGCCGACCCAGGCCCCGGTCTCGTCCCCGATCAGCACGCAGACCAGGAAGACCGCCGCGGCCAGCAGGAACAGGCCGGTGGCCAGCCGCTTCATCTTCGTCAGGTCGCGGGCGCGCTGCGGGTCGTCGAGCGAGCCGGTGAGGGGGACGGTCAGCTGGTGGCTGGGCAGCTGCGGGCTCGGCACCCGACCGAGCCTAGGCGGCCCCTCTGCCGGGCCCCACCCCGAGCTCGGGAGGGGTGGGGGGCAGAGGGGTCCCAGCTCAGTTCGAGGCGGCGTCGAGCGTGACGCCGACCTTCGAGCTGTCCGAGCCGCGGCGGATGGTCAGGGTCACCTCGTCACCGGGCTGCGCGCTGCGGACGGCGGCGGTCAGCTCGGTGGAGCTGGTGACCGACCGGTCGCCCACCGCGGTGATCACGTCGCCGGCCTGGAGCCCGGCGTCGGCGGCGGGGGAGCCGTCCTGCACCGAGACCAGCTGGGCGCCGGTGCCGACCGCCGAGTCGGCGTTGTCCGACGCGGTGGTGGCGTTCACGCCGAGCAGGGCGTGGGTGGCCGACCCGGTGTCGATGATCTGCTGGGCGATCCGCTTGGCGGTGTTGGCCGGGATGGCGAACCCGACCCCGATGTTGCCGCTCTGGGCGGCCTCCTGACCGGGCAGGTCGGAGCTGGCGACGGTGGCGATGGCGCTGTTGATGCCGATGACCTGGCCCTGGGCGTCGACCAGCGCACCACCGGAGTTGCCGGGGTTGATCGCCGCGTCGGTCTGCAGCGCGTCGATCACCGCCTGGTCGGTGTTCGAGCCGGTGGCCACCGCGCGGTTGGTCGCGCTGATGATGCCGTCGGTCACCGTGTTCGACAGCCCCAGTGGCGCACCGATGGCGACCGCCAGGTCACCGACCTGCACGTCGTCGGAGTCGGCGAACGTGGCCGGGGTGAGCCCGCTGGCGTCGCTGAGCTTGACCACGGCCAGGTCGGAGGTCGGGTCGGTGCCCACGACGGTGGCGTCGTAGAGCGTGCCGTCGGAGGTGCGCACCTGCACCGTCGCCTGGTCGGTCGAGCTGTCGAGCGTGACCACGTGGTTGTTGGTCAGCACGTAGCCGTCGGCGGAGAGGACGACGCCGGACCCGGACCCGGACCCCGAGCCGGCGCTCACGTAGATGGTGACGACGCTGGGCGCCGCCTTCGCGGCCGCGGCCGTGGTGCTCGTGGCGTTCTCGGCGTCCTTGATGACGACGCTCTGCGCCGACGTCCCACTGGCGGTCGCCACGCCGCCGTCGTCGGTCAGCGCCATCACGCCGGCACCGGCTCCGCCGCCGATCAGCGCCGCGCCGACCAGACCGGCGGCGACGCCGAGCCGCCAGCGACCGGGCCGTCGGGCCGGCTGGGCAGGGACCCCGGGCTGCAGCGGGGGCTGGAAGGCCGGCGGGACCGCGCCCGCGGCGGGCTGACCGTGCGCCTGGTGGTACCCGGGAGTCCCGTAGCCGGCCGGCGGCCACGGCTGGTGCGCCGCGGCGGCGGGCTGGCCGAACTGCTGGGTGGGGTGCTGCCCGAGCGGCAGGACGGGCTGCTGGCCGGGCTGGGCGCCCGGGTGCGGCTGCGCGGCCGGCTGACCACCGAGGGGCTGAGCCGTCGCGCCGCCGGGCTGCTGCGCGGTCGGCTGCTGCGCGGCCGGCTGCTGCGCGGCCCAGCCAGCGCCGGCGGCCGCGTTCCGGTCCGTGCCGTGTCCGGTCTCGTCGGCCGGGCGGTTGTGCTCAGTCACTGGTGGTCCTTCCCCACGTCCCGACAGGCCTTCCCCGTCGCGATGACCCCACTGTGCGCCCGCGGACTGGTCCGGAACTGGTGGTCCGCTGTGAGTTGTCTGGACGCGACACGGCCGCTACGGCCAGCAACTCTCCGCGGCCGGCTGGTTTCCTGGCGTGCGCGCGCGTGATCATGCGAGGCCAGGGGAAGGGGAGGGGCGGTCGGCCCCCGTCGTCCCTCACGCCCCCTCTCCCGTCCCGGAGGCCGTCGGTGCCGGTTCGAGCACTCCTCACCCGTTCCGCCCTCGCCGTGCTGGTGCTGCTGCTGGCCGCGCTCGCCGCCATCGGTGGGGTGTCCCTGGGCGGGGCCGGGCTCGTCGCCGTCGTGCTGGCTGCGATCGTCACCGCCTGCCTGGCAGCGGGCATCGTCCGCGACGGGGACTCACCGCGCCCCCGCCAGGCCGCCGTCGACACCGCCTGGCGTGCGGCGGTCACCACGGTGGCGGTGCTGCTCGTGCTCAGCGGCTGCGTGGTGCTGGCCGGCGGTGCGCTGACCGCACTGCTGGCCGGCGTGGCCGTGGGCGGCGCGCTGCTGCGCTGGGCGGTGCGGTCGGCCCGCACGACCTCGCGCGGCACCGGGGCCACCGTGCTCCCGCTGCCGGGCGCCGGAGCGGGCATCGGCCCGGTGGCGACGCTGACCGTCGAGGCGCTGGGCCGGGAGTGGCTGCGCACCTCCGCAGCACTGGCCCAGGCCCGGGACGCCGCCGTGCGGCAGGCACTGGTCGAGCGGCGGGAGGAGGCGCTCGACGAGCTCGAGCGGCGGGACCCCGTCGGGTTCAACCGGTGGCTGGCCGAGGGCGCGACCGTGGACAGCGACCCGTCGCGCTACGTCTCCGGCGACCCGACCGCCGGCTACGACGCGGCCTGACCAGGGCGCTCGACCGGGTCGGTCAGCGCGGGTCGGTCAGCCCGGCGATCACCGCGCTGACGTCGGCCGCGTCCGGGTCGTCCAGGGCCGCCGCCGCGGCCTCCATCGTCTCCAGCACCGCGGCGTCCAGCCGGTCGGAGACGCCGGCGGACCGGAGCGCGTCGGAGATCAGCCGCGCGTCCTTGGTCGCGCCGGGGAGCCCGAAGCTGACCGGGAAGCGCCCGTCGATCATCAGCCCGCCCTTGACGTGCGCGTACGGGGTGTCCAGCGGTCCGCCCTCGATGGCGGCCAGGAAGTGCTGCGGGTCGACACCCAGACCGCGGGCCAGCGCGATCGACTGCGCCGCTCCGGCGGTGATCATGAACAGCCACGCGTTGCAGGCCATCTTCAGCCGGCTCCCAGCCCCGGCCCTCCCGAGCCACAGCGTCTTGGAGCCGAGGGCGTCCAGGACCGGGGCGAGGGGCTCGCGGAGCTGCTCCGGACCGGAGGCGAGCATCACCAGCGCGCCCTTCTCGGCGGGCTCCTTGGTGCCGAGCACCGGGCAGTCGACGAGCGCCAGGCCCAGTTCGGCGGCGACCGCCGCGGTGCGCTCGGCGCCCTCCACCCCGACGGTGCTGCACTGCAGCCAGGTGGTGCCGGCCGCCGGCGCCGCCCGGCGGACCACGTCGATCGCCGCGTCCGCGTCGAAGAGCATGGTCAGGACGACGTCGACCCCGGCGACCGCCTCGGCGGGTGAGCCGTGGGCCTCGGCGCCGGTGTCGGTGAGCGCCTGGGCCTTCGCCGCGTCCCGGTTCCACGCTCGCACCGGGATCCCCGCCCGGCGCAGCGACCGGACCATCCCCGCGCCCATCGTGCCCGTGCCGAGGACAGCCACCACCGGGTTCGTCATGGCCTGATCCTCACCCGCGTCGGCCGACGCGGCAGCCCGGCCGCAGCGGCTCCCGGTAACCTCGTGGACGGCTCCGTCCCGCCCCATTAGCTCAGTGGTAGAGCACTCGCCTTGTAAGCGAAAGGTCGTCCGTTCAATCCGGACATGGGGCTCGCTCCCCGGCCGGCCCTCCTGGGTCGCCGCCGGGCAGGGCAGGATGCTCCCGTGCACACCTCGGCAGCCCGTTGACGTCGTCCGCAGGCACCCGCTGGGGTGTGCTGGGTGGCGCCTCCATCGCCCGGTCCCGCTTCCTCCCCGCGCTGGCCGAGGCCGGTGCTGAGGCGGTGGTCGTGGGCAGCCGGGACGGCACCCGCGCGGCCGAGTTCGCGGCGGCGCACGGCGTCGCCCGAGGCGTCGCCGGCTACGCGGCCGTGCTGGCCGACCCGGCCGTGCAGGCGGTCTACGTGCCGCTGCCCAACCCGCTGCACGCCGAGTGGGCGGTCGCAGCGCTGGAGGCAGGCAAGGCGGTGCTCTGCGAGAAGCCGCTGTGCGTCGACGCCGAGCAGGCGCGCCGGGTGCTGGCGGTGGCCGAGCGGGCCGCGCTGCCGCTGTGGGAGGCGTTCGTCTTCCCGTTCCAGGCCCAGCACCAGCGGCTGGTCGAGCTGCTGACCACCGGCGCGATCGGCGAACTGCGCGAGATCTCCGGTGCCTTCCACTTCCAGCTCCGCGGCACCGACGACATCCGGCTGTCCGCGGCGACGGCCGGCGGCGCGCTGGCCGACGTCGGCTGCTACCCGTTGCGGCTGGCCGCCGAGCTCTTCGGCAGCCCGGCGCTGACGGCTGCCGCGTCCGCCGTCCGGGGCGCCGAGGTCGAGACCGAGCTCGCCGCCTTGGTCGACTACCCCGACGACCGGCTGCTGCTGCTGTCCTGCGGCTTCCGGCGCAGTGCGGACACCACGACGGTGCTCAGCGGCACCGAGGGCACCATCCGGATCGACGACCCGTACCACCCTCGTCCGGGGAGCACCGTCGAACTGCGCCGTCCGGGCGCGGACCCGGTGGTCGAGCGGCCGACCCGAGACCAGCACTCGTTCACCGCCGCGCTGCGGCACGTCGACGCCGTCCTGGCCGGGGAGGAGGCGCCGCGGCACACCGCGCTGGAGTCCTCCCTGGCGGTCGCCGAGGCGATCGACCTCGTGCGGGCGGCAGCACGATGAGCCGGCGCGGGCTCTTCCTCGCGCCCTTCGACGTGCTGGCCGACCCACGGCTGGTGGCCGAGGTCGCGGGAGAGGCGGAGGAGGCCGGCTGGGACGGGGTCTTCCTCTGGGACCACCTGCTCTACGCCGACCCGGTCACGGCGATCTCCGACCCGTGGACCTGCTGCGCCGCGATCGCCGTCCGCACGTCGCGGATCCGGTTCGGCCCGATGGTGACGCCGCTGACCCGGCGCCGTCCGCAGGTGCTGGCGCGGCAGGCCGCCGCGCTGGACCAGCTGTCCGACGGCCGGCTGGTGCTCGGGTTCGGGCTCGGCGACGACGGCGGGGTGGGGGAGCTCTCCCGGTTCGGCGAGGAGCTCGAGCCGCGGGTGCGCGCCGCCCGGCTGGACGAAGGGCTGGAGCTGCTCCGCCGGCTGCTGTCCGGCGCGGAGGTCGACCACGACGGGACCCACTTCACGGCCCGCGGCGTGCAGTTCCTGCCCACGGCGACCCGGCCCGGCGGCATCCCGTTCTGGATCGGTGGGCGCTGGCCGAACGCCGCGCCGCTGCGCCGGGCCGCCCGGCACGAGGGCGCGTTCGTCATCTCGGTGCCCGAGCCGGTGGGGCTGGCGCAGGTCCGCGAGACGGTCGCCGCGGCACGGGCCGAGGGGCTGGCGGGCTTCGACGTCGTCGTGGACCTGCCGGTGGGGGAGGACCCGCAGCCGTGGGCCGCGGCCGGCGCGACCTGGGTGCTCACCCGGCTGGGCCCCTACGACCTCGACCTCGCCGAGGTCCGGCGGGTGGTCCGGGCCGGTCCCGGCTGAGCCGATCGCGACGCGCGGCCGCCTGCGGGGTGTGCCAGGGTCGCAGGCGACTGCTGCCGTTCGGGCAGCCGATCTCGAGGAGGACCTCCATGAGCGACCACGTGTACCGGCTGAGCGAGATCGTCGGCAGCTCTCCCACCAGCGTCGACGACGCGATCCGCACGGCCGTGAAGAAGGCGTCGCAGACGGTGCGCAACATCGAGTGGTTCCAGACCTCGGAGATCCGCGGCCAGGTCGTCGACGGCGACGTGGCCTACTACCAGGTGACCCTGAAGATCGGCTTCCGCGTCGAGGACCAGGCGTCCTCGTAGGGGCCGGCACGAGCTCGCGAGTGGTGGGGGGCGAGGGGGTCCTTCCTCAGGTGAGGACGACGTCGGTGCCGCGGACGGCCACGCCGACCGGCGCCAGGGGTTCGGTGGCCGGACCCTGCACCGCTGACCCGTCGGCGAGGTCGAACACGGAACCGTGGCAGGGGCAGACCAGCCCCTCCTCGGTGGCTCGGACGGTGCAGCCCTGGTGGGTGCAGCGCGCCGCGAAGGCGACCACGGTCCCCTCGGCGGGCCGGCTGACCACCACCCGTCGTCCGTCGACCGACACCTCGTGGGCGCCGCCGAGAGGCACCTCGGACAGGGGCACGACGACGTCGCCCGGGCCCACCCCGGTGAGCTCGGGCACGTCGGTCCCGCCACCACACGCGGCGAGCGCGACCACCCCCACGCCGGCACCCCCGGCGACCAGCAGACCCCGGCGGGAGAAGCAGCGATCCACCGGCACATCGTGCCCGACCACATGGCGACCCTCCGGGCCGCACCGCGACCAGGAGCCGTGCCCCGCCTGCGTTGAGCTGTTGCCGGTGCTCCTCGCGGAAGCCTCCGGCCCCCACTCGTCACGCCGACCGGCTCGCGCCGGGATCCGTACCTCTTTCCTAATCAAAGCTGCCGGAGCCGCCCGAGCGGTAGCGGGCGTTCCGCTCCAGCCGCTCGCGCTCGGCGCGCTCCTCCCGGCGTGCCGCGGTGGTCCCCGGCGGCCAGCCGGCCTTCACCGCGCGGTGCTCGGTGGTCTCGGTCATGTACGCCAGGGAGAACAGCAGGCCGATGACCAGGCCGCCGCCGGCCGCGGTCAGCCGGACGCCGAAGTCGACCGGGGGCAGCAGCAGGCACAGCGCGACGACCGGGGCGAGCTGCACGAGCGCCCGCAGCAGGTGCCGCAGCACCCAGCTGTGCCGGGTGGTGTCCTCCAGCACCCAGGGCGACAGCGATCGCGGCAGGCCGCCGCCGTAGGCGTACCAGAGCCACTGGGCCGGGTTCGGGCGTCCAGCGTCCACACAGCCAACGGTAGGCGCACCCGGCCCCCCGTGCGGCCCGTCCCGGAGGTCAGAAACGGGTGACCCAGGAGCTGGCGCCGGCGGCCTCCTCGTGGTCCAGCTCCTGCAGCACGGCGCGCACCACCTCCTCGTCGACGTGGCCCTTGTCGCGCTCCTCCATCAGCACCTGGCGCTGCACCTCGATGACCTGCTGGCGCACCCGGCGGAAGGTCTGCGCCCGGCGACGTCCGCGCTGGGCCTGCTCCTCCTCGTCGGCCCGGACCGCCTGGTGCATCGTCTCGGTCCGGGCGAGCAGGGGCCGCCGGATCCGCTCGTCCCACTCCCTGGCCTTGTCCTCCCCGATCCGGGGCGTCAGCACGGCGACCAGTTCGTCGAGCCGGGCCAGCGCGGCCTCGGTGGACTTCTCCTGCAGGTGCAGCTCCTCCTCGGCGTCCCGTTGCGGTTGGTCCTGGTCCTGCACGCCGAGCCGCCGGATCAGCCGGGGCAGGGTCAGGCCCTGCACCAGCAGGGTGCCGATGGTGACGGCGAAGGCGAGGAACTGCACGGCGCCGCGGTCCTGGAGCGGTGCTCCGTCGACCTCGACCGGCAGCGCCGCGGCCGCGGCCAGGGTCACCACGCCGCGCATCCCGGTCCAGGAGATGACCGCCTGGTAGGTCCACGGCGGTCGCTCCGGCCGGGTGAGCCCGGACCGCGACGGGCGAGGGGACCGGCGGAGCAGCTCCAACCCGAACACGTAGCCGAACCGGACGAGGACGACCACGGCGAGCACCGCGACGGCGGCGGCCAGCAGGGAGGCGTCGGACCGGTCGGACTCCTGCACCGCGCCGAGGACGTAGCGCAGCTGCAGCCCGATCAGGGCGAAGACGACGGCCTCCAGCAGCAGGTCCAGGGAGGACCACAGCGGCCGCTCCTGCAGCCGGGTGGCGTAGCCGGCCTCCGGTCCGCGGTGCCCGAGGTACAGCCCGGCCGCCACCACGGCGAGCACGCCCGACCCGTGCAGCTCCTCGGCCAGCAGGTAGGCGGCGAACGGCACGATCAGCCCGAGCACCGACTCCACGACCGGGTCGTCCAGCCGCATCCGCAGGGTGTGCACCAGCCAGCCCAGGGCCAGCCCGGTGGCCACGCCGGCGACGACGGCGAGGGCGAAGGTGCCCGCCGCGGAGCTCCAGTCGACGCCGAGCAGGCTCCCGCTGGCACCGAACACCCCGGCGAGCGCGACCTTGTAGAAGGTCAGTGCGGCGGCGTCGTTGATCAGGCTCTCGCCGGAGAGCACGGTCATCACCGGCCGGGGGAGGCCCAGCTTGCGTCCGATGGAGGCGGCGGAGACCGCGTCCGGCGGGGCGACGATCGCGCCGAGCACGAGGGCGACCGACATCGGCAGGCCGGGGACGACGACCCGGGCGACCAGGGCCACCACGATCGCGGTCACGAACACCAGGCCGACACCCAGCTGCGCGATCGGGTGGAAGAGGGCCCGGAAGCCGACGTAGGAGACCCCCAGCGCCGAGGAGTACAGCAGCGGCGGCAGGACGGTGGCCAGCAGCAGCTCGCCGTCGATCGCCAGCTCGGGGACGCCGGGCACCAGGCTGACGACGAAGCCGACCAGGACCAGGACCAGCGGGGTCTGCCAGCCCATCCGCCGGGACACCGCCGCCACCCCCACCGCGCCGAGTGCCAGCAGCAGCAGTTCGGCCGCGTCCATCCCCCACCTCTCGCCGTTGCCGGGCGGCGTCCGCCGGGCAAGTCGGCGTCCATGGTGCGGGCTGCCGGAGCGGCGGGCAGCACGAGCACGGCGTGACGGGCCCCACGGGGGTCGTGAGCCCTGCTCAGCACCTTCGGCGCGGGGCGTACGGTCCCCCGGTGGACGAACGCCGTACCGGGGTGGCCGCCGGTCTCGCCGCGTACCTGCTCTGGGGCCTGTTCCCGCTGTACTTCCCGCTGCTGGAGCCGGCCGGCGGGCTGGAGATCGTCGCCCACCGGGTCGCCTGGTCGCTGCTGTTCATCGGGTTGCTGCTGACCGGGCTCCGGGGGTGGCCGCAGGTCCGCGCCGCCTTCGCCGACCGGCGGACGCTGCTGGTGCTCAGCGGGGCCGCGGTGCTCATCGTCGTCAACTGGCTGGTGTTCGTCTTCGCGGTGAACTCCGGGCACGTGGTCGAGAGCTCGCTCGGGTACTTCATCAACCCGTTGGTCAGCGTCCTGCTCGGGGTGGTGGTGTTCCGGGAGCGGCTGCGCCGGCTGCAGTGGGTGGCGGTGGCGCTGGCCGCCCTCGCGGTCGTCGTGCTCACCGTCGACTACGGCCACCCGCCGTGGATCGCGTTGGCCCTGGCCGGCTCCTTCGGTCTGTACGGGCTGATGAAGAAGCTGGTCCGGGTGGAGGCCGCGCCCGGGCTGTTCGTCGAGACGGCGCTGGTCTTCCTGCCCGCGCTGGTGGTGCTCGTGGTGCTCGAGGCGCAGGGCTCGGCCGCGTTCGCGCACGAGGGCGCCGGCAACGGGCTGCTGCTGGCGTCCTCCGGTGTCGCCACGGCCGTCCCGCTGCTGCTGTTCGCCGCTGCGGCACGCCGGGTGCCGCTGTCGACGGTCGGGTTGCTGCAGTACGTGAACCCGCTGATCCAGCTGGCGATCGGGGTGTTCGTCCTGGGCGAGCCGATGCCGCCGGCCCGGCTGGTCGGGTTCGCGATCGTCTGGCTGGCGTTGATCGTCTTCACCGCGGACAGCCTGCGGCAGGCGCACAGCACCCGAAGGGACGCTGCCGCGCCGGTGACCGTCGGCAGCTGAGGACGGCATCCCTCCGCTGCGCGCCGGGGCGGACTACCGTCGTGTCATTCGATGACCGCCGGCGGAGGCAGACCCCTGATGAGCAGCGAGCTGCGGGACGACCGGGCCGCGACCCCCCAACCGGCCCCGGACGCCGGGGCTGCCGGGACGGGTGGGGCGCCAGGGGACGGCGCTGCCGCCGGTCTGCCCGCCCGGGAACGGGAGATGTTGGCCTTCGAGCGCCAGTGGTGGCGCTTCGCCGGTGCCAAGGAGGAGGCCATCCGGGAGCGCTTCGGGATGTCCGCCACCCGCTACTACCAGGTGCTCAACGCCCTGGTCGACCGTCCCGAGGCGCTGGCGACAGACCCGCTGCTGGTGCGTCGGTTGCGCCGGATGCGGGGGGCGCGCCAGCGGCAGCGCTCCGGCCGGGTCCTGGGCAGCGACCCCCTGCGCGACTAGCCTCTCTCACTGTGGGGAGGCATGTGGCACCAGGCAGTGACGGGATCCCGCCAGCGGCGACCGGTGGTGGTCGGCGGCCCGACGGCGAGGCGCCCGCGCGGCTGGGGCAGCCGGCGCGCGAACCCCGGACCGACGCCGACGCCGACCTGCGCCGCGTGCTGATCCCCTCCTCGTCCGAGCCGAGGACCGGCGGCCCGACGACGCTGCCGCCGTCCGGTCGGGCCGACCGCCGCCGGGAGGGGCTGCTCCCCTCCGGCGAGGACCCGATGATCCGTCGTCCGCCGGCCCGCCCCGCCGGGGGCCCGCCGCCCGGAGCCGGCCGTCGCCGCACGGACCTCGACCCGACCGCCGCACCGGGTCGCCCACCGGAGACGGGTGAGCGCCGCCGGCCCCTGGAGCAGCCGGCCCTCCAGGACCGCCCGGCCGCGCCGGCCGTCCCGCAGCCGGCCTCCGGGCCGATGACCTCGGTGGCCTCGCCGGCGATCGCGGGCGCCGGCCGCCCGGCCCCGCCGTCGCCGCGTCGGGACGACGCCGCAGCGACGTCCCCCGGCGCGACCGCCGCGGGCGCCACCGCCTGGGACGTCGCGCGGCCGGATGCCGCGCCACGCACCACGGGCATGCCGAGCTGGGCGGCCGAGCCCGGCCCGCCCACGCCGCCGCCGTACGACGTCACCCAGCGCGTCTCCGGGCAGGCCCCCGCCGAGTCGCCGTGGGGCTCGGGCCCCGCCACGCCGGTCGCCGGCCGTGCGGCGCCGACCCCCGCGTCCGCGGTGGCCTCGCCCTCTCCGGCCGCGCCCGCCGCGCGACCGGCGCGCCCGGCACAGCCGCCCGCCCGGCCGCCGGCCCCGGCGGTACCGCCGGCCGGCCGCGGAGCCCCGGCCGCACAGGACCTCCCGGAGCCCGACGTCGCCGGACCGGCGGCCGAGCCGGTCCGCCGGCGCGCCGACGTGCCGGTGGGCGGCCGGGCCGCCGCCCGGTTGGAGCGGCAGGCCGCCGAGACCGCCCGGAAGAAGTCCGGCCGGCGCAGCGGGCCGCCCACCGGTCCGGCGATCCCCGCGCAGAGCGGTCCCGGCCGTGGCAGCGAGCCGGACGACGCCCCGCGGCGCTCGTCGAGCCGGGTCGTGCAGGGCCTGGTCGCCACGGTCGTGGTCGCCGTCGGCGTGCTGGGCTTCTGGTCGTTCACCTCGCCCGGGACGACGGAGACGGCCGCGCAGACCCCGGTGACCGGCAGCGCCCCCGCCACCTCGGCGGCCTCGCTGCCGAGCCAGGAGACCGCCGCCCCCTCGGCCGAGGTCGTCGCGAGTCCGGTCGGGCCGGTGTTCGCGCCGATCACCGTGCTGAACAGCACCTCGATCAACGGCCTGGCCGGTGACATCGGCGACGCCTTCTCCGCCGCCGGCTGGGAGGTCACCGGCACCGGCAAGTCACCGGTGGAGGACGTCGCCACCACCACCGTCTACTACACCGAGGGCGACACGGTGCAGCAGCAGGCGGCCGCCCAGCTGACCGAGCAGTTCCCCGACGTGACCGGGCCCGTGGCCCGCTACTTCGACGTGCCGGGCGAGACCGCCCCGGGTCTGGTCGTCGTCGTCACCGGGAACTGGCAGCCCTGATCGCCCGCCGACGGAACCACGGGGCCTCCCCGTGCGTTGCCGCCGTCGTGCGCACCGCAGCAGGGCCGGCGACGGTCGGTCCCCGCCCGGGCGGCCGCGCCGGGCTCGTCGTCCTCCTCACCGTCCTGCTGGCGGTGGCCGGCGTGCTCGCCGGTGGCACCCCGTCAGCGCGGGCCGCGGCGGACGTGCGCACCGAGGTCGCGCGGGTCCCCTCGGGCTCGGGCGCGGACGCCGTCGAGCTGGACACCACGCTGTACCTGCCCGGGTCGGCCAGCGCCGCCGACCCGGCCCCCGCGGTCCTGCTGGCGCACGGCTTCGGCGGCAGCAAGGCCTCCGTCGCCGGCGACGCCCGCGACCTCGCCGTCCGGGGCTACGTCGTCCTGGCCTGGTCCGCGCGCGGCTTCGGCGCCAGCACCGGCCAGATCGGGCTGGACGACCCGCGGTACGAGGTGGCCGACGTCAGCACGCTGCTCGACGTCCTCGCGGAACGGGACGACGTGCTGCTCGACCAGCCCGGTGACCCCCGGGTGGGCATCGCCGGCGGCTCCTACGGCGGCGCGCTGGCGCTGCTGGCGGCCGCCTACGACCAGCGGGTCGACGCCATCGCCCCGCAGATCACCTGGAACTCGCTGACCACCGCGCTCTTCCCCGACCAGGCCGGCGTGGTCGACGACGCCGCCTCGCCGGCGGCCACCCCGCGGACCGGCTCGGCCGGCGTCTTCAAGCGGCTGTGGTCCGGGCTCTTCTTCGGCGCCGGGTCGGTGCCCACCGGCGACGGGGTGCTCGGTGGACTGCTCGGCGGCAGCAGTGGGGGTGGCACCGCACCCGACCTCTCGACCGTCGACCCCGCAGCGGTGACCCAGGCGCTGACCTGCGGCCGGTTCCGCGCCGACATCTGCGCGGCCTACCAGTCCGCGGCCTCCACCGGCCGGCTCACCCCCGAGGTCGCCGCCGTCCTGGACCGCAGCAGCCCCGCCACGGTGCTGGACCGGATCGCCGCACCCACCCTGCTGGTGCAGGGCACCCAGGACTCGCTGTTCGGCCTGGGCGAGGCCGACGCGAACGCCCGCGGCATCGCCGCGAACGGCACCGAGGTCAAGGTCGTCTGGTACGCCGGCGGCCACGACAGCTCCGCCTCCGACGCCGTCACCGCCGACCTGCGGGACCAGGTCGCCGGCTGGTTCGACCACCACCTGCGCGGCACCGGCCCCGACCCGGGCACCGGCTTCAGCTACCCGGCACCCACCGGGCTCGGCAGCGGGGTCGGCGCGGTGCAGGGCGGGGAGCAGACCGTCGACGCCGCCGGCTACCCCGGGCTGGCCGACGACGACCCGGTGCGCCGCACCGAGGTGACCGTGCAGGGGCCGACCCAGCCGGTGGTCACCCCGCCGGGCGGGAGCCCCGCCGCGCTGTCCACCCTGCCCGGTCTCGGCGGGGTGACCGCCGCGCTGGGCGGCACGACGCTGGAGATCCCCGGCCAGTTCGCTGCCTTCGACAGCGCCGAGCTCACCGACGCCGTCGACGTGGTCGGCGCGCCGACGGTCACCCTCGAGGTCGCCGCCCCCGGTGGGACGGCGACGCTGTTCGCCAAGCTCTACGACGTCGGCCCCGACGGCTCGATGACGCTGCCCAGCGGCCTGGTCGCGCCGCTGGCGCTGACCGGGCTCTCCGCCGACCCGACCGCACCGACCCAGGTCGCGGTCACGCTGCCCGGGATCGTGCACCGCTTCGAGGTCGGCCACACGATGCGGTTGCTGGTCTCCTCGACCGACCAGGCGTACGCGCTGCCGGCCGACGCGGCCGTCGACAGCGTCGGGCTGACCGCGGGCACCTCGCTGGCCGTGCCCGAGGTCCCCGGCCAGACCCAGGCGACCGCCGGCTCGGCCCGCTGGTGGGTGCTGCTCGCGGTGCTGGCTGCGCTCGCGCTGCTCGGCTGGCTGGCCGCCCGGCTGCTGGGTCGCCGCCGGGACCGGCGGCTGGCGGTGACCTCGCCCGACGGGGAGGACGTGCCGCTGCGCTTCGTCGGGGTCAGCAAGGCCTACAAGGACGGGTTCGTCGCCGTCCGGGACCTCTCCTTCGAGGTGCGCCGCGGTCAGGTCCTCGGTCTGCTCGGCCCCAACGGTGCCGGCAAGACCACCTCGCTGCGGATGCTGATGGGCCTCATCCGCCCGACGGAGGGCCGCATCGAGGTGTTCGGGCACGCGGCCCGCCCCGGTGCCCCGGTGCTCTCCCGGCTGGGGTCCTTCGTCGAGGGGACCGGGCTGCTGCCGCACCTGTCCGGCCGGGACAACCTCGACCTGTACTGGGCGGCGACCGGCCGCCCCCGCGCGGACGCGCACATGGAGGAGGCGATCGAGGTCGCCGGGCTGGGCACCGCGATCGACAAGCGGGTGCGCAGCTACAGCCAGGGCATGCGCCAGCGGGTGGCGATCGCCCAGGCGATGCTCGGCCTCCCCGACCTGCTGGTGCTCGACGAGCCGACCAACGGGCTGGACCCGCCGCAGATCCACGCGATGCGCGAGGTGCTCCGCTCCTACGCCGACACCGGCCGCACGGTCATCGTCTCCAGCCACCTGCTGGCCGAGATCGAGCAGACCTGCAGCCACGTCGTCGTCATGGCGAGGGGTGCGAAGATCGCCCAGGGGACCGTCGAGGAGATCGTCGGCACCGGGGGGGCGGTGCTCATCGGGCTCGCCGACGACGCCGACGCCGACCGCGCCGCCGAGGTCCTCGCCGGCCTGCCCGGCACCGGCCCGGTGGAGCGCACCGACGAGGGGCTGGTCGTCGACCTGGGGCCGACCGGACGCGCGGAGGCGCTGACCGCGCTGGTCGCGGCAGGCGTCGCGGTCGACCAGCTCAGCCCGCGCCGCCGTCTCGAGGACGCGTTCCTGTCGCTGGTGGGGGAGTCATGACCGACGAGAACGCCTTTGTGGCCACAATGGCGAGCCGGGGGACCGGCGCGGCGGCGGGGTACCGGCCGGAGCGGACGCTGCGGCTGGGCGTCGAGCTCCGCCGGCAGTTCAAGCGGCGCCGGACCATCGGCGTCCTGGTGCTGATGGCCGCGCTGCCGCTGATCCTGATCGGCGCCCTGGCGCTGGGCGGCGCGGAGGAAGCCGAGGCGAACGCCCGGGTGAACCTGGTCGACGTCGCCACGGCGAGCGGGCTGAACCTCACCCTGTTCACCCTCTTCGCCACCGCCGGCTTCTTCCTGGTCGTGGTGTTCGCGCTGTTCTTCGGCGACACGGTGGCCAGCGAGGCGTCCTGGGGGTCGCTGCGCTACGCGCTGGCCACCCCGGTGCCCCGCGCCCGGCTGCTCCGGCAGAAGTGGCTGGCCGCGCTGGTGATGTCGGTCGGTGCGCTGGTGCTGCTGGTCGTCGTGGCGCTGGTCGCCGGTGGCATCGCCTACGGCTTCGGGGACGTGCAGACGCCGGTGGGCGTCGCGCTGGAGCAGCGCACCGCGCTGGTCCGGCTGGTCGGCATGGTCGGCTACCTCGCCGTCCACCTGCTCGTCGTCGGCACGCTGGCGTTCTGGCTGTCGACCGTGACCGACGCCCCGCTGGCGGCGGTCGGCGGGGCGGTGTTCACCACCGTCGTGTTCGCGGTGCTGGAGGCGGTGGAGCAGCTGGGCGGCATCCGCGACTGGTTCCCGACGGCGTTCAACTTCGCCTGGACCGACCTGCTGCAGACCCCGGTCGACTCCGGTGACCTGTTCCGCGGCGTCGTCCAGGGGCTGGCCTGGTCCGCGCTGTTCACCGCGCTGGCCTTCCGCCACTTCGCCCGCAAGGACGTCACCTCGTGATGGAGTGCCACGGCGCGGAGAACGCGCCCGTGGCACTCCGCTAGAGCGAGGCGAGCACGGCCTGGGCCCAGCCCTCGCCCATGGGGCGGTCGGTCACCGAGGCGTTGGGGACGGCGGCGAGCAGCTCGCCCATGCCGGTGACGGCCGCCCCGTTGGCGGTGACCCACAGCCGGCCCACCGCCGCCGCCATCTCCAGGTCGCTGACGCTGTCACCCACCGCGACGGCGTCGGCCGCGGTCAGCCCGCGGCGGGCGAGGTCCCAGGTGATGGCCGTCCCCTTGGAGATCCCGCGCGGCATGAGGTGGTAGACGTGCGGCGGCAGCGCGTCCTCGTCCAGGGTCATCCGCGGGGTCGCCGGGACGGCGCCGTTGTCGTTCATCGTCAGCCACCCCCAGCCGCGCTCGGCCAGCCAGCCGTCGACGGTGGCGGCGTCGACCCGGCCGCGCAGCAGCGCGTCGGCCGAGTGCGTGGTGTGCCAGGGCTCGTGCCACTCCAGCCGACCGGGGTGCGCGGCGGTGAGCGCCTCGACCACGCCGAGCTCCGCCATCACCGACATCGGCGTGCGCCCGGCGTACTGCTCGGGGAGCTCCCCGGTCAGCAGGTGCGTCTCCCGGCCGCCGGACCAGCTGACCAGCGACCCCAGCTCGGAGATCGCGCCGTCGGCGGCGAAGATCCGCGCGGCTTCGACCAGCTGGGCGTGTGTCCGGCCGCTGACCAGCACCAGGACGACGCCGGCCCGGTGCAGCTCGAGGAGGGCGTCGGCCGGGGTGGGGGTGAGGGCGCGACCGGCGGTGTGCCAGAAGGACCCCCGCGGGCCGACCATCGTGCCGTCCAGGTCGGTGTAGACGATGCGGGTGGCCACCCGGTCATCCTGACCGGTTCCGGGTCGGGCCCGCCGCCCCGGGTAGGCTCGGCGCGTTCCACTCATCCAGAGGGGCAGAGGGACACGGCCCGATGAAGCCCCGGCAACCGCCGTGCGCACCCCTGCGCACGAGAGGTGCCACATCCGTCCCGCGCGGCTCGACGGCCCGGCGCGGGGAAGATGAGGAGGTAGTCGTCGTATGACCATGACCGCTCCCGGTTCCGCCCAGGCAGATGTGACCGAAGGCGGCCCGGTTCCCCCGAACCCGGCCCGCGGCCTGGTCTGCCGCAACTGCGGCGCCACCTTCGGGCTCATCGCCGAGCACGCCTGCGCCGAGTGCTTCGGCCCGCTGGAGGTCGACTACGACCCCGCGATCATGCGGGCGGTGACCCGCCAGCAGATCGAGGCCGGGCCGCAGAACATCTGGCGCTACGCGGCCCTGCTGCCCGTCGGCCACGACCCGGCCGACCGGGTCACCCTCGACCCGGGCATGACGCCGCTGGTGCGGGCCGACCGGCTGGCCGCCGAGCTCGGGATCACCGGCGGGCTGTGGGTCAAGGACGACTCGGCCAACCCGACCCACTCCTTCAAGGACCGCGTGGTCAGCCTCGCCGCCACCGCGGCCAGGGGCTTCGGCTACGCCAAGATCGCCTGCGCCTCGACCGGCAACCTGGCCAACTCCGTCGCGGCGCACGCCGCCCGGATGGGGCTGCCCTCCTTCGTGTTCGTCCCCAGCGACCTCGAGCCCGGCAAGATCGTCCAGTCCGCGGTGTACGGGCAGGCGCTGATCGCCGTCGACGGGTCCTACGACGACGTCAACCGGCTGACCAGCGAGCTGGCCGAGACCGACGAGTTCGAGGACACCGCCTTCGTCAACCAGAACGTCCGGCCCTACTACGCCGAGGGCTCCAAGACGATGGGCTACGAGATCGCCGAGCAGCTCGGCTGGCGGATCCCGGCCCAGGTGGTCATCCCGATGGCCTCCGGGTCGCTGCTCACCAAGGTCGACAAGGCCTGGCGCGAGCTCGTCGCCGCCGGCATCGTCGAGGACACCGGCTGGAAGGTCTTCGGCGCGCAGTCCGCCGGCTGCGACCCGATCGCCACCGCCTTCGACAACGGCTGGGACGTCGTGAAGCCGGTCAAGCCGACCGGGATCGCCAAGTCGCTCAACATCGGCAACCCCGCCGACGGCCCCTACGCGCTGGACGCGATCCGTCGCACCGGCGGGTCGGTCGGCCGGGTCGGGGACGACGAGATCGTCGCCGGCATCCGCGACCTGGCCCGCACGACCGGCGTCTTCGCCGAGACGGCGGGCGGCGTCACCACCGCGGTGCTGCGCAAGCTGGTCGAGGACGGGCTGCTGGACCCGGCGCAGGAGACCGTCGTGCTGAACACCGGTGAGGGACTGAAGACCCTCGACCCGCTGCTCCCGGTCGTCGGCCCCTCGCACCACGTGCAGCCGTCGCTGAGGTCGCTGCGCGAGGCCGGCCTCATCGGCTGATGCGAGGGCCCCGCTGCCCGCCACGCTCGGCGCAGGCCCCTGCAGAGGGGCCGGAGAACCCGTTACCACATCGGGTGACGGGACGTGCAACGGACCGGTGACCTGGGGTCTTGTGTCCTGTACCGTTCCGCGCGGTTCGAGTTCCACGTTCGTTCTGACGGGCGGAAGAGCGAGACCCCGGCTCCTCGATCAAGAGGTGTCGTCCGCACGCACGACCGTGGGAGCACACGTGGCACAGGGCACCGTGAAGTGGTTCAACGCCGAGAAGGGCTTCGGCTTCATCGCCGTCGACGGCGGCCAGGACGTCTTCGTCCACTACTCGGCCATCCAGATGGACGGGTACAAGAGCCTCGAAGAGGGCCAGCGGGTCAGCTTCGAGGTCGTCCAGGGCGAGAAGGGTCCGCAGGCGGACGCCGTCCAGGGCGCCTGACACCAGCAGGTCGAGGCCCGGTCCCCGGTCGGGGACCGGGCCTCGCTGCGTCTCCGGGCCCGGGAACAAGCCTCGTGGACCCCCCGTTCTTGCACTCGCACAGGGCGAGTGCCAGACTTCGGGCTGGCACTCGGCACCCCTGAGTGCCAATCAGGTCGGAACGGTGAGGTACCAGCGCGTGGGCCGCAGGAGCGTCCACGGCGCGGGTGCCGTCCGTCGCGGGCACCGGACCCGGCCGTGCAGCGATCCACGCTCGGAGGACATCACCACATGGCCAAGATGATCGCGTTCAACGAAGAGGCGCGCCGCGGACTCGAGCGAGGGATGAACACCCTCGCCGACGCCGTCAAGGTGACCCTCGGCCCCCGTGGCCGGAACGTCGTGCTGGAGAAGAAGTGGGGTGCCCCCACCATCACCAACGACGGTGTGAGCATCGCCAAGGAGATCGAGCTCGAGGACCCGTACGAGAAGATCGGGGCCGAGCTCGTCAAGGAGGTCGCCAAGAAGACCGACGACGTCGCGGGTGACGGCACCACCACCGCCACCGTGCTCGCCCAGGCCCTCGTCCGCGAGGGGCTGCGCAACGTCGCCGCCGGCGCCAACCCGATGGCCCTGAAGAAGGGCATCGAGAAGGCCGTCGCCTCGGTCTCCGAGTACCTGCTGGCCACCGCCAAGGACGTCGAGACCAAGGAGCAGATCGCGGCCACCGCCTCGATCTCCGCCGCGGACCCGGCCATCGGCGAGCTCATCGCCGAGGCGATGGACAAGGTCGGCAAGGAAGGCGTCATCACCGTCGAGGAGAGCAACACCTTCGGCCTCGAGCTCGAGCTCACCGAGGGCATGCGCTTCGACAAGGGTCACCTGTCGGCCTACTTCGTCACCGACACCGACCGCATGGAGACCGTGCTCGACGACCCGTACATCCTGGTCGTCAACTCGAAGATCTCCACGGTCAAGGACCTGCTGCCGCTGCTGGAGAAGGTCATGCAGTCCGGCAAGCCGCTGGCGATCATCGCCGAGGACGTCGAGGGCGAGGCCCTCGCGACCCTGGTGGTCAACAAGATCCGCGGCACGTTCAAGTCGGTCGCCGTCAAGGCCCCCGGCTTCGGTGACCGTCGCAAGGCCATGCTGGCCGACATCGCCATCCTCACCGGTGGTCAGGTCATCAGCGAGGAGGTCGGCCTCAAGCTGGACAACGCCGACCTGTCCCTGCTGGGCCGGGCGCGCAAGTTCGTCACCACCAAGGACGAGACGACGATCATCGAGGGCGCTGGTGACGCCGACCAGATCCAGGGTCGGGTCAACCAGATCCGCGCCGAGATCGAGAAGTCGGACTCCGACTACGACCGCGAGAAGCTGCAGGAGCGCCTGGCCAAGCTGGCCGGCGGTGTTGCGGTCATCAAGGCCGGCGCGGCGACCGAGGTCGAGCTCAAGGAGCGCAAGCACCGCATCGAGGACGCGGTGCGCAACGCCAAGGCCGCCGTCGAGGAGGGCATCGTCGCCGGTGGTGGCGTCGCCCTGGCGCAGGCCACCACCGTCGCGTTCGAGAAGCTCGAGCTCGAGGGTGACGAGGCGACCGGTGCCAACATCGTGCGCGTCGCGCTCGAGGCCCCGCTGAAGCAGATCGCCATCAACGCCGGCCTCGAGGGCGGCGTCGTGGCGGAGAAGGTCCGCAACTCCGAGACCGGCTGGGGCCTCAACGCCGCCTCCGGTGAGTACGTGGACCTGGTCGCGGCCGGCATCATCGACCCGGCCAAGGTCACCCGCTCGGCGCTGCAGAACGCCGCCTCCATCGCGGCGCTCTTCCTCACCACCGAGGCCGTCATCGCCGACAAGCCGGAGAAGAACGCCCCGGCCATGCCCGGTGGCGACGGCGGCATGGGCGGCATGGACTTCTGAGTCCAGCCACCTCGTAGCACCAGCACTGCCCGGCAGGGGCGGTCCCGCACTCGCGGGGCCGCCCCTGTCGGCGTCCGGGGCACCTCGAGGCTTTCGCGCGCGAAACCGCGCGTGCTTGATCGCGCGAAACCGCGCGTGCTTGATCGCGCGAAACCGCGCGTGCTTGATCGCGCGAAACCGCGCGTGCTTGATCGCGCGAAACCGCGCGTGCTTGATCGCGCGAAACCGCGCGTGCTTGATCGCGCGAAACCGCGCGTGCTTGATCGCGCGAAACCGCGCGTGCTTGATCGCGCGAAACCGCGCGTGCTTGATCGCGCGAAACCGCGCCGGGTCATCCGTCGTCCGGGGTGAAGACGCAGAACTCGTTGCCCTCGGGGTCGGCGAGCACGTCCCAGTGGACGTCGTCGTCGCGGCGGCGCACCAGGGTGGCGCCGGCGGCGAGCAGCGCGTCGGTGTCCCCGGTGACGTCGTGGTGCACGCGGTTCTTCACCGTCTTGGGCTCGGGCACCCGGTTGACCCAGATCCGCGGTCCGGCCCCGGACGGGTCGACGATCGCGACCGGCCCGGTGGGATCCCGGTCGTCGGGGTCGCGCCGGACGTAGCCCATCGCCGCGCACCACCAGTCCGCGAGCTCCTGCTGGTCGAGGGCGTCGATGCACAGGTCCAGGAACCGGGCCGGGGAGTCGGTCATGGCCGAGCAGGGTAGGCGGTCGGCGTGACGGTGGTGATCGGGACGTCGGGGTGGCAGTACCGCGACTGGCGCGGCCGCTTCTACCCGCCGGCGCTGCCGCAGCGGCTGTGGCTGGAGCACCACGCCACGCACTTCGCCACCGTCGAGAGCAACAACGCCTTCTACCGGCTGCCGGAGAAGACGACGTTCGAGGCCTGGCGCGACCGCACCCCGCCGGACTACCGCTGGGCGGTGAAGGCCTCGCGCTTCCTCACCCACCTCAAGCGGTTGCGCGAGCCCGAGGAGCCCGTCGCCCGGCTGATGGAGCGCGCCGCCGGCCTCGGGGACCGGCTCGACGTCGTCCTGCTGCAGCTGCCGCCCACGCTCAAGGCCGACGTCGACCTGCTCAGCGACTGCCTCGGGCAGTTCCCGCCAGGCACCCGGGTCGCGGTGGAGCCGCGGCACGACAGCTGGTGGACCGACGACGTGCGCGCCCTGCTGGAGCGGTACCAGGCGGCGCTGTGCTGGGCCGACCGCGCCGAACAGCCGGTCGCACCGCTGTGGCGCACCGCGGACTGGGGCTACCTGCGGCTGCACACCGGCGCCGAGGGCTGGGGGTACCGCCCCGAGACCCTGCAGCTGTGGGCGCAGCGCCTCGCCGACACCTACGGGGACGACGACGTCCTCGTGTACTTCAACAACGACCCCGGCGGCGCGGCCACCGTGGACGCCGTCACCTTCGCCGGCGCCGTCCGCGCGACCGGCCGCACGCACACCCGGGTCCCCACGATGGAGCAGGCCAGCGGGGCGGCCTGGCCGCCGAAGCCGCCGCCGAAGACCCGTCAGAGGACGGCGTCGTCTTCGGCGAAGGTCACACCCAGCTGACCGGCGGCGTCCTCCAGCACCTGCTGGACGGCGAGGGTGTCGGCCAGCGGCATCACCGCGCTCTCGGACCGCCCGGCCCGCAGGCACTCGGTGACCTCGATCAGCTCGTGCGCGTAGCCCGCGCCGAGCTGGGGGACCGTGATCTCCTCCGGGTCGGCGTCGGCCCGGTGCAGCACGACCGTCTGCGGGTGGTGGAAGCGGGGGAGCACGTCGATCCAGCCCGCCGTCCCGAACACCCGGGCCTGCCCGGGCAGCGCGTTGCGCAGCGAGGTCGTCAGCGTCGCGGAGCGGCCGTCGGCCCAGCCGAGCAGCAGGGCGGCCTCCGCGTCGACGCCGGTCGGGAAGCGGGACCCGGTCGCGGTGACGGTGTCCGGGTCGCCCAGCAGCATCTGCGCCCAGGAGACGACGTAGACGCCGAGGTCCAGCAGCGCACCGCCGCCGAGCTCGAGGGCGAACAACCGGTCGGTCGGGTCGAAGTCCCGCTGCACGCCGAGGTCGGCCTGCACCGAGCGCACCTCACCGATGGCACCGTCGGCGATCAGCTCGCGGAGCCGGACGACGGCCGGCTGGAAGCGGGTCCACATCGCCTCCATCGCGAAGACGCCGGTCTCCCGGGACAGCGCCACCACCTCGCGGGCGCCGGCCACCGTCGCGGTGAACGCCTTCTCGACCAGCAGCGCCTTGCCCGCGCGCAGGGCGCCCAGGGCGATCGCGTGGTGCTGCGGGTGCGGGGTCGCGACGTAGAGGACGTCGACCCCGGCGTCGGCGAGCACGTCGGCGTACGAGCCGTGCGCCCGCTCGATGCCGTGCCGGTCCGCGAAGTCCTGCGCGCGATCGAGCGACCGCGAGGCGACTGCGACGACCCGGGCCCCGTCGACGACGGCGAAGTCCTCGACCACCTTCTCCGCGATGCGGCCCGGCCCCACGACTCCCCAGCGGATCTCCTCGGTCATCCTGCAGACGCTAGCGGGGACCCGAACCGGAGCAGGTTGCCGTCCGGGTCGACGTGGCTCCCCTCGCGCACGCCCCAGGTCTTGGGGGTGGGCGTCGTCGTCCCGGGCCCGGCCCACGAGGAGGCGACCACGTCGGCGTCGGGGACGTGCAGGTACACCTCCGCACCGGGCGCGTCCGGGTCGAGCGTCAGGTGCAGCTCCAGGCCGGACCAGGCGGCGAACCCGTAGGTGTCGTCGTGCCGGCTGGTGGTGAACCCCAGCGCGGCGTAGTGGGCCAGCGCCCGGTCCAGGTCGGTCACCGGCAGGACCGGGGAGGCGCGCACCTCGGAGGTCATGCAGGCAGACTGGCACGGTGAGTGTGCTGATCGACACCCCTGTGTGGCCGTGGCGGGGGCGGCGCTGGTCGCACCTGGTCAGCGACACCGACTACGACGAGCTGCACGCCTTCGTGGCCGAGCACCTGGGCATGCCGCGCCGGGCGTTCCAGGGCGACCACTACGACGTCCCGGAGGAGCTGTACGCGGTGGCGGTCGCCGCCGGCGCGGAGGCGGTCGGCAGCCGGGAGCTGCTGCAGCGGCTGCTCGCGGCGGGGCTCCGGCTCAGGAAGGGCGCGCGCGCAGCAGGCTGAGCTCAGCGGCCAGGTTGGCGCGCGCCGGAGCGGTCCACCGCTCGGCCGCCGCCGGGGTGCGGAACAGCGCGGGCAGCGCGAGCAGGTGCTCCAGGACGGCTGCCCGCCCGGCGGTGAACTCGGCGTCGGTGAGGTGCCCGTACTCCTCCCGGACCGCGGACGCGTAGGCCGCGTACGCCGGCGCCGGGCTGGCCAGCACGGCGAGGTCGGCGTCGCAGAGCACGGCGCCGTCGGCGTCGCCGGGCTGCGGGTCGTGCCCGGCGGTGAGCAGCACCAGGCGCTCCACCTCGGCGACCGTCGCGTCGTCCACCAGCCCGACCAGCCCGATCCGGGCGCGCGCGGCGCTGACCTCCTCGTTGTCGCTGCGTTCCGGGTCGTACGCGACGTCGTGGTACCAGGCGGCCAGCCGGACGGCGGCCGGGTCGGCGGCGGCCCCGGCGAGGGAGTCGATGATGCCGAGGACCGCGGCCAGGTGCGCGAGGTCGTGGTAGCGCCGGTGCGGCTCGCTCCACGCGCCGACGACGGCGGCCCACTCGGTGCGGGACGTGGGGGAGTCCCCGGCCAGCTCGCTCCAGTGCTCGAAGTCGACGCCGGCCACGCCTGGAGTCTGGCACGACGGGCGGTCGTTACCGTCCCGGGCCATGACCGCTCCACCGCCCCCGCCGGGCTGGTACCCCGACCCCGCCGGCAGCCCCGGCACCCGCTGGTGGGACGGCCAGGGCTGGACCGACCACCTCCAGCACCCCGCGGCGGCGCCGGTGCAGTACACGCCGGAGCGGCGTCGGTCGGTGCTCCTCGAGCAGCCGGTCCTGGTGGTCAGCCAGAAGACGAAGCTGATCGAGCTCACCAACGAGTACGCGGTGTTCGACGGAGGCGGCCAGCAGCTCGGCGCGGTGACCCAGGTCGGGCAGAGCTCGCTGAAGAAGGCGTTCCGGCTGGTGTCGAACCTGGACCAGTTCCTCACCCACCACCTGGAGGTCCGCGACGCCGCCGGCCCGGTGCTGGTGCTCACCCGGCCGGCCAAGGTGGTGAGGTCCCGGGTGCTGGTGGCCCGGCCGGACGGCGAGCCGGTCGGGGAGATCGTGCAGGCCAACGTCTTCGGCAGGATCCGCTTCGACCTCGTCGTCGGCGGCGCGCTCGTGGGGGCCATCCAGGCGGAGAACTGGCGGGCCTGGGACTTCGCGATCAGTGACGCCTCGGGGCGTGAGGTCGCCCGGATCACCAAGAGGTGGGAGGGGTTCGCCCGCACCCTGTTCACCACCGCGGACAACTACGTCGTCCAGGTCCACCAGCGGCTGGAGGAGCCGCTGGCCAGCCTGGTGCTGGCCAGCGCGCTGACCGTCGACACCGCGCTGAAGCAGGACGACCGCGGGTTCAACTGACGAAGGACCCCGCCGCCCCCGCCGTTCGCGGGCTCACGGCGGGACCCTGCGCCGGGGCCGCCGCAGCACGTCACCAGGGGTAGAGTCGCAGACGTCCGGGCCGGGCGACCTGTGTCCCCGGGCTCCACTAGATAACTGCCGCCGTGGAACACCGCCCCGACCTCGGTCGGGGGCTGGAGCCGCGGATGTGCAAACCGCCGCGAGGCGACCAGCGTCCGGTCCGGACCCAGACGCAGAACGGCCCCCGTCCACCAGGACGGGGGCCGTTCCCATGTCGGTCAGGCCTCGGTCTGCCCGAGCAGCCAGCCGTGCTCGCCGGTCAGCGCGTTGGCCTCCGCGGGCCCCCAGGAACCGGGGGTGTACGGGTGCACCTGGGGGCGGTGGTCGAGCACCGGCTGCAGCGCCCGCCAGGTCTGCGCCAGGCCCTCGCTGGTGGTGAACAGCGACCGGTCGCCGATCAGCACGTCGTGGATGAGCGAGACGTAGGGCGCCAGCGGCTCACCGCCGGGGATCTTCGACAGGTCCAGCGAGACCCGCGCCGGCGCCATCGCCAGGTCCGGGCCCGGCTTCTTGGCCATCACGTCGATGTCGACGGCACCCGCGCCGGCCAGCGACAGGGAGACCACGTTGCCGTTGGCGGGCACGTCGTTGACCGGGCCCTTCGGGCGGTGCAGCACCAGGCTGACCCGCTGCTGCTTGGCCGCCATCCGCTTGCCGGTGCGCAGCAGGAACGGCACGCCGCGCCAGCGGCCGGAGTCGATGAACAGCCGGGCGGCCACGTAGGTGTCGGTGTCGCTGTCGTCCGGCACGCCGTCCAGCTCGCGGTAGCCCTCGAACTGGCCCAGCACGACGTCCTCGGGGGCCAGCGGGCGGAAGGCGGCCAGCACCGACTCGCGCGCGGAGAGGATGTCGTTGGCCGAGAAGCTGACCGGTGGCTCCATGGCGACCTCGGCGGCGACCTGGAACAGGTGGGTGACCAGCATGTCCAGGGTCGCGCCGGTGGCGTCGTAGAAGTCGGCCCGGTCGGCGACGTCGAGGTCCTCGGGGACGTCGATCTGCACCTGCGCCACGTGCTCGCGGCTCCACATGGGCTCGAAGAGGCCGTTGGCGAACCGGAGCGCGTGCAGGTCCTGGGTGCCCTCCTTGCCCAGGAAGTGGTCGATCCGGAAGACCTGCTCCTCGTCGAACACCGAGTGCACCAGGTCGTCGAGCTCGCGGAAGCCCTCGGGGGAGGCGCCGAACGGCTTCTCGTAGACGACCCGGGCGCCCTCGCCGAGACCGTGGGCGCCCAGCGCCCGGGTGTAGTCGGTGAAGGCCTTGGGCGGCAGCGAGAGGTAGTGCACGAGCTGGGCGTCGTCCCCGACCTCCGTCCGGGCGGTGGCGACGGCGTCCAGCAGCTGGCCCGGGTCGTCGGCGGTGAAGCCGCCGCCGGCGAAGCGCAGCCGCTTCGCGAAGTCGTCCCACGGGCCGTCGCCCGGGTCGGGGCCGAACTCCTCGAGCGCGCCGCGGACGTGCTCGACGAACTCCTCGTCGGTGCGCTCGCCGCGCCCGCTGCCGATCAGCCGCCAGTCCTCGGGGAGCAGGCCGTGCTGGGCCAGCTCGAAGAAGGCCGGCAGCACCATCCGGCGGGCCAGGTCGCCGGTCGCGCCGTACAGCACGAACACGGTGGGGGTCAGTTCGTTCGTCCCGGTGGGGGGCACGGTGCTCCTCTCGCTGGGCGCCGCTGCGGCGCCCTCGGTGGTCGGTGTGCCCGACGGTGAGTCCCCACGCCGATGAGGTGGACGACCCGCGGAGCAACTGCGTTGTGTGTGGGACCACGGACGGTCGGGCAGCAGTGCAGGGTGACCCGACGTCGTCGTCCCCTGCTGGTCCTACCCACAACCGCAGCGATCATCCTGCTCTCCGGCTGCGGGGACGACGCGCCCGAGGGCGACGCCCCGCCGTCCTCGCCGGCGACCGCCGGGGAGACGACCGTCGCGCCGGAGGGCCAGTCGGGCAGCGACCAGCAGGCCGACCTGGAGTTCGAGGACCAGTCCGGCGACGGCAGCAGCGTCGTCGTCGACACCGTCTCCGCACCGCAGGGCGGGTTCGTCGTCGTCACCGCCGAGGGGTCGGACGTCCCGCTGGGCTCCGTGCGGGTCCAGGTGGGGACGACGGACGACGCGGAGGTGCCGCTGGACGCGCCGCTGACCGCGGACACCGACCTCACCGCGACCCTGTACGCCGACACCGACGGCGACGGCGGGTTCGACCCGAGCGCCGACCAGGCGGTCCCCGAGCCGATCTCCGGCGACGACAGCTCGGACGACACCTCGGACGACAGCGACGTAGTCGACGACGGGGCCGAGTACTCGCTGCGCTGACCTCGGGGTGCCGCGTGTGCCCGGGGTCACTAGCGTGGTTCCGGACAGCGCCGTCCGCAGCAAAGGGGTCCACATGGCCGGCTCGGTGCAGCAGGCACCTCCCGAGCCGCACCGGTTGCCGGTGCGCACGCTGGTCTCGGCCAGCATCGGCAACGCGGTGGAGTGGTTCGACTGGACGGTCTACGCGACCTTCCTCGTCTACTTCTCCACCCAGTTCTTCCCCAAGGAGAACGAGGCGCTGGCGCTGATCGGCACCACGTCGGCCTACGCGCTGGCGTTCTTCTTCCGGCCGTTGGGCGGCTGGCTGCTCGGCCGCTTCGCCGACCTGCGCGGACGCAAGGCCGGGATGCTGCTCACCATCCTGCTGATGGCCGGCGGCTCGCTGGTCATCGCCATCCTGCCGACCTACGAGCAGGTGGGCTGGCTCGCGCCCGTCCTCCTGCTGCTGGCCCGGATCGCCCAGGGCATGTCGCTGGGTGGTGAGGTCTCCAACGCCTCGGCCTACCTGGCCGAGATCGCCCCACCGGCCCGCCGCGGCCGGTACTCCGCCTTCTTCTACATCTCCACCGGCACCGCGCTGCTGGTCGCCTCCCTGCTCGGTGTGCTGCTCACCAACGTGCTCGACGACGACCAGCTCCGGTCCTACGGCTGGCGCATCGCCTTCGCCGCCGGTGGCCTGCTCGGGATCGTGGGGCTGTGGCTGCGCCGGTCGCTCAGCGAGACCGACCAGTTCGAGGAGAACGCGGCCAAGGCGCGGGCGACGAAGAACCCGCTGCTGCTCACCATCAAGGAGCACCCGCGGGCGGTGCTCCAGCTGTGCGCCTTCACCATGCTGTCGACGCTGTCCTACTACACGTTCTTCAGCGCGCTGACGCCCTTCGCGATCAACTTCCGGGACGCCGACGCCAACGACGTCTTCCTGGCCCTGTCGATCGGCACGGCTCTGTTCATCGCGTGCTGCTACCCGTTCGGGGCGCTGTCGGACCGGTTCGGCCGCAAGCCGCAGATGCTGGTGTGGTCGGCGGCGATCGCGGTGCTCATCGTCCCGCTGTCGTTCCTGGTGCGGGACAACCTGGGCTCGCTGGTCGTGGTCTTCACCGTCGGCCTGGTGCTGTACGCGCTGCTGGCCTCCATCGCCCCGGCGATCATGAGCGAGCTGTTCCCGACCGAGCTGCGAGCCACCGGGATCGGCGCCTGGTACAACCTCACGGTCGCCGTCTTCGGCGGGACGGCGCCGCTGGTCATCACCGCGTTGTCCGAGGCCGACCACCCGCTCTGGTTCTTCTGGTACGTCGCCGTGGCCGCGGTCGTGGCGTTCTGCGCGATCCTCACCCTCCCCGAGACCCGGGGGAGCGAGCTCCGCTGAGGTCGGTCTGAGGTCCTCCCGGGGACCTCAGACGCGCGGGACCCGTCAGGACTGCCCGGTCGACCGATGTTCGGGGTGCCCCCTCAGGACGACCGTCGTCCTCGTCCCACCCGGACGAGACGAGGAGACGGTCATGACCCCGAACTACCCCAACCCCGCCCTGGAGGCCGAGCTGGCCTACCGCCGCGAGCGCATCGCGCAGGCCTTCGCCACCGGCAGCCGGCGCGGCTCCTGGACGTCGCGGCGGCGGCGGACGCGCTGAGCGTGCGCCCGGACCTGTCACCGGCTTCTGCCACGATCGGGAGCATGCCGCGCTGGGACGAGGGTCCGCTGGTGGGCCGTGCCGACGAGCTGGCCCGGTTGATGGCGCACGTCGACCGTGCGGTCGGGGGCCGCCCCTCGGCCGTGCTGGTCGCCGGGGACGCCGGCGTCGGCAAGACCCGGCTGCTCGACGAGCTGTCCCGCCGGTCGGCCGAGCGCGGCGTGCGGGTGCTCACCGGGCACTGCGTGGACCTCGGCGACGTCGGCCTGCCGTACCTGCCCTTCGTCGACCTGCTGCGCCCGGTCGCGGCCGATCCCGAGCTGAGCCCGGTGCTGGCCGGCCACCCGGTGCTGGCCGGGCTGCTCACCGGCCGGCCGGGCGCGCCGGTTCCCGGACCGCAGGAGGACGACCCCGACCGGGGCAGCCCGCTGGGCCGGGGCGCGTTGCGCCCGCCGACCGACGACGGCCGGCTGCAGCTGTTCGAGGCGGTCGCCGCGGTGCTGGCCGAGGTCGCCGCCGGCCGGCCGCTGCTCGTCGTGCTGGAGGACCTGCACTGGGCGGACCGCTCCAGCCGGGACCTGCTGCGCTACCTGCTCGCCCGGTTGCTGGCCCGGCTGGTCGACGAGCCGATCACCGTCGTCGTCTCCTACCGCGCCGACGACCTGCACCGGCGGCACCCGCTCCGGCCGCTGCTGGCCGAGCTGGTCCGGCTCCCCGGCGTCGAACGGCTGGTCCTGGAGCCCCTGCCCGACGCCGACGTCGGCGCGCTCGTCCGCGGGCTGGCGGCCACCTCCGGTGGCGTCGCCGAGGGCACGGTGGACGACGTCGTGGCCCGGGCCGAGGGCAACGCGTTCTACGCCGAGGAGCTGCTGGCGGCCGGGCTGGCCGGCGAGGCGTTGCCGATGGGCCTGACCGACGTCCTGCTGGCCCGGGTCGAGCAGCTGAGCCCAGCGGCCCAGCAGGTGCTGCGGGTCGCTGCGGTGGCGGGCCGGCAGGTGCGCCACGAGCTGGTCTCCGCTGTCTCCTGGCAGTCCCCGGAGGAGACCGAGCGGGCGCTGGGCGAGGCGGTGCACCACCACCTGCTGGTCGTCTCCGACGACGGCCGCTACCGCTTCCGGCACGCACTGCTGCGCGAGGCGGTGCTCGCCGACCTGCTGCCCGGGGAGCGGGTCCGCCTGCACGCCGAGGTCGCCGCCCACCTGACCGCGCACCCCGCCGCCGGCACCGCCGCCGAGCGGGCGCACCACGCCCGGGAGAGCAACGACCTGCCCGGTGCGCTGAGCGCCTCGCTGGAGGCGGCCGCCGCCGCCCGGCGGGTCGGTGCGCCGGCCGAGCAGCTGCAGCACCTGGAGGCCGCGCTCGCGCTGTGGACCGCCGTGCCCGACGCCGCCGAGCGCGCCGGGCGGGAGCAGTGGGCGCTGCTGCTGGACACCGCCGCCGCGGCCCGGGCGGGAGGCGAGCTGCACCGGGCGGTGGCGCTGCTCCGCTCGGCGCAGCAGCTGCTCGGCCCCGACGGCGACCCGGAGGCGCGGGCGCGGGTGCACTACACCCTCGCCCAGGGGCTGACCCGGATCGAGGAGACCGTCGACGCGCTGCGCGAGGTCGAGCGGGCGATGCAGCTGGTGCCGGCGCAGCCGCCGTCGGTGGTGCGCACCTGGGCGGCGGCCACCCACGCCCGCACGCTCTACGCGCTGGGCCGCATCGCAGAGGGCGACGCCGCGGCCGACGAGGCGCTCGCCGCCGCCGACGCCCTGGGGCTGGACGGCGCCTGGGCCGACACCGCGGTCTCGCTGGCCCGCGTGGAGGGTGCCGGCGACCTGCCGACCGTGCGTGCCCGGCTGCACGAGGCGCGGCTGCGGGCCGAGCGGTCCGGGGACGCCGACGTCGAGACCCGGGCGTGGTTCAGCCTGGCGATCGTCGCCTACGAGGCCGGCCGGGTCGGCGAGACGCTGGAGCACGCGGGCGCCGGCCTGGCCCGCGCCCGGGCGCTGGGCGTCGAGTGGTCGTTCTACGGCGCCGAGCTCCGCCACCTGGAGATCATCGCCCGCTACACCGGCGGTGACTGGGACGGCAGCCTGGCGGCGGCCGACGAGCTCGCTCGGGTGCCCGACATGGCGGCGCACGTGCGCGCCGACGGGCTGCTGGTGCTCGTCGGCCGGGGCGACCCGGCCGCCCGCGAGCGGCTGGCCTGGGCGCAGGGCCTCACCACGCGGTGGGACTCGCACGTGCTGTTGATGCTGGCCACCGTCTCGGCCGAGATCGAGCTGGCGGCGGCGGCCGGGGACGCCCGGACGGCGGCCGACCGGGCGCGCTGGGCGGACGCGCGGCTGCACGCGCTGTGGGGGGAGGACCGGCCGGCGACGGTGCGGCTGGCGACGACCGCCGTGGGCGCCGTCGCCGACGCGGCTGCCACCGCCCGGGGGAGCGGCGACCAGGAGGCGCTGGCCGGCTGGCTGGCCGAGGGCGAGTCGCTCGCGGAGCTGGCGCGGACGGCGGCGCGCGCGCACGACTCGGCCGTCGGCGAGCTGGGGGTGGAGGCGCAGGCCTGGTGCGCGCGGCTGGAGGCGGAGCTGGGCCGGCTCCGCGGGAGTGCGTCGCCGGAGGCGTGGCGGCAGGTGGTCGAGCTGTTCGGCTACGGGCACGTGTTCGAGCAGGCGCGGTCCCGGTTCCGGCTGGCCGAGGCGCTGCTGGGGGCCGACGACCGGTCCGGGGCCGCTGCCGAGCTGACCGCGGCGCACGAGGTGGCGCTGCGGCTGGGGGCGGTGCCGCTGCGCACGGCGGTCGAGGCGCTGGCCCGCCGGGGGAGGGTGGAGCTGCCCGGGCTGCCGCGGGCGGCGGAGGCCTCGGCGGTGCTGACCCCGCGCGAGGTCGAAGTGCTGGCGCTGGTGGCGCAGGGGCGGACCAACCGGCAGATCGGCGCGGAGCTGTTCATCAGCGAGAAGACCGCGAGCGTGCACGTCAGCAACATCCTGGCGAAGTTCGGCGCCTCCGGCCGCACCGAGGCGGTCGCCCTGGCCGCCGCCCGCGGCTTGTTGTCCTGACCCGCTCGAGTCGACCGGCAGGTTCTCTCAGGACGCTCGTGCTCTGCTCACCATGGTGAGCAGAGCACAATCGTCCGACTTCCTTCCCTACGCCGGACGTGGGGACCCGCGCCCACGCGGACACCATGCGGAGCGGGACCGGAGGAGCCAGCCAGCGGCGAGGCTGCCGGCGATCCCACTCGGCCGCCGTCCACCCGGGGATCGTCGGTCAGTCGACGGTGTCCCCGAAGGCGGCTTCAGGGAAACGGGCATGCAAAGGTGATGTAGAGCTGTGCCTGCAGTGGCGGTGACCTGGCCCCATCCCCACCACCACCGCATACTCGCCGGCCACAGCTTCAGCTGGACGGCTGTCCCGGCGTCTGTCGCGCTCGTCGGCGTGCCACATCCCACCTGCCTGAGCCCCCGCTGAGGGTTTGCAGCCCTTTTGCAAGATTCGACACGCCGACCTTAAAGGCCGCATTGAGGCGTGTCGCGGGGCAGACCACTCTGGACACATGCCCCAGCTGACCCCGGAGCCGACACCCGCGTCCACGTACTTCGACACGGTGGGGCCCACGTGGACCCACGCGGACGGGCGTCGATTCTGGCGACTGACCGAAGCTGTGCAGGTGACGGTTCACCCGAGCGGCCACATCGAGATCATCGACACGACCGGTCGCACGTTTCGAGTCCGCACCTCGCCCAGCCGCAGGGGAACGAAGGTCGACCTGTCTCCCCGGCCCGACGCGGCCTGAGACCCACCGGGGAGGCGCACCAGCAGGTCACTCCGGTCGACGTTCCGGGCGGACTCGTCATGGAGTTGGCGCTGACCGGACGGCTGACGCTCAACCGCGACAGCATCGACATCAACACCACTCCCACCGGCTTCGCGCCCGCCGCGTCGAGGGCACCCCGGGGCACGGGGGGGCTCATCCCGTGGTCGTCGGGTGGAGTCTCAGCTGGCTGAGCGGTCCGCCTCGGCTGTCTCCGCCGCCGACGTGGGGGCCGCTGGGCTGCCGCTCGGGCCGGCGGCGGGGTCGCGGGCGGCCATCGCTGCGCTCAGGCGCATCAGCAGCGACGGGGACAGCCGCATCAGCCGCCACTTGATGCGTGCCTCCCTGGGCGCGACGATCACCGCCCGGTTGCGCTCCACCCCACGCAGCACATCGGCAGCCAGGGCATCGGCGCTGTAGAGGTGCCCGCCGCTCGACTTCGTGATCATGGCGCGGGTGTCGGTGACCTCCACGGTGGCCACCCGTGGCAGGTCGGACGGCATGGCCTTGTCCAGGATCGGGGTGTCCACGCCGCCGGGGCAGACCACGCTGACCCGCACTCCGCGCGGGGCGGCCTCCGCCCGCAGACTCAGCGACAGCCCGACGACCCCCCACTTCGTCATCGCGTAGGGGGCCATCCCCGGCGCCGGCACCAGGCCTGCCAGGGACGCGGTGTTGACGATGTGCCCGTGTCCCTGCCGGAGCATCACCGGATAGGCGGCGTGGACGCCGTGGACAACACCGCGCAGGTTCACGTCGATGGCCCGGTCCCAGTGCGCCGGGGTCAGCTCCTCGACCGGCCCGACGATGCCCAGGCCGGCGTTGTTGACCATGAGGTCCAGCCGGCCGTGCCGCCCTGCGGTGTCCGTCACCAGTGCGGCGACCGCCGCTGCGTCGCGCACGTCCACAGCAGCCGCAGAAGCGGCGCCCGGGCCCAGGGCGCTGAGCTGGTTCGCGACCTCGGACGCTGCCGCGCCGTCGACGTCGGCCAGGACGACCTGGTCCCCGCGGCGCACGAGCGCCGCGCCCAGGGCGCGTCCGATCCCGGAGGCTCCACCTGTCACGATCGCCACCCGGGCCATGGCTCACCCCCTGATCGCCGGGTGCACGACGTCACCCGCAGCGAGCAGTGTGCGCGCTGAACGGGGCGAGACCATCTCGCCTGCAGCGGTCATGGGGTCATGTGCGCGCCGTCAGCGGCGCCGTTCGGCGTGCGCAGCCACAACGTCACCGATCATGAGGAGCGGGTCACCCCCGCGCCGAGGACCCTCGAGCGGAGTGGCTCCGTCTCAGTCGAGGCGCCCGTGACGTGTCCCTGGGTGGGTCTCAGGGACACCCGGGGATGCGCGGACTGTCAGGGCGCGACGTCACAACATGGTGCGCAGGCGCTCGCGGGGGTCGGCGCGGAGCTGTTCATCAGCGAGAAGGCCGCGAGCGTGCACGTCAGCAACATCCTGGCGAAGTTCGGCGCCTCTGGCCGCACCGAGGCGGTCGCCCTGGCCGCCCGCGGCCTGCTCAGCTGACGGACTCCCGAGCCGCCTCGACGTCCGCCGGCAGCCGGGTCGTCAGCCGGCGGCCGGGGGAGTGCGGGGGCTGCTGAGCCGGCCGCGCAGACGCTCGACCCACTCGTCGAGCACGTTTGACCTGTCGGCCGGGCCGGCCGGGGCCGGCGGCATGAGCACCCACAGCAGGAGGTAGATCGGGATACCCGCTCCGCCGACGAGGGTGAGGCCGACGAAGGCGACCCGCCACAGCAACGCGTCCACGCCGGTGTGCTCGGCCAGGCCGCCGCTCACACCGCCGAGCATCATGTCGGTGCGGCTGCGCTGCAGCGGCGGGCGATCGGTGGAGCCCGAGAGGGCCGGCGGCTCGAGGCCGGTCGGAGGAGTGGAGTACGGAGACGATGTCATGCCACGAGCCTGCTCGCGACGGCGTCCCGGCGGCATCGGGGAACGCCCGGACCTGTCCCTGGTCCTCGACGTCAGGGATGACCCGAGCCGCCCCTGACCACCGCTCAGAGCATCGTGCGCAGGCGCTCGCGGCGGGCGCGGAGGACCTCGACCGACGCCGACGCCGAGGGCGGCCCGGGCACCGACGAGCGGAGCTGGGTGTGCACCACGGCCTGCGGTTGCGAGGTCTTGGCCGCGATCCGGTTCACCAGCCGGTTGATCTCCCGGCGGAGCTCGGCGACGTCCCGCCAGCCGCGGCCGGGCGCGTCCTCCTCCGGGTGGTCCTCGACGACCATGAAGCCGTCCTCGTCGTCGCCCCGCCGGTGCGAGGCGGCGACCCGGATGCGCAGCTCGTCGTCCCGCTTGGACAGCAGCTCCGCGGTCTGGGCGGCGGTCAGCAGCCCGGGGATGCCCAGGAAGTCCTCGTCCTCGGCCTCCAGCGGCGCGCCGGCCGGGGTGCCCTCACCGGTGTGCGCCGTCCCGCTGGACAGCACGTGGGCGAACCGGGCGTCGGCCTCCAGCGCCTCCCACTGCTTCATCTCGCCCTCGCGGGGCTCCCGGGCGGGGAGGTCCAGCGCCTCCAGCTCCTCGTCCGGCTGGGACTTCGGCGGCGGGATGACGTGGTTGCGCTGCTCCTCCATCGCCGCGGCCAACGACAGCAGCGGCCGCACGGCGGGGAGGAACACGGTCGCCGACTCGTGCGGCCCACGGGCACGCACCACGCGGCCGACGGCCTGGGCGAAGAACAGCGGCGTCCGGTAGGAGGTCATCCAGGCCAGGACGGCGGCGCGTGGCACGTCGACGCCCTCGGAGACCATCCGCACGCAGACCGCGATCCGGGCGCCGCCGATGTTGAACTTCTCGATCTTCTTCGACGCCTTCGGGTCGTCGGAGAGGATCAGCTCCGGCGCCTTGCCGGTGACCCGGCGGACGATCTTGGCGTACTCGCGGGCGTCGTCCTGGTCGCTGGCCAGCACCAGCCCGGCGGCGTCCGGCATGCCGGTCTCGCGCAGGTGGGTGATCCGGTCGTCCATCGCGGCGATCACGTGCGGCACCCACTGGCCCTTGGGGTCCAGCGCGGTGCGCCAGGCCTGCATCTCCACCGAGCGGGTGCCGGCCTCGGACAGCGACGCGGCGACCACCTCGCCGGCGGAGTTCCGCCACCGCGAGGTGCCGGTGTAGGCGGCGAAGACGACCGGCCGGACGACGTTGTCCGCCAGCGCCTCCTTGTAGCCGTAGGTGAAGTCGGCGACGCTCATCAGGCCGCCCTGGCCCTCGAACCCGTCCTCGACGTACTTCACGAACGGGATGCGCTCGTCGGCCTTGGTGCGGAACGGCGTCCCGGTCAGCGACAGCCGGCGCGCGGCGCGGCTGAAGGCCTCCTCCGTGGCCTCGCCCCAGGAGAGACCGTCGCCGGCGTGGTGCACCTCGTCCAGGACCACCAGCGTCTTGACCGCGGTCGCCCGGGCGGCGTGCAGCATGGGCTTGCCGGCGACCTGCGCGTAGGTGGTGACGTAGCCCTGGGTGCCGGCCCGGACCGGCCCCACCGCGTTGGTCAGCCCCGGGTCGAGCACGATGCCCATCCGGTCCGCCGCGTCGGCCCACTGCAGCCGCAGGTGGTCGGTCGGGCAGACCACGACCACCCGGGCCACCTCGCGCCGGGCGAGCAGCCGCGCGGCCAGCGTCAGGGCGAACGTCGTCTTGCCGGCGCCGGGGGTCGCGGTGACCAGGAAGTCCTTCGGTGAGGTCTCCTCGTAGCCGGCCAGTGCGGCCTGCTGCCACGCTCGGAGCGGTCGGCTGGTCGTCTGCGGGCCCAGTGTCTCCGCTCGTGCTGCAGTCCCCATGTCGGGGACCATCTTGGTCGGCGGGGAGGCAACACGCCCAACCGGGCGCCTCCCGCGCGCCTCGTCCGCGACGACGTATGGGACGCCGTCACCTCTCCGCTGACCTGGGCTGATGCACCGGCGGCCGATCGGGTGTGGCACAGGTCATGCCCGTGTCGGACCGACCCGTCACGTCCCGCCGGTCCCGCCGTCCCCACGCGTCCCGGCGGGACCGGCGGCCCCTCAGCGCGCCCGGCCCCGGGCGCGGAGGGTGGCGTAGGCGGCGGCGGTGAACAACGCGGCGGCCGCGACGGCGAACCCGGTCGGCTGGCCCCCGCTGAGCAGCTCGTCCGCCAGGTCGCCGGAGTTGTTCGAGGCGTTGAACACCGCGTGCACGACCCCGGCGGCCAGCAGGCTGCCGGCTGCGCCGTGCACGGTGACGCCGACCATCAACCGCATCACCAGACCGAACACCAGCAGCGCCCCGACCGCCGTGAGCAGCTCACCTGCGGACGAGTCGCCGATGAACTGCAACGGCAGGTGGATCGCGGCGAACGGCACCGCGGTCATCGCGGCCGCCGGCAGGTACCCGTACCGCGGCTCCAGCCGGCCCTGGAAGAAGCCCGCCCACACGGTCTCCTCCCACAGGTGCACCAGCACGACCGCGGTGATGATCGAGACGACGGCACCGGCGAGCGCACCGGCCAGGTCGCCGGTGTCCAGCGACCGGCCGCCCAGGACCCCGAGCCCCAGGGTCAGCAGCGGGAGCGCCAGGACGACCGCCGCCCACCAGCCGGGTGAGAACCGCCAGCGCAGAGCGCGGCGGAGCAGGACGCGCACGGCCGGCCGGCCGTCGGCGACCGCCGTCACCCACAGCGCTGCGGGCAGCATCACCAGCAGCGTGAGGGCCAGCGTGAACGGCTCCTCGGGGACCTCGCCGCCGGGGAGCACCCCGTGGTCGGCCAGCGCGGGCACCGAGACCAGCGGCCAGCCGAGGCCGAACACCAACACCAGGAAGGCGGTCAGCGGGCGCCGGGCCACCCAGCCGCGGAAGCCGGGGGGCGTGGTCCGGCGAGTGGTGAGCCGGGGGTCGTCGACAGCGGACATGACAGGACTTCCTTCCATCGAGGGGTCAGAGGAGGCGGGCCGGCCGCACCGCGGCGACCGGCAGGGCAGCGGTGTCGCAGGCCAGGGCGACGTCGTCGAGCGCGGCGGCCTGCACCAGGCAGAGGCAGTGGCCGTCGGGCAGCAGCAGGGCGCTGCACCAGCCGATCGGCACGCCCCCGGCCGCCAGCCGCCGCACCGCCTGGTGCAGCGCCCGGTGCATCGCCACGGCGTCGGACGCCGCGTCCCGTGCGGTGAGCTCGACCAGGAAGAGCTCGCCGCACGCACTGACCGGCCGGCCGTCCACGCGGACACCGTCCCGCCGGCGGCCGCACCGCACATCGGGAGATGTACGGACGGCGGCACGGGCCTCCCGCAGGCCCGTACCCGCCGCTACGGTCCGGGGGCATGGCCCGGGCCGCTGCCGTCCACCGGGGTGCCCGGTTGCCAGCCGAGCGCAGCTCCTTCGTCGGCCGCCGCGCGGAGCTCGCCGAGGTCCGGCGGCTGCTGGGGGACGCCCGGCTGCTCACGCTGGTCGGGCCCGGTGGCGTCGGCAAGACCCGGCTCGCGCTGCGGGCGGCCGCCGAGCTCCGCCGCTCGTTCCCGGGCGGGGTCGTCCTGGCCGACCTCACCGCGGTGTCCGACCCCTCGCTGGTCGCCCAGCAGGTGGCCGCGGCCCTCGACGTCCGGGACAGCTCCGGGCGCTGGCTGCCCGCCGCCCTGGCCGAGGTGCTCGGCGAGGACCGCGTGCTGCTGGTGCTGGACAACTGCGAGCACCTCCGCGACGCCTGCGCCGTCCTCGTCGACGCCGTGCTGGCCGCCTGCCCCGGCCTGCAGCTGCTGGCCACCAGCCGCGCCCCGCTGGACGTCCCCGGCGAGGCACTGTTCCCCGTCCCGCCGCTGCCGCTGCCCGCCGCGGGGGACGCAGCCGGCTCGGACGCGGTCCGGCTGCTGGCCGAGCGGGCCCGGGCGGCAGCGCCGGGACTGGTCCTCGGTCCCGCCGACGAGGCGGACCTGGCGGAGCTGTGCCGCCGGCTGGACGGGATCCCGCTGGCCATCGAGCTGGCCGCCGTCCGGCTGCGCACCCTGGGCCCCGCCGACCTGCTGGCCCGGCTCGACGACCGGTTCGCGCTGCTCCGTCGCTCCGGGGGCTCGGTGCCCGAACGGCACCGGGCGCTGCGGGCCACCATGGAGTGGAGCGCTGAGCTGCTCGGGGACGGCGAGCGGGTGCTGTGGCGGCGGCTGTCGGTGTTCGCCGCCGACGTCGACCTGGCGGCGATCGAGGCGGTGTGCCCCGACGACCTGCTGCCGGCCGCGTCGGTGCTGGAGGTGCTGACCGCGCTGGTCCAGGCGTCGGTCGTCGAGGTCACGCACGGAGCGGCCGGCCCCCGGTTCCGGATGCTCGAGACCGTGCGCGCCTTCGGCCGCGAGCAGCTGGTGGCCGCGGGGGAGGTCGACGCGGTGCGGCTGCGCCACCGGGACTGGTGCGCCGGCGTCGTCACCTCGGCGGCCGCGCAGTTCCTCGGCCCGGGGCAGGTCGCCGCGTTCGACCGGCTGAGCGCCTGTGCCGCCGAGATCGGTGCGGCACTGGAGACCTGTCTGTCCCGGCCGGGGGACGCCGCCGTCGGCCTGTCACTGGCCGCCGAGCTGTGGCTGTGGTGGGAGGCGCGCGGCCGGCTGGCCGAGGGACGGCGCTGGCTCTCCGTGCTGCTGGCCCGGGAGACCGCGGAGTCGGCGGCCCGCGCGCACGGGCTGGTGGTCGCCGGCTACCTCGCGCTCGCGGCGACCGACCCGGACACCGCCGTCCCGCTGCTGGAGGAAGGGCAGGAGCTGGGCCGGCGGCTCGACCTGCCCGCGACGACGGCCCTCGCCGTCCAGTACCTGGGGCTGGCGGCGCTGTTCCGCAGCGACCTGCGGACGGCGGACCGGCTCTTGCGAGAGGCGGCCGCCGCCCACCGTGCCGTGGACGCCCCGCACGCCGCCTTCTGCTGGGCCGACGTCGGTGTGGTCGCCCTGCTGGCCGGGGACCTGGTCGCCGCTGACGAGGCCTTCACGACCAGCCTGGAGCAGGGCGCCGGCGGTGACGCGTGGACCCGGTCACACGCCCTCTGGGGGCTGGGGCTGGTCCGGTTGGACGGCGGCGAGCCGGCCGCGGCCGCCGCCCTGGAGGAGCAGGCGCTGCTGCTGATGCGCGAGGTGGACGACCGCAGCGGGGTGGCGCTGTGCGTCGAGGCGCTGGCCTGGGCCGCCGCGGCGGCGGGGGACCCGGAGCGCGCGGCGCTGCTGACCGGCGCCGCGGACGCCGTCTGGCGCTCGGTCCCGGCTGCGCTCCCCGCACCGTTGGTCCGCTACCGGGAGGCGTGCACTGCCTCGGCGCGTCGGGCGCTCGGTGCGCGGCGCTGGAGCGCCGGGACGGAGCGGGGCGGTGCACTGGGCCGGGCGGACGCGGTGCGGGCCGCGCTGCGGGAGGAGGCAGCCGGTGCCCTCCCACCCCAGCGGGGAGCGGGAGGGCTCACCCGCCGGCAGCAGGAGGTCGCCGACCTGGTGGTGGAGGGGCTCACCGACCGCGAGATCGCAGCGCGGCTGGTCATCTCACCGCGCACCGCGGAGTCGCACGTGCAGCAGATCCTCACCCGGCTCGGGCTGCGGTCCCGCGCGCAGCTCGCCGCCTGGCGCACCCTCCAGCACTGACGTGCTGGAGGGTGCGGCCCCCTCGCAGGGGGTGCCCGTCAGTCGGCGGGCTCGTCGACCCAGTCGGGGCCGTTGACCTCGCCCGGGCCGGCCAGGTCCGCGGCGTCGACGATCGTGTACGCGTAGCCCTGCTCGGCGAGGAACCGCTGCCGGTGGGCGGCGTACTCGCTGTCCAGGGTGTCGCGGGAGACGACCGTGTAGAAGTGCGCCTGCCGGCCGTCGGCCTTGGGGCGCAGCACCCGGCCGAGGCGCTGGGCCTCCTCCTGCCGCGAGCCGAACGTCCCCGACACCTGCACCGCGACCGCGGCCTCGGGCAGGTCGATGGAGAAGTTGGCGACCTTGGAGACGACGAGGGTCTTGATCTCGCCGATGCGGAACGCCTGGAACAGCCGCTCGCGCTCCTTGTTGGTCGTCGACCCCTGGATCACCGGGGCGTCCAGCGCCGCGCCGAGCTCGTCGAGCTGGTCGAGGTAGGCGCCGATGACCAGCTTCTGCTCGTCGGGGTGCCGATCGAGCACCCGGCGGATCACCGGCAGCTTCGACTGCGCGGTGGCCGCGATCCGGTACCGCTCCTCGGGTTCGGCGACCGCGTAGGTCATCCGCTCCTCGTCGTCCAGGCTGACCCGCACCTCGACGCACTCGGCCGGGGCGATGTAGCCCTGCGCCTCGATGTCCCGCCACGGGGCGTCGTACCGCTTGGGCCCGATCAGGGAGAAGACGTCGTCCTCCCGGCCGTCCTCGCGGACCAGCGTCGCGGTGAGCCCCAGCCGCCGGCGGGACTGCAGGTCGGCGGTGAGCCGGAAGATCGGCGCGGGGAGCAGGTGCACCTCGTCGTACACGATGAGGCCCCAGTCCTGGGCGTCGAACAGGTCCAGGTGCCGGTACTCGCCCTTCCGGCGGGTCGTGATGACCTGGTACGTCGCGATGGTGACCGGGCGGATCTCCTTGCGCTCACCGGAGTACTCGCCGATCTCCTCCTCGGTGAGCGAGGTGCGGGCGATCAGCTCGCGCTTCCACTGCCGGCCGGAGACGGTGTTGGTCACCAGGATCAGCGTGGTCGCCTTGGCCTCGGCCATCGCCGCGGCCCCGACCAGCGTCTTGCCGGCGCCACAGGGCAGCACGACGACGCCCGAGCCACCGGCCCAGAAGCCGTCGACCGCCTCCTGCTGGTAGTCGCGCAGGTGCCAGTCGTCCTGGGCCAGCTCGATCGGGTGCGCCTGCCCGTCGACGTAGCCGGCGAGGTCCTCGGCCGGCCAGCCGATCTTCAGCAGCGCCTGCTTGAGCCGGCCGCGCTCGGAGGGGTGGACGGCGACCGAGTCGGCGTCCAGCCGGGCGCCGAGCATCGGGGCCACCCGCTTGCTGCGGACGACCTCCTCGAGCACGGCCCGGTCGGTGCTGGTCAGCGTCAGGCCGTGCACCGGGTCGTTGGCCAGGGTCAGCCGGCCGTAGCGGTCCATCGTGTCGGCGATGTCGACCAGCAGCGCGTGCGGGACCGGGTAGCGCGAGTAGCGCACCAGCGCGTCGACGACCTGCTCGGCGTCGTGCCCCGCGGCCCGCGCGTTCCACAGCGCCAGCGGGGTGACCCGGTAGGTGTGCACGTGCTCGGGAGAGCGCTCCAGCTCGGCGAACGGGGCGATCGCCGCCCGGCACTCCTTGGACTGCGGGTGGTCGACCTCGAGCAGCAGCGTCTTGTCGGACTGGACGATCAGGGGGCCGTCACTCACGCGTGCGCATCCTCTTCTCGGGGGCTCAGGCGCGGAGGACGCGCCGGACTGTCCAGGCTAACGCCGAGCAGCGACCCGACCTTCCGGACGACGGTGTGCGACCGGTCGCCCCGCCCCGGGGGCGGAAGTGGCCACTTCTGCCCCCGGGGTGGTCAGATCCAGGCGGTGCGGCGCAGCGGCGGCTGCTCACCGCCGGTCTTCTGCAGCAGGACCTGGTTCACGCCCATGTCACCGGCCTCGAAGGTCAGCGCGCTGGCGGCCATGTACAGCCGCCACACCCGGGCCCGGCCCTCGCTCGAGGCGGCCACGGCGGCGTCCCAGTTCTGCTCCAGGTGCTGCACCCAGGCCCGCAGCGTCAGCGCGTAGTGCTGGCGGAGCGCCTCGACGTCGAGGACCTCCAGGTCCCGGGACTCCAGCAGGCTCACCGTCTCGCCCAGGTTCAGCAGCTCGCCGTCGGGGAAGACGTAGCGCGCGATGAAGGAGTCCGGCCGCCAGGTCGAGACGCCGGCGTTCCAGGAGATCGCGTGGTTGAGCAGCCGCCCGCCGGGGCGGAGCAGCCGGTTCAGCTGGTCCACGTACCCGGGCATCTGCGCGCGGCCGACGTGCTCGGCCATCCCGATGGAGCTGATCGCGTCGAAGGGCCCGTCGTCCACGGCGCGGTAGTCCTGCACCCGGATCTCGATCTTGTCGGTGAGCCCTGCCTCGGCGACCCGCTTGCGGGCCAGCAGCGCCTGCTCCTCCGACAGCGTGACGCCCACGACCGTCGCGCCGTGGTGCCGGGCGGCGTGGATGGCCATGGAGCCCCAGCCGCAGCCGACGTCCAGCAGACGGGACCCGGGGACCAGCCCGAGCTTGCGGCAGACCAGGTCGAGCTTGGCCTCCTGGGCGGCGTCCAGCCCCGTCTCCGGCGATGACCAGACGGCGCAGGAGTAGACCATCGAGGGGCCGAGGACGAGGGAGTAGAAGTCGTTGCCGACGTCGTAGTGGTGGGCGATCGCGGCGGCGTCCCGGGCACGGGAGTGCCGACCCCCGTCGACCGGAGGAGCCTCCTCGGGCGGCGGCGCCGGCTCCGGACCGAGGGCGCCCAGCCGGAGGGCGGTGCCCAGCAGACGGAGCCGGTCGCGCCAGGACCAGTGCGTCGGCGGCTTCTCCTGCGCCAGCCGGCTGTCGCTGCGCAGCGCGGTGAACGTCGCGAAGACGTCGTCCTCCATGTCGATCTCGCCGGCGACGTAGGCCCGGCCGATGCCCAGCTGCCCGGGTGACCACAGCATCCGCCGCAGTGCCCGGCGCGAGTTCACCGCCACGACCGGCGCACCCGCGGGGCCGGTGATCGAGCCGTCCCACCCGCGCAGGCGGACCGGGAGCTCCGTCGTGCCCAGCACCGCACCCAGCGCATCCGACAGCCGGTCGGCGACCGTCCGCTTCCTCGTCATGCCCCACACTCCTCGCCCTGGCCGCACCCAGCGGACGACCCGGGACCTTCTGCCCGGACGCTGGTTGCACGTACCAACTGACCCGCGCAACGCCGGACGGGCGCTTGATCATCCCGGACGAGGGGGGGAAAGCGGAACCCGTGGCCGGGCAGGTCAGCCGGTCGCGTCCTCGGCCTCGACCAACGCCACCGACGTGATCCGGTGGACGGCGAAGGTGCGGCTCTCTCCGCGCCCCTCGTCGAAGCCCTGCAGGAACCCGCCGGCCAGCGACACCGGCTGGACGACGCGCTGGCTGCCGCTGCCCTGGGCGTCGACGTAGCCCAGCCACACCGGCAGGTTCTCCCGGACCGCCCGGCTGAGCAGCTCCAGGGTGCTGGCCGTGGTCACCCCCGGCACCTGACGCACCGGCTCGGCCCGCCGGGCGGCCAGGGCGGCGTCCCCGGCGCGGATCTCCCGCACGGTGGCCCCGACGTCGCCGGGGGCCAGTGGACGCGGCCCGACCGGCCCGGCCGTCGCGCCGGGACGACGTCCGGCGGCACGCGGCGGGGCCTGCGGCCGGGTCAGCACCGCACCGCCGGCGGACTCCCCGGCCGGGGCGTACCCGGCGGCGCGCAGCACCGACAGCACCTCCTCCGGCGGCAGCCCGCTGACCAGGACGCCGGGGGCCAGCCGGCGCAGCTCGGCGTTCGCGGTGCGGCGGTCGCTGAGCACCTGGGAGACCAGGCCGTGGTCGTCGGAGCGGACGTAGCACTCGATCGCGCCCACCCGGAGCCGGCCGTGCTGCCGGGCGACGTCGTCGATCAGGTACTCCAGCGCCTGCGGCACCGGCGTGCGCGAGGACCGGGCGAAGAAGTCGTGCAGGTCGGTGGCCGACCAGCCGGCGTCCAGGGCGCGCCGGATGCTGCCGTCGGAGACCCGGTAGACCGTGGCACCGCCGGAGGACTCGACGTCGGCGACGACGCCGAGGGTGCCCGCCAGGTCGGCGACCAGCGGCCCGGGGGCGATCAGCGACAGGTCGGGCTGGGCGAGCACGTGGTCGACCGGCTCGGGCAGCAGGCCGCGCATCCCGTCGGCGGCGTCGTCCTCCCCGCCGGTGAGCAGGCCGCGCCCCCCGCGGCCGAGCACGCCGCCGACGGCGATGCCCAGCCGCTCCGCCTCGGCCAGCAGGTCCGGCACCGGCGCGAGCCGGTCGGCCCGCCGCGGGGTGCGCCAGCGCAGCAGCGAGACCAGCTCGGGGGCGGCCAGCCCGGAGCCGGCGGGGAACTCGGCGAGCACCGACAGCGCCGAGCGCCGCAGCACCGGCGCGGTCTGCCGGACGACGTCGGGGGAGAGCACGTTGACCGCCTTGCCGGCGACGTCGCGCTGCCCGACCAGCGAGAGCAGCCGCACGCTGGTCAGCCAGCCCCAGGCCAGCGTCGCCCACCGGTCGGCCAGGTCCTGCTCCCGCCAGGCGTCGTAGCTGCGGGTGGGCAGCCACTCGTCGCGGTGCGCCCCGCCCACGTCCAGCAGCCCGGCGGCGTGCGCGACCTCGACCAGGAACGCGACGTCGGCCTCGCCGATGCGCAGCTCCTTGGCCAGCCGCTTCTGGTCCCGCACGCCGAGGCCGCCGCTGCGCAGCAGGCCCGCCGGCTCCTCCTCCAGGGCGGTGAGCACGTCGACGACCCGGCTGAGGAGCTCGAGCGCCGCGCCCGCGGCCTGCCTGTCGACGACGGCCGGGTCCCGCCGGCTCAGCTCGGGTTCCGGGCGGAGCCGGGGCGGGCCCAGCGGCCGGTCGCCGCGCAGGGCCAGACCGATCTCCCGCGGCAGCTCGACGTTGATCGCGTCGATGCGGGCCAGCAGCCCGGCCTGCAGGAGACGCCGGGCCGGGCTGAGCGAGCCGGAGGTGCCGTCGGGCAGGTGGCCGACCGGCCGTTCGCCGGCCAGCCGGTCGAGCACGGTGCGCTCGTCCGGGGCGAGGTCGGCGAGCGCGGCCGGCAGGTCGTGGGGGAGCTGCACCCGCAGGTCGACGGCCCGCCGGCCCAGCCCGGCCGGGTACCGGACCGCGCGGCGCACCGGCTCGGGGGCGTGCAGCTCCTCGTCGCCCCACAGCAGCGCGCGGGTGCTCAGCGTCTCCACGGCGGCGTCGACGGCCTCGGCGGGCACGTCGGGCAGCAGCCCGGGCAGCTCGGTGCGGGGCACGCCGTCGGTCGGGGAGAGGAGCACCGCGTCGAGCACCTGCAGGGTCGCTGCGTCCAGCTCGTCGAGCGCCCGGTCGACCGAGACCGGGACGGCGAGGCGGGTCGCGAGGCCCACGACGTCGGACGGGGCGGGGCGCGCGACGTCGGGCCGGGCCACCAGCAGGGCGCCCAGCTGCTCGTCGGTGCGGGTGCGCAGCCAGGCGGCGAGCGTGGCGGGCTGGTCCGGAGACATCCGGTCCACGTTACGTCGACGGTCACCGGTCCTGCTCCGGCGGTCGGTGCCCGGGCTGCAGGAGGCCCCGGCGGTGCCCTGGCGACGCTCGTGCTCTGCTCCCACCCGGGCAGCAGAGCACGATCGTCCGGAGAGCACCTCCGGCGCGGTGGGCCGACCAGCCGGCCTTTCGGTTCTGGGAGCATCGCCGGGTGCCCGCGCTCGACGACCCGCAGACCCGGACCGCCGTCGACGCGCTCCGCGCCGGGGCGCTGCGCTGGCTCGGCGGGGGGCTGGTGGCCGTCGTCCTCGGGGTGCTGCTCGGCGCGGCCGTCGTCCGGATCGTGGAGAACGGCGGCGCGCGGCCACCGTTCGCCGGGCTGATGGTCGTGGCGCTGGTCGTCGGTGGCGTCGCGGTCGCCTGCATCGGGCTGGGTGCGCTGGTCCGGGCGCGCCGGTGGACCGCTGCGCTGGCCCGGACGGACTGGCAGGTCGGGGTGCTGCGGATCGCCGGCCCGGCGGTGCTGCAGGTCGAGCCCCTGGGCTTCGACGAGTTCGTCGACGAGCCACTGCGGCTGCAGCTGGTGTCCACCGCGGTGTGGCGGACCCGGGCCGTGCAGCAGCTCAACGGCTCCGACATCCGCTACGCGGAGGTCTCCCCGCGGGAGTGGCTGCTCACCGCCGACGGCGTCGGCACCGTCTACGGAGCGCGGGTCGCCGGCCGCCGCTGACCCGGCCGGGCGACACGGTGGGGAACGCGACGTGCATCTCAGCGGTCGGACACGCGAAGATGGCACCGAGGCACCCGGGGAGCTGACCCGGACCGCACCGCTGATGGAGGCTCGATGTCCAAGCGCAAGGAGAAGCACGCCCACCTGGTCGAACCGACCTGGGGGCAGTCCGAGGGCGACGGCCCGCCGGTGACCGAGCTGGTCAGCGAGATGGCCGGTGGGCTCTCGCCGTTCGGTGAGGACCACGCCTTCCCGCTGCCGCCGGAGCGGCTGCGCTACGCCCACCCGACCGACCGCCCCAACCGGGCCGGCCTGATGGCGGGCGAGTAGAAGGACCCCTGCCCCCCGCATCTCGCGAGCTCGCAGCGGGACCCTGCAGGGGGGCCGACACGAGGAGAAGACCATGACCCAGCCCGCGCTGCCGTCCTACAGCAGCGGCACCTCCACGGTGCCCCTGCTCGGCGACACGATCGGGGCGGACCTCGACCGGACGGCAGCGCGGGTGGGTGACCACGAGGCGCTGGTGGAGTGCACCTCGGGCCGCCGCTGGACCTACCCCGAGCTGGTCGCCGACGTCGACGCCTGCGCCCTGGGCCTCGACGCCCTCGGCGTGGTCAAGGGTGACCGGGTCGGCATCTGGGCGCCCAACTGCGCCGAGTGGGTGTTCGTGCAGTACGGGACGGCGAAGCTCGGCGCCGTCCTGGTCAACATCAACCCGGCGTACCGCACGCACGAGCTCGCCTACGTGCTGCAGCAGGCGGGCATCTCCGTGCTGGTCGCGGCGCCGGAGTTCAAGACGAGCGACTACCGGGCCATGGTCGCCGAGGTCCGCGAGGACTGCCCGGCGCTGCGCACCGTCGTCTTCCTCGGCGACCCGGAGTGGGAGGAGCTGATGGCCACCGGCCGCGCCGCCGACCGCGCCCTGCTGACCGAGCGGGCGGCCCAGCTGAGCCCCGACGACCCGATCAACATCCAGTACACGTCGGGGACGACGGGCTTCCCCAAGGGCGCCACGCTCACCCACCACAACCTGCTCAACAACGGGTTCTTCGTCGGTGAGGGCTGCGGCTACACCGAGGCCGACCGGGTCTGCATCCCGGTGCCCTACTACCACTGCTTCGGCATGGGCATGGGCAACCTCGGCTGCACCTCGCACGGCGCGACGATGGTCATCCCCGCCCCGGGCTTCGACCCCGCCCGGACACTGCAGGCGGTGCAGGACGAGCGGTGCACGTCGCTGTACGGCGTCCCCACGATGTTCATCGCCGAGCTGGCGCTGCCCGACTTCGGCTCCTACGACCTGTCCAGCCTGCGCACCGGGATCATGGCCGGCTCACCGTGCCCGGTGGAGGTGATGAAGCGGGTGGTCGACGAGATGGGCATGACCGAGGTGACCATCTGCTACGGCATGACCGAGACCTCCCCGGTGTCCACCCAGACCGGTGCCGACGACGACCTGGACCGCCGCACCTCCACCGTCGGCCGCACCCACCCGCACCTGGAGTCCAAGGTCGTCGACCCCGAGAGCGGGCTGACCGTGCCGCGCGGGACGCCGGGGGAGCTGTGCACCCGCGGCTACTCGGTGATGCTGGGCTACTGGGACGAGCCGGGGAAGACCGCCGAGGTGCTCGACAGCGCCCGCTGGATGCACACCGGCGACCTGGCGGTGATGGACGCGGCCGGCTACGTCAACATCGTCGGCCGGATCAAGGACATGGTGATCCGCGGCGGGGAGAACGTGTACCCGCGCGAGGTCGAGGAGTTCCTCTACACCCACCCGGACATCGTCGACGCGCAGGTGATCGGCGTCCCGGACGAGCGGTACGGCGAGGAGCTGATGGCCTGGGTGCAGCTGCGCGACGGGGCGGAGCCGCTGACCGCCGAGGCGCTGCGCGCGTTCTGCGCCGGCAAGCTCGCCCACTTCAAGGTGCCGCGGTACGTGAAGGTGGTCGACGGCTTCCCGATGACCGTCACCGGCAAGGTCCGCAAGGTCGAGATGCGCGAGGTGTCGGTCGCCGAACTCGGCCTGCAGGCCGCGGCCGCCATCCGCAACGCCTGATCCGGGGTCCCAGCGCTCGGGAACCGATGCGCGGGGACTCCGCTCGTCAGCCGGCCGGGGACTCCGACGGGGTGGTCGTCGAGGTGCTGCCGCCGTCGGTGCGGATGAAGCCCACCGGCCAGGCGCCGGAGAGGCCGCTGCACGCCTCGGGGTCGGAGTCCTCGACGACCACCAGGTAGAAGGTCGGCGGGGCGGCGTCGGAGGTGTTGATCTCGCTGAACACCGCGTCGCCCGCGGGCACGTCGACCTCGCCGATCAGCTCCTGCAGGTCCTGGTCGTAGACCTGCACGCCCCAGCCGGCCTCGGCCACCGCGTCGGGGACGGTCAACGAGATCGTGGTGTCCGGGGTGACCTCGATGATCGGCGGCGTCGTCGCGTAGCGCTGGCCGTCGCCGTCCCGGCAGTACTGCGTGGGGTCGACCGGGATCTGGTCACCGCCGGCCTGCACGGTGACGGTGGGGGCGGCGGAGCCGCTGCTGCCCGCCCCGCCGTCGGCTGCGGAGCTCCCGCAGCCGGCGAGCAACCCCAGCCCGGCGAGCAGCGCCACCCCGGTCGACGTCGGTCCTGCCGAGGTCACGTCCATGCCTCCCGATCGATGGTGCGGCGGGCCCGGCGGGTGCGCAGGCTCCAGAGGGTGAGGCCGACGGCGAGCACGAGCAGCGCCGCGGCGACGGTGAACCCGAGCCAGCCGGTGGTCGGCAGCGCGACCCCGAGCGCGCCGCCGAGCACCCAGGCCAGCTGCAACCAGGTCTCCGAGCGGGCGAACGCCGAGGCCCGCAGGCTGTCGGGCACCTCACGCTGGACGATCGCGTCGAGCGCGGCCTTGCCCAGCGCGTTGGTGACCGCGGCGACGCCGGCCACCAGGGCGGCCATCGGCAGGCTGAAGAAGCAGGCGGCCAGCACGGTGATCGCCGCCGCCGCACCGGCCGCGGCCAGCACCACCCGGTCCGGGCTCGCCGTCTGCAGCCGGGCGCCGATGCCGGTGCCGAGGAAGCTGCCGGCGCCGGCCGCGGCGGCGATGCCGCCGAGGGCGACCGTGGCCTCCCAGCCGCTGGACACGGTGGCCTGCACGAGGAACGCCGAGAAGATCGTCAGGAAGCCGCTCAGCCCGCGCAGCGCCGCGGTCGCCCGCAGCGCGGTGACGACGTGCGGCGTGGTGGCCCGGCGGCGGCTGCCGGGCACCGCCATCGGCGCGGTGCGCAGCACGTCCGCGGGCTCCTCGTCCCCCGGGACGTCGACGTGCCGGGGCAGCCGGAGCGCGAGCACGGCGGCGCCGGCGAACACCGCCGCGGTCGCGCCCAGCTCCCAGCCGAACCCGAGCAGCGAGGCGGTGCCGGCCGCGAGGGCGCCGAGCACGCCGCCGGCGGCCAGCCCGAACACCGACATCCGGGCGTTGGCCGAGGTCAGCGACATCGCCGCCGGCAGCACCCGGGGGACGACGGCGGCCCGCAGCACGTTGAACGCCTTGCTCAGCACCAGCACGCCCAGGGCCGCCGGGTACAGGCCGAGGTCGTCGTGGTGCACGGCCATGAACACGGCCAGCAGGGCCCGCCCGAGCAGGCTGCCGGCCAGCGCCCAGCGGCGGCCGCGCTGCAGCCGGTCCAGCGCCGGGCCGATCACCGGAGCCACGAGCGCGAACGGCGCCATGGTGACCAGCAGGTAGAGCGCGACGTTGCCGCGCTGCGCGTCCGAGGCGGCGGCGAAGAACAGCGTGCCGGCCAGCGAGACGGCGATCATCGCGTCTCCGGCCATGTGCAGGGCGTTCACCCAGAACAGCCCGGTCAGGCCGGTGTCCCCGGCACCGTCGGCCCGGCCGTAGGCGCGCACCCGGCGGACGGTCGCGCCGCTGAGCTGGCGGGTGCGGGCGGCGGCCACCCGGGTCACCGTCAGCTTCCGCGGCCGGGCCCCCGGCTCCTCCGGCGTCCCGTCGGGTGCCGGTCCGGCCGGCGGCGAGGGCCGCGGCGACGGAGGCACGTCGCCGGCCGGCCCTGCACCGACGACCGGCAGCGGCCGGGTCTGCTGGCGCGGGATGCCGAGCGGGTGCGTCTCGACCCCGGGCTCCGGCACCCGGCTCCCGCGCAGCCGCCGACGCGCGCGCGGAGCAGGGGTGTCGGGCACGGGACCATGGTGCCGCAGCGGCCCGAGGAGGCGGTGTGCCGCGCGTCCCGGGGCGCGGCGGGCGCGCCCGGAGGAGCATCCGCGACAATGGGGGGCGTGTCCGACTCTGCGTTCCCCGCCGCCCATGGCTCCGCCCCGGACGAGGTGCTGGCCGCCGCGGTCGAGCCGGCCCGCGCGGCTGCCGCCGAGGTGGCCGGTGACCCGGCCGCCGTCGGTGACCACCAGGGCGTGACCGCCGAGGTGCTGGCCGACGACGTCGACCCGGCGCTCGGCGTCGTGGTCACCCACTTCTTCGCCGCGACCCTGCCCGGCTACCGCGGCTGGCACTGGGCCGTGACGCTGGCCCGGGTGCCGGGCGACGACGAGCCCACCCTCGACGAGGTGGTCCTGCTGCCCGGCGACGCGGCGCTGCTCGCCCCGGCGTGGGTGCCCTGGCACGAACGGCTGCGCCCGGGCGACCTGTCGGTCGGCGACGTCCTGCCCGCCACCGAGGACGACCACCGCCTGGTGCCCAGCTACCTCGCCGACGACGACTCCGCCGACGACCCGGCCGGCCGGGTCGTCGCCGAGGAGATCGGCATCGGCCGGGAGCGGGTGCTCTCGCCGCTGGGCCGGATCGAGGCCGCCGAGCGCTGGCGGGACGGCGACTTCGGGCCGCGGTCGGCGATGGCCCGGCACGCGCCCGGCCCCTGCGCCACCTGCGGGTTCTTCCTCCCGCTGGCCGGGTCGCTGCGGCTGTCGCTGGGCGCCTGCGGGAACGGCTACTCCCCGGCCGACGGCCACGTGGTCACCGCCGACTACGGCTGCGGCGCGCACAGCCAGGCGACGCTGGAGCCCTCCGACGGCGAGCCGGCCGAGGTCCAGCTCACCGCCCGCTACGACACCGCGGACTTCGACGTCCTCTGAGCCGGTGGGCGCGCAGGCCGAGCTGAGGACCGCCCGGCTGCGGCTGGTGCCGCTCGCCGAGGAGCACCTCGAGGCCGAGGTCGAGCTGGACTCCGATCCCGAGGTCATGCGGTACCTGACCGGCCGGGCGAGCACCCGGGCGGAGGTCGAGGCCCGGCACCGGCAGCGGCTGGCCGTCGCCGGGCGGGTGCCCGGGCTCGGGTTCTGGGCGGGGCTGATCGGGGACGAGTTCGTCGGCTGGTGGATCCTCGAACCGCCCGAGCGGCCCGACCAGGGGCCGGTCGCCGGCCAGGCGGAGCTCGGATACCGGCTGCTGCGCCGGCACTGGCGCCGGGGGCTGGCCGGCGAGGGGGCGCGGGAGCTGCTCCGGCACGGCTTCACCGACCTCGGGCTGCGGCGGGTGTTCGCCGAGACGATGGCCGTGAACACCGCCTCCCGCGCCACGATGGCCGCGCTCGGGATGAGGCACGTGCGGACGTTCACCCTCGACCTCGACGACCCGCTGTCCGGCAGTGAGCTCGGTGAGGTCGAGTACGCGATCACCCGCGACGAGTGGATCGCCGGCGCGGGGGTCAGTCCTGGCGGTCCTGGCCCTGCCAGCGCATGAGACCCAGGCCGAGGACGGCCAGCACGAGCGCGGCCACGCAGGTCCAGGTCCACACCCGGTCGACCCGGTCGCCGAGAGCCAGCAGCACCACCAGCGCGACCGCCCACAGCGCCATGCCCACGTGCACCACGC
>NZ_SJEW01000150.1 GCF_005930475.1 Modestobacter altitudinis
AGACCAGGTCCGCCTTCTCCGTGGTCATCCCCGAGGCGACGGCCTGCTCGGAGTACAGCGCCCCGAGGCCGATCTCCATCAGCGAGTCCGACCGGACGATGTGCGTCGACGAGCGCTGCACCATCGTGACGTCCGCGCCGTTCTCCCACAGCGCGCCGCAGATGTCGAAGGCGGAGTTGTTCGAGCCGATGACGACGCACTTCCTGCCGCGGTAGGCGTCCGGGCCGGGGTGGGCCGAGGAGTGGTGCTGGTCGCCGCGGAACACGTCCTGCCCGGGCAGCACGGGCACGTTCGGCTTCCCGGACATCCCGGTGGCCAGCACGAGCTGCTTCGGGCGCAGCTCCACCGGCTTGCCGTCGCGCTCGACGGTGACCCGCCACTCCGAGGTCGCCTCGTCGTAGGTGGCGGACAGCGCCCGGGTGTTGGACCAGTAGTTCAGCTCCATCACCCGGGTGTAGGACTCGAGCCAGTCGGCGATCTTGTCCTTGGGGGCGAACACCGGCCAGTTGTCCGGGAACTTGATGTAGGGCAGGTGGTCGTACCAGACCGGGTCG
>NZ_SJEW01000151.1 GCF_005930475.1 Modestobacter altitudinis
GTAATGCACCTCCTCTCTTCGTCAATTGACGCCTGAGAGATAGGCGACTCTATTATTATACCATCTGTGAATATACAAGCATATCTACTTCCGATAAGTCGTCTTATGTTATATAACTTTGTTTTTTATAGTATCAAGACAAGAAGAAACTCGTTTCAAAAACCCTCATGATTTTTAGAGAAAAACTCTCTTATTTCATCGTCTTTAATAAAATAATATGCCATCTTTCCATCTTTATAAAAATCAAGTACCTCATTTTTATATAAAAGCCTTAAATGATGTGAAGTTGAAGCAACACTCATTTTCAATATCAAAGAAATATCACAAACACACAACTCATCTTCTTTAATCAAAGATAATATGATTTTCAATTTCTTCTCATCACAAATTTTTTCTAAAATGTTAAGTAATTTCTTAGATTTATCATCTTCTAAAAAACTTAAAGCATTGTTAACTTTATCCTCATGTACACAGATC
>NZ_SJEW01000152.1 GCF_005930475.1 Modestobacter altitudinis
AAATATGACTTCCCTCTATTCACATAAAGAAGGATCACCTCCGCCATTGCCCAGTCGACGTCAGCAAGCTCCTCCAAAACCACCAAAACTTCCTCAAAGAAGATACCAAAACGACGAGGAAGAGGCTCCACCCTTGCCCAGGAGAAGCCAGTCACCTTTTGAGGTGAATTTGGTCACACCAGTCATTCGAAAACGAGAACCTCCAATAAAACCGAAAGCATCAAAACCAACATTAAACGCTGAAAAGAGACCACAATATGGTGCTAACGACACAAAAGTGGTCAATGATGATCGCAAATTGAAAACGAACGAAAGTGACGCTGAAACTACTAAAAAGACATTTAACAATACATCGTTTGGGACTAAACCAGCTACCAAGTACAAGTCTTTTCTCGATCTTGAGCAGCAAATAAAGACAGGACAACGAATTGGCGAGTCAAATGAAAAGATACCCAAACCG
>NZ_SJEW01000153.1 GCF_005930475.1 Modestobacter altitudinis
GGTTTTACCAGTACCAGGTCCTCCAGTTAATAACATCACTTTAGAATTCATCGCTGTTTGTAAAGCTTCTCTTTGTGATTCGGCATAGCTGACGTTGTTTTTATCTTCAATATCTCCAATTTCTAACAATAGTTCCGAAGTTTCCATATCTTTTAATTTCTTCGTATACGTAAAATTACGATAGAGATTTTGTACACTTTTAATTTCTGAGTAATACAAACTTGGAATTGCAAACTTGTCCTCTTTTTGTATTAATTTAGTATCATTAACGAGTTGCTCAATTTGTGCTTCAATTTGATTTCTTTCTATTTCTTCTGCTGGTGGATTTGATAACATATCTTGTACATTATCTATTAAAAATTGACTTGGCAAATAAGTATGTCCTTGTTTAATACACTCTTCTTCTAATTGATATAAAAT
>NZ_SJEW01000154.1 GCF_005930475.1 Modestobacter altitudinis
CCACCGAATAATGTGCCATTATTTGAATTATTATTTTCACTACCTGTTTCTGGTAATGCTTTAGCTGTTTTATGCTGATCTTTAACCGTACTCATTGGTTTAGTCGGAGTATGTTTACCTGCATCTGAATCTGAATCGCTATCCGAATCTGAATCGCTGTCTGAGTCGCTATCTGAGTCTGAATCGCTGTCCGAATCTGAGTCACTATCTGATGTTTCTTCTTCGTAGTAGCCATTATCAAGTGTGAAATCATCATGATCCGTAATTGTTACATCAACTTCGCCACCATCGGCATCTTTATCATCTTCAGTTGTATTTGTACCTGTTTGAGTTAAACCAGCAGGCTTTTCAAAGATAACTTTGTATTTACCACTATCTAAATTATCAAAGCGGTATTTACCATTTTCATCTGTTTCAGT
>NZ_SJEW01000155.1 GCF_005930475.1 Modestobacter altitudinis
ACCTGGTGATGCGGGCACCGTTCGACGGCGTCGTGACGGAACGGAACGTGGAGCTCGGGACCTACGTGGGCCCCTCGGGCCGGGGCTCGCACAAGCCGATGCTGGTGGTGCGGACCGTCCAGAAGCTTCGGCTCCACGTGTCGATTCCAGAGGCGTACAGCCCCTATGTCCGGCTGGGTGAGACAGTGAAGTTCACCATACGCTCGCTCCCGGGGCGCGAGTTCTCCGCGCGCATCACCCGGAGGGCGGGGGCGCTCGACGCGGCACTTCGCGCGGAGCGAATCGAGGCGGACGTCGACAACCCGGACGGGGCGCTCTTGCCCTTGATGGTCGCCGACGCGAGCATTTCGCTCTCCTCGCAGGGACCCACCGTCATGATTCCCCGGACGGCGCTGGTGGAGAGCGGAATGGGCA
>NZ_SJEW01000156.1 GCF_005930475.1 Modestobacter altitudinis
GGAACGAAGGACGTCGGCGAGGCCAAGCGCCGGCACGCCGCGCACGCAATCCTCATCGATCAGCGCTGGGAAAACCTGAGAGCCGGCGTGCGGCGCCTGAACATGCTTGAGATCAACGCCATCGCTGGGGAGTTCTACGAGAACCTCGTACCCCAGTTCCAGGCGGGCGGGTTCTCGCCGGTCTTCAACGTGATCTCGGCCGCGATGATCGATGGGTTCGTCAAGGATCCCAGTCCGGGGAACCGTACGCAGTTCCTTCGTTTCCACGGGAAGGAGATAGACGACCACCTCGCGCGCAAGGGGTTGGTGGTGGACCCCGACACGAGAAGCTCGCTGGAATACGCGATCGCCAAGGCGATCCTCCAGGCCGTCGAGCAGAGCCTGAAATATCTCGACGGGGACTACAGTCC
>NZ_SJEW01000157.1 GCF_005930475.1 Modestobacter altitudinis
ATAGCCGCGCTGCCAGTCGAAACCGCCGGCCAGACGCAGGCGGCTGCGCTGCAGGCGTCCCAGCGGCGCGTGCTGGCGCTCCTGGGTGAACAACGCGTCATCCTGCCCGTCGCGGCGGGCGTCGCGACGCACCTCACGGTGCAGGGCATCGCGCTCGAAGGCCAGCTCGACCGCACCGACCAGCGCGCCGTGCAGATGACCCGGGCCATAGGTCAGCCAGGCGACCGGCGGCGCGTCGCCGTAGCGGCTGGTCTGGCGCACGCCTAGCGCGTCGTGGCTGTGCTCGACGCTGTAGACCCAACCGTCGGCATGTACCTGGCTTTCCAGGCGCAGGTTACCGACCTCGTCGTACGTGTAGCGCACCTCGCAATCCGCCCCGCCGGCGCTGGCCAGGCGGCCGTCGGC
>NZ_SJEW01000158.1 GCF_005930475.1 Modestobacter altitudinis
ACCTAAATTTGATTGGTTAAACGGGGAGAACCTTGATGGTAAGTAAGAAAAAAGCATTAGAAATGATTGATGTTATAGCAAATATGTTTCCGGATGCAGAATGTGAATTAAAACATGATAATCCGTTCGAATTAACTATTGCTGTATTATTGTCAGCGCAATGTACAGACGTTCTAGTAAATAGAGTAACAACTGAGCTGTTTAAAAAATACAAAACGCCTGAAGATTATTTGGCAGTCAGTGATGAAGAACTTATGAATGATATTCGTTCTATCGGTCTGTATCGTAACAAAGCTAAGAATATTAAGAAACTTTGTCAATCTTTGATTGATCAATTTAATGGAGAAATACCACAAACACATAAGGAATTAGAAAGTTTAGCAGGTGTAGGACGTAAAAC
>NZ_SJEW01000015.1 GCF_005930475.1 Modestobacter altitudinis
GTGCTCGAGCAGCGCGACGGCGAACTCCTGGGGGCGCTCCACGTGCGGTGAGTGGCCCACCCCGGGCAGCAGCACCTCGCGGTAGCTCCCGCCGCTGGCGGCGTAGCGGTCGAGCACCGAGCGGGTCTGGGTGACCATCGGCTGGGCCGGGAAGACGGCGTCCCCCGGCCAGCCCGGGACCGCTCCGAGCGCTCCCAGGTGCGCGAGGTCGAAGACCGAGGCGTCGGACACGATCGCGTCGGCGTCGCCGCGGACCCACAGCACCGGCGGCCGCACCGGCAGCTCGGTGATGCCCGACAGGTCCAGCACCGTCGGCGCCATGGTGTTGAGGACGCCGCGCTCCCCCGGCGCCGTCCCGGGCCAGTCGGCCGTGGGCACCGCGTCACCCGGGTAGTGGTCGACGCCGGTGCGGGTGGTGAGCATCGAGCCGACGAAGACGTCCTCCAGCTGCGGGTCCAGCGGCAGCGAGCCCGGCGCGACGTAGAACGCGCGCAGCACCGACCGCGGGCTGGCCGGGCCGTCGGCCGAGGTGTCCCCCGCGGCCAGCGCGGCGACGAAGTCCGGGTTCGCGGCCCCGGCGCCGGAGCCGGTGCCCTCGGGGTGCACCCGCTGCCCGTCGTGGCCGACGGTGCCCCCGAAGCCGTACGGCGACACCGGCGCCACCAGCGCCACGGAGGCGACCCGGGCCGGGTCGTCGAGCAGGCGCTGGAGGACGACGCCGGCGCCCATGCTCCAGCCGACCAGGTGCACGCGGTCCAGGCCGAGCGCGTCGACGAGGGCGCCGAGGTCGTCGGCCCAGTCCCGGACACCGCGCCGGGCGTCGACCGGCAGCGGGTCGGTGCTCCCGAAGCCGCGCAGGTCGACCGCCAGCGGCCGCCAGCTCGGGTCGAGGGTGAGCAGCTGCGGCTGCCAGAAGGCCGCCGAGCTGACGTTCCCGTGCACGAAGAGCACCGCGTCGCCGCCGCCGAAGGGGTCCACGCCCTCGGCGTGCAGCACCTGCTGGGTCAGCCGGGCGGTGGGCACCGCGGTGGCGGCGATCCCGGGGAGCAGCAGGTCAGTGGGCATGGGCAGGCTCCCCGAGGTCGTGCCGGGTCCGCTCCCGGCGTCCGGGGCAGGGTAGTGCGGGCCGCCGCGCGGGGACAGCGAGTCCCCGCTCTGCCGGGGTCGCCCACCTACCATCGACGGCGATGGCGAGCACCCGGGTCGGCAGTCGCCCACCCGTACGCCGGGTCGCCCGTCCGACTCCCCCACGACGACGGGGCCCGCGCCGCAGGATCGGGCCCTTCGTGCTCATCACGGTGCTGGTCGCCATCGGGGGCCTGAGCCTGCAGACCCGCCACGACGAGGAGGCACCCGCCGCGGTGGCCAGCCGGTGCTCGATCCCCGGGCAGGACGTGGAGCTCACCACCGAGCAGGCCGCCAACGCCGCCTCCATCGCGGCCGTGGCCCGCTCCCGCGGCCTCCCACCGCGGGCCACGGTGATCGCGCTGGCCACGGCCCAGCAGGAGTCCCGGCTGCGGAACCTCGACTACGGCGACCGGGACTCCCTCGGGCTGTTCCAGCAACGGCCCTCCCAGGGCTGGGGGTCCGCCGAACAGGTCCGGGACCCGGTCTACGCGGCCGGGAAGTTCTTCGACCACCTGGTCGAGGTGCCCGGCTGGGAAACCGGGGACCTGACGACCGTGGCAGACGCCGTGCAGCGCAGCGCGTTCCCGCTCGCCTACCGACAGTGGACGGGCCTGGCCGAGGCCCTGGCTCCGGTGCTCCTGTCCGACCAGCCCGGGCAGCTCTCCTGCAGCTTCATGCCGGCGGCCGAGGTCGCCACCGTGGCCGACCGCGCGCCGGCGATCACCGACGCGGTACGGCGGGAGGCGGGTACCCCCACCCTCGAGGCCGGCGTGGTCTCGGTGGCCGGAGCGGGTTGGCCGGAGGCGAGCTGGGCGGTGGCGCACGCCGACCGGTTCCAGCTCACCGCCGTGGTGATGGACGGCTGGCGGTGGACGCCGGGCTCCGGCTGGGAGAACACCCCGAGCGCCTTCGCCCGGCCGCTCCAGCTGCACCTTGGGTGAGCGCTCATTCCGCCCCGACCAGGACGACGACCAGCAGCGAACCGGCGGCCAGCGACGCCAGCGCCCGCACGGTGTTCCAGGCCGTCCACCGGCGCAGGTAGTCCGTCCACTGGCCGACCGCGGTCCCGTCGGCCCGGGCCAGCGCGTCGTTGAGCGGCACGTTCGCCAGCACGGTCACCCCGACCACCCCGACCAGGTACAGCCCCACCCCGACCAGCACGGCCGGCCGCCGGTCCCCGCCGAGCTCCCAGCCGCCGACGACCAGGCAGAGCAGCGCCGTCCCGAACAGCAGGCCCGTGAACACCGGCCGCACCGCGGTCCGGTTCACCGACTGCATCGCGGCGATCCCACCGGCACCGGGCAACGCGGCGAGCGCTGGCATCACCATCAGGCTGAACACGGCGAAGGCACCGGCCACGACGGCCGCGCTGAGCCCGGTCGCCAGCAGGACGACGCCGCGGACGCTCACGTCCAGCACCCTGCGGCCGCGCTGCGCCGCACCGCGTCGGCCAGGTCGGTGGGCGGGCGCCCCAGCACCTGCTGCACGCCGTCGGCCGGCCGGGAGTTGCGCCCGTCCAGCACCTCGGTGAACAGGTGCGTCAGCAGGTCCAGGACGTCGTCGGGCACCCCCTCGGCGGCCATGGCCTCCCGGAACCCGGCCGGCGACACCGGACGGAAGGTGACCGGTCGGCCCATCGCCGCGGCGCACTCACGCACCGCCTCGGCGAAGCCGAGCGCGCGGGGCCCGGTCAGCTCGTACGTCCGCCCCGCGTGTCCGTCCGCCAGCAGGGCCTCGACCGCCGCGTCGGCCACGTCGTCGGCGTCCAGGAACGGCTCGACGACGTCGCCCACCGGCAGCGCCAGCTCCCCGGCCTGCAGGGCCGGTGCGAACTGGCCCTCGGTGAAGTTCTGCACGAACCAGCTGCAGCGCAGCACCGTCAGCGCCAGCCCGGCGGCGTCGGCGACCGCCCGCACCGAGCGCTCGGCCGCCTGGGCGCCCGGCTCGCCGCGGCCGGAGAGCAGCACGACCCGATGCACCTCGGCGGTCGCCGCGCACCGGGTGAAGGCCGCGAGCGTCTCCGCGGCCCCCGGCACGGCCAGGTCCGGCGCGTAGGCCAGGTACACCCCGGTCACGCCGGCCAGCGCCGGCTCCCAGGTGCCCGGCTGGTCCCAGTCCAGCGCGCAGGCGCTGTGCCGGGAAGCCGCCCGCACCCGCCTGCCCCGTGCCTCCAGGCGCTGCACCACGCGGCCGCCGGTCGTACCGGTGCCGCCCGTCGCCAACGTCAGCTCTCGTGTCATGCGCTCAGTCCAGCGGCCCGGATCGAGACGGGCCATCGTCGAGACGCCCGAGCGCATGCGCGAGCGTCTAGGTTCGCCGTCATGGACGCCGTCGCCGCGTTGCTGAACGGCCCGCGGGCCAGCGGCGCGTTCCTGCTGCGCTCGGTGCTTCAAGCGCCCTGGTCGATGCGGATCGCCGACGAGGCGCCGCTGACGGTGCTGGCGGTGCTGCGCGGGTCGGCGTGGGTGCTCACCGGCGGGCGGACGGAGCAGCTGGGCGCGGGCGCCGTCGCCCTGCTGCGCGGGCCGGAGCCCTACACGGTGGCCGACGACCCGGCGACGGCCCCGCAGGTGGCGGTCGGGCCCGGGCAGGTGTGCACCCCGCTGGGCGCTGCGGTGATGGCCGGCCTGGGCACCCGCACCTGGGGCAACGACGCCGACGGGGAGACCACCCTGCTGACCGGCACCTACACCGCGCCGGGCGCCGTCGGCGAGCGGCTGGTCCGGGCGCTGCCCGCGCTGGTCGTCGTCCCGCCCGACGCGGGCACCGCCGCGGTCACCGCGCTGCTGGCCGCGGAGATGGCCCGCGACGCCCCCGGTCAGGACGCGGTGCTGGACCGGCTGCTGGACGTCGCCCTGGTCAGCGCGCTGCGCGCCTGGGCGGCCCAGCCCGGCACCGACGCACCCGGCTGGTACCTGGCCCACGGCGACCCGGTGGTGGGTCCCGCGCTCCGCCTGGTGCACGACCGCCCGGCCGAGCCCTGGACGGTCGGCTCGCTGGCCGCCACGGTCGGCGTCTCCCGGGCCACGCTGGCCCGGCGCTTCACCGACCTCGTCGGCGAGCCCCCGATGAGCTACCTCACCGGCTGGCGGATCGCGCTCGCCGCCGACCTGCTCGCCGACCCCGCGCTCACCGTCGCCGGCATCGCCCGGCGGGTCGGGTACGCCACCCCGTTCGCGCTCAGCACCGCGTTCAAACGGGTCACCGGGGTCAGCCCGGCCGTGCACCGCAGCGCCGTCGGCTAACTGGCCAGGCGCTCCACGGCGGCGTCGATCCGCTCGTCGGTCGCGGTGAGCGCCATCCGCACGTGCCGGCTCCCGGCCGGTCCGTAGAAGCTGCCGGGCGCGGCGACGATGCCCAGGCCGGCGAGCCGGTCGATCGTCGTCCAGCAGTCCTCGTCGCGGCTGACCCACAGGTAGAGCCCCGCCTCGGAGTGGTCGATCCGGGCGCCGGTCCCGCGCACCGCCGCCGCCAGCCGGTCCCGGCGCCGCCGGTAGCGCTCCCGCTGGGCCGTGACGTGCTCGTCGTCGGCCAGCGCCGCGGCCATCGCCGCCTGCACCGGGGTGGGCACGAGCAGGCCGAGGTGGCGGCGCACCTCCCACACCCGGCGGACCAGCGCGGGATCGCCGGAGAGCAGGCCCGCGCGGTAGCCGGCCGCGGTCGACTGCTTGGACAGCGAGTGCACCGCCAGCAGGCCGGTGTGGTCGGCGCCGGCGACGTCGGGGTGCAGCACCGAACGCGGGACGACGTCCCAGCCCAGCTCGACGTAGCACTCGTCGGCGACGACCGGCACCCCGTGGGCTCGGCCCCAGGTGACCCATGCTCGCAGCTCGTCGTCGGTCAGCACCCGGCCGTGCGGGTTGCCCGGCGAGTTGAGCCAGACGAGGACGGCGTCGCCCGGGTCGGCCGGCGGGGTGTCGGTGCGCAGCACCTGCAGGCCCGCGACGACCGCCCCCACCTCGTAGGTCGGGTAGGCGACCTCCGGGATGAGCACCGTGCCGCCACGCGGGAGCCCCAGCAGGGTGGGCAGCAGCGCCACCAGCTCCTTGGAGCCGACGGTCGGGATCACCGACGGATCGGCACCGAACGGGTCGGCCACCTCGACCCCGAGCCGGCGGGACAGCCAGCCCGCCGCCGCTCGCCGCACGTCGGCGGTGCCGAGCGCCGTCGGGTAGCCCGGGGCGTTCCCCGCCGCGGCCAGGGCCAGGCCGAGCAGCGGCGGGGTGGGGTCGACCGGCGTGCCGATCGAGAGGTCGACGACGCCGTCGGCGTGCTCGGCGGCGCGGGCACGCGCCGCGGCCAGCGCGTCCCAGGGGAAGTCCGGCAGCCGGACCGTGCTCACTCGCCCTGCGGGGGCAGCGCGGCCACGAGCGGGTGGTCCTTGTTGATCTTCCCGGTCTTGGCAGCGCCACCGGGGCTGCCCAGGTCGGAGAAGAACTCCACGTTGGCGTTGTAGAAGTCCTTCCACTTGTCCGGGACGTCGTCCTCGTAGTAGATGGCCTCCACCGGGCACACCGGCTCGCAGGCGCCGCAGTCCACGCACTCGTCGGGGTGGATGTAGAGCATCCGGTCGCCCTCGTAGATGCAGTCCACCGGACACTCGTCGATGCACGCCTTGTCGAGGACGTCGACGCAGGCCTGGGTGATGACGTAGGTCACGGGTTCCTCCGGGGCGAGTTCCCTGGCAGGCCAGGGGCGTGTTCGATCACCGCAAGTATCACCCTCGGGCTCCCGGGTCGGCGCGACGGGTGGGCGGGACACGACCCGGTGGCCGGCCGCTCGACGCGCCGACGGAGGATCGCGGCATGGGACAGCGCCGTTCACCGCTCGGCGTCGAGGACCTCGAGCGGGTGGCCGCCCGTGGCTGGCGCGCGCTCGAGGAGCACTCCCTCGGCGGGTGGCTGCTGCGTGCCGGCGGCGGGTTCACCGGGCGGGCCAACTCCGCGCTGGTGGTCGGCGACCCGGGCGTGCCGCTGCCGACCGCGGTGGGCGCCGTCGCCCGCTGGTACGACGACCGCGGGCTGCGGCCCGCCGCCCAGCTGCCCGGCGTGCAGTCGCGCGCCGCCGACGCGGCGTTCGCGGCGGCCGGCTGGGAACGGGACGAGGACACGCTGGTCCTGACGGCGCCGGTCGGGCGGCCACAGCCGGTCGACGTCCCGGTCGCGCTGGCGTCGTCCCCCGACGAGGCCTGGCTGGCCGGCTACCACCACGGCGGGCAGCCGCTGCCCGCGGTCGCCGTCGAGGTGCTCACCAGCGCTGCGGACGTCGTCTTCGCCTCCGTGCGCCTGGCCCCCGCCCCGGCCCCGCTGGCCGCGGTGGCCCGCGGCGTCCTCACCGACGGCTGGCTCGGGGTCACCGCGGTCACCGTCGCCGAGGAGCACCGTCGACAGGGGGTGGCCACCGCGGTGATGACCGCGCTGCAGGCCTGGGCCGCCGGACGCGGTGCGCACTCCGTCTACCTGCAGGTGGTCGGGAGCAACGCCGCCGCGCGGGCGCTCTACCGGCGGACGGGCTTCATCGAGCACCACCGCTACCACTACCGGCGCCGGGTGGGCTGACCGGAGCGCCCAGCACCTTGCCGACGGCGAACGCCGCGGCGAGGACGCCGAGCAGCAGGAACCCCAGGGTCGTCGTCGAGGTGACGGCGTCCCCACCGGGCAGCAGCAGGTCCCCCTCGGGACGGCGCATGGTCGCGCCGACCGCGATCACCAGCCACACGACGGCGGGCAGGACGGCGACCAGCCGCGACCCCGACAGCCGCCGGGCCGCGCCGGCCAGCAGCAGGTTGCCGACGACGGCGGCGAGCAGCGAGATCGGCACCGGGATGCCGGCGAGACGCCACGGCAGCCAGAAGACCTCGACCAGGGCGAGCCAGGCCGCGACGACGACGGCGGCGACCGCCCAGCCGAGCAGGTGCAGCGCCCTCATCCGGGCAGGCCGGCGAACAGGTCGTCCTCCCAGCCCTGCTCCCCCGGTCCGGCGGGCCCGCGGGTGCCGCGGACCAGTCGGTAGTGCTCGGTGCCCAGCACCGCGTGCCCGAGGTTGTTGGACAGCGCGAAGAAGGGCCCGTCGACGGTCATCTGCGTCGGGTGCGCGCGCATGGCCGCGTCCTTGCGGTCGGCGTGGGCGCGGCCGTCGACGGCGGTGGTGACGACGTCGTCGGCCACCGCGAACGGGACGTCGTCCAGGTCCCCCAGCCCCTCGAACGGCGACGCCTCCCCCAGCGCGGCCATGGCGTCGATGCCGGCCTGCACCACCGAGCGCGGCATGGCGTTCCAGTAGACCTTGGCGACCTCCCAGGCCGGGCCGAGGTCGGGGCGGTAGCCGGGGTCGGCCGCGGCGTCGACGGCGCCCATCGCGACGCGGTGCGCCTGGATGTGGTCCGGGTGGCCGTACCCGCCGACCTCGTCGTAGGCGACCAGCACCTGCGGGCGCACCTCCCGGACGACGGCCACCGCGTGCGCGACGGCCTCGCCGAGGTCGGCCCGCCAGAAGGCCCGCGGCTTGTCGTTGGCCGGGGTGTCCATCATCCCGGAGTCGCGGTAGCGGCCGGCGCCGCCGAGGAAGCGCCAGTCGGTGACCCCGAGGGCTGCCATCGCGGCGGCGAGCTCGCTGATCCGGTACCCGCCGAGCTGGTCGGCCTGGTCGGCGGCGAGCTGGGCCAGCGCGGGCACGAGCACCTCACCCTCCTCACCCAGGGTGCAGGTGAGCACGGTGACGGAGGCGCCCTCGGCGACGTAGCGGGCCATGGTCGCCCCGTTGTTGATCGTCTCGTCGTCCGGATGGGCGTGCACCAGCAACAGGCGTCGAGAAGTGCTCACGCGGAGATAATCCCGGACAGCACCCACGCGGGTGAGCGGGGCTCCCGACCGCACCACCACGCCCGAAGGGCTGTCGAGTGCAGGCACGGGGCCCGGAGGGCTCCTGCCTGCCCTCGACGAAGCGGCTCAGCGACAGCCGGGACGGCTCCTGGGCGCGGTGCGGCCCGTCAGGGTCGCCGTGTCACAGTCGCGATGTCAGAGCACCGACTGGACCTCGGCGAAGTGGCAGGCGTTGAGGTGCCCGGTGCCGCGGTCGGCGAGGGCCGGGTCGTCGGTGCGGCACTTCTCCCGCCGCCCGTCGTCCAGGACGTTGGCGAACTTCTGGCAGCGGGTGCGGAACCGGCAGCCCGAGGGCGGGTTCGCCGGGCTGGGCACGTCGCCGGAGATGATGATCCGCTGCCGGGCACGCTCGCGGCGCGGGTCGGGCAGCGGGATCGCCGACAGCAGCGCCTGCGTGTACGGGTGCGCCGGGCGGTCGAACAGCTCGTCGCGATCGGCGATCTCGATGATCCGGCCGAGGTACATGACCGCGACCCGGTCGGAGATGTGCCGGACGACGGACAGGTCGTGGGCGATGAACAGGTAGCTCAGGCCGAGGGAGTTCTTCAGGTCCTCGAGCAGGTTGATCACGCCGGCCTGGATGGAGACGTCCAGCGCGGACACCGGCTCGTCGAGCACGAGCACCTTCGGCTGCAGGGCCAGGGCACGGGCGATGCCGATGCGCTGGCGCTGACCGCCGGAGAACTCCGCGGGGTACCGGTTGGTGTGCTCGGGGTTGAGCCCGACGGTCTCGACCAGCCCCCGCACCCGGCTGCGCAGCTCGTCGTTGCTCTTCGTCAGGCCGTGGATCACCAGCGGCTCGGCGACGATGTCGAAGACCGGCAGCCGGGGGTTGAGCGAGGCGTACGGGTCCTGGAACACCAGCTGGATGTCGCGGCGCAGCGGGCGCATCTGCTTGCGGTTGAGCCCGACGATCTCCCGACCCTGGAAGACCACCGACCCTCCGGTGGCCGGCTGCAGGTTGAGGATGGCCCGGCCGGTGGTCGACTTGCCGCAGCCGGACTCCCCGACCAGGCCGAGGACCTCTCCGGGGTAGAGGTCGAGGTCGATGCCGTCGACGGCCTGCACCGCGCCGACGGTGCGCTTGATCAGCCCGCCGCCCTTGATCGGGAAGTGCTTCTGCAGGCCGCGCACGCTGAGGATCGGCTCTCCGCGACCCGTCGCGCCGCTCCTGGTGCGCTCGGTGGTGGGAGCGCTCATGCCCGGTCTCCGTCCTTCGTGCCGCGGTGGGTGCTGATGACGCTGCCGGTGTCGGGGACGTCGGCGGCGGGTTCGGTCTGGTCCGGCGGCGGGGTGTCGCCGGCGGTCGTGTCGCCGGCGCCCTCGCCGAGCGCCAGGTCGGCCGGCAGGGCGTCCCCGGCCAGGACGGCGTCCGTCGCCGTCCCGCTGAACACCTCGGCGGCGTGGCCGTGCGCCCGCTCCACCTGCTCGGTGCGGATGCAGGCGGCCTCGTGCCCGGCGCCGACCTGGAACAGCGGCGGCTCGGCCGCGTCGCACTCGTCGATGTGCAGCGGGCAGCGCGGCGCGAAGGGGCAGCCGGGCGGCATGTTCACCAACGAGGGGGGCGCACCGAGGATCGGCGTCAGCCGCTCCCGGGTCGGGGCGTCCAGCCGGGGCAGCGACCCCAACAGGCCGAGGGTGTAGGGCATCCGCGGCTCGTAGTAGATGTCCTCGACGCTGCCGACCTCGACCGGCCGGCCGGCGTACATGACCAGCACCCGGTCGGCGATCCCGGCGACCACGCCGAGGTCGTGGGTGATCATGACCATCGCCGCGCCGGTCTCCTGCAGCGCCGTCTGCAGCACCTCGAGGATCTGCGCCTGCACGGTCACGTCCAGCGCGGTCGTCGGCTCGTCGGCGATGATCACCTCCGGCTGGTTGGCCATGGCGATGGCGATGACCACGCGCTGGCGCATGCCGCCGGAGAACTCGTGCGGGTAGGAGTGCACCCGGTCGCCGGCGTTCGGGATGCCGACCAGCTCGAGCAGCTCGACCGCGCGGGCCTCGGCGGCCTTCGACGACAGCGACGAGTCGTGAGTCCGCAGCGTCTCCTCGATCTGCGCCCCGACCTTGTAGACCGGGTCCAGCGAGGTCATCGGGTCCTGGAAGATCATCGAGACGCCCTTGCCGCGGATCCGCGACATGCTGCGGTCGCTCTGCCCGAGCAGCTCCTGGCCGCGGTACCTCACCGAGCCGGTGACCCGGGCGGAGCCGGGCAGCAGGCCCATGACGGCCAGCGAGGTGACCGACTTGCCGGACCCGGACTCGCCGACGATGCCCAGCACCTCACCGGAGCGCAGCGTGTAGTCGACGCCGCGGACGGCGTGGACCAGGCCGTCGTCGGTGGGGAACCGGACGTTGAGGTCGGTGACCTGCAGCAGTGGCGCAGCGGCGTCGAAGCCGGGCAGGCTCTGGGTGCGACCGCGGCTGATCGTCCCGGTCGAGGAGACGGCGGTCGCGCCGGTGGTCCCGGGGGTGGACATGGTTCTCTCCGGTCTCAGCGCTGTCAGGCCCGCACGCGGCGGTTGCTCGGGTCGAAGGCATCCCGGATCCCGTCGCCGATCAGGTTGATCGACAAGACGATGATCAGCAGGGTGATGCCGGGGAAGTAGAAGAGCCACGGGCGGGTCGACGCGGCCTGCACGCCGTCGGAGACCAACCGGCCCAGCGACGTGGCGTTGGGGTCGTTGACGCCGAAGCCCAGGTAGGTCAGGGACGCCTCGAGGATGATCGCGTTCGCCGCGGCGAGCGTCGTCCACACGATGAGGGAGCCCAGCGCGTTGGGGATCAGGTGCTTGAAGATGATCCGGCCGTTCGACGCGCCCAGGGAGTGCGCCGCCTCGACGTACTCCTTCTCGCGCAGCGACAGGAACTGGCTGCGCACGATGCGCGCCAGGTCCAGCCAGCCGAACAGGCCCAGGATGATGCCGACCCCGAGCGGCGTCCGGGAGCCGGGGAAGTTGCTGGCCACGACGATCAGCACGACCAGCAGCGGCACCGTGAGGATCAGGTCGACCACCCGCATGAGGACGCTGTCCACCCACCTGCCGAAGTAGCCGGCCAGCGCGCCGACGAGCAGGCCCACCGGCAGGGCGATGACGATGAACAGCAGCACGATGAACAGCGACCGCTGGACACCGGACATGAGGCCGGCGAGCAGGTCGCGGCCGATGGCGTCGCTGCCCAGCAGGTAGCCCTGGGTGCCCGGCCGGACCGACTGCGCCCCGGAGTCGAGGTCGGAGTAGGTCTTGCCGTCGACGAGCGGGCCGATGAAGCCGAAGACGAGCAGCAGGCAGAAGACGACCAGTCCGGTCATCCCGACCTTGTTGTGCAGGAATCGGCGGACGATCTGCTGCCGCTGACTGCGGGCCTTGACGGTGAACTCGCGCTCGACCCCGGCGCCGCCCTGGGGTGCCCCGGGCACGGCCGGCTGCACGCCGCCGGCGGTGGTGCTGGCCTGGGTGGTGGCCATGGTGGTCTCTCTCTCTGAGGGGGTCGGCCGCTCAGGCCAGCCGGATCCGTGGGTCGAGGACCGCGTACAGGATGTCGGCCACGAGGTTGAACACGACGATGAAGATCGCGCTGACCAGCAGCCAGCCGAGCACGACGTTGATGTCGTTCTGGCCGATCCCGTCGAGGATCAGGTACTCCCCCATGCCGTGCCAGACGAACACCTGCTCGGTGATGATGGCGCCGCCGAACAGCGTGCCGATGCCCAGCGCCACGACCGTGGTGAGCGGGATCAGCGCGTTCCGCAGCCCGTGCTTGACCACGGTGCGCCGGTAGGTCAGCCCCTTGGCCCGCGCCAGGCGCATGTAGTCCGAGCCCAGCACGTCGAGCATCGAGGCGCGCTGGAACCGGCTCCACGCGGCGAAGGTCAGCAGCGCCAGGCTCAGCGTCGGGAGCACGAGGTGCCCCAGCCGGTCTTGCCAGAGCTCCCAGCCGCCGGCGTACAGCGACAGCCCGGGCGTCTCCTCACCGAGGGTGTAGACCACCTGGCTGCCGACCAGGTCGTTGATCCCGCCGGCGACGAACTCCTTGAGCAGGGCGGCGAACCAGAAGGTCGGCAGCGCGATGAGGATGTAGGCGATGAAGGTGAAGGTGTAGTCCGAGGGCTTGTACTGCCGGACCGCACCGATGACGCCGACGATGATCGCGAGCAGGACGGCGATGACGACCGCGCCGATGATCATCCGGCCGGTCACCGCCAGCCGCGGGCCGAGCTGCTCGGCCACCGGCGTGCCGTTCACGGTGTTGCCGAAGTCGCCGGTGACCGCGCCGGACAGCCAGTTCCAGTACCGGACGAAGAAGTTGTCGTTCAGCCCCAGCTGCTCGCGCAGGTTCTCGAAGAACGCCGGCGGCGGCTGGGGGTTGCGGTTGTAGTACTGCGCGAGCGGATCGAAGCTGGTCGCGCAGAGCGCGAACACCAGGAACGAGCTCACCAGCAACACGAGGACCGACGCCAGGATGCGCCGGATCGTGAAGAAGAACATGCGGTGACCTTACGCCGACAGCGGAAGTCGTCCGGGCGGAACGACCAGTGCAGCGAACTCCCCTCACCGGTTCCGCGCAGCTCGGGCGGAACCTCGGTCCAGGAGGACATCAGGGCGGACGCGTCGACGCACGGGACGGTCATCGGCGCGACACAGCGGTGTCACATCGTGCCCGGACAGACCTCGGCCCCCGGGGGGTGTGCCCGGGGGCCGAGGTCCGTCCGCGGCCGGCTCCGCGGAGCGGGGCCGAGCCGGAGGGCGGTTGGTGCTCCCGCTGTGCCGGGCAGGGTGCCCGGCACAGCGGGTGGTGCGGTGCTGCGTGCGGCTCAGTACCGTCGGGGGACCCGACGGGTCACTGCACCGTCCAGGTGGACGCGTTCCAGAGCGGGCCGGCCTGCGTCGGGTTGTCCTCGACGCCGGAGACGGTGCTGGTGTACGCGATGTAGGTCGGCTTCTGGTACAGCGGCAGGGTCGCCATCTGCTCCCAGAGGGCCGCGTCGATCTCGTTGCCGGTCGCCGCGACGGCCGACTCGTCGGTCTCGGTCAGCCACCGGGTGAGCAGGGCATCGATCTCCGGCGTGCCGGTCCGGGAGTAGTTCTGCTGGACGGCACCCCCAGCACCCTCAGGGGACTGGTAGATCGGCGGGGTGTTCGAGATGAACGGGCTGCCGACCCAGGCGAACAGGGCGACCTGGAAGCCACCGGCGACGAGGCTGGTGGGCTTGTCCGGGCCGGCGAAGATGTCCGGGTTGGCGTTGAAGACGCCCTCGATGCCGGCGGCCTTCAACTGCGGGATCATGACGTTGATCGTCTGCTCGCGCAGCGGGTTGCTGGCCGTGGTGTCGATCTTGAACGACAGCCGCTGCGAGCCCTTGGCGTAGATGCCGTCGGAGCCCAGGGTGTAGCCGGCCTGCTCGAGCAGCGCCTTGGCACCGGCGGTGTCCTGCGCCTTGTACTGCTCCGGCGCGTTGTCCTGGTACTGCTCCTGGGTGTTGAGCCAGACGCGGTTGTTCAGGACCTGGGCGTCGGAGGAGAACTGGCCGACGGTCTGGTCGACGATCTCCTGCCGGTCCATCGCCATCGCGAACGCCTGACGCACCCGGACGTCGCTCAGCAGCGGGTCGGTGGTGTTGAAGTCCAGGTGCTCGAACGTGATGCCGAAGTTCACGTCGCTCTCGACGTTCGGCTTGAGGGCGTCGATCTGGGCCACCAGGTCCAGCTGCGGCTGCGGGTAGATGACGTTCAGCTCGCCGCTCTTGAGCGCCTGCACCTGAGCCGTCGGGTCGTTGCCCACGCCCTGGATGACCAGCTGCTCGAGCTTGGGCTTGTCACCCCAGTAGTTCTCGTTGGGGGTGAGGACGACGATCTGCTGACCGTTGTTGATGTTGGACTTCTTCAGCTGCCACGGGCCGCCGGAGATGTCCTGCGGCAGACCGTCGGCGATCGGCCAGCCGGTGCTGATGTAGGCGCAGTTGGCCTCGGGGCTGCCCTGGTCCATCACGTGCTTGGGGAAGACCGGGTTGTTCGACCCCGAGAAGAGGGCCTTCCAGTCGGCGTACGGGGAGAGCGTCACGGTGACGGTCTTGCCCTCGTCCGACCCCTCGACCGCGGTGATCTTGTCGTAGCCGGAGGTGCTCAGCAGCGTCTCGCACCCACCCTGCGCGGGGTCGGAGGACTTCTGCAGGTTCCAGCTGAACTCGAAGTCGTCCGCGGTGATCGGCTCGCCGTCGCTCCAGTTGGCGTCCGGGTTGATCTTGTACGTGACCGTCTGGGTGTCCCCGGCGACCTCGGAGGTGGGCTCCTCGGTCAGCAGCTGGTCGTCGTACTTGATGGAGAGGTCGGGCTGGACGAGGTACGCCTGCGGGAGCAGCTGCGCCTCGATGTTCGCCACCGACAGGGCGTTCCCGGCCGAGATCAGCGGCATCAGGTTCTCCGGCCAGTCGGTCGCCTCGCCGTAGACGACGCGGCCGGAACCGGAATCGCTGCCACCGCCCTCGCTGTCGCTGCCGCCACCGCACGCCGACAGGGCCATCGCACCGGTGAGCCCGGTGGCGATGAGCACTGCACTGCGCTTGCTCAACTTCACGTTCGAATGCCTCCTCGACCCGCATGTGCGGGGGGAACGTCCATGTCCGACCGCCCCGGGATCGGGGGGCTGACTGGCTGCCTGCGGAACCACACCCTGTCGAAGACCTGTCCGGAGACTGTCCTGCAGGGAGCGACGGGCCGACATTAGGCAGGTGCCGGAGACCCGTCGAGGACCGTCACCATTTTGTGACCTCGCCTCACGATCAGGGCCATCTCACCGGAACATCACCGCAACATCGGGCCTCTCGCGGGAGGAATTCCGGTCCAGTGGTGGGCCCCCGGGAAGAGATGATCTTCGCGTCCCCCACACGGGCGACCCCACGTGTGCCCGCCCCCGGGCTGGGTATGCGGGCACTGATCGCATCGGACCAGAGGAGGCCCACATGAGCGCCATGGACAAGTTGCAGAACAAGGCCCAGGAGCTGGCAGGACAGGGCAAGGAGGCCGCCGGCAAGGCGACCGACGACAAGGACCTGCAGGCCGAGGGCCACAAGGACCAGGCCGCCGGCAACGCGAAGCAGGCCGGCGAGAAGGTCAAGGACATCTTCAAGTGACCTGCGGTCACTGACCAGCACCACCGAGAGCGCCGTCCCTGGTCCGCCGGGGGCGGCGCTCTCGCTTGTGCCCCCCTCCCCCGGGGCGCACGATGGCCCCGATGATGAGCCTCGCTAAGAGAAGTGACCGGATCCGTGGCTGAGGTCCCCGGCAACGTGGAGGCCGCTGCCTTCGACGCCGCCACGGCGGCGGTCGAGGCCGCACTGGCCGCCGGCGCCCGCTACGCGGACGCGCGGCTGGTCGACCGGCGGTACGAGTCGATGACCGCACGGGACGGTGACGTGCGCGCCCTCACCCAGACCACGTCGGCCGGGCTCGGCGTCCGCGCCCTCGTCGGCTCGTCGTGGGGCTTCGCCGCGCTGGGCGACCCCGCCGGCGACGACGACGCCCGCCGCACCGGCGCCCGCGCCACCGCGATCGCCGAGGCGTCGGCCGCCGTCCCCGGGCCTCCGGTGGACCTCGTCAGCGTCCCCGCCGTGCAGGGCGGCTGGGCCAGCGAGTGCCGGGAGGACCCGTTCGCCGTCCCGCTGGCAGAGAAGGGCGACCTGCTCACCGGCGTCACCGCGACCATGCGGGCCGCCGGGGTGGCCGTGGCGGAGGCCTCGTCACAGGCGTGGGACACCCGCACCGCGTTCGTCTCCAGCGAGGGCGCCCGGATCGGACAGCACGTCCGCGAGTGCGGCGCGGGCATGCACTGCCTGACCGTGGGGGACGGCGAGACCCAGCGTCGCTCCTACCCGGCCTTCCGCGGCCAGTTCGGCACCCGCGGCTGGGAGCTGGTCCGCGAGATCGACCTCCCCGGGCACGCCGACCGGATCGCCGCCGAGTGCCAGGAGCTGCTCACCGCGCCGTCCTGCCCCAGCGGGGACACCACCCTCCTGCTGGGCGGGGAGCAGATGTCGCTGCAGATCCACGAGTCGGTGGGGCACGCGATCGAGCTGGACCGCATCCTCGGCTGGGAGGCCGCCTTCGCCGGGACCTCGTGGCTGGACCTCGACCAGCTCGGCTCGCTGCGCTTCGGCTCGGAGCTGATGAACATCACCATCGACCCGACGATCCCCGGGGCGCTGGGCTCCTTCGGCTTCGACGACGAGGGGACGCCCGCCACGGCCCGCGACGCCGTCCGCAACGGGGTCTGGGTGGGCGTGCTCGCCGGCCGGGACTCCGCTGCGGTCGCCGGCCTGGGGTACGCCGGCTCGGTCCGCGCCGACGGGTTCGCCCGGCTGCCGATGGTGCGGATGACCAACGTCGGCCTGGAGCCCGGTCCGCACACGCTGGAGGAGATGATCGCGGCCACCGACGACGGCGTCCTGATGGAGCACAACCGCTCCTGGTCGATCGACGACCGCCGGCTGAACTTCCAGTTCGGCTGCGAGATCGGCTGGGAGGTGAAGCGCGGCCGTCGCGGTCGGATGCTGAAGAACCCCTCGTACACCGGCATCGGCCCGCGGTTCTGGTCCTCGCTGGACATGCTCGGCGGCAAGGCCCCCGGCGAGTGGCGCGCGTGGGGCACGCCGAACTGCGGCAAGGGCCAGCCCGGCCAGGTCGGGCACACCGGCCACGGCGCGGCGCCGGCCCGGTTCTCCGGCGTCCGGGTGGGGGTGCGCGGGTGACCGCCCTCGACTCGCTGGTGGCCGCCGTCCTCGACGAGGTGCGCCGGCAGGCCGGTGTCCAGGCGTCCGCGATCGTGCGGGCCGAGTCCAGCGCGCTGGCGCTGACCCGGTTTGCCGCGTCGGCCGTGCACCAGAACGTGGCCGACGAGCAGACCACGCTGCACCTGCAGCTCACCGTGGACGGCGGCCGGACGGCGACCGCGTCGACCACCCGGACCTCCTCGGCGCCCGACCTGGTGACCGCGACCCTCGCCGCCGCCCGGCTGCGCCCCCGGGACGCCGACTGGCCGGGGCTCGGCGGCTCCGCTCCCCTGGTGTCGTCGGGCAACCCGGACGAGGCCACCGCGCAAACCTCCCCCGCCGAGCGGGCCGCTGCCGTGGCCGCGTTCGTCGAGGCCGCCGGTGGGCTGAGCACCGCTGGCTACGTGCAGACGTCGGCGAGCACCGTCGTGCTGGCCGACACCGCCGGCCAGCACGTCCGCGGCGCGGCGACCTCGGCGGCGTGCGACGGCATCGCCCGGCTCAGCGGCGCCGACGGCGTGGCACGCTCGGCGTCCCGGCGGTTCGCCGACCTGGACCCCGCTGCGCTGGGTGCCCGGGCCGCGGCGAAGGCCCGGGCCGGGGTGGACGCCGTCCCGGTCGACCCCGGCCGCTACGCCGTAGTGCTCGAGCCGGCCGCGGTCGGTGACCTGGTCGCCGGCCTGGCGTCGGGCCAGTTCAACGGCAAGGCCGTGGTCGACGGCACCTCCGGGCTGCGGCTGGGCGAGCAGCAGTTCGACCGCGCGGTCTTCCTCGTCGACGACGCGGTCGGCCCGGACGCGACCGGCCTGCCCTTCGACACCGAGGGCACCCCTGCCCGGCGCACCGACCTGGTGCGCGACGGCGTGCCCGTCGGCCTGACCACCGACCGGCGGGTGGCCGCCACCCTCGGGAGCTCCTCGACCGGCCACGCGTCGGACACCTCGGCAACCGCCGGTCCGGTCGCGGGCGATCCCGCGCTGGCCGCCGCCGACGGCGGCTCGGTCGACGACCTGGTGGCTGGGCTGGAGCGCGGACTGCTGGTCAGCGACCTCTGGTACACCCGCGTCGTGGACCCCAAGCGGTCGGTGTGGACCGGGCTCACCCGCAACGGCGTGTGGCTGGTCGAGGACGGCCGGGTCGTGGCTCCGGTGAGCACGCTGCGTTTCACCCAGTCCTACCTGGAGGCCCTCGCCCCCGGCGCGGTCACCGTCGGCTCCGTGGTCGACCCGCAGCCCGGCCGGCTGACGATGACCTACGCGGGCACCAACCGCCTCGCCGTCCCCGCGCTGCGCCTGGCCTCCTGGAACATCACCGGCAACACCACCGGCTGACCCCCTCCCCCGGCGCTTTCCCGCGCTCAAGTACGCGCGCTTTCGCGCGCTCAAGTACGCGCGCTTTCGCGCGATCAAGTACGTGCCATCAGCCGAGGACGCCGGCGTCCGTGAGTGCGGTGCGGATCCGGTCGACGACGGCGTCCAGGTCGTGCAGGTCGAACGAGCTCAGCCGGATGACCTTCCACCCGGCGGCGACCAGACGCGCGTACCGCGCGTCGTCCTTGACGATCTGGTGCTCGTCGAAGTGGTACTCGCCCTCGTACTCGACGACCAGCCTGGCCTCGGGCCATGCGAAGTCCACCTGTCCCAGGAGAACGCCCTCGTGGACGACTTCGTACTGGGGGACGGGGTGCGGCAGCCCGGCGAGGTGACACGCCACCCGGACACGCGACTCCGGCGGGCTCATCGCTCGACCGTCGATGAGCGGCAGCAGGTTGCTGGCCCGCCTGCTGCCCCACTGACCGCGCCGTCGGAGGAACTCGGTCACGAGCGCAGACCCGGTGAGACCGTCCGGGTTCTCCCGCCCGTCCCTCAACATGCCGTCGAGAAGGGCGACCGCTGCCGAGGTCGGCTCGAGCGTCGCGACGTCCCACGCGGTGCGCGTGGCCGTGGTGAGGGGCACCCCGTCGTCCGCTGTCCAGGTCACCCGTCCGTCGACGTCTGTCCGGTGGACCTGCACTCCGCGGGGTCCGGTCCACCGACACTCATGCGGGACGACGACCAGGACGGGATCGGCGGACGAGGTGAAGGGCGCACCGAACCAGGCCGCTGCCGAGCGCCCGCCCAGAGCCGCCCCGGCCGGCATCAGCAGAGCAGCCGCGCGTGCCTTCAACCGGTGGTCGTGCCGGAGACCTGGATCCGCGTAGACGTTCCGCAGCACCCGGCGGTACAGACCCGACTCCAGTTGGCGCTTCGTCAGCACTCCCTCGGCCAACGCGTGGGAGCCGAGGAAGAGACCTCCGAGGAAACGTCGGTACGGCGTCACGGCCGCAGCGTCGCCCATCCGGCCACACCCGTGCGTCCGTTGTCCACAGCCCCGTACTTGATCGCGCGAAAGCGCGTACTTGATCGCGCGAAAGCGCTAGGGGCGGGCGAGGAGGGTGCGGACGGCGGGGAGGAGGGGGCGGTCGGCGGCGATCCAGGCCAGGTCCTCGAGCTCGTCGGCGGACAGCCACCGCAGCTCGGTGTGCTCGTGCGCGACCAGCTCCCCCGCCGCGATCCGTCCCGACCACACCCGCAGGGTCGAGGCCCCTGGGGCCCCGCCGGCGACGACGCCGTCCAGCGGCACCTCGCCGAGGAAGGTCTGCGGCTGCACGTGGACGCCGAGCTCCTCGGTGCACTCCCGGACCAGCGCGGTGAGGTCGGACTCCCCTGGCTCGACCTTGCCGCCGGGGAACTCCCAGAGCCCGGCGAGCGGACCGGACCCACGCTGGGCGACGAGCACCCGGCGCCGGTCGTCGACGAGCGCCGCGCCGACCACCTGGGTCACGTCCAGCGCCTTGCGCGCAGCTGCGGCGGAGAAGGCGTCCAGGTGCGCCTGCATCGCCCGGACGACGCGGCCGCGCAGCACCGCCCGGCCCACAGCGCTCCCGAGGGGGCCGGGCAGGGCGGTGTCCCAGTCGACGTGCTCGTCGACGCGCGTGCCGGCGCCGGTCGCGGAGAAGTGCCGGGTGTGCACCAGCGTCCGCCGACCGTTGCCGGGCGCGGCCCGGTAGACGTCCCGCCACGGCCGCTCGGACACGACCTCCTGCAGCGGGTGCCCCCAGGGGCGCCCGAGGGACCTCGCGACGTCGAAGGCCACGGTGAGCGGGGCATCCACCAACGTGGTGAACCTCAGCTGGGGCACGGGTCCAGCCTCGCAGACACGGCAGGATGGCCTCCGTGCGCATCTCAGCCCGGGTCGACTACGCGGTGCGGGCGGCCGTCGAGCTGGCCTCCGTCGCCCCCGAGTCCCTCACCTCCGACCGGATCGCGCAGGCCCAGGGCATCCCGGCGCGGTTCCTCCAGGCGATCCTCGGCGACCTGCAGCACGCCCGGCTGGTCACCAGCCAGCGTGGCCGGGAGGGCGGCTACCGGCTGGCCCTCCCCCCGTCGGAGGTGTCCATCGCCCGGGTCATGCGGATCGAGCAGGGCTTCCTGGCCGAGGTGCACGGCCAGCGGCCCGAGGACGTCGAGTACCCCGGCGCCGCCGCACCGCTGGCGCACGTGTGGGTCGCCGCCCGGGAGGCCTACCGGCGGGTGCTGGAGAACGTCACCCTCGCCGACGTCGTCTCGGGCGAGATGCCCCCGCAGGTGGCGGAGATGATCGAGCTGGAGAGCGCGTGGCGGTCCTTCGGCACCGCCGAGGCCGACTGACCCGGCCGAGCTCCCCTCCGCCCACACCCGGGCGGTGCCCGGGTGTGGGACCATCGAGTCGTGACGGACTGCGGCGCTCTCCTCGTGGAGCGCCTGCACGTCGACCTGGCGCGCGTCTCCAGCGCCGCGTGTCGCGCCCAGCGCTGACCCCGGCCCCGCTCCGCGCAGCCTCCCGAGCTGCTCCCCCGCACCTGGCCGCGTCGCGCACGCTCGGCGTGCCGGCGCAGATGGAGAATCCCTGACGTGTCCACCCCCACCCGCACCAGCACCCGGCCGCAGCGCGGTCAGGGCCAGTGGGCGCTCGGCTACCGCGAGCCGCTGAACCCGAACGAGCGGATGAAGAAGGACTCCGACGGGCTCGACGTGCGCCAGCGGATCATCGACATCTACGCGCACACCGGCTTCGACGGCATCGACCCCGGCGACCTGCGCGGGCGGATGCGCTGGATGGGCCTCTACACCCAGCGGGCGCAGGGCATCCCCGGCGGCAGGACCGCCGTGCTGGAGCCCGAGGAGCTCGAGGACTCCTACTTCATGATGCGGGTGCGCACCGACGGCGGGCAGCTGTCCAGCGAGCAGTTGCGGGTGCTCGGCACCATCAGCACCCAGTTCGGCCGGGACGTCGCCGACGTGACCGACCGGCAGAACGTGCAGTACCACTGGATCCGCATCGAGGACGTGCCGCAGATCTGGGAGCAGCTCGCCGCGGTCGGCCTGCAGACGACGGAGGCCTGCGGCGACACCCCGCGCGGCATGCTGAACTGCCCGCTGGCCGGCGTGCTCGCCGACGAGGTCCTCGACGCCAGCGACGTGATGGCCGCGACGGTCGCCCGGTACGTCGGCGACCCGGCGTTCAGCAACCTGCCGCGCAAGTGGAAGACGTCGATGAGCGGCTGCGTCGACCACTGCACCGAACCGGAGATCGACGACATCTCCTTCGTCGGGGTCCGCAACGCCGACGGCGAGGCCGGCTACGACCTGTGGGTCGGTGGCGGGCTGTCGACCAACCCGATGTTCGCCAAGCGGATCGGCGTCTTCGTCCGGCCCGAGCAGGTCACCGACGTCTGGGTGGCCGCGACCTCGATCTTCCGTGACTACGGCTACCGCCGGTCGCGGACCCACGCGCGGATCAAGTTCCTGATGGCCGACTGGGGCCCGGAGAAGTTCCGGCAGGTGCTGCAGGACGAGTACCTGCACGCAGAGCTGCCCGACGGGCCGGCCGCCGCGCCGGCGGTGCACGACCAGCGCGACCACGTCGGGGTCAGCAAGCAGAAGGACGGCGCCAACGCGGTCGGGTTCGCGCTGCGCACCGGCCGGATCAGCGGCTCGTTGCTGACCCGGATCGCCGACCTCGCCGCCGAGTACGGCACCCAGGGCGGCCGGGTCCGGACGACGACCCAGCAGAAGCTGGTGATCCTCGACGTCCCCGACGAGCGGGTCGAGGACCTGGTCGAGGCGCTGGCCCAGCACGACCTGCTGGTGCGGCCGAGCGCCTTCCGCCGCGGCACGATGGCCTGCACGGGGCTGGAGTTCTGCAAGCTCGCGATCGTCGAGACCAAGCAGCACGCCCAGGACCTGTACGCCGAGCTGGAGAAGCGGCTGCCGGACTTCGACGAGCCGATCGGGATCAACGTCAACGGCTGCCCGAACAGCTGCGCCCGGTTCCAGACCGCCGACATCGGCTTCAAGGGCATGATCGTCCGCAACGCCGAGGGCGAGAGCGTCGAGGGCTTCCAGGTGCACCTGGGCGGTCACCTGGGCGTGGACGCCGCACTCGGTCGCAAGCTCCGCGGCCACAAGATCACCAAGGACGAGACGGCGGACTACTGCGAGCGGGTGCTGCGCGGCTACCTCGACCGGCGGACCGAGGGCGAGAGCTTCGCGGCCTACGTGTCCCGGGCCGAGGACGACTGGCTGCTGTGACCGAGCCCACCCACGGAAGGCAACGGCAGGCGCCACCGTTCCACTGCCCGTACTGCGCGGAAGAGGACCTGACACCGCACGGCGACGACCCGGACGGCTGGCACTGCGGTGCCTGCCTGCGGACCTTCACCGTGCACCTGACCGGAACGGGAGTGCAGCGCCCATGACGATCGCCGTCGCGACGCCCACAGCAGAGCTCGCGGCCGAGGCCGAGGCACGCTTCGCCGGCGTCGCCGACCCGGTCGAGCAGGCGCTGGCCGTGCTGGCCTGGGCCGGGGACACCTTCGGCGAGGCCTTCGCCATCACCTCGAGCATGGCCGACGGCCTGCTGGCACACCTGGCCAGCCGGGCGGTCCCCGGCGTCAACGTGGTGTTCCTCGACACCGGGTACCACTTCGCCGAGACGATCGGCACCCGCGACTGGATCACCAGCGCCCTGCCGATCACGCTGCACAACATCACGCCGGCGCGCACCGTGGCCGAGCAGGACGCCGAGCACGGGCCGGCGCTGTACGAGCGCGACCCCGACCTGTGCTGCGGGCTGCGCAAGGTGCAGCCGCTGGCCGCGGCGCTGGCCGGCTTCAGCGCATGGGGCTCCGGCGTGCGCCGCGACGAGGCGGTCACCCGGGCCGCCACGAAGCTGGTCGACTGGGACGCCAAGCGCGGCATGGTGAAGGTCAACCCGCTCGCCGCCTGGACCCAGGACGACGTCGACGCCTACATCACCGAGCACCAGGTGCCGGTCAACCCGCTGCAGGAGATCGGCTACGCCTCCATCGGCTGCGAGCCCTGCACCCGCCCGGTGGCCCCGGGCGAGGACCCGCGCGCCGGGCGCTGGGCGGGCAAGAACAAGGTGGAGTGCGGGCTGCACCTGTAGCTCTGCGGGGGCCAGGATGGCCGGGTGCCCCGACCTCCGCGCCTGTCCCCCGACGACGTCGCCGCAGCACTGGGCGGGCTCCCGCTGTGGTCCGGCGGCGCCGACGGGATCGAACGCACCCTCGAGCTGCCCAGCTTCCGAGCCGCGGTCGAGGCGATCAGCGTGATCGCCGACGCCGCCGAGCTGATGGACCACCACCCGGACATGGACCTGCGGTGGACGAGGGTGCGGATCGCCGTCGTCACCCACTCGGCGGGCGGGCTGACCGAGCTGGACCTGGAACTGGCCCGGCGCGTGGACGCCCTCTACCCCGGGTCCTGACCACCCTGCGTCACGGCGCGCGCCGACGTCCGGCCGGCAGTCCGGCGCGCCGCCTGCCGCTCCGCCTCGCGAGTAGCTTCCGCCGGGTGACCACCACGGTTGGCACCACCGTCGTCGACAGCTATGCCCGGGCCTGGCTGGAGCCGGACCCGGTGGCCCGACGGGCGCTGCTGGAGCAGTGCTGGGCGGTGGACGGCGTCTACTGCGACCCGCTGAGCCAGGTGACCGGCCGGGACGGGCTCGCCGACCACATCGGCGGCTTCCAAGCCGGGCAGCCGGGCGCCCGCCTGGAGGTGGTCAGCGGCGTCGACGAGCACGACGGCCACCTGCGCTTCGCCTGGCAGTTGCGGGCGGCGGACGGCTCGGTGGCGCTCGAGGGCACGGACTTCGGGGAACTGGACGGCGACGGAGTGCTGCGCCGGATCATCGGCTTCTTCGGCCCCCTCCCCCCGGGTGGTCCGACGAGCTGACCCGACGCCGCCTCCACGGACGGAGGACGGCATGGCTGCGATCACGGTGCTCGGCGGCGGGGTGTGTGGGCTCGCGACGGCCATGGTGCTGGCCCGGGACGGGCACGAGGTGCGAGTGCTCGAGCGGGACGCCGCACCGGCCCCGGACTCCCCGGCGGAGGCGTGGGAGGGCTGGCGCCGGCCCGGGGTGGCGCAGTTCCACCAGGCGCACTTCCTGCACGCCCGTTCCGCCCGGGTCCTCGACGCGGAGCTGCCGGACGTCCGGGACGCCCTGCTCGCGGCCGGGGCGCTGCGCTACGACCCGCTGCGCAACGCGCCGCCGACCGCCGGCGTGCAGGAGCGGCACCCGGACGACGACCGGTTCGTCTCCGTGACCGCACGCCGGACGACGCTGGAGCAGGTGGTCGCCCGGGCGGCCGCCGACGAGCCGCGGGTCCAGGTCCAGCGGGGCGTCGAGGTGGACGGCCTGATCACCCGCCGGGTGGACGGCGCCGCGCTGGTGACCGCCGTGCACACCGCCACCGGCCGGCGGGTCGACGCCGACCTCGTCGTCGACGCGACCGGCCGCCGGTCCCCGTTGGCGGCATGGCTGCACGCGGCCGGGGACCGGCCGCCGTACCAGGAGGCGACGGACTCCGGGTTCGGCTACTACACCCGGTTCTTCCGGTCCCGGGACGGCGACCTGCCGCAGGTCCGGGCCAGCCTGCAGACCCCCGTCGGCACCTTCTCCCTGCTCACGCTCCCGGGCGACTGCGGCACCTGGTCGGTCACGGTGGTCGTCGACTCGCACGACCGGCCGTTGAAGGAGCTGCGGCACGAGGACGTGTGGACGGCGGTCGTGGCCGCCTGCCCGCGGCACGCCCACTGGCTGGACGGCGAGCCGCTCACCGGGGTGCTGCCGATGTCCGGGGTGCTCGACCGCTACACCCGGGCGGTGGTCGACGGCGTCCCGGTCGTCACCGGGCTGGCCGCCGTGGCCGACTCCTGGTCCTGCACCAACCCCTCGCTGGGGCGCGGCATCACCATGGGGCTGATGCAGGCGGCGTGCCTGCGGGACGCCCTCCGGGACGGGGTGGACGACGACCCGCGGACGTTCGCCGGACGCTGGGACGACCGTGTGGAACAGGAGATGACCCCCTGGTACCGGGCGACCCTGGCCGTCGACCGGGCGCGGCTGGCCGAGATGCGGGCGCTGCGGGAGGGCCGGGTGCCCGACCCTCCCCAGGGACGCGCTGCGCTGGGGCCGGCGCTGGGCCGGGCGGCCGGGCACGACCCGGAGCTGTTCCGCGCGCTGCTGGAGATCATCGGCTGCCTCGCCCTGCCGTCGGAGGTGTTCTCCCGGCCCGGCGTGGTCGAGCGGGTGCTCCAGGTGGCCGGCGAGCTGCCGCCGGCACCCACGCCCGGCCCCGACCGTGAGCAGCTGCTCCACCTCGTGGCCGGGGCGCCGGTGAGCTGACCGGCGACCCACCCCGCCAGCGGGGCGTAGACGTCGACGCGGTACCCGTCGGGGTCCGCGACCGTCGCGTAGCGCTGCTCCCAGGGAGCGTCGAAGGCCGCGGTCTCGACGGTGTGCCCGGCCGCCGCCACCCGGGTCACCAACCCGTCGACCTGCCCGGGCGTCGGCACACGGACGGCGAAGGCCGGGGTCTGCTCCGGGGCTCCGACAGTTCTCGCGCCGGGCGCCCCACCGCGGGACCGCCTCAGTCGGTGACCGGCAGCACGAGCAGCCGGAGCAGCCGGTCGGCCTCGACCTCCGGGTCTGCGGTGAGGCCGGTGTGCACCGGGCCCGGCTGGACGACGGTGCTGCGCGGCGCGGTGAGCCAGCGGAACCGCGAGCCGAGCGCCTCCCGCCCGGCGGCACCTGAGGCGACCGCGGCCGAGCACACGTCGGCGGACGCCTGCAGGGCTGCGGTGATCGCGGCCGGGTCGGCGGTCGGGTCCAGCGCGCGCAGCCGGTCGACGTCCAGGTGCACCCGAGAACCGAGGTAGTCCCGCTGCCGGCAGTAGACCAGCACGCCGGCGTTGAGCGACTCGCCCCGCTCGACGCGGGGCACGACCCGCAGCACCGCGTACTCGAAGGTGTCCTTCGGTGTTCCAGCGCGCGCCGTCATCGCTGGGTCACCCCCGCGGGCGGTGGCGGCCCCAGCCAGCTCGGTCGGTTCTGACCGCGCGGTGCGGTGCGCCGGCCGGCTCCCCCGGCGGCGGCCGCGGCCAGCACGCCGGGCAGCCAGGCGTCCCGGGCGGCCAGCCGGTCGAGCAGCTGGGTGACGTAGCGCACCCGGACGTCGTCCGGGGCGTCGTCGGGCGAGGGCCCCTCCAGCCACGCGTCGGGCACCTGGGCCAGCACGTCGGTGAGCAGCCGGCGGGTGACCAGCGGCGCCAGCGCGGCGTCGGCCGCGGCGACGTCCGGGTCGCACTCGATCAGCGCGTGCTGTGCCGCGTCGTAGGCGCGGCCCACCGCGGCCGGCGCGCCCGGCCAGTTGTGGTGGAAGGTCAGCGCGGCGCCGTGGTCGATCAGGTGCAACCGGCCGTGCCAGAAGAGCATGTTCGGGTTGCGCCAGGACCGGTCGACGTTGCCGATCAGCGCGTCGAACCAGAGCACCCGGCCGGCCAGCTCGGCGGAGACCGCGGCGACACCGGCCTCGAAGTCCAGCGCGCCGGGCAGGTAGTCCATGCCGAGGTTGACCCCCGCGGAGTTGCGCAGCAGCTCCTGGACCTCGAAGTCCGGCTCTCCGACGGCGAGCTCGGGCGCCACGTCGACGGTGACCAGCGCGGGGATCGGCAGCGCCAGCCGGCGGGCCAGCTCACCGCAGACCACCTCGGCGGCGAGCACCTTCACGCCCTGGCCGGCGGCACGCCACTTCACCACGTAGGTGCCGAGGTCGTCGGCCTCCATGAGCCCCGGCAGCGACCCACCCTCGCGCAGCGGGGTGACGTAGCGGGTGGCGGTGACGGGGGGGAGCACAGTGACCTGACCCTATGCGGTCCGCTGCGGCTGGAGCTGCACCTCCACCGGGCAGACGTGCGCCGGCGTGCCGACCACCCATCGGACGGCATCGGCGACGTCGTCGGGCTGGATCAGCCGGGACGGGTCGACCCCGGGCGCCCGCAGCCCCGCCCCGGCCGCGACGAGCCCCGGCGACAGCAGCGTGACGGCGACGTCCCGGTCCCGGACGTCCAGGAAGACCGAGCGCGCGAAGCCGGCCAGCCCGTGCTTGCTCGCCACGTACGCCGGGTTGCCCGCGAAGGCGCCGTGCGCGGCCGCCGAGCCGAGCAGCACCAGGGACGACGGCGCGGCCGCGAGCAGCGCTGGGAGCACACCACGGGTCACCCGCAGAGCCGCGGCCAGGTTCACCGTGAGCAGCTCGTCCCAGACGTCCGGGTCACCCTCGTCGGCCGGGGCCCAGTCGAACAGCCCGGCGGCGTAGACGACGACCGACAGCCGGTCGGGGAGCTCGGCCAGGGCGGCGTCCACCTCCCGCGGTGACCGCAGGTCGACCACGCGGGACCGCTCGGGCAGCCGACCGACGTCGCGGCCCCAGCCGAGGCAGTCGTGCCCCGCAGCGGTCAGCGCCCGGACGACGGCCGCGCCGATCGCACTGCTGGCACCCACCACCAACGCCGTTCCCATGCGGCGCCCGGTACCCCGGGTCCCGCAGACTGACCCGGTGGGAGTCCTCCGCCGCGCGACCCTCGAGCAGTTCGCCGACGCACCGTTCAGCTACCCCGAGGTCGGCGGCACCCGGGAGACCGGACTGCCGGGCGGCTACGACCACGTCGAGCGCGAGCACCTGATCGGCGCCGGCCGGGCGGACTTCGACCGGGCGGCCGCGGCGGTGTTCCGCTGGACCGCCCAGCGCGGCGCGGGACTCCGGGTCCAGGCCAGCGGCCCGGCGAGCACCCCGGGCACCGTCGTCCTGATGACCGCCGGGCTGCGCCGGCTGGGCCTGGACATCCCCTGCCGGGTGGTGTGGGTGGTCGACGAGCCGGACCGGCGGGGCTTCGGCTACGGCACGCTGCCCGGCCACCCGGAGAGCGGCGAGGAGTCCTTCGTCGTCTCACTGCGGCCGGACGGCTCCGTCATCTACGAGCTGCGCGCGTTCTCCCGGCTGGCTGACCGGTTCGCCCGGCTGGGCGCACCGGTCGGCCACCGGGTGCAGACCCTCGCCCTGGACCGCTACGTCGCCGCGATGCGCAGGGCAGCCCGGTAGGGACGGGTACGGCCTCCGTGCAGGGTGGGGGCGCGGAGTCCTCGTTCAGACGCCGGGCTCGGACCGGGGCCGGTCGTCCTCGCGCCGCTCGTCGCCGATCGCCACACCGAGAGCGGGGTTCGCCCGCTCCTTCAGCACGGTGTGCGGCGACTGGAAGAACCGCAGCAGGGTGACCAGCAGGACGCCCCCGACGATGTTCCCGACCGCCGCGAACCCCGCCGTCTGCGCCCACTGCAGGTAGCCGAACGGCGCATGCCCGGTGTGCAGCGCGGCGAACATCAGCAGCGAGTTCACGACGGCGTGGTTGAGCTGGGCACCGGCGAGCAGGAAGCCCCCGGTGACCGCCGGCACCAGGCGGACGCCGGCCGACTCGGTGGTGTGCTGCATCCAGGTCATCAGCGTGATCACCGCGCCGCCGATGACGGAGAGGCAGAAGGCCTTGGTGCCCAGGCCCAGGTCGACGTAGAAGCTGCCCGCCTTGATCGCGGTCTCCGCGAACTGGGGGAACCCCTTCATGATCAGGTAGGTGAACAGCCAGCCACCGGCCAGGTTGGCCACCAGCGTCCCGATCCACAGCCGCAGCAGCATCCGGGCTCGGGCCTGCCGGGCCATCACGGTCATCACCGGCACCAGGAAGTCCTCGGTGAACAGTTCGCTGCGGGCCAGGGTCAGCGCGATGAACCCGATCGTGAAGGCCAGGCCCGCCAGTACCACGCTCTGCGTCTCGTGCTCGACGAAGAGCAGCGCGAGCACGCCGGTGCCCACGTCGATCCCGCCCAGCACGCCGGTGGCCAGCAGCGGCCAGGTGCGCCGGGAGATCCGCCGGCGGCCCTCGTCGATCGCCCGGGTGACCGTCTCCTCGACCGGCTGCTCGGCTACCTCGGGGTCCTGCTCGGGGTCGGCGCCCACGCCCGGTCGCGACTCCACCCCGTCCTCGTCCCGCGCACGTGCCTGCGTCATGTCCTCCGGATACCCGGCCGACAGCGACGGAACCGGGCCGGACCGTGACCCTCCCGGTCAGACGTCGCAACGCACCAGCGGGACGGCGGCCAGCACCCACACCCCCCTCGTCGAGCCGGGGCCGCGGCAGGTGGTTGCTCTGCGCCAGCCCGAGCAGGTGGGCGCGGGCGGTGCGACCGGGGTGCCGCGCCCGCGGGTCGATCAGCGCGCCGACCGCGCGCATCGGGCGTCGAGCTCTGCGTACGCGACGCCCAGCACGGTCGCCGTCCCGCGGTCGGCCGGGCGAGGCCCAGGACGCACCGCACCGTCGTCGTCTTGCCGGAGCCGTTGGGCGCGAGGAGACCGGTGACCCGGCCCGGCCCGATCCTCACCCTCAGGTCGTCGACCGCCGTCCGGGCGCGGTAGCGCTTGGTCAGCCCCTCGATCTCGATCACAGACACCTCCGGCGGCCAGCCCAGCAGATCGCCGGCGGCCGCCGGCGGCGGACACGCGGTGGCCCGGCTCAGCCGAGGGCGGGCACCGTGGTGACCGGGTCGCCGTCGGCGGCAGCGGCGAGCGCCGGCACGACCTCGTCCAGCAGGTAGGGCAGCGACAACGGACTGCCGTAGCCCAGCGCCGCGGACACGGCGCCGGAGTAGCTGCCCAGCAGGACCGTCCGGCCCTGGGTGACGACGTCGAGACCGGAGAACAGGGTGTCCGCGGCGGCGTCGGCCTCGGTGTACCCGTTCACCGCCAGGACGTCGGCCTCGAGCAGGTCCAGCCGCTCCTGGCTGACGTCGGTGCTGGTCTCGGGGACGGTGAAGCCCAGGTCGGTGAAGAACTGGGTGCGCAGGTCGTCCTGGCCGAGCGCGTAGTGGCCCGAGCCGACACCGGTGAGGTCCACGGCGAGGCTCGTCCCGGCGAACGAGGGGTTCGCGCTGATCGCCTCGGCGAACTGGCCCTCGACGTCGTCCACGAGCCGCTGGGCCTCGTCCTCCTCGCCCAGCGCCTGGCCGGTGAGCAGGGTCTGCTGCTGCCAGGGGGTGGCGCCGTCGGCGTACTCGTCGGTCTGCGCGAGGGTCGGCGCGATGCCGGAGAGCTGGTCGTAGACCGCCTGGTCCATGTAGGAGTAGACGCCGACGATCAGGTCGGGTCGCAGGGCGGCGACGGCCTCGACGTCGACCTCCTCGCCACCGACGGTCGGGATCTCCCCCGCCCCGGCGAGCTGCTCCTGCGCCCAGGGCCGCTTCGTGACGTCGTAGTCACCGAGGTTCTCCCGGACACCGACCGGGGTCACGCCGAGGGCCAGCACGAAGTCCGCGTCGTTGAAGCCGACCGTGACCACGCGCTGCGGCTCCCCGGGGATCTCCGTGGTGCCGAACGCGTTCTCGATGCTCAGCGGGAAGGTGCCCTCGGCCGACGATCCGGCCGGCGCCGGTGGTTCGTCCTCCGCGCCGCCGCAGGCAGCCGGGCCGGTGATGACGGCGAGCGTCCCCATCAGTACGAGGGCACGACGGACGGTACGGCGGGGCACGGCGACTCCTGGGTGATCGTGGGAAGCAGAGGATAGCCTGCCCTAACTTCACCCTCCGAGCTGTACCCGGCAGCCGACCCGCGGCCCGCACAGCGCCCACCCAGCCGCCACCCAGGGTGACCGCGCGCCGCCCCCGCCGACGGGCGTCGACCGGGCACCCGACCGGGCACGGACCCGCCCCTACCGTCAGCCCGATCTCGCACCCTGCACCCCACGGAGGTGGCCATGAACCGGCGGCTGGCAGGACTCACCCTCACCACGGCAGCGCTGGCCCTGGTGCCCGCGACGGCGCTTGCGGCGCCCGGGCACGGCGGGCACGGGACCCCCTCCCCCGGGGCGCCGGGCATCGGCGACCCGTACTACCCACTGGACGGCAACGGCGGGTACGACGTCGACCACTACGACCTGGACCTGCTCTACGACCCCGCCACCGACGAGCTCACGGCCACCGCGACCATCGAGGCCGTCGCCACCCAGGACCTGTCGGCGTTCGACCTGGACCTGCAGGGCCTGACCGTCGACGCGGTGCGGGTCGACCACGCCCCCGCCGGCTGGACCCGGGAGGGCGGCGAGCTGGTCATCACCCCGCACCGGCCGGTGTGGGAGGGGCACGAGTTCACCACCGTGGTCCGCTACCACGGGGTCCCGGAGACCATCCAGGACGCACTGGGTGCCTCCGGGTTCCTGCACACCGACGACGGTGCGGTGGTGGCCGGGCAGCCCGACGGTGCGGCCACCTGGTTCCCGTCGAACGACCACCCGCTCGACGCGGCGTCCGTGTCGGTCAGCGCGACCGTGCCCGAGGGGCTGGAGGCGGTCTCCAACGGCGTGCTCGAGGACCAGCGCACCCGGCACGGCTGGACCACGTGGCGCTGGCAGGCGGCCGAGCCGATGGCGACCTACCTGGTCACCCTGGCCGTCGGGGAGTTCGACCTGCGGGCCTACGAGGTCGACGGCGTCCGCTACTGGGACGCCCTGGACCCCGACCTCTTCTCCCCCGTCGAGGGCGGCCCGCCGCCGGGTGAGGTGGCCTCGGCGTCCTTCGCCCGGCAGCCGGAGATCATCGACTGGCTCGGCAACTACTTCGGGGACTACCCGTTCCAGGCCGCCGGCGGCATCGTCGACGACACACCGGACCTGCAGTTCGCGCTGGAGACGCAGACCCGCCCGGTCTACGGCTCGGTGTTCTTCACCGACCAGGTGTCCGGTGACAGCGTGGTGGTGCACGAGCTGGCCCACCAGTGGACCGGCGACCTGGTGCGGCTCGCGGCCTGGCAGCACATCTGGCTCAACGAGGGCTTCGCCACCTACGCCGAGTGGATGTGGCAGGAGCGTGCGGGGATCTTGACCGTGCAGCAGCAGTTCGACGAGCTCGCGGCGCTGCCGGCCGACTCGGACCTGTGGGTCGGCGCCCCTGGCGACCCGGGGCCGGCCATCGAGGACCTGTTCAGCACGGGGGTCTACTCCCGTGGGGCGATGACGCTGCACGCGCTGCGGCTGCAGGTCGGGGACGAGCTGTTCGCCACGATCGTGCGGGAGTGGACGGCCCGCCACGCCGGGGAGGCGGTCACCACGGCGGACTTCATCGCGCTCGCCGAGGAGGTCTCCGGACAGCAGCTGGACGAGCTGTTCCAGACCTGGCTGTTCACGCCGGGCAAGCCCGCCGTCCTGGGCTGAGCAGCACGGCGGCCCCGCTCCTCCGGGGAGCGGGGCCGCCGCCGTTCAGCGCTTGGGCGAGTCCAGTGCGGAGGGGCCGAACTTCTCCACCCGCACCGACGTCGGCGGGATGCCCAGCCCGACCAGCAGCTGGCTGGCCGACTCGGCGAAACCGGCGGAGCCGCAGACGAACGCGGTCTGCCCCTCCTCCCAGAGCGGCAGCAGGTCCATCGCGGTCAGCCGGGCGGCCGGGCGGATGCCGTGCGCCTCCCGGGTGGTCACGATCAGCGCGCCGACGTCGGCCAGCTCGTCGGCGTAGGGCAGGTCGGCCAGGGTGCGGGTCGACACGGCCACCCGCAGCAGGTCCAGCCGGCCGAGGTCCCGTGCGTGCCGGACCATCGCCACCAGCGGGACGACGCCGGTGCCACCGCCGACCAGCAGCGCCGGGGTGGCGCCGTCCCAGACGAACCAGCCGCCGATCGGGCCCCGGACCTCCAGCTCGTCACCGGGCTCGACGACGTCGACCAGGTAGGGCGAGACCTCACCGTCGTCGAGCCGCTCGACGAAGAGCTCGACGAGCGGGTCGGACGGCGGCGAGGCCACCGAGTAGGAGCGCTGCGCGGTGTACCCGTCCTCGGCGGTCAGCCGCACGACGTAGTGCTGCCCGGGCAGGTGGGCGACCCGGTCGTGGACGTCGAAGCGCAGTTCCACCGACCGGGCGACCGGACGGCGCACACCGGCCACCGTCGCCGTCCGCCAGCCACCCGCCGGTGCCGCGGCACCGCTGGGCGGGCCGCCCCCGGCGCCGAGCGGGGTGGCGGCGGGGCCTCCCTCGAGCGGCTCGGCGCTAGTCACCCTGGTACCGCTGCTGCTTCCACGGGTCGCCACGGTCGTGGTAGCCGTTCTGCTCCCAGAAGCCCTGCTGGTCGCGCTTCATCACGGTGATCCGGCTGATCCACTTGGCGCTCTTCCAGAAGTACAGGTGCGGCACCAGCATCCGCACCGGTCCGCCGTGCTCGGCGGTCAGCGGCTTGCCGTCGAACTCCCACACGATCCAGGCCTTGCCGCCGGTGACGTCCTCGATCGGCAGGTTGGTCGTGTAGCCGGTCTTGGACGTGGCCATCACGAACCGGCCCTCGGCGGTCGGCTGGGCGACGTCGAGCAGCGAGTCGACGCTGACGCCACCGAAGACGGTGTCGAACTTCGACCAGGTCGTCACGCAGTGGATGTCACCGCGGTACTCGGCGCCGGGCAGCGCGTGCGCCTCGTCCCAGCTCCAGGTCGTCGGGTTCGCCACCTCGCCGTCGACGGTGATGCTCCAGGTCTCCGGGGTGATCCGGGGCGTCGGCTCGGCGGTGAGCACCGGCCAGTCACCCCCCACGTCGTACTGGCCGGGGGGCAGCCGCGGGTCGCTGGCGGTACGGCGGCGTCCGAGGAAGCCGCGGGTCGGTCCGGGCACGTCTCTGGTCCTGTCTGCAGGGCCCCTCCGGGGCACTCGACTCGGTCACGGACGATGTTCCCGCACCCACGGTCCCGTTGTCTGTAGGGGTCGGGGAACACCGGGTGACGCCACCTCGTTGGCCGGACGGGAGAACCCGCAGGTGAGGGTCGCCTTACATGAGGTGTGTCACGACCGGTTCACCTGGGTGTCACGTGTGTCGTGGGCTTACCGTGGCGCTGTGGCGACAGTGACGACGCAGCAGGCTCCACGCACGACCCGGAAGCCCGGGAAGTTCAGCAACTCGGTGGTCAAGAAGGCCGTCATGGCGGTCACCGGGATCATCATGATCCTGTACTTGATCGCGCACATGATCGGCAACCTGCACGCGTTCCAGGGCGCCGAGGAGTTCAACGGCTACTCCCACTGGATCCGCACGATCGGTGAGCCGGCCGTGCCGGAGCAGACGACGCTGTGGATCATCCGGATCGTGCTGCTGGTCTCCGTGGTGGCGCACTTCTGGGCGGCGATCTCCCTGTGGCGCCAGGCCCGGCGGGCCCGGCCGGTGCCCTACGCGACCAAGAAGCGCGTGCAGCAGAGCTTCGCCTCGCGCACGGTCCGCTGGGGCGGGCTCATCCTGGCGCTGTTCATCATCTGGCACATCCTCGACCTCACCTTCGGTGTGGTGAACCCGGCCGGCACGGACACGACGCCCTACGACCGGCTGATCGCCAGCTTCTCCAACATCCCGATCACGCTGTTCTACGTGGTCTCGATGATCCTGCTGGGCCTGCACCTGCGGCACGGCATCTTCGCCGCCACCCAGACGCTGGGGCAGACCAACAAGCGCCGCGAGCGCGCGGTCAACGGGATCGCCTACGCGGTGTCCGCGGTGATCACCCTGGGCTTCATCCTCGTGCCGCTGTCCATCGCGTTCGGCCTCATCGACTGACGGAGTCATCAGCCATGCCACTCGAGCTCTTCACCGTCGGCGAGCCGATCGCCGACACCAAGGCCCCCACCGACGTCCCCGTCCCGCAGATGTGGGACGAGCGCAAGTTCCGTGCCCGGCTGGTCAACCCGGCCAACCGTCGCCGGCTGTCGGTGATCGTGGTGGGCACCGGCCTGGCCGGCGGCTCGGCCGCCGCGACGCTGGCCGAGGCCGGCTACCGGGTCAAGAACTTCTGGTTCCAGGACAGCCCCCGGCGCGCCCACAGCGTCGCCGCCCAGGGCGGTATCAACGCGGCCAAGAACTACCGCAACGACGGCGACAGCGTGCACCGGCTGTTCTACGACACGGTCAAGGGCGGCGACTTCCGCTCCCGGGAGTCCAACTCCTACCGGCTGGCCGAGGTCAGCGCCGCCATCATCGACCAGGCGGTCGCCCAGGGCGTGCCCTTCGCCCGTGAGTACGGCGGCCTGCTGGACAACCGCTCCTTCGGTGGCGCGCAGGTCTCCCGGACCTTCTACGCCCGCGGCCAGACCGGCCAGCAGCTGCTGTACGGCGCCTACCAGGCCCTCGAGCGGCAGATCGGCCTCGGCAACGTGGAGACCCACGGCCGCACCGAGATGCTCGACCTGGTCGTCGTCGACGGCCGGGCCCGGGGCATCGTCGTCCGGGACCTGATCACCGGGCAGATCAGCACCCACCTGGCCGACGCCGTCGTCCTGGCCTCCGGCGGGTACAGCAACGTCTTCTACCTCTCCACCAACGCCAAGGGCTCCAACGTCACGGCGGCGTGGCGGGCGCACAAGCGGGGCGCGCTGTTCGCCAACCCCTGCTACACGCAGATCCACCCGACCTGCATCCCGGTCAGCGGCGACTACCAGTCGAAGCTGACGCTGATGAGCGAGTCGCTGCGCAACGACGGTCGCGTCTGGGTGCCCAAGGAGCGGGGCGACGACCGCGACCCGCGGCAGATCCCCGAGGACGAGCGCGACTACTTCCTCGAGCGCAAGTACCCGGCCTTCGGCAACCTGGTGCCCCGCGACATCGCCTCGCGCCAGGCGAAGAACGTCTGCGACGAGGGCCGCGGTGTCGGGCCCACCGGGCTGGGCGTCTACCTGGACTTCAGCGACGCCATCGAGCGGTTGGGCCGGAGCACCATCGAGTCCAAGTACGGCAACCTCTTCGACATGTACAACCGGATCACCGGCGAGGACGCCTACGAGACCGGGATGCGGATCTACCCCGCGGTGCACTACACGATGGGTGGCCTGTGGGTCGACTACGACCTGGAGTCCAACATCCCCGGTCTGTTCGTGATCGGTGAGGCCAACTTCTCCGACCAGGGCGCCAACCGGCTCGGTGCCAGCGCGCTGATGCAGGGCCTGGCCGACGGCTACTTCGTGCTGCCGAACACGCTGGCCAACTACCTCGCCGACGGGCCGTTCCCGAAGGTGGCGGCCGACCACCCGTCCGTGGTGGAGGCCGAGACGGCGGTCCGCGCGCAGACCGAGAAGCTGCTGTCGATCAACGGCACCCGCACCGTCGCCTCGTTCCACCGCGAGCTCGGCCGGCTCATGTGGGACCTGTGCGGCATGGAGCGCTCCGACGAGGGCCTGCGCAAGGCGCTGGACCGCATCCCGGAGATCAAGCACGAGTTCTGGACCAACGTGAAGGTCTCCGGCGAGCAGGGCGTGTTCAACCAGAACCTGGAGCACGCCGGCCGGGTCGCCGACTTCATCGAGCTCGCCGAGCTGATGTGCGTCGACGCCCTCCACCGCAACGAGAGCTGCGGCGGGCACTTCCGGGCCGAGAGCCAGACCCCCGAGGGTGAGGCCCTGCGCGACGACGAGAACTTCGCCTACGTCGCCGCCTGGGAGTACACCCCGGACGGGACCCCGCCGGTGCTGCACCGCGAGGCCCTCGAGTACGAGTACATCCACCTCGCACAGCGGAGCTACAAGTGAACTTGACCCTCAAGATCTGGCGGCAGGTCAGCCCTGCCAAGAAGGGCAAGATGGTGAGCTACCACGTCACCGACGTCTCGCCCGACATGTCCTTCCTCGAGATGCTCGACGTGCTCAACGAGAAGCTGATCCTGGACGGCGACGACCCCATCGCCTTCGACCACGACTGCCGCGAGGGCATCTGCGGCTCCTGCGGCCTGATGATCGACGGTGTCGCGCACGGCCCGGAGCAGGCGACGGTGTGCCAGCTGCACATGCGGTCGTTCTCCGACGGCGACGTCATCGACATCGAGCCGTGGCGCTCCGGTGGCTTCCCGGTCGTCAAGGACCTCGTCGTCGACCGGTCCGCCTTCGACCGGATCATCTCCGCCGGTGGCTTCATCAGCGCGCCCACCGGCACGGCGCCGGAGGCGCACGCCACCCCGGTGCCGAAGAAGGACTCCGACGCCGCCTTCGACGCCGCCACCTGCATCGGCTGCGGCGCCTGCGTGGCCGCCTGCCCGAACGGCTCGGCGATGCTGTTCACCGCGTCGAAGGTCGCCCACCTCGGCCTGCTCCCGCAGGGCCAGCCGGAGCGGGACGAGCGGGTGCTGCGGATGGTGGGCCAGCAGGACGCCGAGGACTTCGGTGGCTGCTCCAACATCGGCGAGTGCTCCGCGGTCTGCCCGAAGGGCATCTCGATGGAGACCATCTCCCGGCTGAACCACGACCTGCTCGGCGCCCTGCGTGCAGGAGCAGTCCCTGCGAGTTGAGGAAGGACCCCGTCCTCCTCATCCCTCGCGAGCTCGGGACGAGCCTCTGGACGGGGCCGTTCGAACGGGCCGGTACCCCATCGGGGTGCCGGCCCGTTCGTCGTCTCAGGAGGGGGAGATGCCCAGCCGGTCGGTGAGGAAGAGGAAGGCGACGGCGAAGTCGTTGCCCTCGACCTCGCTGCGCAGCCGGTCCCAGTCCAGCTGCTCCCGGACGGCGCGGACGTGCGGCAGCAGCCGGCCGAAGTCGCAGTAGTGCTCGGTCATCGACCGGAGCTTGCTGGACAGCAGGTCGGTGGCCGGCAGCACCGGCAGCCGGATGCCCAGCAGGTCCATCTCCTCGGACCGCTTCAGCAGCTCGGGGTCGACCGGCTCCCCCACGACCCGGTGCAGCACGTCGACCTGCGCTCCCTCGCAGCCGACCTTGAACAGCCAGTCCTCCGGCGGCCGGACCACCTCGAAACCGGCCTCAGCCAGCACGTCGACCGCGCGCTCGGTGTCCTCCTCGGCGACGACGAAGTCGACGTCGTTCTCCGACTCCGGGGCGCCGTGCGCCCACAGCGCGTAGCCACCGGCCAGCGCGAAGGGCACTCCGTCGGCCTTGAGGGTGGAGGCGGTCCGCTTGAGGGCAGATCGCAGGGCGTCCCGGTCGGCGGGCACGCGTCACGCTCCTCGGTCGGGGACCGGATCGGGTGGAGCGTTACCCGGACGGGTAGCGGTCACGCGTGCGCCTCGCGACCTTCAACATCCTGCACGGACGCTCCCTGGACGACGACCGGGTGGACGTCGACCGCTTCGCCGCGGCGGTGCGGACGCTCGACGCCGACGTCCTGGCGCTGCAGGAGGTGGACCGGGAGCAACCCCGTTCGCACCACGCCGACCTGACCGCGGTGGCCGCCGAGGCGATGGGCGCCGCCGAGCACCGGTTCGTCGCGGCGATCGCCGGCACGCCGGGGGCCACCTGGATGGCGGCGACCGGGCGCGAGCAGCCGGGGACGGCGGAGTACGGCATCGCGCTGCTGTCCCGGTACCCGGTGCGCTCCTGGCAGGTGGTCCGGCTGCCCGCCATCCCGTTCCGGTTCCCGATGTGGCTGCCCGGTCCGCGCAAGGTGATCGTGGTCGACGAGGAGCCGCGGGCCGCCGTCGTCGCGGTGGTGGAGACCCCGCACGGCGAGCTGACCGTGGTGAACACCCACCTGTCGTTCGTGCCGGGGTGGAACCGGCGGCAGCTGCGCCGGCTGCAGCGCGACCTGACCGCGTTCCCCGGACCGCTGGTGCTGATGGGCGACCTGAACATGACCCCGCCGACGCCGACCTCGGTCACCGGCTGGCAGTCCCTGGCCAGCGGGCTGACCTTCCCGCTCGACGCGCCGGACCGGCAACTGGACCACGTGCTGCTGCGCGGGTCGTTCGCGCCGGTCACCGCGGTGTCGGCGCCCGCGCTGCCGCTGTCGGACCACCGCGCGCTCACCGTCGACGTCGGTTGACGGAGGTGCACCATGAGCCACATGCCCGCTGGAACGCTCGTCTTCGACGGTGACTGCGCCTTCTGCACCCGCTCGGCCGACGTCGCCCGCCGCCTGCTGCCCGCCGACGTCGAGGTCGTCCCCTGGCAGTGGACCGACCTGGCCGCCGCCGGGGTGACCGCCGAGCGCGCCCGGTCCGAGGTGCTCTGGATCAGCGGGGACGGAGCGGTGGCCGGCGGGGCGCCCGCGGTGGCGCTGGCACTCCGGGCGGCCGGGGCGCCGTGGTCGCTGGCCGGCCTGCTGCTGTCGGTGCCGCCGCTGCGCTGGGTCGCCCCGCAGCTCTACCGCCTGGTCGCGGCCAACCGGCACCGCCTGCCCGGGGGGACGGCGGCCTGCCGGATGCCCCCGCGCGACGCCGCCTGATCAAGCAGCGCGGTCCTGCCGGCGGGCAGCCAGCTCGAGCAGGCGCGGCGCGAGCGCGTCGGCCACCAGCGCGTAGCCCGCGGACGAGGGGTGGAACCGGTCGGCGGAGAACAGCGACGGGTCGCCGGCGAACCGGGCGGTGAGCTCGGGCGCGACCGGGGCGACGACGCCCCCGGCGGCCGCTGCGGCGGCGGTCTGCCGGGCCCGCAGCTGGTCGCAGATGCCGGCCACCACGGCGCGGAACGCCGGCGGGACCCAGGCCACCGACGACAGGTCGGGCGTCGGGACGACGAGCACCTCGGTGCCGCGGGCGCGCAGCTCCCGCACCGCCGCGCCGAGTGCGGCCGAGGCCCGCGCCGGCGGCACCTGGCGGGTCAGGTCGTTGGCGCCCACGACCAGCAGGGCCAGGTCGGCGTCGACGGCGGTGGCGCGCTGGACCTGCGCCGCGAGGTCGAGGGAGGTGGCACCGGGGACGGCGACGACGTGCAGCTCGACGGAGGAGCCGGCGTCGGTCAGCGTGCGGGTCAGCCGGGCGCCGAGGGTGTCCTGAGGGCGGGCGGCCCCGGTGCCGAAGGCGAGGGAGTCACCGAGGACGAGGAAGCGGAGCGTCACACCCCGTACAACCGCCGTGCGCCGTGCGCTGTGCCGTGATCCGGGACGCCCTCAGCCGCCCTGGGCGAAGAGGGCGGCGGCCTGGGCGTCGTCCACGAACGGGTACTTGACCTTGAACTGGGCCAGCGCATCGGGCACCGACAGCACGTGGGTCTCCCGCCTGCCGGTCGCGTCGACGGTCTGCACGGTGACCATGTCCCCGTTGATCGGCACCCAGTGCGTCTCGGCGTAGTCGGTGAAGACGTTCATGCCGCCATCCTGACCTCCGATGAGTCCGGCCGGCCGGGGCGGTCTGCACTGGACCACCGCTCCCCCAGGAGGACGTCATGACCGGCACCGCACGCCGCACCCACCTCACCTCCGTGCACACCGTCGCCGTCCCCGTCACCGACCAGGACCGCGCGCTGGCCTTCTACGTCGGCGTCCTCGGCTGCGAGGTGCGGCTCGATGGCTCCTACGGTCCCGGCGCCCGGTGGCTGGAGGTCGCGCCGCCCGGTGCGGCGACCACGCTGGCGCTGGTCCGGCGGGACGACGCGCCGTCCGGCGTGGACACCGGCATCCGGCTGGCGACGAGGGACGCCGCCGCCGACCACGCGGCCCTGCGCGCCGCCGGGGCCGACGTCGATCCCGAGCTGATCGACATGGGTCCGCAGGTCCCGCCGATGTTCACCTTCCGCGACCCGGACGGGAACACGCTCGTCGTCGTGCAGCTGGCGTAGCGCCGGGGGTGGCGCGGGGTCGTAGCGTCCCCGGCATGGCCACCTGGGACGACGTCGCACGGCTCGCCCTCGCCCTCCCGGAGGCAACCGAGGGACCGACCCACGGCGGCAACCGCAGCTGGCGGGTGCGGGACAAGCAGTTCGCCTGGCAGCGGCCGCTGCGCCCCAGGGACCTCGCCGAGCTGGGGGACGCCGCACCGGCCGGCCCGGTGCTGGGCGCGTACGTCCCGGACGTCGGTGTGCGCACCGCGCTGATCGCGGACTCCCCCGGCGTCTACTTCACCACCGCGCACTTCGCCGACCACCCATCCGTGCTGGTCCGGCTCGCCGAGGTCGACGCCGCCGAGCTGGCCGAGCTGCTCGACGAGGCGTGGGCGTGCCGGGCACCCCGCCGGCTGGTCGCCGAGCACCGCCGGCCGGGCTGAGGTCAGCCGGCGGCCGCGGCCACCGCGGCCAGGTGCCGCTGCTTGTCCGCCTCGGGCAGGAAGCTGGCCCGGAAGCTGTTCTCCGCCAGCAGCCGCCGTTCCGCGGCACCGAGGCCGAGCGCCCGGCAGGCGGCGACGGTGTTGTCGTGCAGGTAGCCACCGAAGTAGGCCGGGTCGTCGGAGTTGACGTTGACCAGCAGGCCGGCGTCCAGCATCGAGCGCAGCGGGTGCGCAGCCAGGCCGGGCACCGCCTTGAGGGCGACGTTGGACAGCGGGCAGACGGTCAGCGGGACCTGCTCCTCCCGCAGCCGGGCCACCAGCGAGGGGTCCTCCATGCTGCGGATGCCGTGGTCGACCCGCTCGACACCGAGGGCGTCCAGCGCGCCGTGCACGTAGCCGGGCGGCCCCTCCTCCCCCGCGTGCGCGACCCGGTGCAGGCCCTCGTCGGCCGCCAGCGCGTAGGCGCGCCGGAAGAGCTCCGGCGGGAACCCGACCTCGGCACTGTCCAGCCCGACGCCGATGACGAGGTCGTGCCACGGGCGCAGCCGCGGCACCAGCGCCTCGGCCTCCTCCGGGTCCCGGTCGCGCACGAAGCAGACGATCAGCCGGGCGCTGAGCCCGTGCCGCTGCTCCGCCGTCCGGAAGGCCTCGGCCAGCCCGTCCAGGACGACCTCGAGCGGCACGCCGCGGCTGGTGTGGGCCTGCGGGTCGACGAACACCTCCGCGTGCCGCACCCCGTGCGCCGCGGCCCGGGCCAGGTAGGCCTCGGCCAGGTCGGTGAAGTCCTGCGGCTGCTGCAGCACCTCGGTGAGCTCGTAGTAGAGGTCCAGGAAGGACGGCAGGTCGCTGAACGAGTACGCCCGGCGCAGCGACGCCAGGTCGGGGTGGCGCAGCCGGACCCGGTTGCGCCGGGCCAGGTCGACCGCAAGCTCGGGCTCGAGGGTCCCCTCGATGTGCAGGTGCAGCTCGGCGGTGGGCAGGGCGGGCACCTTGGAGCTGGTCTGCATGGCCGGCATTGTCACCCGGGCGCTGTGGTCAGGGGACCATCCGCTGAGGAGAGCCGGTGTGCCACTCCAGGACGACGATGCTCGCGTCGTCCTGCAGTTGGCCACCCTGGTGCTCCAGGACCTTGCGCATCAGCCGGCGCAGCGCCTCCGGGGCTGCGTCCCCGGAGGCCCCGGCCTGGAGGACGAAGTCCGCCAGCCGCTCCTCGCCGAAGAACTCACCGGACTCGGAGCGGGCCTCCACGATCCCGTCGCTGTAGACGAGCACCCGGTCGCCGGGGTGCAGGTGCATCTCGCAGACGTCGGGCTTGCGGACCTGGAGCCCCAGCGGCGGGTGTGGCCGGCACACGGGCGGGCGGACGAAGGCACCGTCCCGCAGGACCAGGGGGTCCGGGTGCCCGGCGTTCACCCACCGCAGCAGCCCGGTGTCCAGGTCCAGCCGGGCGATCGCAGCGGTGGCGAACTGGCTGCCGGTGAAGTTGTCCGCGATGACCCGGTTCACCGCCACGGCGATGTCCGGCAGGTCGTACATCTCCCGACGGGCGTGCCGGTAGGCGCCGATCGCGGCGCTGGCGAGCAGCGCGGCAGGCAGCCCGTGTCCCACGGCGTCCAAGACCAGCACGTGCGCGGAGGAACCGTTGACGGCGTAGTCGAAGCTGTCCCCACCGATGTCATAGGCGGGTTCGAGGGCACCGGACACGACGACCCGATCGGTCGCAAAGGTCATCGGCGGCAGCAGCTCCCACTGGATCTCCGCCGCCACGCTCAGCGTCTTGCGCCGCCGGAGCCGCGCGAAGATGTCGGTGTAGGCCTCGTTGACGACCAGGACCTCGGCGAGCAGGGAGACGAAGGCCTTCGCGGTCTCCTCCACCTCGTCGGTGACGGAGTCCACGAGCAGCTCGACCACGCCCAGCCGCTCGACGCCGTCCAGCAGCGGCACCCACAGCCGGGGACCGCCGCTGCCCGTGGTGCGCACCGTCTCGTGCTTCCGGTAACACCGGCCGGCGACCGAGCCCTCCACCGAGAGCTCCTGGCGCTCCGGCACACCATCGCCGCGGACCGGCTGCAACAACACCTGTTCGTAGTCCACCACGTACAGCACGGTGTCGCGGAAACCCAGTCGGCGGCCGTGCACGGCGACCCGCTCGGCCAGCCTGTCCGGAGCGAGCAGGTGCAGCTCGCGCAGCATGGACCGGAGCGGGCCGGGCAGCGCTGGCTGGTCGATCGACGTCACGGACGCACCCTGGCAGAGAGGCGCATCGCACGCCCAGGGGGTCAGGCCTGCTTCGGCTCGCGCGTCCGGCGGACGTCCCGGATCGCCAGCACCGCGGCGGCCGCGGCGAAGACCACGCTCACCACCAGGCTGAGCGCGTAGGCCTGCCCGTAGTCGCCCTGCCGGCCGGCGCCATCGGACGCCGCCCCGGAGACCGAGACGTAGAAGACCGCGGTGATGACCGCTGCGCCGACGGCGTTCCCGAAGCGCTGCGCGGTCTGCAGCACCCCGCCGGCCGTCGACCCACCGCGGACGTCGACCTCGGCCAGGGACAGCGCCTGGTTCGGCGTGATCACCGAGCCGCCGCCGAGCCCGGCGACCAGCAGCGCCGGGGCCATCGCCGGCGCCACCAGCCCCGGATCGACCTCACCGGCCAGCGCGAGTGCCACCAGCGCGGCCGCCGCCACGCCGACCAGGAACAGCCCGAGCGCGACCACCAGGACCCGCTGCCCCAGCCGGGACACCAGCCGGCCGCCGATCGGCGCCGACAGGGCCGCACCGACCGCGTAGGAGGACGCGGTGAGCCCGGACTGCAGCGGGCTGTAGCCGAGGCCCTCCTGGAGGAAGAGCGCCAGCACCAGCGGGGTGCCGGTGTAGGCGCAGAAGAAGAGCACGGCCAGCACGGTGCCGTCGGCGAAGGACCGGATGCGGAACAGCGCCAGGTCCACCAGGGGGTGGCCGCGCCGACGTCCCGGCCCGCGTTTCCAGCCGACGAAGCCGGCGAGCACCGCGAGTGCCGGCAGCAGCAGCAGCGCCAGCCGGAGGTCGTGGGCGGCGTCGTACTGGACGACGGGGAAGAGCAACCCGAGGACGCCGACCGCCAGCAGCGCCGCGCCGGGGAGGTCCAGCGGCCGGTGGGCGTCCCGGGGCGGCGGCGAGGGCAGCAGCCGGGCGCACAGCACCAGCGCGAGGAGCCCCACCGGCACGTTGACCAGGAAGCACAGCCGCCAGCCGGACTCCTCCCCACCCAGGGCGATCAGCGCACCGCCGACGACCGGGCCGGCGGCGGTCGCGATGCCCACGGCCGCCCCGATCGTGCCGAACGCCCGGCCGCGCTCGTGCTGCGGGAACAGCTGCTGCACCAGGCCGGAGACCTGCGGGTTGACCAGCCCGCCGGCCAGTCCCTGCAGCACCCGGCCGGCGATCAGCACCCCCGGCGTCGGAGCCAGCCCGACGAGTGCGCTGCAGACGACGAAGGCAGCGATCCCGATGAGCAGCACCCGCCGGCGGCCGCGGTCGTCGCCCAGCCGGCCACCGATGATCGGCACCATCCCGAAGGCGAGCGCGTAGCCGGAGACCACCCACTGCAGCTGCGACGGGCCGGCACCGGTGCTCGTGCCGATCGAGGGCAGCGCGACGGTGACGATGCTGACGTCCAGCAGCGTCATGAACAGCGCGGAGACGCAGACACCGAGGGCCACCCACCGCCGCGGGTCGAGCTGTTCCGTCTCGCCGGGGGCGGTGCTGGTCACGGTCGGCATCCTCCGACGGCCGCCACCGGGCCGCTCGTTCTCCGACCGGCTCCCGCCGGTCGCCAGTTGCTTTCGTCAACTCATTGTCGCCCCTCGCTCAAGCAGTGCGCCGCGTCGGCCGATCAGGTCCTGGGTCACCCGAACGGATGACCATCCAGCGGAAGGCGAGGCGGACATGGGCACCCAGGCATCCACCCCGGCACGGACCGGCAACCGGCTGGCACGTTCGGTCGCCACGGTCGTCGTGTCGCTCGCCCTGGGCGTCGGAGTCGCTCCCGCTACCGCCACTGCGGCCCCGACCGACCCCAGCGACACCCAGCTGAGCCAGGCGCAGCAGGCCAAGGCCGACGCCGCCGAGCAGGTCGGCGCACTGTCCGCCGCCCTCGCCGCCGCCCAGACCCAGGTGGACGACGCCCGGGCGCAGTCCGCCATCGCACTGGACGCCTTCCAGGGCGTGCAGGCCGAGTACGAGGCCGCGCAGACCGCCGCCGACGATGCCGCCACCGCTGCCCAGCGCGCCCGGGACGACCTGGCCGCCGCCCGTGCCGACCTCGCCGACTTCGCCCGGCAGAGCTACCTGCAGGGCAGCACCTCACCCACGCTCGAGGCGCTGATGACCGCCGAGGGGCCCACGCAGATCGTCGAGCGGGCCGCCCTGCTGGAGGCCGCGGGGGCGCACCAGGGCAGCGTCGTCGTCCAGGTGACCGCCGCCGAGCAGCAGGCGACCGCCGCCGACCTCGCCGCGCAGACCGCGCTGGCCCGGGCGGCCACGCTCGAGCAGCAGGCCGCCGACGCGCTGGCTGCCGCCGAGGCGCTCGAGGTGACTGCGCGGCAGCAGGCCGCGGGACTGGCGAGCCGGCAGGCCGCCGTGCAGCAGCAGCTCGAGCAGGCCCAGCAGACCCTGCTCGGCCTGGAGGGCGCCCGTGCCGCTGCCGACCAGTACGCCGCCCAGCAGACCGCCGCCGCGGCCCGCGCGGCCGCCGACCAGCGGTCGGCCAGCCATGCCGTGTCCGCCGGCGCCGTCACCACCGCCGGAGCCGGCTCGTCCGCCGCGGCCGAGACCGCGATCTCCGCGGCCCGCCGGTGGCTGGGCACGATCTACGCCTGGGGCGGGGGCTCGCTCACCGGCCCGAGCGTGGGCTGGGGCATCGACGCCGGCATCGTCGGCTTCGACTGCTCGGGCCTGACCCGCTACGCCTACGCCCAGGCCGGCGTCAGCATCCCGCGCAACAGCAGTGCGCAGTACTCAGCGCTGCCGAGGGTCTCCCGCAGCGACCTGCAGCGGGGTGACCTGGTCTTCTGGGCCACCGACACGAGCAGCCCCGCGACGATCCACCACGTCGCCCTCTACCTGGGCGACGGGCAGATCCTGGAGGCACCGGAGAGCGGGTCCCGGGTCCGGGTCACCGCGATGCGGTGGGGCGGCTTCATCGGCGGAGCCCGCCCCAGCGCCTAGGCGAGGGCCTCGGCGGTGAGGGTGACCGAGCGCAGCCGGCCCTCCGTCGTCGGGGACTGGTGGGCGACGATCAGCTCGTCGGCGTCGGCCTGCTTGCGGAAGCCCTCCAGGTACTCGCCCACGTCGTGCGGCGTGCCCACCGCGGCGTGGGTGAACATCGAGCTGACGTGGTGGCCGGCGCCCTGCTCGAGGAGCAGGTCGGCCTCCTCGTCGGTGAAGGAGCGTCCCCGGCCGAAGAGCCCGACGGCCATGGTCCGCCGCACCGCCTGCAAGTTCTCCTCCGCCTGGCTGCGGCTGTCGGCGGCGATGACGTTGACCCCGGCGATCACGTACGGGGCCTCGAGCTCGGCGGAGGGCTGGAACTCCCGCCGGTAGGTGGCCACGGCGGCCTCCAGCGCCTGCGGGGCGAAGTGGCTGGCGAAGGCGTAGGGCAGCCCGAGCGCCGCGGCGAGGTGCGCGCCGAACAGCGACGAGCCGAGCACGTACAGCGGGACACGCGACCCCTTGCCGGGGATGGCGTCGACCCCGGGCACCCGGGTCTGCCCGGCCAGGTAGGCCTGCAGCTCCAGCACGTCCTGCGGGAAGGTGTCGGCCGAGTTCGGGTCGCGGCGCAGCGCGTACATCGTGTTCTGGTCCGAGCCGGGCGCGCGGCCCAGCCCCAGGTCGATCCGCCCGGGGTACATCGCCTCGAGCGTGCCGAACTGCTCGGCGATGGTCAGCGGCGAGTGGTTGGGCAGCATGACCCCGCCGGCCCCGAGCCGGATCGACGACGTCCGGGCGCCCACGTGCGCGATGAGCACGCTGGTCGCCGACGAGGCGATCGTCGGCATGTTGTGGTGCTCGGCGTACCAGACACGGCGGTAGCCGTGCTCCTCCGCGCGCTGGGCGAGCGCGACGCTGGCGGCGATGCTGCTGCTGACGGTCTCCCCGCGGGCGATCGGCGCGAGGTCGAGGACGGACAGCGGGATGCGCATGGGATGCCTTCCGGTCGGTTGTCCGGACCAACGCGGAGGGCGCCGCTCCCCTTCCCCACCGCCGGGTGGGGCACGTCTCCACGCGCACCCCGTGACGGTGGTGCCGTTCGGGTCCGCCCCTTCCGGAACCCCCGCCGCACGTGTCACGCTGGGGGATCCACCGTGGACGCAACGCCTTCTCCTCGGGAGCAGCCGTGGTGTTGACCCGGAGCACGTACGCACCGGACTACGTCGAGCAGCGGCGGGCCGCCGTCGACGCGCAACTGGACGCCTACCGGAGGCTGGTGAGCGAGGCCGACTGCGCCCCGGACGCCCTGTACGACTTCGAGCCGGTCTTCTTCAACAACATGGTCATCGCCTTGGAGCACAGCTTCGTGCACCGCGGCCGGGGCCTGGAGGAGGGCGACGGGACGGCCCTGGACGAGGTGCGGCTGATCAGCGAGTCGCTGCACCGCGGCAACACGGTGATCACCGACCGGCAGATCCGGCTGGACCCGGACCGGACGGTGCTGAAGTACCGGCACGGTGATGAGATCGCGGTCCGCGAGGCCGACTTCGTCGCCCTGTGCAAGGCCTTCTTCGCCGAGCTGGAGAGCAGCTACCTGTAACCCCGGATGACGTCCACGACCAGCTCGGGGACGACGTAGCGCTCCCCCGGCACCGCGCGCTCCGGGAAGTCGAAGACCGCCAGCATGGACTGCATCGGGTAGTCCGGGGTGACCGCCACCGAGCGCACCGGCTCCCCGTCGACGGAGAAGACGGCGCCGTCGGGCCGCCAGTCGACCGCGTAGGTGTGGAAGTCGGCGACGTCGACGGCCAGCCGCGGGGCGGCGAAGTCCTCGACCGACCGCGGGTCCCGGAACGGGTGCGCACCCATCCCCACGGCGGCGCTGGGCCGACCGTCGTCCCCGACCCGGACCGCGTCCCCGAAGACCTCGGCCACGCACAGCTCCGCGGAGCGCTCGGGTCGGTCCTCGAACCCGACCAGCCACCAGGCCGCCATCGACCGGGCGGTCAGGGTCATCCGCGCCCGCATCTCCAGCCGGCCGAACGTCGGCGTCCATCCCGCCAGCGCCGGCTGCTCCTCCCGGACGACCGCGCCCGGTCGCACCGGCTGCTGGCCGACCGTGCTGCCGACCGGGCCGGAGAACACCCCGGACTGGACGCAGGAGACCCGCAGCGGCGGGTGGTCGTCGGGACACCAGAGCGGGTGCTCGGCGGGCAGGAACAGCCGGAGGCAGGAGTCACGCACCTCGTAGGCAGCCGCGGTGGCCGCGCGCGAGGTCCACTGCGGGAGGTAGTGCGGCACCCAGACAGCGGTGTCGAGGCCCGGTCCGTCGAAGTCGTCGGCAAACGTCGGCACGGTCGGCCATCCTGGAGCCGCGGCCTCCGGCGGGGAAGAGCTCCGGGCGCGCGCCGTTCCGGCCCGGTCCCGTCCGTCGGTCACTACGGTGTGCCCGTGCGCGACGGGGAGGGCAGGACGACCGGCACGAGCCGGTCCCCCCGGGGCAACCCCGGGGACTCGTGAGAAGCCCAGGCACGGCGTCATGAGCCGGACGGCGCGCTCCGCGCACGCAGCGGCGCATCGCCCAGGGACAGGCTGGTCTCCCCGTCGCGCACCTTCCCGGCCGGCGTGACCGCCGAACGGCACGCCGCCGTCACCGCCTCGGGGATCGCCACCGCACTGCTGGCCGGACCGTGGCGTCGGCGGGACATGGTGCGGCGGGTGGCGGTGGCGCTCGGTCAGGCCCGCGCCGCGACCTGGGTGGGCACGATGGTCGGCGAGGTGCAGACCGGCTACCCGCAGGCGCCGGTCGACCGGCCGCGGGAGCTGGCCCGCTTCCTGCGGACGACGCACGGTTGGGCCCGCGGGCAGGACGCGACGCCGCCACCCCGCGTGCTGCGCTGGGAACCGCGGCCGACGGAGCTCGCCTGGTCGCGCTCCCCGGTCGCCGACCTGCCCGACCAGGCCGCGGTCGCCCGGCTGCTGGACGTCGACGCCGGCGAGCTGGCCTGGTTCGCCGACGCCCGCGGGCTGGAGCGCACCGCAGGTGAGCCGCTCCGGCACTACCGGTGGCACGTCGTCCCGCGCCCGCACGGCGTCCGGCTGCTGGCCGCCCCCAAGCCACGGTTGAAGGAGGCGCAACGGCGGCTGCTGCGGCACGTGCTCACCCGGGTGCCGGTGCACGACGCGGCGCACGGATGCGTGCCGGGCCGGTCGGTGCGCACCGCGGTCGCCCCGCACGCCGGGTCCCCGGTCGTGCTGCGGATGGACCTGGAGGCGTTCTTCGCCTCGGTCGCGGCCGCGCGGGTGCACGGGCTGCTCCTCGGCCCGGCCGGGCTGCCAGAGCCGGTCGCGCACCTGCTCACCTCGCTGGCGACGACGGTGGTGCCCGCGCAGGTGTGGCGGCAGGTCCCCCTGCCGACCGGCGTCGAGGCCCGGGAGCGGCACCGCCGGCTGGGCCGGCAGCTGGCCGTCCCGCACCTGCCGCAGGGGGCGCCGACGTCCCCGGCGCTGGCGAACCTGGTGTGCTTCCGGCTGGACCGGCGGCTCGCCGGGCTGGCCGCCTCGTGCGGGGCCCGGTACACCCGCTACGTCGACGACCTGACCTTCAGCGGGGGCACGGCGGTCGGCCGGGACCGCTTCGCCGACCTGGTGGCCCGGGTCGTCACCGACGAGGGCTTCCGGGTGAACGCCGCCAAGACGGCGGCGACCAGTGCCGCGCGCCGGCAGTCGGTGCTGGGCGCGGTCGTCAACACCCGGCCCACGCTGTCGCGCCGGGAACGCGACGCGCTGCGGGCGCTGCTGCACAACTGCGCCACCTCCGGCTGGGCCGGCCAGACCCGCGGCCGCGAGCCCGCCACCTTCCGCGACCACGTGCTCGGCCGGGTGGCGTGGGCGGCGTCGCTCGACCCGGCCTTCGGCGCCCGGCTGCACGCCCTCGCCGAGCGGATCGACTGGTCGCACGGGCCGGCCGGCTAGCGGCTCTGCAGCGCGTCCAGCGCGACGGCCATCGAGGCCGCGACGCGGAAGTCCAGCCGCGGGTCGGGCACGGTCACGGTGTACCGGTCGCGGACCGCCTTCTGCCGCTCGCTGACCAGCACCGGCCGGCCGGTGGCGGTGTCGGTGAAGTCGAAGTGGAAGACGAAGGGCACCCAGACGTCACCGACGTAGGGCAGCAGGTCCCAGACCCGGCGCAGGACGGCGACCGACATGCGGCGCTCCTGCCCGACCGCCTCCAGCCCCGGCACCGACAGGTTCCAGGTCGAGCGCAGCAGGCTGGCGCCGAACTGCTTGCTGAAGCTGCCCAGCGGCACGCCGTTCTCGTCGAGGACGTCGTGCTCGGCGTGCACGTCCAGCCGCTGCCGGGCCTTGAAGGAGAACACCCGACGGGTCCGGGACTCGTCGGAGAAGAACTCGACCTCCTCCTTGAGCTTCATCCGCTTCTGCTCGGCGAAGGCCAGCAGCTGACCCTCGCCGCCGTCCGGGCCCACCGCCCGGACCTCGTACCGGTTGACCATGACCGTGATCCGCTGCTTGATCAGGAAGGCCGGGACGACCATCGGGGCGGACGGACCTGTCACGGCTGCTCCTGGGGCTGGGTGGACGTGCGGGAGCCCATCCTGGCGCATCCTCCGCTGTGCGCTACCGGGAGCGGTCCACGTCGAAGGAGAGCTCGGTCATCGGCACCTGCCGGTCGACCAGCCTGGCGGAGAGGTCGTCCAGCGTGGTCCCGGTGGCGTACGCGTGGGCCCGCAGCACGGCGAGCGCGTCGGGGCTCGCCAGCCGGAGGGCTGCGTTCACCATGCCGATCGCCTGCCACACGGTGGCCCGTCGTCCGGCTGCCGGGGCGTCCAACCAGGCCGGCCCGTCGGCGTGTCCACGGTCCCGCTCGTTCACGACCGCGAAGGCCGCCGCGACCTCGTGGGTGACCGCCACGGCGTCGGCCAGGGACAGCGCACCGGGGTCCCGGGGCGGCACGAGGTAGAGGTCGAGGGCGCCGATGTCGCGCAGGTCGTCCTCCAGCGGGAGCGAGAGGGTGGCCCGGATCGGGGTGGTGCTCGCCAGGCAGTCGTAGAAGGCCGGCCACCGGGACCGGATGGTCGCCTCGTCGGCCATGAGCGGGCGGCCCTCGGCGTGCGCAGCGAGGCAGGGGCCCTCCCCGACGGTGAACTGCAGGCGCTCGGCCTCGGCCGACACCGCATCGCTGGCCCCCAGCGGCAGCCGCCGGTCGTCGGCGAAGAAGAGGCTGATGCCGGCCCCGTCGACGGGCAGCGCCCGGGCGCAGGCCCGGGCGAGCCGTTCGGGGAGCAGTTCGGGGCCGGGCATCTGCGCCGAGGAGGCGGCCAGTGCGGTGCGGAACTGCTCGATCAGGGTCACGCGGCTCCCGCCGGCCGGAGCCGTCCTGAGGACAGCGCGCAGCGCCGGCTCCGCTCGCCGGCTCCTGGGGACTGCCCGCTCGCCCGGCCGGGAAACCCCCGGGCGCAGCAGGTCGGTCCACCAACTGGTCCAGCAGGGCGAACGTGCGCCGGGCCATCAGGTCGGCACCCAGGGCCCGGACCGCCCGGACGCGCGCTCGCGCGCCGAGGTCGGCGCGCCGCCCGGCGTCCGTCAGCAGCACCGCGAGCGCGCCGGCCGCAGTCGCCGAGCGGCTGCGGCATGCTGTCGCCGCCGACCTCGCGGACGGGCTCTCGGTGACCATCTCGGCGGGGGTGGCCTCCGCTCGGGGCGCGCAGGTGGAGCTGGGGGACCTGACCTGCCGGGCGGACCACGCGCTGTACGCCGCGAAGGCCGCCGGTCGCAACCAGGTCAGCTGCGACGAGGACGCCACGGCGGCCTCCCGACCCGTGCGCTGAGCTCGCGAGCTCCGCGTCATCGGTGGGTCCCAGAGGTCGCGGCTGCTCGTCGACCGCTCCCGGACGCCGGCGACCCCCCCGGACCGCGGAGAGTCGCCGGGGCGTCCAGGTGGTCACCACGCCGACCCGCTGGTCTCACGTGCGGAGCGGGCTCGCAGCTCGGTCACGCCGGGCGGCCTCGCCGGCGGAGGGCCCCGGGTCGCCCGACGGGAGCGGGATCTCCGTCGTCAGCGGCAGTGGTGCACCGAAGTCGGGACGCCCGTCGGCGTGCCAGGCCAGACGCTGCGCCCGCGCCGTCCGGCCTTCGTAGGTGTACTCATCGGTGCTCTTGGCGTGGTAGACGAACCAGTCCTCGGTTCCGTCCGGGGAGGTGAAGAAGCCGCTGTGGCCGGGACCGAACACCCCATGGTCGGCTCGGCTTCGGAAGACCGGCTCCGGGTGCTGGTGCCAGGAGCTCGCATCCAGCAGGTCATCGGTCTCATCAGCGCTGAGCATGCCCATGCAGTAGTCGGGTGTACCGGTGTCGCAGGCCGAGTACACGAGGAACACCCTGCCGTTCCGCCGGATGCAGACGGGCCCCTCCCGGATGTCCGGGCAGCCGAACCCGCTCGCGGGCAGCTGTACGCGGTCACCGACCAGCTGCCAGGGGCTGGCCATGCGGGAGAGGTAGAGCACGTGCCCTGGCATGCCCGCCCAGACCAGGTAGAGCGCACCGGAGGGGAGCAGGAGCGGGCTCCCGTCTATCGCGTAGTGCTCATCGGCGGGATCGGTGTTCAGACGCGCCTTGTAGCGGAAGGGACCGCACGGGTCGTCACCGGTGCTCTCCAGGACGTGCATGCGGTGATGGAGGTGGTCGGAGGCATCCGACGCGGTGTAGTAGAGGTACCAGCGTCGACCGTCGGGACCGTCGAGCAGGTGCAGCTCCGGTGCCCACAGCATCGCGCACCGGTCTGGCTCGGTGTCGCTCCAGACGACCTGCGCCGGCGTGTCCGCCAGGTCGGCGATGCTCGAAGCCCTCGTGACCACGATGTGGTCGTGGGAGGTGCCGGTCGAGTAGTAGTGGCCGTCGTGGTGGACCAGCCAGGGATCGGGGTGCTGACTGATCGGGTTGAGGAACGTCGTCACAGCTGCCCCGTCCGTCGAGGGAGGCCTCCCGTGTCGGCGTCCCGACGGTCACGGGCCCGACCGCCGGGGAACTCGAGCCGGACCTGCAGGACCACCGGCGCCCCGTGCCCATGATGACACCCGCCGGGATCGGCACGGACCTGCAGGGCATGGCGCCCGGTCCGGACCAACTGCTGTGCAGACCGTCGAGGGACGGACGACCTGTTCGCCCGCGAGGAGTGCGACCCCGGTCAGCGCACGATCAGGAGAGAGCCCGCAGGTCACCGTCTGTCGGGTTCCGGTCCGGGACCGACGTGGTGCCCTGCGCGGCCAGCCAGGCGGCCCCCCTGCGGGCAGAGGCCTGAGCGAGCCACGCGTCCTGCACCAGTTCGGCCAGTTCCTGCCGGGTGATCTCGCCGAGCCGGCTCGCCTGCACCAGCACCGAGTTGTGCCCGTCGAAGTGCGGGGTGGTGAAGAACGGCGTCGTCTCGTCCTGCACCAGGGCCTGCTTGTCAGCTTCGGACTCGACCCAGAAGACGATCACGTCGGGAAGCCGTTCCCCGGTCGCGGCGTCCACGGCGTCCGGTCGCGGAGTACGGAAGAAGACGAAGGACTTTCCACCCACCTGGTACACAGGATTGCCGCGCTCCCCGTGGACGACGGTCACGTGCGGGAGCCCCCGCGCGAGCTCGTGCACGTCTTCCGCCCGGGCCTGCCGATCAACGGTCACGCCGGGCAGCGTAGGAGCGGTCCCGTGGCCATGCCGGCGGTCGTTCTCGTTGCGAGTGTCGGAGTGCAGACGGGCCGTGCCCGGTAGCCCTGAGTGGGCCGCTGAGGGACGGGGGGCACCTTCGGGGACACGCGTGTGATCTCAGGAACGGCCTCCGGCCCCAGGTGGGAGGGAGTTCCGGCCCACCTTCGCTGTGCAGGTGCGTGTCGTGGGAGCGAGCTCGGCCCGATTTGATCTTGGTGGTGTTCGCTCGCCGTGTGCGTCGCGCGGGTGGTGCCGTGCGGCGCTGACCTGTAAGCAGTCGAGGAAGCGCCGAGGCCGGCGACAGGGTGCTGACCGTGGTCGGCAAGGAACTGGCCGAGTCCAGCGCGGACTGTCGGCCTCGACGGGCGGCGACCGGTCGGGTGAGCCGGTGGGCATCGGTCAGCTCGGCGCAGCGCGCCGGGCGTGGGCGAGCCGGGACGATCGGCCGCAGCGTCATGGGTTCCTCGTCACCCGACAACGCGGACCGACGAGTTCGCGGCTCCCGGCCGGTCCAAGCTCGTGACACCTCAGGAGAGGACACCACCATGTCGGAGCTTCTCGTCGACTTCATCACCTCCCTCGACGGCTACGCATCGGGAGAGGGCTGGCCCGGGTTCTGGGGCCTCGAGGGCCCAGAGTACCTCGCTTGGCTCGGCGAGCAGCCCGAGGTCACCTACCTGATGGGAGCGAACACCTACCGCCTGATGTCGGGCTTCGCCGCGGGCGAGGTCCCGAATGGTCAAGACGAGTTCAGGGCCGAGGAGGAGGCGTCCGTCGACGAGCTGACGCAAGCGTCCAAGGTGGTGTTCTCCTCCTCGCTCGAGGAGTCACTGGCGTGGGCCAACTGCACGCTCGTCCGCGCCGACGCCGTCGAGGCGGTCCGTGCCATGAAGGGGAACGGCTCGGGGCTGCTCAGCACGATCGGCAGCCTCAGCCTGTGCCGGTCCCTGCTCAGAGCCGGACTCGTCGACCGCTTCCGGGTCGGGATGTTCCCGGTGATCACCGGGGCCACGGGCGAGGAACGCATCTACGACGGCTACCCGGACGTCGCCCTCGAGATGATCGAGCACCGGACCTTCGACGGCCGCATCCAGCTGGTCGAGTACAAGCCACGCGTGCTCGAGCACCCGCCGCTCGGCGCCCCGGCGTGACGTCGCCCCGTCCGCTGGTGTCGAACGCCATCACCGCCCGCCGCCTCATCGAACTGGTCGGGCCCAATGCGGTCATCACGTACCTGGCGCCCGAGCCGACCGAAGCAGTGGTGGCGCTCGGTGCCGCGTGCGGACTGGCCGCCGCAAACGGGGCGCTGATCAGCAGGTTTCTGCCACGTCAGACGTTGAAGCGGAACTCCACCACGTCGCCGTCGGCCATGACGAGCCTGCCCGGAGTTCACAGTGCAACTGGACCACGCCCGTAGCTGCCTTGACGTAGCTCAGGAGCGCCTGTCAATGCGCCCCATCAAGGAGACCACCCACAAGGAATACCTAGCCACCCTGCGGAACCTGGACCTGGCCGACGTTCCGTTTGATTCCGTCACGGTAGCAATGCTCAACACGAGGTTGCAGCGTGTCTTGAGCCCCAACACCCGGCGGAAACATGCAATCAACCTCCGGGCTTGCCTGGGCCTTCCCATTCCTTGCCCACGTGCCCAGCGAACCGAATACGACCTTCCTCCCTTGGAGCAGTTAAGGGGGGCGGTAGAGGGCAGCTCGTATCGCCTGTGGGGCTACGCCATGTTGTTGGCTGGCCTCCGCCTGGGTGAGGTTTGCACCAATCAACCAATCAAGGGGAACGTCATCACGGTTGACCGGCAACGTTTGCCGGACGGCACAATCAGCACGCCAAAGACTGGCGGTCCCGTGATTGTTCCGGAGTGGTACGCCGAGGAATACCGCAACCACGACTTCACCAAGGCCGCCAACACGGTTTACATCGGGATTCGCCGGGCAGGCAAGAAGGCAGGTCTTGGTAATTCGTTGACGCCTAAGGTTCTCCGTCATGCGTTCGCTACAAACTTGGTGAACGCCGGTTGCTCGCCCGAGGTACTGCGTCGCCAGATGCGGCACCATGATGTGAGCGTTTCTCTAAGGTTCTATGTTCAGACCACACAGGCGGACGTTGAGGAAGCCATAATCCGCGCCTTCGGTTAGTCAAGTCTAAGGTGCTAAGGAAGGCGCTATCATGCCTACCATGAACAGGGCATACCAGGGCGACGGCAAGTGTCCAGGATGCGGTAAGACGGTCGTCCGACGGTCGGCCTCACTTCCCGATTTGGATAGCAACCTCACACGTACCGTGACAGGTCCGTACGAGTGCACGAACATGCTTTGCGGCTGGTACCAGGAAGAATAGCCAGACAGCAAGAAGCCCGGCAGGTTGCCGATACACGGGGGTGCCTGCCGGGCTTTGTCTGTTTAATATGGCAGTTGTGTTAGCTCGCTCAACCCGGAGCGAGTGAGCAGGACTGAGCCAGCTTGATGGTCACAGATCATCAATCGGTGTCTCGACTAGCACCTGCAAGCTAGCAGACAGCTTCTGCGGGTCTAACTGGTCATAGTCAATAGAGGCACCTTCGGCGATGTACCTACGCAACTCCACGACAGCGTTATGGCTGAGCGATAGAACTTGAAAGGCCATGTCATGCGTCGCCTTTTCATCCGTGTAGTCGTTAGCCCCCAGGTTCAGGCTTTGACGCATATATGCAATGGACAACCGAAAGCAGAACTTCTTGATTTCGGTGTCGCCGATGAGGGTCTGGTAGTCAGCCAGCCGTCTACTGTGCGACAGCAGAGCCTCTCTCACGTTGCCTTTGAGCACCTCACCCACACGCTCTGACATATCGTCACGATGGGCAATTACGGCCTTCAATAGGTCGTTCTGGTAGGTAATCTGTACCTTTGTGCCTTCGTCAACGCGGTCATGCCACCGCTTGAGGAAGTACAAGGTCACGGCCACTGCCGCGCTTCCCGACGTGCTGAGCGTAGCGATATAGACCTTTTGCGCGAAGTCGCTCCAGATGGTTCCGGTCGCCAGAAGGATTGCTGCCAGCAGGCACAACCCGCAGATGACGAAGCAGACGGACGACCAACGCCGCATGGTTCTGGGCTTCATGCCAGTCACGGTAGCTGTGGACCCGGCCTGACACTCGTTAGCCGACTTGACGTCGCGAGTCTCCCTCGGGACTGGCCGGCAACGCTCTAAGCGCTCGCCTGGGAGCATGCTGACCAACGTACGTCAGTGTGGTCCGGATGCTCATGGGCTTTTGGTGAGTCTTTTCGTTTTCCGCGCCTGAGCTTTGGTCGTTTTCACGCTTTCAACGGGAGTTTCGTCAGCATCTTCCCCTATTGGTCTAACTACCTTCGGGTGCAGTCCGGCCGTTGACCTGGATTGGCCCGACTATTGTCGCAATTGGGTCGAATCATGCCTTGAATTTGCCAGAGGTGAGAGTTTACGGTGGCGCTATGAGCTGGACCGAAGACTGGACGCCGACACCGTATGCCGTCACGTGGGACGAGGCGGAGGGCATTTACAGGATCGCGCCAGACGGCGCAATCGCACTGCCCATAGAAGAGGGCGGCAATGAGTTGCTGACCAGATTGCACGGCATCAGTAGCGGGCGGCTAGTTGTGGCTGTTGCTGACTACATGGCTATGGCGGACGAAGGTGACGGCATATTCCGGCTTAGCAATCACCAATTGCGACAGATGGTGAAGGTCCAGCGGGCGAACCATGACCTGGAGTTCTGATACAGCATCTACCCGAGGACTGACATGAACATTGAAGTCGCCACTCGAAGCTGCTTCGGTGACGAGCTGGGGAACCACCTGCTGGCCAACCGCGCGATTCTGCCGCTCAGGGACAAGAGGCCAGCGGCAGGCATTCGTAACCACAACGCTGGAGTGGACCTCAGTAAGTCGTTTGGACCACACAATGGGCTAGCCATCATCAACGGGGAGTTGTCGGGAATCGTTACCGTTGACCTGGACAGTGCCGATTTGCATCCACCCGCACCTATCAATGTGGAGACTGCGAAGGGAGGGCACATCTACCTGCCATGGGCCGGCCAGGTGAGGGCACTTGCTGTGGTTCCCAAGGTCGACGTGTTGGGCGCTGGCGGTTACTCGGAGTTCGTCGGACCTGGGAAGCGGTTCTTGCGCCCGGATTTTGCCGACACGGACACCGTGTCCAACTGGTTGGCTTCTCTGTCCCCCTCTTATGTGAAGGGAGTCTTGCTAGGTAGTGGTTCTAGGGAGTATGGCAAGAGGGTAAGTCCAGATAGTGTTTCCAGAGAGTGTATGTACCCTGAGAAGTTGAGAGCTCTTGGATACAGGCTTCGTGTCGATACAATTAGCAAAACCTATGCCTCACAGATGCGGTCGGCTGCTGTGGGAACCCGCAACAATCTATGTTTTCGGTACGCCTTGGAAGTCCTCCGCTGTGGAGCGGACTTGGAAGCGTTCACAGAGGCAGCGGTTGACAGCGGCCTGACACCGGACGAGGTTCACCGAACGATTCGACAGGCAGAGGCTTCGATCGAGTTGGATTACCGGCCAGAGATTGAAGTCTTCGAACGCGTCCAGGGGTGGCTGGCGGCGCACGCTGGCATGAAGGGAATCACGCTTGACCTTGCGCAATGCTTGGCCTTCGAGGCCATCGAGTGCAACACGACTCGGCCGCAGTTGAGTCAAGTACGCGCCGCCATGGATGTAGGTAGCGATGCTCCATACGTGGGGCGCGTCCTGAAGATTATGGCCGATAAGCATAGGGCCGTGAGAGTTCACGTGCCGAAGGGGCGGCAGGCGAACGGCCTGAGCCACTGCAACAACTACGAATTGACGATCGAAGGCGTGACTATCTGACGCTAGTGCCCAGCTCGTCCAATCCTGAGGTAACTGCCCGTTGCGCGCGTCGATTGACCGTTCGCTGACGTGCACGTCGCATGTCGAGACGTCGACAATTTTGGAGACGCCAGGTTGAACTGGTGCCGGTCGCAGATGATGTCGGGTCAGGCCGGATCAATCGGAGGGCGATAGAGCGCCCATCGCGGGGTCTTACATCAATCGGACGTTTGCTGTAAGGTTCCCGTCATGGTCCCTCCGCTGACTCACCTTCCTCCCAATGCCATCGGCTACTGCCGTGTCAGCACAGGCGACCAAGTCAACAGCGGGGCCGGGCTGGATGCTCAGCGGGCTGCCCTACAAGCAGAGGCCGACCGCCGAGGCTGGAATTTGGAGTTTGTCATTGAGGACGGGCTAAGCGCCAAGGACCTCAACCGCCCCGCCCTTGTTGCCGCCCTCGGTCGTATGGACAGGGGTGAGGCGGACGTCTTGATGGTTAGCAAGTTGGACCGCCTCTCCCGTTCCGTGAAGGACTTTGGAGGCCTCTTGGAACGGGCGAGTCGCCGCAATTGGTCCGTGTTGTGCCTAGACCTTGGCGTAGACACGACTACGCCGGTAGGCGAGTTCACCGCGAACGTCGTTGTCTCAGCGAGTCAATACGAGCGTCGTCTGATTGGCCAGCGGACGAAGGACGCCCTGGCCGCTAAGAAGGCTGCTGGAGTAAAGCTGGGTCGTCCGCGTCTGCTGCCTGCTGATCTGGTGAAGCGGATCGTGGAAGCTAAGGAGGTGGGAGGGAGTCTTGCTGGCATCGCACGTGACCTTACGTCAGAAGGTGTGCCGACAGCCCAGGGCGGGAAGCGCTGGTACGCATCTACGGTGGCTGCTGTGCTGCGCAGCGCCGAGCGGGCCAAGTAACGTTCGCTGCGGGCGTTAGAAGGCAACATATGGCACGCTGGCCGTCCGGCGTTCCTTCTTAGCCGGGGGTCTGGAGCCGTTTTGGTCGGCTAGATACTCGCGGGCCGATTTAAATCCCCCGTCATAGTTTGTTTCATGGGAATCACTAAGGTGAGTTGCTTCTTATAAGGGCCACTGCGGGGCCAGGGACAAGGCGGTCTGACGCGACGACCGCCGAGCCGCCCCGAAGGCGGCATGTCGAATCTCTGCAACCGCCTCAACCGTGCTTTGCTCCTCAGGGTCGGTGCAAACGTTCGCTTGATGATCGTCAGGCCCTAGGCCCAGCGCTCGCGGATACAACGTCACTTGGAGAACGCCATCTGTAGCTTCGACGCGGATCCTATTCCACAGAGACTCACGGAGGGGCTGAAGACCGGACGAGCCTACGCACCATGGTTGACAACGGGGGACCCATTTATCGACCTGTCTAGTACAGGCTACGCAATTGAGGTGCCCGGAGACAGTGACCCAGTCACGATCGTGCCGGCTCAGGCCGTTCTCGAAACCATCCGCAGCCATGCCGACGATGGGCACCCTTATGGCCTAACCATTATGCACGCACGCATATCCGGGCGCTTTGACGCGTCATACCTAAAGGTGCCCTTCCCACTACGCTTTCTTCATTGTCATTTCGAGGATTGGGTCTCTGTGATCCAGTCCGACTTCCCTGAGTTGGACTTCGCAGGCTCCAAGCTCGTGGGAATCATTGGAGATCGAGTAAGGGTTAGGGGCAACCTCAACCTGAACCGGACGGTCGTCAAAGTATCCGCTCGCTTCAGGAGCGGTCACGTCGAAGGTAACCTAAGCGCATCCGGGGCCCTGCTAGGTGAATCTGCGACCGAGTCGAAAGTCCCGGAGGCCGACCCGCTTTACACGGGGTATGCGTTCGAGGGCGACCGATTGAAAGTTGACGACTATCTCTTTCTGGACGACGGTTTCACCGCGATCGGCGGCGTGAACCTTACAGGAGCCCGCGTCGGGGGAAACCTCGAACTGCAGCATGCTGATCTCCAAATTGCAGGACCATGGCAGGTTTGGGGCTGCAACGCGGAGGACGTCGTGGTCGAAGGCAACCTAGACCTGCGAAGGCTTCAGTCTCCTACCTTCTGTCTCACATCGGCGCGCGTAAACTCACTACTTCTGGACGATCTTGAAATGCGCCCGCCTCTCCGGCTTTGGACCGACGGCTGGCAGGTTAACCAGCTCTACGGGGCCCCTCGGGAGTCGGCTGGTGCCGCTCGTCGCCTGCTCGACGGCGCGCTCCGATTCAATGCCCAGTCTTGGCATGAGCTCGCTTCGTGTTATGAGCGAGCCGGCGCCGCCTACAGAGGTCGATACTTGCGCTGGCAAGCCGCTCGACGCATCACACAGAAGAGCCCTTTGTACTTGCGACCCCTACGGTGGGTGTACGGCGCCACAACTGGTTATGGGTATTATCCTTTGATTGCTGCCGTCTGGTTGGCGCTGCTTATCGTGGGTGGGGGGCTCCTCGGCGTTGGACAACGGGATGGTTTTACTACGTCGTCAATGAACGTCCCCGCGACTGCCGTGGCGGGCACGGGTAGCGGCGCACCGCCTAGCTCTTCACCTGGCGTGCCGGTAACACATGCTCAGGACGGCCGAGTAGTTGCGACATCCTGTCCAGAGAGCCTAAGGGTTCCATGCTTCGACCCGTGGATTTATGCAGCGGAATCCGTGCTGCCGACCGCAAATCTTGGACAATCGCAGTCGTGGCAGCCCACCGGGAACCAGGCGCTTTCCGGCGTGTTCATCGCGCTGCGCGTGGCCGGCTGGGCGATGACCGCCCTGCTTATAGCCGGAGTTACAGGGCTTCTTCGCAAGACATGAATGGTCCTCTATCGGCCATCGCACGGGAGTTGAGCGAGGAGGACGTTCCGACCGCTCAGGGCGGCAAGCGTTGGTCCGCATCCACCGTGGCAGCGGTGCCTAGAAGCACTTGCTAAGAGCAGGGCGACCCCAGGACATTGAGGAAGGTTGATAGTGGACGTGGCAGGCGGGCTAGCCGGACGGTTCTCCCAGGGCGGGTGGGCACTTCACCACAGGGAAGAAATAATCGTTTCGTACTTCATTCCCCTTCCTGAGCCGCTTGGCTTCCCTGACTCGTGGCTATCGCCGGTGTACGAGAAATTGCCCGCGATCGAGCCGGAGCGTATCGTGAGCATGGGTGAGGGATTCATCCTCGCACCGCTCACCGACGACGCCGTAGTGGAGCCGGCCGACGAACCGAGTGACGAGTACCCATTACCTGTCGACGAGCGAAACTGGGCCAACAAGGTGGTCTTGCGCTCGTCGTCACTCCTCCACAGAGTGGGTGCGAACTTCGTGTCCCGGGCGTCCATCGATGCTGCGCAGGCAGTGGCGGAGCGAGCGACGGCGGGGAAGTACAGCTCCGATCAGGTGGACCCAATTGTTGTCGGACAGGGCGATGCGAGTTTCCCGGAAGAACTTCTGAGAGAGTCGCTCGCTGCTGGCGTGGGCATCGTTACGGTTGCCGAGGTGGCTGTCCCGATTCACGTCCTCGGTCGTGTGCCGGATTCGCTAAGTGTCAACTTCTCTGAGCTATCGCGCTCCGCGAACCTTGACGCCTTGCCTGGTGGTTATGACTGGCCGCCGTACGTCTCGCAGGCGGACTTCGCCAATGAGGACGACTACGCCGCTGAGGTCGCGTTGCGCGCAATGAATGGGTTGCGTATAGCGATTGCTGACGTACGTGACCTGCAAACTGCTTACCATGCCGTGACGAGAACGCCTTTGACCTTGATTTCGTATGAGCTGCTCCCTCCTATCCTCCCCGTCGGCTTTCGCCAACTGAAAGGTATCGGCGACCCCGCTGCGGGCAGCGTTTTGTCGGTTCAAACGCATGAGAACCTGTGGTCCTGGCTAGCCCCGCCAGACCTTTCGCCGGAACAGTACGAACAGTACAGCAATGTTCGCTCCCGACTGGACCGCATGGCATTCACTTCTCACCTCGACTTGCGGCGTGAGGCTGACGTGGCACGCAGACGAGACGGTGATACGCGTGCTGCCGCGATCTACTCCGGACTAGCTGCGGAAGCCTTGCTCGACGAAGTCTTGTTGCACCTTATGTGGGAGGAAGCGCTAACTCCTGAACAAGCTGCCGGTGTTTGGCGCGATGGTTTACTCAGTCGTGTGAAGAAGGACTACGCCCCCCGCCTCGGCGGCGATTGGGACATAACCTCCCAGGGGGCTGTTGGGCGCTGGTCGCGAGACTGTGCGGAACTCAGGCATCGGGCGGTCCACGGCGGCTATGAAGCGTCCTACGCCGAGGTTGACGCCTCCATGGCGGCTCTGGACGGACTCCTGGCCTATGTGTGTGACCGATTGTGCCTGCCAGCGAAGTTGCGTCATTATCCCCGAACTGCGCTGGCGCTTGCTGGGCCTCCGGGCTTGAAACGGCGCAGCCAGTACAGTCGACGTCTTGTAAACCTGCAAGCTGACGCTACGGAGACGAACTGGGACGAGGCGTTCTCGCGATGGCGAGAGGCGTACCGGCGAATCAGGCGTCAAGCTCAGGGATTCCCTAGGCTTCCAGTGGTGCACGAAAGCGAACTCATCGCGGTTGCCAGGCCCGACGGTGCTAAGTATTTTTGTCTGAGCCATAGAGAGACGGTACTCGCGGTGAAGGTCGACGTGGGGCCAGATGTGTGTTCGAAGAATGCTCGGGTCAGGGTAGTTGCTGACTGGCTTACGGACATCGATGTCACCGGCTTTGCGGAAGGCGGACTTTCGATGGGCGTGTCCGGCACCGACCTCACAGGAATCTCGATCCGCGGCGATTGGGTGGAGGCGTATCACCTGCTGCCGCTAGCCAGTCTCATGGTCGATAAGTCGGACCTTCGATAGCGAGGAGCGTCATACGACTGGGGTCAGCGTGGTAGCTTGTCCCCGCAATCCGGCGGTTGTCTAACAGTTCCAGGTGCAACGTCTGACAATGCGAGGCCACGTCAGACGTTGAAGCGGAACTCCACCACGTCGCCGTCGGCCATGACGTAGTCCTTGCCCTCGATCCGCACCCAGCCGCGGGACTTCGCCTCGGTCATCGACCCGGCCTCCATCAGCTGGTCGAAGCTGACGACCTCGGCCTTGATGAAGCCGCGCTGGAAGTCGGTGTGGATGACGCCGGCCGCCTGCGGGGCGGTGGCGCCGACCGGGATCGTCCAGGCCCGCGACTCCTTGGGACCGGCGGTCAGGTAGGTCTGCAGGCCCAGGGTGCGGAAGCCGACCCGGGCGAGCTGGTCCAGTCCCGGCTCGTCCTGCCCGATGGAGGCCAGCAGCTCGGCGGCCTCCTCGTCGGGCAGCTCGATCAGCTCGGACTCGGTCTGCGCGTCGAGGAAGATCGCCTCGGCCGGTGCGACCAGCGCCCGCAGCTCGTCGAGCACCTCGGTGTTGGCCAGCTCGTCGGCGTCGACGTTGAAGACGTACAGGAACGGCTTGGTGGTCAGCAGCGTCAGCTCGCGCAGCGGCTCGGGGTCGACCCCGGCACCGAACAGCGTCGTGCCCTTGTCGAGCACCTCCTGCGCGGCGACGGCGGCGTCGTGCAGCGCCTTGCGCTCCTTGTCCTTGCGCGACTCCTTCTCCAGCCGCGGGATGGTCTTCTCCAGCGTCTGCAGATCGGCCAGCACCAGCTCGGTGTTGATCGTCTCGATGTCGTCGGCCGGGTCGACCTTGCCCTCGACGTGGACGACGTCGGGGTCGGTGAAGACCCGGATGACCTGGCAGATCGCGTCGCTCTCGCGGATGTTGGCGAGGAACTTGTTGCCCAGCCCCTGACCCTCGCTGGCGCCGCGCACGATGCCGGCGATGTCGACGAAGGACACCGTCGCCGGGATGGTCTTCTGCGAGCTGAACACCTCGGCCAGCTTGCCGAGTCGCGGGTCGGGGACCCCGACGACGCCGACGTTGGGCTCGATTGTGGCGAACGGGTAGTTCGCGGCGAGCACGTCGTTCTTGGTCAGCGCGTTGAAGAGCGTCGACTTGCCGACGTTGGGCAGGCCGACGATCCCGATGGTGAGACTCACGGGAGACCAGCTTACGGGCGTCCGGCTACACCGACGGCAGGATGAGGATCTCGGTGCCGTCGGGGCGGAATGTGCGCCATCGCCCGCCGGGATCTCGTTCGATCCGGAAGCCGTGGTGGACCTTGGTGTGGTGCCGTTCGCACAACAGCCCGGAGTTCTCGAGCGAGGTCTCCCCGCCGAAGATCCAGTGCACGAGGTGGTGCACGTCGCACCAGTAGGTCGGGGCGCCGCAGCCGGCGAACACGCAGTGCCCGTCCCGTAGTTCGACGGCCTTGCGCAGGCCTGGGGTGACGACCCGGTGGTCCCGGCCCAGGTCCAGCAGCACCCCGTCGGGGCCCATCACGATCCTCGACATGCTCGCGTCGCAGGCCAGCCAGCGGGCCCGGGCCGCCGAGATCTGCCCACCGAACCCGGTGCGGGCCGCACCCGGGCCGGTGGCGGGGTCGATCAGGTCATCGATGTCCAGGTTGAGCACCACCTGCGGCTTCACCGTCCGCAGCTTGGGCAACCCACCGGAGGCCAGCGCGTTGTCACAGAGTTGGACGAGGGCGTCGGCGAGCTGCTGGGCGCGGGTGCGGTCATCGCCTTGGGGCCGGTTGGCCTGCACCATCGACTCCAGCGCGGCCTCGAACTTCTCCCCGCTCACCGCGTCGAGCTCCCCGCGGATGGACCGGCGCCCATCGGCGTGCCGCGCCACCTGGACCTGGCGGCCCTCGGTGGGGTCCGGTTCGGTGCCATCAGGGTCCAGCGCCTCCCGGTAGTGGTGCACCACCTGGGCGAGCCGGTCATGGGCCTCACCGTGAGCGACGGCGACCAGCGCCCGGTCGATCGCGCCCAGGTCGACGTCCTGCTCGGCGGCCGCGGCCCGTTCGGCCTCCCCGGCGATCGGGGCGATCACCGCCACCTGCGAGGCGGTGAGGGTGCCGGCCGCGAACGCCGCCGCGGTGGCCGGCAGGTGCTCCAACGCCCGGCCTGAGCGCACCAGCCGCCCGGCCTCCCCCGCCGACAGGTGCCCGTGCCCACGCAGCCAGGACGGCATCGTCTTCTTCCCGTCGTGCTCCGCGGCGCCGGTGGCATCGGCGTGCCGGACGGTGCGGGTCAGCTCCGCAGTCGCCCGGTTGACCACCGTCATCAGCAGAGTCGCCCGGTCCAGCACCGCACCCGCGGGAAGGGCAAAGAGGTCTTCAGCGGCCAGGGCGTCCAGCGCGGACTGCAACTCACCCACCGGACACCCCCTCCACGTCTTCGAACACGTGTACGAATACTACCGCGCAAGCGACGCCTGAACAAGACATATCCCCAGCTCAGAGGCTCGTCCACAGATCTTGGAAGCCACTTGACAGTCATCGCGATGTGCCGGAGTCGACGCCACAGGCGTGCTTCCGGCGAAGGAGTGACCGCCGGGCGGGAGCGGGAGGTCAGTAGCCGGGGCCGGGGAGCAGGCCGCGCTCCACGGCCACCAGCACCGCCCGGGTCCGGTCGTCGACGCCCAGCTTGGCGAAGACCCGCAGCAGGTGGGTCTTCACCGTCGCCTCCCCGATGAACAGGTCCCGGCCGATGTCGGCGTTGGTCAGCCCGCGCGCCACCCCGGCCAGCACCTGCAGCTCCCGGGCGGTCGGCGCCTCCGCGGCCGGCGCCCGCATCCGGGACACCAGCTTCGCCGCGACCGGCGGTGCCAGCACCGTCTCCCCGCGGGACGCGGCGCGGACGGCGTCCGCCAGCTGCGGCAGCGGGGTGTCCTTGAGCAGGTAGCCCGTCGCGCCGGCCTCGACGGCCCGCACGATGTCCGCGTCGGTGTCGTAGGTGGTCAGCACCAGCACCCGGACGTCGGGGTGCGCGGCCGCGATCCGACCCGTTGCCGTCACCCCGTCCATCCGCGGCATCCGCAGGTCCATGAGGACGACGTCCGGCCGGTGCTCGGCGACCGCGGCCAGTGCCTCCAGCCCGTCGGCGGCCTCCCCCACGACCTCCAGGTCGGGTTGCGCGGCGAGCCAGCCGACCAGCCCGCCACGCACCACCGGGTGGTCGTCCACCACCAGCACCCGGGTCATGGCTCGGCTCCCGTCTCGATCCGCTGCCCGCTCGCCGGCGCTCGCTGCGGTGCTCCCTCGACCGTCGTCGTCGCACTCGGCACGCGGACGGTCACGCGCGTTCCCTCCCCCGGTGCCGAGGCGACGTCGACCGCCCCGCCGACCTCCTCCGCCCGGTCGCGCAGCCCGGCCAGCCCCACGCCCGGGGCGGCCGCGGGGTCGAAGCCGACCCCGTCGTCCTGCACGTGCACCGACACCGCGCCCCCGATCCGGCTCAGCCGCAGCACCACCGCGCTCGCCGCCGCATGCCGGCGCACGTTGGCCAGCGCCTCCTGCGCGCCGCGCAGCAGCACGATCTCCTCGGCGCGGGTCAGCCCGCTCTCGGCGTCCCCGAGGGAGGTGGTGTCCAGCCGGGTGGCCAGGCCGGTCTCCCGGCCGAAGCGCTCGGTCAGCCGCTCCAGCGCCTCGATCAGCGTCGCCGAGTCCAGCGCGACGGGGGCGAACGCGGCCACCATGGCCCGCGCCTCGGCCAGGTTCTCCCGGGCGACCTCCTCGATCAGCGCAACACGTTCCGCGGCCGCGCCGGGGTCGTCGGGCAGCTGGGCGGCCGCGGTCTGGGCCAGGACGACGATGCTCGTGTAGCCCTGGGCGAGGGTGTCGTGCACCTCGCGGGCGATCCGCTCCCGCTCGGCGACCACCCCCTGCTCGCGGTGCGCGGCGGCCAGCTCGGCGCGAGTCGACTCCAGCTCGCGGATCAGCGTGGCCCGCTGCGCGCTCTGCTCCAGCACCCGAAACACCCACAGCCCCATCGCCAGGCTGAACACCAACCCGACCAGGGTCTCCCCCGGCCCCCACAGCGGCTCGTCGCCGCGCGTGACGGCGATCGCCGGGGCCACGGTCGCCGCGCCGGCCAGCACGAGCGTCCAGACCACACCCGCACGCAGCGAGTCCACGAAGAACCAGACCTGCGGGTAGGCCAGGAACATCAGGAACAGCAACGAGGGCTGCTGCCAGGCCAGCACGCCGATCACGACCACCAGGACGGCGAGGTAGGCCGTCGGCCGCTCCCGCCGCCAGTCGGTGAGAGACAGCGGCCCGACCAGCACGTACGCCAGCACCCACACCGCCAGCGCGCCCAGCAGCACCCGCCGGTCGGCGTCGACGTCGCCCGCCGCGGCGACGCCTGCGGCGACCCCGACCAGGACGACGAACGCGGCGTGCAGCACCAGCACGGTCACCCGACGCGCCTCCGGGGACAGCGGCGAGCCGCCGCCGTCCCCCCGCGCGGGGACGGCGACGGACCCGCGCCCGGAGCCGGAGGTCATCCCTCGGCCCGACGCCAGCGGAACGTCCGCGCGCACACCACGAGGCCGATGATCACCCATGCCCCCAGCACGAGGACAGTCCGGCCGTGCTCCCATCCGCCGGCCACCTCGAACGCGCCGGCCTGCTCGGGCAGGAACGCCGAGCGCATGCCCTGGGTCAGCCACTTCAGCGGGAACAGGGCCGCGAGCTGCTGCATCCAGCCGGGCAGCTCCAGGAAGCCGAAGAAGACCCCGGAGAAGAACTGCAGGACCAGCGCCAGCGCCGAGATGCCGGTGGTCACCGAGGACGCACTGCCGGGCAGTGCGGAGACCGCGATCCCGAGCACCGTGCCGGCCAGCGCACCGAGCACCGCCACCCAGCCGAACGTGAGCCAGTGGGCCAGGTCGACCGGCATCGGGACGTCGTAGCCGTAGCGGGCCACCGGCAGCAGCAGCGCCAGCTGGGCGGCCAGCGCGACCAGCACCTGGCCGACCTTGCCCGCGAAGTAGGCCGCCGGCGGGGTGCCCAGCAGCTGCAGCCGCGCCAGCAAGCCCGCCTCGCGCTCCGCGGCGATCGTCGTCCCGACCGCCTGGAAGCTGATCAGCATGATGCCGGTGGCCGCGATCCCGGCCAGGAAGTACTGCGGGAAGGGGATGTCACCTGGGCGTTCGTCGCCGCCGAGGATGGCCGAGAAGATCACCATCATCAGCACCGGATAGGCGAAGGTGAACACCACGAGCTGCCGCTCCCGGGCGAAGACCGTGAGCTCCAGGCGCACCCTGGCCAGTGCGATGCGCGCGGCCGACGGCGGGGCGGGGCGGGTGCCGGTCAGGACGGCGGTCATCGCTGCTCTCCTCCGGGAGTGGCGCCGACGAGGGAGAGGTAGACGTCCTCCAGGCTGGGGCGGGTGACGGACAGTCCGGGCACCTCGTGCGGGGTGGCCGCGAGCAGGTCGCGCAGGACGAGCGCCGGCGCCTCGGTGCTCACCTGGCGCCAGTCGCCGTCCTCCCGCCAGCGGACGGTGGACCGCCGGCGCAGTTGCCCGCCGATCTCCTCCGGCGGGGCGACGTCGACCAGCCGGCCACCGGCGACGACCCCGACCCGGTCGGCCAGCTCCGCGGCCTCCTCGAGGTAGTGCGTGGTCAGCAGCACCGTCGTCCCGCCCGCGCGCAGGTCCCGGACCAGCTGCCAGAACTGACGGCGGGCGACCGGGTCCATCCCGGTGGTGGGCTCGTCGAGGAAGACCAGCTCCGGCCGTCCTTGCACGCCGAGCGCGACCGCGAGCCGCCGTCGCTGGCCGCCGGAGAGCCGGCCCACCCGCACGCCGGCCTGCTCCTGCAGCCCGACTGCGGCCAGCAGCTCGTCGGTGGGCCGCGGGGTGGAGGTGTAGGCGGCGAAGTGGTCCAGCGCCTCCCGGACGCTGAGCGCCTGACCGGCGCTCTCGTCCTGGCTGACCACCCCGATCCGGGCGCGCCACGCCCGGCCCGCGGTCGCCGGGTCCTCACCCAGCACCCGGACCTCGCCGGCGTCCCGGCGTCGCACCCCCTCGAGCACCTCGATCGTGGTCGTCTTGCCCGCGCCGTTGGGGCCGAGCAGCGCGAAGCACTCGCCGCGGCGGACGTCGAGGTCCAGCCCGTCGAGGACGGCCCGGCCTCCGTAGCTCTTGCGCAGGCCGCGGACGGACACGACGGGAGAGGTCCCGGACGTGCCGGCGGGCGGCGGTGCCACCTGGGTCGATGTCATGCACCGACCCTGTCGCCGCCCGTCCGCCGCCGGGACCACCGGAGCGTGGGTCCGCCGTCCACCGTTCGGTGGACGGCCCTCCACCGCCGCGTCCGAAAGCCGCCAGTCGACCCCCCGGATCGGTGCCATGCTCGTGCCCATGACAGCCGTACTGGAGCGTGGCCGGCTCGACGCGGAGCACTGCTACCGAGCCGTCGCCAGCCGCGATCCACGCTTCGACGGGTGGTTCGTCACCGCTGTGCACAGCACCGGCATCTACTGCCGTCCGTCGTGCCCGGCACGCACCCCGCTGCAGCGCAACGTCGAGTTCCACACCACCGCGGCCTCGGCCCAGGCGGCCGGCTTCCGCGCCTGCCGCCGGTGCCGGCCCGACGCCGTCCCCGGGTCGCCGGACTGGGACGTGCGCGCCGACGTCGTCGCCCGGGCGATGCGGCTGATCGCCGACGGCGAGGTGGAGCGCGGCGGGGTCGGCGGGCTGGCCGGGCGGCTGGGGTACTCCGAGCGGCAGCTGCACCGGCTGCTCACCAGCGAGCTCGGCGTCGGCCCGCTGGCGCTGGCCCGTGCGCAGCGCGCCCAGACCGCCCGGCTGCTCATCGAGACGACCCTGCTGCCGATGACCGACGTCGCGTTCGCGTCCGGCTTCGCGTCCATCCGGCAGTTCAACGACACGGTCCGGTCGGTCTTCGGGCGGACGCCCTCCGAGCTGCGCCCGGCCACGCCGCGCACCAACGGCGGCGCCCCCGGCTGGCTGACCCTGCGGCTGGCCGCCCGCGCTCCGTTCGCCGCCGAGGAGGTGCTGCTCTTCCTCGGCGCGCACGCCACCCCCGGCCTGGAGGAGTGGGACGGGACGACGTTCTCCCGGGTGCTGGACCTGCCGCACGGGCCCGCCGTCGTCCGTCTCTCCCCCGCCCCGGACGGCGGCGCGGCGGTGACCGCCCGGCTGCGGCTGCACGAGCTGCGCGACCTCGGGGTGGCGGTGACCCGCTGCCGTCGGCTGCTGGACCTGGACGCCGACCCCAGCGCCGTCGACGCCGTGCTCGGCGCGGACCCGGCGCTCGCACCGCTGGTCGCCGGCGCGCCGGGACGGCGGGTGCCGACCGCGCCGGACGCCGAGGAGCTCGCCGTCCGGGCGGTGCTGGGCCAGCAGGTCTCGGTGGCCGGCGCCCGCACGCTCACCGCCCGGGTGGTCGCCGCCGCGGGCCGCCCGCTGGTCGAGCCGGTCGGCACCCTCACCCACGCCTTCCCCCGCGCCGCCGACCTCGCCGACGCCGACCTCTCCGCGGTCGGGCTCACCGGGGCGCGGCGACGCACGGTGCACACCGTGGCCGCCGCGCTCGCCGAGGGCTCCGTGGTGCTGAACCCGGGGTCGGACCGGGACGAGGCCCGCCGGCAGCTGCTGGCACTGCCGGGCATCGGCCCGTGGACGGCGGCCCTGGTCGGGCTGCGCGGGCTGGCGGACCCCGACGTCTGGCTGCCCGGTGACCTGGCGCTGCGCCGCAGCCTGGCCGCACTGGGCAGCTCCGACGCCGAGGCCGACGAACGCTGGCGGCCGTGGCGCTCCTACGCCGTGATGCACCTGTGGGCGCTCGCCGTCCCCACGCTCTTCACCCGCGGTCCCCTCTCCGATCGGAGCCCGTCATGAGCACCGCCCCCGCCCGGTTCGCCTGCACGGCGACCCCACCCGGACCGTTCACCGTCGTCGTCACCACCGGGCCGGACGGCGAGGACGTCGTCCTCGCCAGCGGCTGGACCGACGACGTCAGCGACCTGCTGCCCGTCGTCCACCGGTCGCTGCGGCCGACCTGGGTCGAACGCGCCGACACCCTGCCGGTGCTCGACGTCGTCGCGGCGTTCACCGCCGGGGACGTCGCCGCGATCGACGCCGTGCCGGTGCGGCAGCGGTCCGGCCCGTTCCTCACCGACGCCTGGGAGGTGCTGCGCACCGTGCCGGCCGGTCAGCCGGACACCTACGCCGAGTTCGCCGCCCGGTGCGGGCGCCCGTCCGCGATCCGCGCAGCGGCCGGCGCCTGCGCACGCAACGCCGCGGCGCTGTTCGTGCCCTGCCACCGGGTGCTGGCCACCGGCGGCGGGCTGGGCGGCTTCCGCTGGGGGACGCCGGTCAAGCGCTGGCTGCTCGACCACGAGGCGGAGCACGCCCCCGTCGCGGCCTGAGCCACGCCGGTCAGACCGGCGCGGACAGCTCCAGGTTGATGTCGTCGGGGTCCTGCAGCGACAGGACAGCCAGCCCCATGCCGTCGAGCTCGTGGACCTGCCCGTGCACCACCCCGGCCTCGTCGAGCCGGGCAGCGGCCGCCCGCAGGTCCGCCAGCGAGCCGAGCGCGAGGCTCAGGTGGTCCAGCCCCACCCGGGTGGACTCGAAGACGTCACCGGTCGCCGCCACCGGGCGCAGCCCGACGAGCTGGTCGCCGAGCGGGAACACGCAGCCGCCGAAGAGGCGGGCGGGGTCCTCGCGCACCCCGGGCTCGTCGACCTGGTCGCTGAAGTCGAACGCCGGGTCGACCCCGAGCAGGGACCGGTAGAACGCCCGGGAGCGGGCGATGTCGGTGACGGTGAGCCGGACGTGGTGGATGGCCTGCGGCCTGGCCAGCGGGGTGTCGGTCATGCCGCCACTGTCGGACACGCGGGCCACCGCCGCTCACCGGGAACTGTCGGACCCGTGGGGCAGGCTGCTGCCCATGGACGCCGCCTCCCTGCTCCTCGGGCTCCTCGTCGGCGCGCTGCTGGCCACCGCCGTGACCCTCGGCGTCGTAGCACTGCGCGGCCGGTCCACCGCGGCGCCGGACGCGCTCGAGCCGGTGCACGAGTCGCTGGACCACCTGCACCGGCTGCTGGCCGGCATCGAGCGGGACCGCCTCACCGCGCACGGGGAGCTGCGCGAGCAGGTCGGCACCATCGGGCAGACCTCGGCGCTGCTGCGCCAGGAGACGGCGTCGCTGGTCACCGCACTGCGCACGCCGCACGTGCGCGGTCGGTGGGGCGAGCTGCAGCTGCGCCGGGTGGTCGAGGTCGCCGGGCTGCTGGAGCACTGCGACTTCGTGGAGCAGCCCTCGGGCACCACCGAGGACGGTGCCCGGGTCCGGCCCGACCTGGTGGTCACCCTCGCCGACGGGCGCCAGGTGATCGTCGACGCGAAGGTGCCCTTCACCGGCTACATCGACGCCGTCCAGGCCACCGACCAGGCGGTACGGGCCCAGCGGGTCGCCGACCACGCACGCCAGCTGCGCACCCACGTCGACGCGCTGGCGGCCCGCCACTACCCCAGCGCGTTCGGCTCGGCGGCGCCGTTCACCGTGCTGTTCGTCCCCTCCGACGGCTTCCTCACCACCGCACTGGAGGCCGAGCCCGCGCTGCTCGAGCACGGCTTCGCCCGCGACGTCATCGTCGCGACACCGAGCACCCTGCTGGCGCTGCTGCGCACCGTGGCGTACTCGTGGCGTCAGGAGCGGCTGGCCCAGGACGCCGCGGCGGTGCTCGAGGTCGGCCGAACGGTGCACACCCGGCTGAGCACGCTGTCCGGCCACCTCACCCGGCTCGGCTCGGCCCTGGGGTCGGCGCTCACCCGGTACAACGAGACCGTCGGGTCCTACGAGAACTCGGTGCTGGTGGCCACCCGCCGGTTCGACGACCTCGGTGTCGCCGCCGCGCCGGTGCCCACGCCCGGACCGGTCGAGGGCGCGGTGCGCGTGCTGCGGTCGGTGCCCGACGGCGAGCCGGCCCCGCGTCCGGCCGAGCTGCCCCTCCCCGGCTCGCGCACCATCGCGCCCGGCACCGGCCCGGCCGGCACGGGGTTCAGCGCCACCGGCCCCTCCGTCACCGGGCACGGCGCCATCGGGCACGGCGCCACCGCCTACGAGGGCACCGCCTACGAGGGCACCGCGTATGACGACCCGGGGTACGACAGCACCCGGTACGGCAGCGGGATCGACGGCACCGCCGGCTGAAGCGCCCTCGGAGTCGCCGCGCCCGCGACCGCTGGGGTCGCTGGGGCTGCTGAGGTGCAGCTGTGCACAAAGCGCCACCTGGCGCCCGCGACACCGGCGACTTCTGGCCCGCGACTCCCGCGAGGTCCAGCGTCTACTCAGGAAGGGCCGTTACCGTGGCCCGACCGGGTGGTGCGTTGACGCGTGCTGCCGTCGACGAGGAGGTGCACCATCGCTCCGGTCACTGTCGATGCTCGAGCTGGGGACTGGCGGGAGGAAGCCGTGCGTGCAGAGCGCAACGACGCCGGCTCCGCAGCCGGCCGTGGGTACCCGTCACCGCGCGCGGGAGGCAGCAGCCCCCGGGGGCGCGTCCCCGAGCGGTCCGAGCGGGAGCGCCTCGAGCGCGACCGCCCGGCCCGTGGCGGCCACCCGCCCGAGCGCCGCGCCCCTGATCCCCGATCCGCCCGCAGCGGACCTCCCCGGCCCTCCGGCGAGGTCGGCCGGCCGGCGGTCGACGACCGCCGTGCCGGTCCCGCAGCAGCAGGGCGGACCCGTACCGCGCCGGCTGCCGGCTCCCGGCTGCGCGGCGTCGTCGCCGTCCTGGGCGTCTTCCTGCTGACCCTCGTCGCCGCGGCCGCCGACTCCTACATCGGCCTGGGCCTGGGGATGATCACCCTGGTCGCGCTGACCGCGGGCACCGTCGTGGCGACCCTGACCGTCCGCCGAGGCGACCTGCTGACCGTGGTGGTCGCCCCGCCGTTGGTGTTCATCGCGGTGGCCGTGGTCAACCTGGCCCTGGCACCGTCGGCCGACCTGACCCTGCCGGGCCTGGCGACGCTGCTGGTCCGCGGGTTCCCGGCGATGGGCATCGCCACCGGCGCCGCCATCGCGCTGTCGCTGTTCCGGCTGGTCAGCAAGCGCTGAGCTCCGCACGCAGGAAGGGCCGGCACCCATCGGGTGCCGGCCCTTCCTGCTCCCGCCTCTGCGGCGGGTGCCTCAGTCGGTCTCGACGGCGAGCGCGGCGCGCTTCTGCTTCAGCTCGTGCGGCAGGGCGAACACCAGCCGCTCCTCGGCGGCCTTGACGCTCGAGACGTCCGGGTAGCCGCGCTCGGCCAGCCAGTCCAGCACGTCGCTGACCAGGATCTCCGGCACCGAGGCACCGCTGGTGACGCCGACCGTGCCGACCCCCTCGAGCCAGGCCTCGTCGATCTCCGAGGCGAAGTCGACCAGGTGGGAGTCGCGGGCGCCGGCCTCCAGCGCCACCTCGACCAGCCGGACGGAGTTCGACGAGTTCGTGGAGCCGACCACGATGACCAGGTCGCACTCACCGGCCATCTGCTTGACGGCCTGCTGGCGGTTCTGCGTGGCGTAGCAGATGTCGTCGCTGGGCGGGCTCTGCAGACCGGGGAAGCGGGCCTTGAGCGAGTCCACCGTGGTGAGCGTCTCGTCGACCGACAGCGTCGTCTGGGACAGCCAGACGACCTTGTCCGGGTCGCGGACCTGCACGTTGGCGATGTCGTCGGCGCCGTCGACCAGCTGGGTGTTCGCCGGGGCCTCGCCCATGGTGCCCTCGACCTCCTCGTGCCCGCGGTGGCCGATGAGGAGGATGTCGTAGTCCTCCTTGGCGAAGCGCTTGGCCTCCATGTGCACCTTGCTGACCAGCGGGCAGGTCGCGTCGATCGTCTGCAGCGACCGGGCCTCGGCCTCGGCCTTCACCGCCGGGGAGACCCCGTGCGCGCTGAACACCACGACGGCACCCTCGGGGACCTCGTCGGTCTCGTCGACGAACACCGCGCCGCGGCGCTCCAGGGTGGCCACCACGTGCTTGTTGTGGACGATCTGCTTCCGGACGTAGACCGGCGCACCGTGGATCTCCAGCGCCCGCTCGACGGCGACCACCGCCCGGTCGACGCCGGCGCAGTACCCACGGGGGTCGGCCAGCAGGACGCGTCCGCGTGGTTCAGCCATTCCCCCATCCTAAGTGGGCGCAGCGACCGGGACGCGGCAGTGGCGAAGGTCTCCTCGGCGCCGGATCTGCCACCCCTGCGGAGGAGGACGGCACAGGTCGGGCTGCCGCTGGCCGTCGGGTGGGGCACGCTGGAGGCATGGCTCGAGAGATCCCCGAGGTCGTCCGCGCATTCGCCGGACTGGCCGCCACCGTGCTCGATGAGGCCCGCAAGCTCCCCGTGACGCTGCCCGGACTGCCAGTGCGGGTGATCGGGCAGGTCCTGCAGCACTCGCTGAAGCTGCAGCAGCAGTACTCCGGGCTGGTGGCCCGGGGCGACGAGCTGTTCACCGGGCTGCGCGGTGCCGCCGAGCCGGGGATGGCGACGTTCGACGACGACCTCCCCGCTCCTC
>NZ_SJEW01000159.1 GCF_005930475.1 Modestobacter altitudinis
CAAGTACACCATGTAATGATGTCGTACGAGCAAGTTCATGTTCTAAAAATGTCGTTAAACGACTCATCAATTGCGTCGTAGCAACCGTAGACATAATTAATGGCGTCTCTAATTCTTTTGCAGCTTCTATTAATTCTTCAGGGGGTTCTAAATCTCTCGTCACAATAATAGCCGGTGTTTCGGGGCGACATAACTTTCTCATTCTATCTTGTCGTTCTTCATCCGGGAGTAAATTATAAAAAGATAATTCAGTAGTACCTAATAATTGAATACGGTCAGATGCATAATGAGAAAAGTAACCTGCCATCTCTAATCCTGGTCTAGAAATATCTGTATTTTTAATTTGCTTATTTAAACCGGCCTCGCCAGCTATCAGTTCAAGTTCAAACCGTTCC
>NZ_SJEW01000160.1 GCF_005930475.1 Modestobacter altitudinis
CCCCTACATGGTGGCGGCGCGGCGGATTGGCCGGCGCTACGAGTGGCTGGAGGCGATGGCGGACCTCTACGCGGAGCTGCACCGCCAGTCCGGCGCGGTGACGCTGGAGAAGCGCCGCGGGGTGAGCCCGGAGGAGTTCTTCACCCGCTACTACTTCGGTCACCGGCCGGTGGTGCTGCAGGGCTTCATGGAGGACTGGCCGGCGATGCGCCGCTGGTCCCTCGCGGACTTCCGGGAGCGCTTCGGGGACGTGGAGGTGGAAATCATGTCCGGGCGCGACACCAACCCGGACCATGCCTCGCAGCCCGACAAACACCGCCAGGTGGTGAAGCTGCGCGACTACGTCCAGCGGGTGGAGACGGGCGGCGAGACGAACGACTTCTACATGG
>NZ_SJEW01000161.1 GCF_005930475.1 Modestobacter altitudinis
CCGGGCGCCGCAGCAGCTTGAGCAGCTCCGCCGAGACGATCGCCCCGAGCGACCCCACGGTCCGGGTCCGGGCCGACGGGGCCCCGCGCTCCGGTGTCCGGGTCTCGGTCGCCGTGCTCATCGGACGGCGCTCTCGGGCAGCCGCGGCCGGGACCGTCCCGGAGGCGCATCGGGTGGCGGTGCCGCAGTGATCTCGGACCCGGTCATCTGCAGGAAGACCTCCTCGAGGGTCTGCACCTCCTGGCGCAGCCCGGTCACGTCCACGTCGGCGAGGACCAGCGCGCGGTTGATCCGCGCGGCGTCCTCCGGTCCGGCCTGGACGACGAGGACGCCGTCCTCCACCGACACCCGTTCGGCGCCCAGCAGCCCGGCCGTGACCGTGGCGGCCT
>NZ_SJEW01000016.1 GCF_005930475.1 Modestobacter altitudinis
CACCCCGACCGCCCCGGCCACGACCTCGGCGCCGGCCGCCACCACACCGGCCACGACGACCACCCGCCCGAGCCGCACCAGCGCCACCCCGACCGCCCCGGCGGAGGACGAGGAGACCTCCGCGCCGGCGACGACCACCCGGGCGCCGAGCTCGACCAGCGCGCCGTCCTCCTCCCGCGCTCCGGTGAACAGCGGCGCCCCGGCGAGCAGCCGCGCCCCCTCGTCCAGCGCGGAACCGTCGGCGACCAGGCAGCCGTCGGGCACCTCGAGCGCGCCGACCAGCTGAGCTCGGCTCAGAACGAGGTGACGACGGCGATCCCCGGCTCCCGGCCGACCGCGGCCAGCGCTGCACCGGCGTCGTCCAGCCCCAGCCGGCGGGTCACCAGCAGCTCGGGGTGCAGCCGCCCGGCCTCGATCAGCGAGAGCATCGCCGGGTAGTCGGCGGCGGCCATGCCGTGGCTGCCCAGCACCGCCAGCTCGCCGGCGATGACGACCTCCATCGGCACCTCCGGGCGGCCCACCGCGGGTGGCAGCAGCCCCACCTGCACGTGCCGGCCGCGCCGGCGCAGGCTGCGGATGGAGTTGACGCAGGTCACGGCCGCGCCGAGGGCGTCCAGGGAGACGTGCGCGCCCCCGCCGGTGAGCTCGGCGACCGCGGCCGGGACGTCGTCCGCCGTTCCGTCGACGAGGTGCTCCGCGCCGCACGCGGCGGCCAGCTCCAGCGCTCCCGGTGACACGTCGACGGCCACCACCCGGGCGCCGGCCGCGACCGCGACCTGGACGGCGGACAACCCCACCCCGCCGCAGCCGTGCACGGCGACCCACTCCCCCGGGGCCACCCGCCCGACGCCGGTGACCGCGCGGAACGCGGTCGCGAACCGGCAGCCCAGGCCGGCGGCGGTGGCGAACGGCATCCCGTCGGGCAGCGCGACCAGGTTCACGTCGGCGGCGTCCACTGCGACGTGCTCCGCGAGCGACCCCCAGTGGGTGAAGCCCGGCTGGGTCTGGTGGAGGCACACCTGGCCGGCACCCTCCCGGCACGGCGGGCAGTGACCGCACGCGCAGACGAACGGCACGGTCACCCGGTCGCCGACCGACCAGTTCCGCACCCGGTCCCCGACCGCGGCGACGGTGCCGGCCAGCTCGTGCCCGGGGACGTGCGGCAGGACGACGTCGGGGTCGTGGCCGGACCAGCCGTGCCAGTCGCTGCGGCAGATGCCGCTGGCGCCCACCTGGACGACCACGCCGTCCGGGGCGGGGCCCGGCTCCGGTACCGAGCGGACCGTCAGGGGACCGCCGAACTCCTCGAACACCAGCGCGCGCACGCCGAGAGCCTGCCTGGTGCCGCTCCGGGGGCGGCAGGCAGGCTGGGCCCGTGGACGACCTCGCTGCGTTGCGCCAGTCCTGCGACCGGGCCCTGGCCGGGCACGGCCCGCAGACCGCCGCCGACCTGCTCGCGACCGTCCCGCCGGACACCGCGGTGGACCGCTACGGCGACGGCGGGGTGGTCACCGAGCTCGAGGAGGAGGTCGCCGACGTCCTCGGGCAGCCGGCGGCGGTCTACCTGCCCAGCGGGATCATGGCCCAGCAGGCAGCGCTGCGGGTGCACGCCGAGCACCGGGGACGGCGCGCGGTGGTCTACCACCCGCAGTGCCACCTCGAGGTGCACGAGGGGCGGGCGCTGGAGCGGTTGCAGGGCCTGGTCGGTCGCCCGGCCGGCGACCGCGACCGGCTGCTGCTCCGGACCGACCTCGACGCCGTCGCCGAGCACCCGGCGGCGCTGCTGGTCGAGCTGCCGCAGCGGGACCTGGGCGGGCAGCTGCCGCCGTGGGACGACCTGGTCGCCCAGGCGACCTGGGCCCGTGAGCGCGGCGCCGCCGCCCACCTGGACGGCGCACGGCTGTGGGAGGCCGCCGCCGGCTACGGGCGTCCGCCGGCCGAGATCGCCGCGCTGTTCGACACCACCTACGTCAGCTTCTACAAGGGCATCGGCGCGCTGGCCGGCAGCGCACTGGCCGGGTCGGCCGAGGTCGTCGCCGAGGCGCGCGAGTGGCGGCGCCGGCTGGGCGGCACGCTGTTCGGGCTGTGGCCAGGTGCGGCGTCCGCGCTGACCTGCCTGCGCCGCCGGCTGCCGCTGTTCCCCGGCTACCTGGAGCAGGCCCGCGCGGTTGCCGCCGCCGTGGCGGACCTCCCCGGCGTCACCGTCGTCCCGGACCCGCCGCAGACCCCGATGCTGCACCTGCTGCTCCGCACCGACGCCGCCCGGTTCACCGCGGCGGCCCGCACGCTGGCCGCGGGCGGGCTGTGGACCTGGGAGCGCGCCGCCCCGACGGCCGACCCGGGTGTGCAGCGGGTCGAGCTCCCGGTCGGCGACGCGACGACCGCGCTGACGATCGGGGAGATCCGCGAGGCGATCGCCGCACTGGCCGGCTGACCCCTCGGCCCGACCCGGCAGCCCGACCGGCATTGCGGTACACAATCGACCGTGGACCTGCTCGCCGGCACAGGCGTCGAGGAGCGGTTCCCTGCCGGCCGTTGCCCGGCCTGCTCAGACGTCAGCCGCGCTCCACGTGCCTGATCTCGTCACCGAGGGCCGCTGCGGGGAGTCCACGCTGCACCGGTGCCTGCGGCCACGGACCAGCGACCACTGGACCCGGATCGACCTCAGGGCACTCACCTTCGCCGAACCCGTCGGGTTGACCGCGCTGGCGACCTTCGCCGAGGAGCAGCTCCGAGCCGGTCACCGGGTGCTGGTCCAGCGCCCCGAGGACGCCAGCGTGGCCCGGTACCTGGCCCGGATGCGGCTGGACGAGACGCTCACGGCCCTCGGTGCCGAGGTGGACCTCCCCCACGTACGGGCTCGGCCCCTGGGCAACGTGCTGCTGGAGCTGACCAGGTTCGACGGCCACCGGGGCGCGGGCGCGTTGGCGCAGATGGTCCACGCACTGATCGCCCCGTACGACGCCGAGGCGGCGAACGCCCTGCACAACGGCCTGTGCGAGGCGGGCATCAACGTCGTCGACCACGCACGGCGGGACGGCGGCTTCCTGGCGGCCCAGATCACCCACAACGGCCGGCGGTTGAGCTTCGCGGTGTCCGACTCGGGCATCGGACTCCTGCGATCACTGAGCCGCAAGGGGGCCCGGACCGACGCGGACGCGCTCCGGATGGCCATCCGGCCGGGCATCTCCGAGCACGACGACCCCGGGCGGGGCGTCGGGCTCTCGGACATGGTCCGCGAGCTGTCCCGCCTAGGGGGACACCTGCACCTGACCTCGGGACGCTCCTCGCTCCTGGCCCCGGACACCTCGGAGGAGACGCATGTGTGGCCGCAGGGCATCACGGGCACGCACCTGCAAGGTGTCATACCACTACGACACGCCGTCCCCCTGGGGTGACGTACCGGCCCCTGGGTGGGCGAGGTGCTGACCGGCGTGATGGGATCAGCGGGCGTGGTCCGACGCGATCGCTGGTCCCGGGACGAGGGCGAGGTCCTCGGGACCAGGCCGACGTCCTCCGAGCGAGGACAGAGTGCGGGGGTTGAGGAGCCGGGTGTTCGTGCTGAGACTCCCTCGACTGGTGGGGACACGGGAGGCCGCGGTCGACCTCCTGGACGAGCAGGCCGTCCCCCGCGACCTCCGGCACGCTGACGTCATCGTGTTCTGCGACGACCTGGCCACCGGCTCGGCCTCCTTCGCCGACGAACTGGTCCGGCAGGTGCTCGCCGAACGCCACGGGGGTCACCTCGTCCTCGTGGGCGCCCCCCAGCTGTTCTGGGCGCGGGTGTGCGAGTCGGCAGAGCGCCGAGGGGTCCCGCACCGGGTCACGCAGAAGTCGGCCGCCGAGGTGACCCGGTAGGGGGTCACCCGTAGGCCTGCCGCAGGCAGCGCTCGATCTCATCGGCGAGGGCCTGGAAGGCCGCCGCCTCCTCCTCGACGTTCACGTCGGGGTCCTTCGCGGCGTAGGACCCGCCGACGTCCTGGTAGGCAGCAGCCAGCGGCCGCAGGGCCTCGCCGTGCAGCGACTGGGCGATGGCCTCGTCCAGGGCCATCACCTGGTCCTCCAGCGCGTCGTCCCGCACCCGGCGCTGCAGGCGACCGGTGCGCCGCTTCCGCTGGTACAGCCGTCGCAGCCGGAGCAGCGCCGACTGCGCGTCCTTGAGCGATCGAGCGGCGCTGTCGTCGCGACGGGTACGACGCTTCTCCCTGAGCTGCAGCCAGGTGCCGATGTTGGACGCGCTCAGCACGGCCGTCACGGCCCAGTGCAGCCAGTCCGCCCAGGTCATGAAGATGACGTTACGTGTCCCCACCGTCACAAAATCGCTCCGCCGACGAGCGAGCGGTGGTCCACCTGTCGCTGGACGACCTGCTCACCGCGCTGCTGCCGGGGGCCCGGCCCGCGTCCGACCGGGCGACGTCCTAGGATGGGCGTGGCTCACGAGAGGCAGCGACAAGCACCTGGCTGGCTGCCCGGCAACCTCAACTCCGTCTGAGGTGCTCCAGGGGAAGAGCTGGCCGGACAGCACCCGCCGCCCGGCAAGGACGGAGCCCTCCGCGCTGTGGGTGCTCCGGCGACCCAGGAGGTGCTCAGCGCATGACCGAACCCAGCGGCTGGAGCTTCGAGACCCGGCAGATCCACGCCGGAGCCGCTCCCGACCCGACCACCGGCGCCCGGGCGCTGCCGATCTACGCCACCACCAGCTACCAGTTCCGGGACAGCCAGCACGCCGCGGACCTGTTCGCGCTGGCCGAGATGGGCAACATCTACACCCGGATCATGAACCCGACGCAGGACGCGCTCGAGCAGCGGGTGGCCTCGCTCGAGGGTGGCGTCGCGGCGCTCGCGGTGGCCAGCGGCCAGGCCGCCGAGACCCTGGCGATCCTGAACATCGCCGAGGCCGGCAGCCACGTCGTCGCCTCGGCCTCGCTGTACGGCGGCACCTACAACCTGCTGCACCACTCGCTGCCCAAGCTGGGCGTCCAGGTCTCCTTCGTCGAGGACCCCGACGACCCGGAGAACTGGCAGTCCCTGGTGCAGGAGAACACCAAGGCCTTCTACGCCGAGACCATCGGCAACCCCAAGGGCGACGTCCTGGACATCTCGGCGGTGTCGGAGGTCGCGCACCGCAACGGCGTCCCGCTGATCGTGGACAACACGATCGCCACGCCGTTCCTGATCCGGCCGATCGAGCACGGCGCCGACATCGTCGTCCACTCCGCCACCAAGTACCTCGGGGGGCACGGCACCGCGATCGCCGGGCTCATCGTCGACTCCGGCAACTTCGCCTGGACCGGCGGGAAGTTCCCCGGCTTCACCACTCCCGACCCGACCTACCACGGCGTCGTCTACGCCGACCTCGGTGCGCCGGCGTACGCGCTCAAGGCCCGGGTGCAGCTGCTCCGCGACCTCGGCCCGGCGATCTCCCCGTTCAACGCCTGGCTCATCGTGCAGGGCATCGAGACGCTGTCGCTGCGCATGGAGCGGCACGTGGCCAACACCCAGCGGGTCGCCGAGTGGCTGGAGTCCCGCGACGAGGTCGAGTCGGTGCACTACGCCGGCCTGGCGTCCTCGCCCTGGCACGCCGCGCAGCTGAAGTACGCCCCGAAGGGCGCCGGTGCGGTGCTGGCCTTCGAGATCCGCGGCGGCATCGAGGCCGGCAAGCGCTTCGTCGAGGGGCTGGAGCTGCACAGCCACGTGGCCAACATCGGTGACGTGCGCAGCCTGGTCATCCACCCGGCGTCCACCACGCACTCGCAGCTGACCGCCGACGAGCAGCGGACCACCGGCGTCACCCCCGGCCTGGTCCGGCTGGCGGTGGGCCTGGAGGGGATCGAGGACATCCTGGCCGACCTTGAGTCCGGGTTCCGGGCCGCCAAGGGGTCCTGACGTTGTCCGGGTCCCGGGGGGCGGCACCGTCCGTCTCCGGGGCCCGGACCGGCGGCTGGGTCGAGGGCGACCCGGTCGGGATGCGGCAGTTCCTCGACCTCGCCGGTCCGGTCGAGCTCGAACGCGGCGACGTGCTGCCGGCGGTGCGGGTCGCCTACGAGACGTGGGGGACGCTCGCGCCCGACGCGGGCAACGCGGTGCTGGTGGAGCACGCGCTCACCGGCGACAGCCACGTCGTCGGCCCGGCCGGGCCGGGGCACGCGACGGCCGGCTGGTGGCCGTCGCTGATCGGTGCGGCCGCCCCGCTGGACACCGACCGGCTGTTCGTCGTCTGCGCCAACGTCCTCGGCGGCTGCCAGGGGACGACCGGGCCCTCCTCGAACGCACCGGACGGCGCCCCGTGGGGCTCTCGGTTCCCCGAGGTCACCATCGCCGACCAGGTGGCGGTCGAGGCGGCGCTGGCCGACGCCCTGGGCATCGGCACCTGGCAGGCGGTGCTCGGCGGCTCGATGGGCGGGATGCGGGCGCTGGAGTGGGCGGTCTCCCGACCCGAGCGGGTCGCCGGGTTGTTCTTCCTGGCCTCGGGGGCGGTGGCCAGCGCCGACCAGATCGGCACCCAGACCACCCAGCAGACCGCCGTGCGCAGCGACCCGGCGTGGTCCGGCGGCGACTACGCCCCCGGACCGGGACCGGTGACCGGGCTCGGGGTCGCCCGCCGGATCGCGCACCTCACCTACCGCAGCGGCCTCGAGCTCGACGCCCGGTTCGGCACGACGGTGCAGGACGACGGCCGGTTCGCCGTCGCCTCCTACCTCGACCACCACGCCGCCAAGCTGGCCGCACGGTTCGACGCCGGCAGCTACGTCGTGCTCACCGAGGCGATGAACAGCTGGGACGTCGGCCGCGGCCGAGGGGGCGTGGAGGCGGCGCTGTCCCGGGTCACCGCGCGGGCCGTCGTCGCCGGCATCGACTCCGACCGGCTCTACCCACCGGCGCAGCAGCAGCGGGTGGCGGCGGGCCTCGGCGTCCCGCTGCGGCTCATCACCTCGCCCTACGGCCACGACGGCTTCCTGGTGGAGACCGCCGAGGTCGGCGCGCTGGTCCGGGAGCTGCTGACGGGCTGAGCGGGTCCGCGCCGGGGGCCTCGCGTGGCAGGCCGGTGCCACGTCGCATACCGTCGGCCGCACGCGGTGCTCGATCCCGATGCAGCGCGGTCCCCGTCGTCGCCGGCCCGCCGGCCCCACCCGGCGTGCCCCGGAGCAGCCCGGAGCCGGCCAGAGAGAGCAGATGACCGCATCCACCCTGGAGGGCTCCACGCCTCCGCCCGCCCGCGGACCCCGTCCCGAGCGAGCCCGTGACCGGTCGGTCAGCGTCTACGCCGAGCTGTCCCAGCAGGTCAAGGACGCCGGGCTGCTGAACCGCCGCCGCCCGTACTACGTCGTGTCGATCGCGCTGACCGTCGCCGCGTTCGCCGGCGTCTGGGTCGCCATCGTCGCCGTCGGGGACTCGTGGTGGCAGCTGGCCCTCGCCGTCCTGCTCTCGCTGGTCTGCACCCAGTTCGGCTTCTTGGGACACGACACCGCGCACCGTCAGGCGTTCGGCTCGCACCGGGTCAACGAGTGGTCGGCGCGGGTGCTGTCCTGCGGCTTCGCCGGCATCGGCTACGGCTGGTGGATGCAGAAGCACAACCGGCACCACAACGCCCCGAACCAGATGGGCAAGGACCCCGACATCGTGTCGGAGGTGCTCGCCTTCACCCCGGACGACGCCGCCGAGCGGACCACCGGCCTGCGTGGCTGGTTCACCCGCCACCAGGGCTGGGCGTTCTTCCCGCTGCTGTGCTTCGAGGGCGCGGCGCTGCACGCCAACAGCATCGCCACGCTGGTCCGGGACAAGTCGATGCCGCACCGCCGGCTCGAGGTCGCCATCATCGCGCTGCGGCTCGGGCTCTTCGTCGCCGCGGTGTTCCTGGTCATGCCGCCGCTGCTGGCCGTGGGCTTCATCGTCGTCCAGCAGGCGGTCTTCGGTCTGCTCCTGGGTGGGTCCTTCGCGCCCAACCACAAGGGCATGCCGGTCGTCCCGAAGAACGCCAAGGTCGACTTCCTGCGCCGCCAGGTCCTCATGTCCCGCAACATCCGGGGTGGCCTGCTGACCGACTTCATGATGGGCGGGCTGAACTACCAGATCGAGCACCACCTGTTCCCCAGCATGCCGCGGCCGAACCTGCGCAAGGTCCAGCCGATGGTGCGCGCGCACTGCGAGAAGCACGGGATCAGCTACACCGAGACGTCGCTGGTCGGGTCCTACCGGATGGTCGTCCGGTACCTGAACCGGGTGGGCCTGGGCGAGCGCGACCCGTTCGTCTGCCCGCTGGTGCAGTCCGTCCGCAACTGAGAGGACCCCGCTGCCCCCCACCACTCACACGCTCGCGGCGGGGCCCTGCAACGGGGCCGCTACAAGCTCAGCGCGACCAGCACGACGATCGCGACCAGCACCGCGGCCAGGGCGAGCAGGCCGAGCCGGTGGCTGCGCCGGTCGCGGGCGCCCTCCCGGACCCAGCGGAGGGCGTCGTCCGGGGTGGTGACCTGCTCCGCCCGCAGGGCCAGGCTACTGGCCAGCCGGGGACCGTCGGTGCCGAGGGCGTCGAGGCCGCGGGCGATGGCGCCGGTGACCGTGTCGACCGGGGAGCCGAGCGCGTCGGCGGTGTCGGCCACCGACAGCCCCGTCCCGTACCGGAGCACCAGGGTGGCCCGCAGCTGGGGCGCGAGCCGCGCCAGCGCGGTCGACACCTCGTCCGGCGGGCCGGGGTCGGTGGGGCGCCGGGCGAAGCCGGGGAAGCCGACGGCGTTCGCCAGGACCGGGCTGTCCCCGAGCAGGTCCCCCACCCGGGACACCCGCCGCCAGCTGGTGTGCGCGGCCACCAGCTGCCGCCGGGCGGAGGCGGTGGCGGCGTCCTGGTCGTCGAACCGGCCCCAGGCCTGCTCGGTGGTGATCAGCGCGCCCTGCAGCAGATCGCGCGCCTCCACCCGGTCGCCGGTCAGCAGGTACGCCGTCCGCAGCAGCCCGGCCGACCGGTCGGTCACGAACTCCTCGAACGACCCCGCGCTCACCCGCCCGACCCGGTCCCCGCCGGTTCGGGCCAGCCGGCCAGCGAGCCGATCCAGGCCAGCGCCAGCCACGCACCGGTCAGCTGCCCGGTGCCCCTCCCGTCGGTGACGTCCAGCCGCCACGGCGCCGAGGCGTGCCGCGGCCGGCGTGACCCGCTGCCCGGCACCGCTGCGACCACCCGCCACGTCTGGACCGGCAGTCGCCGGGGCGGCCGCTCGGCGCGCCCGGACGTCGCCCAGACGCCCTCGCGGCTGGCCTGCACCTGCTCGGCGGGCGCGTCAGCCGGCCAGTGCAGCCGGACGACGCCCAGGTCCAGGTAGGCCGCTGGGTCGGCGGGCAGCGTCCAGGTCGCGGGTCGGGCGCCGGTGGACGCATCAGCGCCCAGCGTGACCACGGTCGAGACGCCCTTCAGCAACGCACCCAGCGCCCGCCCGACCCGGACCTCCGGCGGCGCGTCGTCCACGGTCCAGCCGACCAGCCGGCGCAGGTCCTCGTCGCTCACCCGGCCAGCCTGCCGCACGGGCTACTGCTGCACGCGGCGGACCGCGCGGTGGGCGTCGAGGCGGTCGGTGTAGCTGGTCGCGTTGGCCCGGATCGCGGCCCGGTCGCCCTCGGTGGTCTCCCGGCGCACCTTGGCCGGCACCCCGGCGACCAGTGAGTTCGGCGGGACCTCCGCGCCCTGCATGACCACGGCCCCGGCGGCGACGATCGAGCCGGAGCCGATGTGCGCGCCGTTGAGCACGGTGCTGCCCATCCCGATGAGCACGTCGTCGTCCACCCGGGCGCCGTGCAGCACCACGTTGTGGCCCACGGTGACCCCACGCCCGATGACCAGCGGGGCGCCGGGGTCGCTGTGCAGGGTCGAGCCGTCCTGCACGTTGGAGTCCGCGCCGATCTCGATGACCTCGGCGTCGGCACGGGCGATCGCGCCGTACCAGATGCTCGACCGCGGCCCCATCGTCACCTTGCCCACGACGACCGCCGTCGGTGCCACGAACGCCTGCTCGTCGATCTCCGGGGCGCCGAAGTCGAGCTCTCCGATGTAGCTGTCAGCCACGCTGCTGCACTCCTCGCCGAGGTCGCGGGCGGGTCCCGCTGCTCGGGAGCAGCAGATCACACCCCGCCGTCGGCACCCCACTCGGCGAGGAAGGCGGCCGGGGTGAGCTCGGCGAGGTGGCGCTGCACCAGAGCGAGCATCTCCCCGGGCACGTTGGGGTCCCCGGCCGGCACCCGCACCACCTCGGCGCCGCCGGCGCGGCGGGTCACCACCACGTCGCTGAGCGAGGGCTGCGGGAGCAGCCCCCAGGCGAGCTCGGCGGCGAACGCGGCCAGGAACCGGGCGCTCCGGGCCAGCCGGCCACCGCGGCGCGGCTGCAGCGTCGCCTCGTACACGTCGCTGGTCCGCTGGTCCGCTGCTCCGGTCACCGGGCCAGCCTGGCCGACGCAGGGGTCAGAGGTCGACCTCGGCCAGCACCCGGGGGATCTGCGCAGGCAGCTCGCGGGCCAGGAAGCCGAGCCGGCCGACCGTGGCGGCCAGCCGCTCCCCTGCCCGGCCGTGCAGGTAGGAGGCCCACACCGCGGCCTGGTCGGGCTCGGCCCCGCGGGCCAGCAGGCCGGCCACCACCCCGGCCCGCACGTCGCCGGAGCCGGAGACGCCCAGCCCCGCGCCGCCGCTCTCGTCCTCCCACAGCCGGCCGTCCGGACCGGCGATCCAGCTCGTCGCCCCGCCCAGGCCCACGGTGGCGTGCGCCTGCTCGGCCAGCCGCCGGGCCGCACCGGCCGGGTCGTCGTCGACCTCGTCGGGCTCCACGTGCAGCGTCAGCCCCAGCTCGGTGGGGTTGGGGGTGAGCACCACGCGGCCGGCGAGGTGGTGCAGGCACTGCGGGTCGGCGGTGACGGCGGCCAGGCCGAGGGCGTCGAGCGCGACCGGCCCCTCCAGCTCCGGCAGCAGCGCCTCGACCAGGCCCCGGGTCTCCGGCTCGTCGGCCATGCCGGGGCCGATGAGCACGGCCGAGGCGCGCTGGGCCAGGTCGAGCAGCAGCTCCGCCGAGTCGGCGCGGATGGCACCGGCCTCGGTCGACGGGACGCCGCGGACCAGCGCCTCGGGGAGCGCGATGGACACGTGCGGGGCGACCTTCGACGGGACGACGACCTGCAGCTTCCCCGCGCCGGAGCGCAGTGCCGCCTCGGCGGCCAGGGTCACCGCGCCGAGGGTCTCCGTGCTGCCGCCGATGACCAGGATCGAGCCGCGGGACTCCTTGCCCCCGGTCGGCTCGGGCAGCCGCCAGCCCCGCAGCACCTGCGGGGTGACCAGGGTGGCGTCAGGCTGGGGACGGGACATCGTTCTCCTCGGTCACGGGGGCCTCGTCGTCCGGGTGGTCGTCGAGGTGCTCGACACCGTTGAAGGTGACGAGCCGGAAGCGCCCGTCGGACGCCTCGTAGCGGGTCACCGAGGTGTTGGCGATCTGGTCGCCCCGGTCGATCTCCAGCAGCTGGCTCTCGGTGAGCTCCTCCAGCACGTACCGGAAGACCATGACCACGGCCTGGTGCGAGACGCACAGCAGCCGCTCGCCGTCGTGCCGCAGCGCCTCGGTGGCCAGCAGGCTGCGCACCCGCAGGGCGACGTCGGCCCAGCTCTCGCCGCCCGGCGGCCGGTAGTAGAACTTGCCGAGCAGGTCGCGGCGGCGCGCCTCGTCGGGGTACTCCTCGCGGATCCCCTCCCGGGTCATCCCGTCGAAGGCGCCGAAGTCCCGCTCCCGCAGCCGTTCGTCGTACCGGATGGTCAGCTCCGCCCCGCTGGCCGCCACCGCCCGCTGCGCCGTGGCCGCCGCCCGGGCGAACGGGGAGCTGAGCACGGTGGTCGGCCGGTCGCCGGCGGGCAGCCCCGCCAGCCACGCGCCGAGCGCGTCGGCCTGGGACTCACCGGTGGGCGACAGCGGGACGTCGGGGTCCCGGACGTCGAGCTCGAGCCGGCCCGAGCCCTGCTCGTGGGCCTGGGCATCGGCCAGGTTGCCCATGCTCTCGCCGTGGCGGACCAGCCACAGCGCGGTGGGGCCCGGTGACTGCGCCATGGAGAGTCCCCGTCCGTCGTCGCGGCGCCGCTGCTCGGCCCGTCCGCTGGGCCGTAGCCGAGGGGGACGGCGGTCAAACCGCCGGGTGCTGGACGGCGGCGGGCGCGGTCACCACGATGGGGCCGTGGCCGACGACACGACCTTCGAGACGCGCGCGTTCCCCAGCGCGGCCGACTTCGACGCCTGGCTGGCCACCGAGCACGACCGAGCGCCCGGCCTCTTCGTCAAGATCGCGAAGAAGTCCGCGGGGATCCCCTCGCTCACCGCGGCCGAGGCGGTCGAGGTGGCGCTGTGCCACGGCTGGATCGACGGCCGCGGCAACCGGGTGGACGACGACTGGTTCACCGTCCGGTACACCCCGCGGCGGCCCAGGAGCGTCTGGTCGCAGAAGAACGTGGAGACGGTGGCCCGGCTGATCGCCGACGGGCGGATGCGACCGGCCGGGCTGGCGGCGGTGGAGGCCGCGCAGGCCGACGGGCGCTGGGACCGCGCCTACGCGGGGCCCGCGACGATCACCGTGCCCGACGACCTGGTCGCCGCACTGGCCGCCGAGCCCGCGGCGGAGTCGTTCTTCGCCGGGCTGGACAGGACGAGCCGGTACGCCGTCCTGTGGCGGGTGCACACCGCCGCCACCCCGCAGACCCGGGCGAACCGCATCGCTGCCTGCGTCCAGATGCTCGCGGAGGGTCGCCGCTTCCACGGTTGAGGCGCGTGTCGCGCCCGCGAGGTCGTTCCGGACGACGACGACCACCTCACCTGCAGGTCCGCTCCGCTAGGAACGCCCAGGACCCGTGCCCGGCGGGACGGCAGTGGGACGACCCAGGAGGCTCCTCCGTGACCAGCACGCTCGACCAGCTCACCGGCACCGTGCACCGCCCCGGCGACCCGGGGTACCCGGCCGCGGTGACCGGGTACAACCTCGCCGTCGTGCACGCGCCCGCCCTCGTCGTGGAGGCGCAGACGGTCGACGACGTCGTCACCGCCGTCCGGTACGCCGCCGCCGAGGGTCTCGCGGTGACGGTGCAGAACACCGGTCACGGCGCCCGCCACCCCGTCGGCCCGGACACCCTGCTGCTGCGCACCGGCGCGCTGGACGGCGTGGCGGTGGACCCCGTCGGCCGCACCGTGACCGTCGGCGCCGGCGTCACCAGCGGCCAGGTCGTGGCCGCCGCCGCGCCGCACGGGCTGGCGCTGGTGGCCGGCGCCGCACCCTCGGTCGGCGTGGTCGGGATGGCCACCGGGGGCGGCATGGGCCCGCTGGCCCGGGCGCTGGGCTTCGCCGCGGACCGGGTCCGCAGCTTCGAGGTGGTGACCGCGGACGGCGAGCAGCGGCACGTGGCCGCCGACAGCGAGCCTGACCTCTTCTTCGCCCTGCGGGGCGGCGGTGGCGGTGTCGCCGTGATCACCGCGCTGACCGCGGACCTGGTCGAGCTGCCCGGCTTCTGGGGCGGTGCGGTGTTCTTCCCCGGCGCGCACGCGGCCGCCGTCCTGCACGCCTGGCGGACCTGGGCGCCCACGCTGCCCACCGAGGTGACCACCTCGATCGCGCTGCTCCGGCTGCCGGACCTGCCCGACCTCCCCCCTCCGCTGCGCGGGCAGTTCCTGGTCCACCTGCGGATCGCCTCGACCGGATCGCCGGACGACGGCGCGGCCCTGCTCGCGCCGATGCGGGCGGTGGCCCCGGTGGTGGTCGACACCGTCGGCCCGAGGCCGTACACCGAGATCGGTGCCGTCCACCTCGACCCCGAGCAACCAGCCCCGACCGCCGATTCCGGCTGCCTGCTCGGCGGGCTGCCCGCCGCGGCGGTCGACGCGCTGCTCGCCGTGGCCGGGCCGGGGGTCGAGACCCCGCTGCTGGCGGTGGAGCTGCGTCAGCTCGGTGGCGCGCTGGCGGTGCGCCCGGAGGTGCCGGACGCGGTGAGCGGCCGGGACGCCGCCTTCTCGCTGTTCGCGGTCGGCGTGCTGGCCCCACCGGTCGCCGCGCAGGTGCCGGCCGCCGTCCGCGCTGCGGTGGCCGCGCTGGCGCCGTGGCGCTCCGGTCTGCAGTACGGCTTCGCAGCCGGCCAGGACCTCACCGAGGCGTGGACCCCCTCGGTCCTGGCGCGGCTGCGTCGGGTCACCCGCGACCGCGACCCGGACGGCCTGTTCCGCGCCGCCCAGCAGCTCCCGGCCTAGCCCGTGCCGTCCGGGATCAGGTCACCTGATCATGTGTGCTCCTGGCTCACCGCACACCGTGAGCCAGGAGCAAGCACGATCAGGTGACCTGATCCCGCGCGAGGGGCAGGAGAGTTCCCGGCTACCCCGTGACGCGGCGGGCGCCGACGTAGCCGCCCTTGTCCACGCTGGTGACGGCGACCGGCTTGCCGGTCACGCTGGCGTGCACCATCTGGCCGTTGCCGATGTAGAGGCCGACGTGGCTGACCGGGGAGTAGAAGAACACCAGGTCACCGGGCTGCAGCTCGGCCCGGGAGACCGCCACGCCCATCGTGGACTGGGCACGGCTGGAGTGCGGCAGGGTGATCCCGGCAGCGGCGTAGGCGTACATCGTCAGGCCGGAGCAGTCGAAGGTGTCCGGGCCGCTGGCGCCGACGCCGTACATGTCCCCGACCTGGGCCAGCGCGGTCCGCACCGCGGCCCCGGCGGCGGCGGTCGGCGCGGGGGCCGGGCTGGCGGTGACCTCGGGGCCGGCCAGCACGGTCTGCACCCGCACCTGGTCGGCGGCCGACAGCCGGGACAGGTCGGCCTGGTAGCCGGCCAGCTCGTCCTTCAGCTGCGCCTTCTGCGACTCCAGGTCCGCCGCGGCCGCGGTGGCGGCGACAGCGGCGGCGTCGGCGGACCGCTGGGCCTCGTCGGCGGCGGTCCGCGCGGCGGTCGCCTGCGCGACGATCGCGTCGGCGTGCGAGGCCAGCTGGTCGAGGGTGTTCATCTGCTGGATCAGGTCGTCGGCCGAGCCGCTGGTGAGGAAGGCGGCCAGCCGGCCGCGGGTGGTGCCGACGTACCCGGTCTGCGCGATCGCCCGCAGCTCCGGCTCCAGGGCGTCGAGCTGCACCTGGGCCTGGGCGGCCGCTGCGGCGGCGGCGGTCGCGGCCACCTGCTGCTGCTCGGCGGACGCCGCGGCCTGGTTGACCTCCTCGCCGACCTGCTCGAGCTGCTGCCCGGTGTCGGCGACGGCCTGCCGGGCCTGCTCGGCGGTTGCCGGGGCGGCGGAGCTGGTCGTCGGGGTGAGGACGACGGCGACACCGGCGGTCAGCGCGAGGGCGGCGGCGCGCGTCCACCGTCGCGTGGTCGATCGGGTCACGAGGGGCCTCCGTCTGCGCGCGTCGCGCCCGGGGAGGGGCGACGGGCTCCGCGCGCGTCAGACGGAAGGTAGGGAGATCGTGCCGTTGTCAAGAGCTCCGGCGCGCCGGGACCGATCGGTCCGCAGCGGACCTCAGTCCCACAGGCCCCGTGGGCCACTCCCGCCCCGGGCGGAGGGGATGAGCCGGTCCGCCACGGCGCCGGTGGCGAAGGAGTAGACCGCCTTGTGCGCGACGTCGACGACCTGGTCGCGGCGGGACCAGGTCCACGGCGGCGCGCCGACGCCGGTCACGTTCTCCAGCGTCTGGTCCACCGCGAGCCGCACCACGGTGTGCCAGGCCGAGGCGCGGGGACCGCGCAGCCCGGCGGCGGACCAGATGCCCCGCAGCGCCCCGACGACGGCGCCGGTGCCCCAGTGCATGAGGTGGTTGCGCACCGGTGGGCGCGCGGACCCCGGCAGCCGACGTCCGGTGGTCAGCGCGGTCAGCGTGCGTCCCGGCACGTAGGAGTCCGGACGGTGGGTGAACTGCTGCTCGAGCTTCTCCCCCGCGGTCATCACGGCGACGCCGGCGAGGCCGGCCACTGCTCCACGTGCTGCTGCTCGCGCCCACATGGCCGGAGGACTACCCCGGGTGCGGGGCCGGACACGCGACGAGCCGCCCACCGGTTGCCCGGCGGACGGCTCGTCGTGAGTCGGTGCGGTCAGCCCGCGGCGGGCTCGGAGGCCTCGAGCGCCTCGAGGGCGGCGACGTCGCGCAGGATGGCGGACAGCTCCGCGGAGCTCCAGGACTCGCAGCAGTCGCAGTCGCCGGTGGCGGTGAAGCTGCGCAGCCCGAGGCTGCCGCCGGCCTGGTCCTCGGCGAGGGCGAGCTGGCCGTCGTCGGGGTTGCGGTGGCACCGGCACGACGAGGCGCACATGCCCAGCCCCCAGCCCGACACGATCACGGACGGGCCGTTCTCGTGGACCTTGCCCAGCTGGAAGATCGAAGGCTTCTGGCAGTACGTCATGTCGGGCTCCCCTCGCCGTCCTGCCACGGTGGGCAGGGGGTCGTCATCGGCGTTCGGGGAGAAGTAGACACGAAGGGGGTTTCATGTCCGCGTCGGCGGGGCATGAAACGCGGCTTCGACAGCTCGTCCTGCTCATCCGTCCCACGGGTCGCTGGGGAACCTCCCGCACCGGCACCGGACGAGGCGACCACCCGGGACCGGTGGCAGGACATCGGACCGCTCCTCTTCGGCTCGCCACCGGCGGCACCCTGGCCGCCCACCGCGCCCAGGAGCTGTTCGGCTGGTTCGGCGGCCGCCGCGGCGCCGGCCGGTCGAGCGCGGGTCAGCGCCCGGAGAGGTCGACCTCCGGGTAGAGCGGGTGGGCGCCGACCAGCTCCTCGGCCCGGGCCCGCACCCGCTCGGCGACCGCGGCGTCGAGCCGGTAGCGGACCTTCGAGTCGCCGTCGGGCTGGGTGCTGGTCAGCACGTCGACGAGCAGCTCCCCGACCTCGGCGAGCTCGGCCTCGCGCAGGCCGCGGGTGGTCAGCGCCGGGGTGCCGAGCCGGATGCCGGAGGTGTACCAGGGACCGTTCGGGTCGGCGGGCACGGAGTTGCGGTTGGTCACCAGCCCGGCGTCCAGCAGTGCCGCCTCGGCCTGCCGGCCGGTGAGCCCGAAGCTGCTGACGTCGACCAGCACCAGGTGGTTGTCGGTGCCGCCGGTGACCAGCCGTGCGCCACGGCGCAGCAGCCCGTCGGCGAGCGCCTGGGCGTTGTCGACGATCTGCTGGGCGTAGCCGGCGAACTCCGGACGGCGGGCCTCGGCCAGCGCGACCGCCTTGGCCGCCATCACGTGCGGCAGCGGACCGCCGAGCACCATCGGGCATCCCCGGTCGACCTCCGGGGCGTACTCCTCGGTGCACAGCACCATCCCGCCGCGCGGGCCGCGCAGCGACTTGTGCGTGGTGGTGGTGACGACGTCGGCGTGCGGCACCGGGTCGAAGTCCCCGGTGAGCACCTTGCCCGCCACCAGACCGGCGAAGTGCGCCATGTCCACCAGCAGGGTGGCGCCCACCTCATCGGCGATCTCCCGCATCGCGGCGAAGTCGACCCGCCGCGGGTAGGCGGAGTAGCCCGCGACCAGGACCAGCGGCCGGAACTCGCGGGCCCGCTCGCGCAGCGCCGCGTAGTCGAGCAGCCCGGTCGCCGGGTCGGTGCCGTAGCTGGACTGGGAGAACATCTTGCCGGAGATGTTCGGCCGGAACCCGTGGGTGAGGTGGCCGCCGGCGTCCAGCGACATGCCCAGCATCCGCTGGTCGCCGAGCGCCCGGCGCAGCTGCGCCCAGTCGGCCTCGCTGAGCGCGTCGACGTTCCTCACGCCGGCCTCGGCCAGCGCCGGGCTCTCCACCCGGTGGGCCAGGATGGACCAGAAGGCGACCAGGTTGGCGTCGATGCCCGAGTGCGGCTGGACGTAGGCGTGGTCGGCGCCGAACAGCTCGCGGGCGTGCTCGGCGGCCAGCCGCTCGACGGTGTCGACGTTCTGGCAGGCGGCGTAGAACCGCCGCCCCGGCGTGCCCTCGGCGTACTTGTCGCTGAACCAGTTGCCCATCGCCAGCAGGACGGCGGGGCTGGCGTAGTTCTCGCTGGCGATGAGCTTGAGGCTCTCGCGCTGGTCGGTGAGCTCCTGCCCGATGGCGGCCGCCACCCGGGGCTCGACCTGCGCGATCACGTCCAGCGCGCCGGCGAAGGCGGCGGTCTCACGGCTGACGGTGGTGGTCATCGGGCACTCCTGGCGTCGACGGGGGCCCAGGCGCGCGGCGGTCGACGGAGCCGCTCCCCGGTGGTGGTCCACCTGTCAGCGCCAGTCACGGCCCACGGCGAGGATAGCGGCGGTCCGCCACCGACCCCGCGGCCGGCGGCCGGCGGCCCCGGATGGTCATCTGCCGGTGGTGCGGCGGCCATCCCGCTGGGTACTGCACCGGCATGTCCATGAGCGCACCGTTCGACCCGGTCCAGCCCTCCACCGACGACGGGATCCCCGCCGCGGACGCCGGGACCGGCGCACCGCCGCCGGCCGAGGGCTTCGGGGTCGGTGGCGAGGAGCCGGACCGCCCCGAGCAGACCGACGAGGAGAGCCCGGCCGCGACGCAGAGCGAGACCCCGTTCCGGACGCCGGACCCCACCGAGGTCGGGCCGGAGCCGACCGGCAACCCGGTCGACCCGGCCATCTCCACCGCGACGCCCGACCCCGGGCAGACCGGCCGAGACGAGCGCTGAGGGCCCTCCCCTGGGGCAGAAGTGGCCACTTCTGCCCCAGGGGGTCAGGACGCGGGCGAGACCGAGCTCATGTTGAAGTCCGGGATCCGCAGCATCGGCATCGCCGCCCGGGTGAACCAGTCGTTCCACTCCCGCGGCAGCGTCCGCTCGGTGCGGCTGGCCTCGGTGGCCCGCCCGAGCAGGTCGACAGGCGACTCGTTGAACCGGAAGTTGTTCACCGCCCCGCTGACCTCGCCGTCCTCCACCAGGAAGACGCCGTCGCGGGTGAGCCCGGTGACCAGCAGCGTCTGCGGGTCGACCTCCCGGATGTACCAGAGCGTGGTCAGCAGCAGCCCACGCTCGGTGCGGGCGATCATCTCGGCGGGCGACGCGGTCGCGGTGCGGTCCTCGAGCACGAGGTTGTCCAGCGCCGAGGTGGCCGGGGCCTCCGTCTTCAGCGCCCAGGCCCGCGGCCGGACCAGGTTGGTGAGCACGCCGTCGCGGATCCAGTCGACCGCCGGCGTGGCCATGCCGTTGTCGAACACCGACGCGCTGCCCGAGGAGCCACCGACCACCTGGAACGGCGAGGTCTCCAGACCGGGCGCGTCCGGGTCGCTGCGCAGGGTCAGCGGCAGCTGGGCCAGCCGGTCGCCGATCCGGTTGCCGCCGCCGGGCCGGGCGTAGACGCTGCGCCCCTCGTCGGCGTCCCGGGCCTCCATCGACCAGTAGGCGACGACCATCAGGTCGCTGACCGTCGACGGCGGCAGCAGCGTCTCGTAGCGGCCGGCCGGCAGGTCGATCCGCCGCCGCGACCAGGCCATCTTCTGCTGCACCTCGGCGGCCAGGTCGGCGACCCGGACGTCGGTGAAGTCGCGGGTGCCCACGCCGGCCCACACCGACCGGCCGAAGTCGGTGCTCTTGCCGTTGAGCTCCACCCGGCCGGTGGGCTGGTCGTGCCGCAGCCGTAGGCCGGTGGAGCTGCCCAGGTAGGTCGTCGCCAGCTGGTGCTCGGCGAACCCGAACAGCAGCTCGTCCCGGCCGCGGGCCTCGCCGAACGCCTGCCCGAGGGCGGGGGCGAAGTCGGCGAAGACGTCGATCGAGGTCTCCGCCGCGTCGGCGTCCCAGTCCCCGGCGCCGGGCGGCACCTCGCTGACCAACGGCATCGCGTCCTCGGCCGGGCCGGCGTCCCGGGCGGCTTGCTCGCTGGCCGCCACCAGCTCGGCGACGTCCGGGGTGCCGGTGCGGGCGACCGTGCCGGTGGCCATCCCGGCACCACCGTCGACGAAGGAGATGACGACGACCTGCCGGGAGCGCATGGCGCCGTTGGTGGTCAGGCTGTTGCTCGCCCAGCGGAGGTTGGCCTCCGAGCTCTCGGTGACGTAGGTGATCTGCCCGTCCGCCGTCGACGCCGCCAGCGCCCGCTCGACCAGCTCCTGCGGGGTCATGACGTCATCGCTCCGCTCCTCGCTCGCTGGCGCTCGCTGCGATGCTCACTCGTCGTCTCGCTGGCGCTCATCGACGTCACCGCCCGCCCTCCTGCTTGGTGTTGAGGATGGTCGTCTGCTCGAACAGCGCGGTCGGGCAGCCGTGGCTCACCGGCGCGACCTGGCCCGGCTGGGCCTTGCCGCAGTTGAACGCGCCGCCCAGCACGTAGGTCTGCGGGCCGCCGACCGCGGTCATCGAGCCCCAGAAGTCCGTCGTCGTCGCCTGGTAGGCCACGTCCCGGAGCTGCCCGGCCAGCTGCCCGCCCTCGATCTTGTAGAACCGCTGCCCGGTGAACTGGAAGTTGTACCGCTGCATGTCGATCGACCAGCTGTTGTCGCCGACCACGTAGACGCCGCGCTCGACCCCGGCGATGATCTCCTCCGTCGAGGGGCCGTCGGGGGTCGGCTGCAGCGAGACGTTGGCCATCCGCTGCACCGGCACGTGGGCGGCGGAGTCGGCGAAGGAGCAGCCGTTGGAACGCTCTGCACCCATCTTGGACGCCGTGTTGCGGTCGACCTGGTAGCCGACGAGCACACCGTCGCGGACGAGGTCCCACTGCTGGCCGGCGACGCCCTCGTCGTCCCAGCCGACGGTGGACAGGCCGTGCTCGGCGGTGCGGTCACCGGTGACGTTCAGCAGCGGCGAGCCGTACTGCAGGGTGCCCAGCTGGTCAGGCGTGGCGAAGGAGGTGCCGGCGTAGGCGGCCTCGTAGCCCAGCGCCCGGTCCAGCTCGGTGGCGTGGCCGATGGACTCGTGGATGGTCAGCCACAGGTTCGAGGGGTCGACGACCAGGTCGTACCGGCCGGGGTCGACCGAGGGGGCCTTCACCTTCTCCCGCAGCAGCTCCGGCAGCTCGGCGAGCTCACCGCGCCAGTCCCAGCCGCCGCCGGCGACGAACTCCCAGCCCTGGCCGACCGGTGGGGCGAGCGTGCGCATCGACTCGAAGGTGCCGGTGGTCCGGTCGACGGTGAGCGCGGTGAACTCGGGGTGCACGCGCACGCGCTGCTGACGGGTCCGGGTGCCGGCCGTGTCGGCGTAGAACTTCTGCTCCTTGACCTGCAGCGCGCTGGTCTGCACGTGCTCCACGCCGTCAGCGGCCAGCAGCTGCTCGGAGAGCTCGACGAGCAGCCCGGTCTTCTCCGCGTCCGGGACGGCGAACGGGTCGACCTCGTAGGCCGACACCCACTCGCCGTCGGCGTGCACCGGCTCGGGCGCCAGCTCGACGCGGTCGGTGTTCATCGCTGCGGACACCTGCGCGACGGCGACCGCCTCCTCGGCGAGCCGGACCGCCTCCGCCGCGGTCAGCACGACGCCGGCGGCGAACCCCCAGGTGCCCTCGTGCACGACGCGGACGGCGAGCCCCAGGTCCTCCCCGTTCCCCAGCGCCTCCAGCCGCGCATCGCGCAGCCGGATGCTCTGCGTGCGGATCCGCTCGACCCGCAGGTCGGCGTGCTCGCACCCCAGGTCGACCGCCCGGGTCAGCGCCGCGTCGGCGAGCGCGGACAGCGGGAGGGCGAGGAAGGACTCGTCGACGGACCGGGTCTGTGCCACGAGGTGGTGTCTACCCCATGCCCCGGCCTCGGCCCTGCTGCAGGGGCCCGCCGCGAGCTCGCGAGCGGTGGGGGGCAGCGGGGTCCTTCAGCCGAGCTCGCTGTCGACCCAGCACCAGCGCCAGGCCTCGTCGGGCTCGGCGCTCACCACCACCGGGTGCCCCTCCGCCCCGAAGTGCGCGCGGGAGTGCCGGCGCGGCGAGGAGTCGCAGCAGCCGACGTGGCCGCAGGTCAGGCAGGTGCGCAGGTGCACCCACGTCGTCCCCTCGCGCAGGCAGTCCTCGCAGGCCGACTCCGGGTGCGCCGCGCCCACCGGCGCCAGGCGCAGGTGCGCGCAGCGCTCGTCGCTGGGCCGGGGCGCCAGCGGTCGCTCGCGGTCCAGCGACTCCAGCTCCTCGTGGCGGTCGAGCAGCGACTCCTCGACGTCGATGGCGTTCAGCGCGGCCTCCAGCACCTCGGCCGGAGCGGTGCCGGCGTCGCGGGCGCGCACCACGACCTCCCGCTCGGCGTCGAGCATCGCCATCCTCAGCCGCGCGTAGATGCTGGACGGGGTCTGCTGGTCGGCCAGCGGCCGGCCCAGCCGCTCCCAGCTGGCGTGCGACCGCGCGGTGGACCGGTCGCGCAGCCGGTCGACGACGCCGTCCGGCTCGTCACCGGTGGTCAGCTCGGTGAGCCGCTGCTGCCCGGCAGCGTTGGCGGCGTCGCCGATCACCGCTGCCTGCAGCGCGTCCTCGGCGGGGTCGGGTGGCGGCAGGCCGACCTTGCGCACCAGCCAGGGCAGGGACGAGCCCTGCACCAGCAGGGTGCCGACGACGACGGTGAACGCCGCCAGCAGCAGCACCTCCCGGTTCGGCAGGTCCTCCGGCAGCACCTGGGCGGCGGCCAGCGTGACGACGCCGCGCATGCCCGCCCAGGAGACCAGCCCGGCGACCGCGGGGCTCCAGGCCAGCCGGCGCATCCCCGGCGTGCCGACGGTCAGGATCCCGGCCAGTCCGAACACGAACACGAAGCGCACGACCACGGTGGCCACCAGCACCCCGACGCAGACCGCGACGATCCTCCCCGTCCCCAGGCCGCTGTCGGCGGCGCCGGAGAGCAGCCCGGGCAGCTGCATCCCGATGAGCAGGAACACGCCGTTCTCCAGCACGAACGCGACGGTGCGCCAGGTGATCGCCTCGGTCACCCGGGCCGTCGCCGTCTGCACCTTCGGGGAGACGTGCGCCAGCGCCAGCCCGGTGACGACGGTGGCCAGCACACCCGAGGCGTGCACCTCCTCCGCGGCGAGGAAGGCCAGGTAGGGGGCCACGAAGGAGACCAGGGTGTCCAGCACGGGGTCCTGCACCCGGGCCCGCACGACGGCGAGCACCGCGGCGACCACGCCGCCGACGAGCACCGCGCCCACGACCGCCCAGGCGAACTCGCCGGCGACCTCGACGGGTGAGGGCTCCGTGGTCAGCGCCGAGACGGCGACGCTCAGCGCGATCAGCGCCGCCGCGTCGTTGACCAGGCTCTCGTGCTCCAGCAGGGTCGCGACCCGCCGCGGCAGCCCCAGCCGGCGGCCGATCGCCGAGGCCGCGATCGCGTCGGGTGGCGCGACCACCGCGCCCAGCGCCAGCGCGGCCGCCAAGGCCACGCCGGGCAGCAGCAACCAGGTGACCCAGCCGACGAACAGCGTGGTGACGACGACGAGCACCACCGACATCGAGACGATGCTGGCCTTGTTGTGCTTGAAGTCGAACAGCGACGTCCGGGCGGTGGTGGCGTACAGCAGCGGCGGGAGGATGGCGAAGAGCACCACGTCCGGGTCCAGCTGCACGTCCGGCACGTGCGGCAGGTAGGACGCCGCGGCGCCGACCACCACGAGCACCAGCGGGGTCGGCCAACCGAACCGGTTGCACATGCCGGCGACGACGCCGACCGCGATCACCAGCGCCACCAGCTGGGCGGTCAGCTCCATGCTCGGTCCGTCTCCACGGACACCGATCCTCTCAGTGCAGGTGCTCAGCCCAGTCGGCCGGCACCCGGCCGGCCGGGCCGGGCACCGGCTGCCCCGCGGGGTGCGCGGTCGGGGGCGCCAGCTGCGGACCGTCGGCGAACTCACCTTCCACGTAGTCCCAGAACCAGCCCTCGCCCGGCTCGAAGCTCTGCACGATCCGGTGGCCGGAACCGTGGGCGTGCGCCGTGGCGTGCTGGTTGGGCGAGGAGTCGCAGCAGCCGACGTGCCCGCACGCCGCGCACCGGCGCAGGTGCAGCCACCACGCGCCGCTGGCCTCGCACTCCACGCACCCCGTGCCGCTGGGCGGGGCGGTCGGGTCGATCTGGTCCATGGGTGCTCCTCGTGAGGTCGATGCGCCGCCGTGAGTCTCACCCAGCGGCGGCTCCTCCGGAAGCTCGTGCTCTGCTGCCGCCCGGGCAGCAGAGCACGAGCCCTCGCGATCAGACCTGGGCCGTGCGGAGGAGTGGACCGCCGCCGCGGGCTTCAGGCGTCGAGCACGGTCCACAGCCGGGCGATCCGACCGTCGACCACCTGGGCGACGTCCAGGCCGCCGAGCACCGGCTCCCCACCCGGCGGGCCGAGTCGCCAGGCCCGCATGCCCAGGTCGCCCACGCCACGGAACGACCCGGCCGGCGTGAAGACCAGACCCGGCCCCTGGGCCAGCAGCCCGGTCACCGTGGCCGCCAGCTCCTCCCGGCCGGTCGCGGTCTGCCCGGCGTCGACGAACACCACGTCCGCGGTGAACACCGCGGCGATCACCTCGGCGCGCCGCTGCGGGTCCGGCTCGTTGAAGACGCCCTGGAGCATGCGCTCCAGCAACTGCTCACTGCTGGGCTCGGACACGGGCGCCTCCCGGCTCGACGTCGGCTGGACGGCGATGCACGGTCGACACCGACGGGGCCGTCACGGAGGAAGCTACATGACATGTCACCCAATCCGAACGGTCCTCCGGTCCCGCCGGCGCTCAGCCCCGAGCAGCAGGGGACCTGGTTCGCCTACATGCGGGTGATGCTGCGGCTGGGCTACGAGATGAACCGGCAGCTGCAGACCGACAGCGACCTGTCCCTGCCGGACTTCGACGTCCTCAACGCGCTGGCCGACTCGCCGGACGGGCGGCTGCAGCTGACCGGGCTGGCCACCCGGCTCGCCTGGGAGCGCAGCCGGCTGTCCCACCACCTGCAGCGGATGAGCGCCCGCGGGCTGGTCGAGCGGAGCCCGTCGGCCACCGACCGGCGGGCGACCGACGCCGTCCTGACCGACGCGGGCCGGGCGGCGCTGACCGCGGCCACCCCGGGTCACACGGACCTGGTGCGGCGGATGTTCTTCGACGGGCTGGACCCGGCACTGCTGCCCGCGCTGCGCACCGCCCTGGAGCAGGTGCACGAGCAGGTGCTCGTGCACGGCACGCTGCCGCGCCCCGGTCAGCCGCAGCGGCGACTGCCGGGGTTGGAGCCCGCGGGCTGACGGGTACCCGCCGCGGCATGGCCGGCGACGAGCACGACGTCACGCTCACCTTCGGCGGCAACGCGACGACCCTGCTCCGGCTGGGACCGTTCACGCTGCTGACCGACCCCAACTTCCTGCACCGGGGGCAGCGCGCCTACCTGGGCTACGGGCTGTTCACCAAGCGGCTCACCGAGCCCGCGCTGCAGCCCACCCAGCTGCCGGTGCTGGACGCGATCCTGCTGTCCCACCTGCACGACGACCACTGGGACGCGATCGCCACCCGCTCGCTGCCCAAGGACACGCCGGTGGTGACCACCCCGGCGGCCGCGCGGGAGCTGGCTGAGAAGGGCTTCGGCGCGACCAGCGACCTCACCGACTGGCAGACCCACGAGCTCACCTCCGGGACGACGACGCTGCGGATCACCTCGGTGCCCGGCGTGCACGGCCCGGGCCTGCTCGGCCGGCTGCTGCCGCCGGTGATGGGCAGCGTGCTCGAGCTCGTCGACGACGGCACGGTCACCTGGCGGGGCTACATCAGCGGTGACACGCTCTACCGCCGGGACATCGGGGAGGTGCTGCAGCGCTGCGGCCCCCTCGACGTCGCCATCCCGCACCTGGGCGGCACCAAGGCGTACGGCTTCACGGTGACCATGGACGGCCGCCAGGGCGCCGACCTGGTCGAGCTGCTCCGGCCCGCGGTCGTCGTCCCGGTGCACTACGACGACTACACGGCGTTCAACAGCCCGCTCGGTGACTTCGTCGCCGAGGTCGCCACCCGCCGCGCCCCGGGGGAGATCCGCACCGTGGGCCGCGGCCAGACCATCTCACTGCGCGCCACCTGAGTGGAGTCCCAGCGCATCGTGTTCCGAGCGCTGGGACTCCACTCAGCGGCCGGCCAGCCGCATCGCCCGGGTCTGCACGTCCGCCCGCAGGGCCGCCTCGTCCACGGTGGTGCTGATGCCGTCGCGCACCACCTGCCGGCCGGCGACCCAGGTGTCCCGGACGTGCCGGGAACCGACCGACCAGACCAGGTGGGTGACCAGGTCGGTCACGTCGCCGACGGGGGTGAACGCGATGTCCTCGGTGTCCACGTGCACCAGGTCCGCCCGCCGTCCGGCGGTGAGCTGACCCAGGTCCTCGCGCCCGATGGCCGCGGCCGCCGCCCCGGTGGCCAGCCAGAGCGCCTCCGGGGCCGTGAGCGCGGTCGCGTCCCGCTCGCGGAGCCGGGCCAGCTGAGCGGCCAGCCGGAGGTCCTCGAAGAGGTCCAGGTTGTCGTTCGACGCCGGCCCGTCGGTGCCCATGCCGACGCGGATGCCCAGATCGAGCATGTCCCGCAGCCGCGCGGTGCCGCTGGCCAGCTTGCTGTTGCTGCCCGGGCAGTGGGCCACCGCGACGTCGTACTCCCGCCACAGCTCCAGGTCGCCGTCGTCCATGTGCACGCAGTGCGCGCCGAGCACCCGGCCGCCCAGCACGTCGTGGGCGGCCAGCAGCGCCGGGACGCTCAGCCCGTGGGTGGCCAGCAGCTCGTTTCCCTCGGTGGCGGTCTCCGCGACGTGCACGGTGAGCAGCAGGCCGTGCTCGCGGGCGGCCTCGGCTGCCTGGGTGAGCACCGGGAGGGGGACCGTGTACGCCGAGTGCGGACCGATGCCGAACTCGACCTGCTCGTCGCTGTTCCCGGCCAGCCCCACGGCGGTGGCCAGCTGCTCGTCGAAGGTGCCGAAGCCGGGCAGCCCGATGAGCGGGTTGGCCACCACCGCCCGGGCGCCGGTGGCCCGGACCGCCGACCCGATCCGCTCGGGCTGGAAGTACATCTCCACGCTGGTGGTGACCCCGTGCCGGAGCATCTCCGCCGACGCGGCGGTCATCGCCACCTCGACGTCCTCGGGGGTGAGCCTCGCCTCACGCGGCCACATCACCTCCCGCAGCCAGCGGTCCAGCGGCAGCCCCTCGCCCTGCCCCCGGAACAGCACCATCGGGGCGTGCGAGTGGGTGTTCACCATGCCCGGGGTGAGCACCCCGGGCAGCTGCCTGACCTCGGCCTCCTCCGGCACGGGCGGTGCGTCCGCGGCCGGGCCGACCCAGCTGATCACGCCGTCGCCGACGTCCAGCACGGCATCGGGGACGACGGTGCCGGCACGGTCGCCGACGACGACGGCGCGGGCGGTGAAGCGCTGCAGCATGGACGCTGAACCTACTGGCGCGGCCGCGGCCGGGCCCGGCGACGCACGCGGACCGCCGATACCGTGGGTCCCATGCCCGTCCTCGCCGCCGCCTCGTCCGACCAGGGGGGCATCACCGGCTTCCTGCTGGACCTCGTCGACAAGCTGGGCGCGGTCGGTGTCGGCCTCACCATCCTGATCGAGACCGTCATCCCGCCGATCCCCAGCGAGGCGGTGCTCGGCGCCGCCGGGGTGCTGATCAACGACGGTCGGCTCTCCGTCGTCCCGGTGGTCCTCTTCGCCACCCTCGGCTCGGTGGTCGGGGCGCTGGTCCTCTACTGGGTCGGCCGGGCCCTGGGCCCCCGCCGCTCGCACGCCTTCCTCGACCGGCTGCCCCTGGTCGCCACCGAGGACGTCGACCGGACCTTTGAATGGTTCGAGCGGCACGGGCGCTCCGCGGTCTTCTTCGGCCGCATGGTCCCGATCGTGCGCAGCTTCGTGTCGGTGCCGGCCGGTGTGGTGAAGATGCCGCTGCCGCAGTTCCTGGCGTTCACCACCGCAGGCAGCCTGATCTGGAACAGCGTGCTGATCGGGCTCGGCGTCGCCGCCGGCGACTTCGTCGAGGCCAACCTGCACTACCTGGACTACGCCGTCGTCGCGGCGGTGGTCCTGGGCGTGGGCTGGTTCGTCTACAAGAAGGTGACCGGCGGGTTCAGCCGTCCCGCGGACGCCGGCGTCGACCTGCCGGTCGACGAGCGGGACGAGGCCTGACGCGGTGCGCACCCGCCCGGACGTCGTCGCCTTCGACGTCAACGAGACCCTGCTGGACCTCGCGCCGGTCGGCGCCGCGCTGGTCGAGCACGGCCAGTCCGAGCAGCTGCTGCCCTCGGTCTTCTCGCGGACCCTGCTCACCGGGTTCGCCGGCGTGGCCCTGGGCACCTGGTTCCCGTTCCGGGCCGCCTTCGAGACCTCGGTGGCACAGCTGACCGGCTTGCCGCCGGCCGCCTGTTCCGCGGTCGCCGACGCCTTCGGTGAGCTCTCCCCCCATCCGGACGTCGAGCCCGCGCTGCGCCTGCTGACCGAGGCCGGCGTGCGCGCGGTGACGCTGAGCCACGGGTCCCCGGGGGTGGCGGAGGCGGGGCTGGCCCGCGGCGGGGTCGCCGCCCTGGTGGAGCAGACCCTGACCTCGGAGTCGATCCGCGCCTGGAAGCCCGCCCGCGAGGCCTACCTGTGGGCGGCGGGGACCTGCGGCGTCGCCCCCGACCGGATGGCCCTGGTCGCCGCGCACTCGTGGGACGTCGCCGGCGCCCGCCGGGCGGGGCTGACGGCGGCGTTCACCTCGAACCGGGCCGAGCGGGTGTACGCCGAGGTCCTCGAGCCCCCGCACGTGCAGGGCGCCTCCCTCGTCGAGGCGGTCGAGGCGCTGCTCGCCCTCCCCCGCGGGTGACCGCCCGCGAGGTCCGCACCCCGCTGGGCCCGGCGCGGGTGCACTGCACCGGGCCGGCGGCCGGGGTCGCCGGCACGCTGGTGCTCGGGCACGGTGCCGGTGGCGGGGTGGACTCCGCCGACCTGCGTGCCGTCGCCGCGGCCGGGGCGGCGGCTCGGTGGCGGGTGCTGCTGGTCGAGCAGCCGTGGCGGGTCGCCGGACGCCGGATCGCGCCCGCGCCGCCGCGGCTGGACGAGGCCTGGACGGCGGTGCTGGTAGAGGTGCGCGACCTGCTCGGCGGCCCGCTGGTGCTCGGCGGCCGCAGCGCCGGGGCGCGGGTGGCCTGCCGGACGGCGGCGGCGCAGGGTGCGGCCGGGGTCCTCGCCCTGGCCTTCCCGCTGCACCCGCCCGGCAGGCCGGAGAAGAGCCGCGCCGCCGAACTGCACGGCGTCGACGTCCCGCTGGTCGTCGTGCAGGGCCAGACCGACGCCTTCGGCCGCCCGGCCGAGGTGGAGGCGGCCCTGGCCGGGCACGCCGGCACCGTCCGCCCCGTCCCCGGTGACCACGGGCTGCGCAAGGACCCCGCCGCCGTCGCCACCGCCGCCGTCAGCTGGCTGGGGCGGCTCTGACGGCGGGTCCGCTCACTTCCGGAACTGGCGGATGATCAGCAGCAGGAGCACCAGCACGGCCGCCCCGCCGGCCGCGGGGGCCGCGTAGCGGGTGAGCGCCGCGCCGCCGGCCACCTCCAGCAGGTCGATCGGCTCCGGCTCCACCGGCGCGAGCGGGCGCTGCGGCGCCGACGGCGTGCTCCGGGCCGGGCCCCCGCCGGCGGGCCGGTTCGGCGGGGCGGTGGTGCCCGTCGGCGGCTTGCTCGGTGCCTTCTTCGCCGCGGTGAGGGGGGTGGCGGCGGGCTTCGTCGGCGGGAGCGTCGGATCGGGCACCGACGCGGCCGGTGCGGCCTCGGCGGGCGCGGCCTTCGCCGGGGCGGCCTTCACCGGTGGCGTGACCGCCGACTCGGTGGTCGCGGCGCCGTCGGCAGCCGCGGCCGCGGTCTTCTTCGCCGCCGCGGCGGCCTTCTTCGCCGGCCCACCGGACGCCGAGCCCTCCACGGAGGTCGCGACCTCCTCGACGACGCCGGCGGTGGTCGCCGCGGCCTTCGCTGCCGCGGTGCTGACGGTGGTCGCGACGGTCGGCTCCTGCTGCACCTCGGCCGCTGCCGAGTCCACGAGGCCGGCGTCCCCGCTGGCCAGCTGGGCGGAGAGCTTGTCGGCGAACTGCCCGAGGAGCTTGTTGCCCACGTCGGTCATCACGCCGCGGCCGAACTGCGCGGGGCGGCCGGTGATGTTCAGGTCGGTCAGCACGTCGACCCGGGTGACGCTGCCCTCGGCAGCCAGCGTGGCGGTGACGATCGCCGCGGCGGTGCCGTTGCCCCGCTGGTCCTTGCCGCGGGCGTCGATGACCGCCTTGTGCGCGGTCTCGTCCTTCTCGATGAAGGAGCCCTTGCCCTGGTAGGTCAGGTTGATCGGCCCCAGCTTGACCTTCACCCGGCCGGTGAAGTCGTCCCCGGTGACCGAGTCGAGCACCGCCCCGGGCATGCACGGGGCGATCCGGTCGATGTCCAACAGCACCCGCCACGCCTCGTCGACGGGCAGGGGCACGGTGAACGAGTTCTCCAGCTGCACTGCAGGACCTCCGAGGATGTGCGGCCCGACGCCGTCCGGGGGGGACGGCGACACCGGCGGCGAGCCGAGCCGGGACGTGCGGGGATGGGACGAGAAGGCGACGCTACCGCGCTCCGCACGCCCCTCCCGCACATCCGATCACGCGCGGGACGACGGCGCAGGTGGGGAACGGCGACGGCGCGCCGGCCCGGCCCGCCCACGAGGGACGGACCGGTCCGGATCGCTTCCTACAGACCTGCGGCCGCAGCCAGGGCGCGCCGGGTGAGCACCTGGGCGAGGTGCTGCCGGTAGTCGGCCTGGGCGTTGAGGTCGTTGCTCGGGCTGGTGCCCTCGGCGGCCTGGGCGGCGGCAGCGGTGACCGTCTCCAGGCTGACGTCGACCCCGACCAGGGCGGCCTCGGTGGCGCTGGCCCGCAACGGGGTCGGCCCCATGTTGGTCAGCCCGATGCGCGCCTCGGTGATCCGGCCACCCTCCCGCCGGACGGCCGCAGCCACCGCCACGATCGACCAGGCCTGGGCGACCCGGGTGAACTTCTCGTAGCGGACGCCCCAGCCGTCGGCCGCGGCGAGCTTGGGGAGCCGGATCTCGACGAGCAGCTCCCCCTCCTCGAGCGCGGTGGTCAGGTAGTCGACGAAGAACTCCGAGGCCGGCACCGTCCGCCGTCCGGCCGGGCCGGCGATGACGAACTCGGCGTCCAGCGCCAGCGCCACCGCCGGCAGGTCACCGGCCGGGTCGGCGTGCGCCAGCGCGCCGCCGAAGGTGCCCCGGCGGCGCACCTGCCGGTCGGCCACCGTCTCGGTGGCCTGCACCAGCAGCTGGGCGTACTGGGCCAGCAGCGGGTCGGTGAGCACGTCGGCGTGCGTGGTCATCGCGCCGACGACCAGCTGGTCGCCCTCCTCCCGCACCCCGCGCAGCCCCTCGACCCGGGTGAGGTCGACGACGACCTCCGGCGCGGCCAGCCGCAGCCGCATCACCGGGATGAGCGACTGACCGCCGGCGAGGACCTTCACGTCGTCCCCGCCGTCGGCGATGGCCTGGAGCGCCTCCTCGACGGTGGTGGGGCGGGAGTACGCGAACGCTGCGGGTATCACTGCTGGTCTCCTTCGGTGGCAGAAGCGGTGGCCGCCTCACTCGAGGTGACGCCCTGGGCGTTGGACGTGGCCGCGGCCCGGTCGCCGCCGTCCCCGCCCTCGTGGATCGCCCGCCAGACCCGTTCCGGGGTCAGCGGCATGCGCAGCTCGCTGACGCCGAGGTGCCGGACGGCGTCGATCGCGGCGTTGACCACCGCCGGGGTGCTGGCGATGCAGCCGGCCTCCCCGACGCCCTTGGCGCCCAGCGGGTTGCTGGTCGCCTCGTGCACGGTGTTGCCGGTGTCGAAGTGCGGCAGGTCGGCGGCCGAGGGGATCAGGTAGTCCACGAAGCTGCCGGTGGTCAGGTTGCCCTCGGCGTCGTAGATCGCCTCCTCGAACATCGCCTGGGCGATCCCCTGCGCCAGGCCGCCGTGCACCTGGCCCTCCACGATCAGCGGGTTCACGATCGTCCCGACGTCGTCCACGCAGGCGTACTTGCGGATCTTGGCGAACCCGGTCTCGGTGTCGATCTCCATCGCGCAGATGTGCGTGCCGTGCGGGAAGGAGAAGTTCTCCGGGTCGAAGGTCGCCTCCGAGTCGATGGAGGGCTCGATCCCCTCCGGGTAGTCGTGCGCGGCGAAGACGGCCAGGGCCACCTCCTGGATGCCGATGGAGGCCCCCGGCGTCCCCTTGACGGAGAACTTCCCGTCGGTGAACTCCAGGTCGTCCTCGCTGGCCTCCAGCAGGTGGGCGGCGATCGCCCGCGCCTTCTGCACGACCTTCTCCGCCGCCTTGACCACCGCCGTGCCGCCGACCACCAGGGACCGGGAGCCGTAGGTGTCCAGGCCGCGGGAGGAGATCGCGGTGTCGCCGTGCAGCACCTCGACGTCCTCGAAGGGCACGCCGAGCTGGTCGGCGACGATCTGGCTCCACGCCGTCTCGTGGCCCTGCCCGTGCGGCGTCGAGCCGGTGACGACCTCGACCTTGCCGGTCGGCAGCATCCGGATCGAGGCCGACTCCCAGCCACCCGCGCCGAAGGAGAGCGACCCGAGCACCCGGGAGGGGGCCAGGCCGCACATCTCGGTGAAGGTGGAGAAGCCGATGCCCAGCTGGACGGGGTCGTTCGACTCCCGGCGGCGCTGCTGCTCGGCCCGCAGCTCGTCGTAGCCCAGCAGCTCCAGCGCCTGACTCGTGGCCTGGGCGTAGTCGCCGCTGTCGTACTCGAGCCCGGCCACCGTGGTGAACGGGAACTCGTCGGCGTTGATCCAGTTCTTCCGGCGCAGCTCCAGCGGGTCCATGCCCAGCTCGACGGCGAGCTCGTCCATGATCCGCTCGATCGCGAACGTCGCCTCCGGTCGGCCTGCGCCGCGGTAGGCGTCGGTGGGCACCATGTTGGTGAACACGCCGTCGCACTCGAAGCGGTAGGCCGGGAACTTGTAGATGCCGGGGAACATGAACGCGCCCAGCGCCGGCACGCCCGGGGTGATCAGCCGCAGGTAGGCGCCCATGCTGGCGAGCAGCCGCACCCGCAGCCCCCGGACGGTGCCGTCCCGGTCGGCAGCGATGTCGACGAACTGCACCTGGTCGCGGCCGTGGTGGGCGGTCATCAGCGACTCACCGCGGGTCTCGGTCCACTTGATCGGCTTGCCGAGCCGGCGCGCGACCAGCAGGGCCAGGATCTCCTCCGGGTTGACCTGCAGCTTCCCACCGAAGCCACCACCGACGTCGGGGGCGATCACCCGCAGCTTGTGCTCCGGGATGCCGGTGACGCTGGCCGCCATGACCCGCAGGATGTGCGGGATCTGGGTGGCCGACCACATCGTGTAGTTGTCCCGGGTCGGCTGGACGACGACCGACCGGGGCTCCATGAAGGCCGGGATCAGCCGCTGCTGGACGAACCGGCGGCTGACGGTGACCTCGGCGTCGGCGAAGGCCTGGTCGGTGTCGCCGCCGGTCCCGGCCTCGCCGGCGTCGAAGACGAAGTGGTAGCTCGTGTTCGACGAGGTGGAGTCGTGCACCAGGGGCGAGCCGTCCTTGACGGCCTCCTCCATGTCCAGCACGACCGGCAGCGGCTCGTAGTCGACGTCGATCGCCTCGAGGGCGTCCGCGGCGGCCGTCCGGGTGCGGGCGACGACGATGGCCACGGCCTCACCGACGTGGTTGACCTGGTCCACGGCGATCGAGGGGTGCCCCGGGTTGACCATGTCCGGCGTCACCGGCCAGGCGCAGGGCAGCGACCCCTGCTCCTCGGCGAGGTCGGCACCGGTGAAGACGGCGACGACGTTCGGCCGGTCCTTGGCCGCGCTCACGTCGAGGTGGGTGATCCGCCCGTGGGCGACCGGGCTGCGCAGCATCGCCATGTGCAGCATGCCCGGCAGCACGATGTTGTCGGTCCACTGCGTCTCGCCGGTGATCAGGCGCGCGTCCTCCTTGCGCAGGCGCGCCTGCCCGATCTCCTTGGCCGGTGCGAGGTCGACTGGGGTGTCCGGGACGGCCGGGTCCTCGACCGCGGTCACGACTGCGCCACCACGTGCTCAGCAGCGGCGGTGTCCACCGCTGCCGGTGAGGCGTCCGGGTCGCCGGGTGCCTGCCCACGCATCTCGGCGGCCGCGTGCTGCACTGCCTTGACGATGTTCTGGTAGCCGGTGCAGCGGCAGAGGTTGCCCTCGATGCCCTCGCGGACCTCGGTCTCGCTCGGGTCCGGGTTCTCCTTCAGCAGGTCGATCGAGGCCATGATCATCCCCGGGGTGCAGAAGCCGCACTGCAGCCCGTGCATCTCGTGGAAGGCCCGCTGGACCGGGTGCAGGGCGCCGCCGATGCCCTCCTCGGCGACCCCCTCGATGGTGGTGACCTGGCTGCCGTCGGCCTGCACGGCGAGCACGGTGCAGGACTTCACCGCCTGCCCGTCCAGGTGCACGGTGCACGCGCCGCAGTTGCTGGTGTCGCAGCCCACGACGGTGCCGACCTTGCCGAGCTGTTCCCTGAGGTAGTGGACCAGCAGGGTCCGCGGCTCGACGTCGTCCGTGTAGGACTCCCCGTCGACCCGCACGTTGATCTGCGTCACGTGTCCTCCGCTTCGTTGCATCGGCTCTGTACCGCGGTCAGCCCGCGGATCCTGCGGCAGTGTGACAACCGACACGCGCGCGAGTCCACACCTCCTGCCCCGGGCCGCCGGCCCCGATCCGCAGGTGCGGTCCCCCGACGGCCTCCAAGGCTCAGGCGCGGAACGGATCGCTGCGTCGGACCGCAACCTGCGCCCCGGGCAACGTTGCACCGCGTTGCAGCGGTGCGGTCAGCGGCGGACCGGACCCCGGGGTCCGCCGCGCAGCCGCTGCACGTGCCCGGCGGCGGCGGTCCGCCGCGTCCCGGGCGGGAGCACGGCCAGGCACGCCTGCCAGGTGCCCAGGTCGTCGGCGGCCTCGGGCAGTTCGCTGTAGCGGACCAGCAGGTCCGGGCGCCCGCTGGTCAGCACCGCCGTGCGCACCTCGTCGGCGAGGCGGGCACGGGCGGTCCGCACCCCCGGTGCCGTCGACCCCGGCAGCAGCGGCCCCCGGTAGCGGTCCAGCGCCGAGCCCACCGCGCCCCGGGCGATCAGCCCGCGCACCTCCTCGGCGTCCGTCCGCACCGGTCCGAGCAGCCGGTAGGGCCGCGACCCGACGAGCTGGTCGCCCACCAGCCGCCGGAGCCGGGAGAGCTCGGCGCGCACGGTGACCGCGGCGGCGTCGCCGGCGTGGCACTCGGCGGCCAGCTGCTCCGCCGTCCGCCCGGTGCCCGCCGCAGCGGCCTCGGCGAGCAGCACCATCAGCTCCGAGTGCCGCAGCGACAGCTCCTGCGCGCCGGCGGCCGTGCGGAGCCGGGCCCGGTCGCGCCCCAGGGCCTCCAGCACCGGGACGGCGGGCCGCTGGCCGGAGGGGAGCCGGTCGGTGCGCAGGCCCCGGTCTCGGCCGAGCCAGCGGAGCTCGGACTCCGCGGCGGCCGCCGTCGCCCGGACCAGCGTCAGCACGTGCGGACTGGCCACGTGGTCGCCGCCGGTCACGTCGATGGCGCCCAGCAGGGCACCGGTGAGCGGGTCGTGCACCGGTGCCGCCGAGCAGCTCCACGGCTGGACCGGACGGCGGTAGTGCTCGCTGCCGTGGATCTGGACGGCGTGGTCGAGGGCGAGGGCGGTGCCCGGCGCGTTGGTCCCGGCGGCGCTCTCGCTCCACGAGGAGCCCTCCACGAAGTGCACCCCGGCGGCCCGGTCCTTGAGCCGCGAGTCGCCCTCCACCCACAGCATCCGGCCGGCCGCGTCGGTGACCGCGACGATCATCTGGTCCACCTCGGCGTCGGCCACGAGCAGCCGTCGGATCACCGGCATGACCGCGGCCAGCGGGTGGGCCGCCCGGTAGGCGATCAGGTCGTCGTCGAGGAGGTCCACCGGGGGCGGCGCCCCGTCGGGGTCGACGCCGCTGCGCAGCGACCTGCGCCAGGAGTTCCAGACGACCGCGCGGACCTGGTCCCCTGGTGGGGCCTCGACCTGGGTGACGAGTGCCTCGTGCGCGGCCCGCAGGCGCCGGGCGAGCACCGGACCCGGGTCCCCGTCGGGGAGCGCGAGCCACGGGTTCAGGGTCGTCACGGCGCGGGGTCCCCGGGGCTGAGGGTCATGGTCGCCCCATCGTGACCGCTGTCACCCGATCGCGCCAGCAGGTGACCCGCGACCGGGGTCAGACGGCGGCGAGCTCACGGCGGCGCAGCACCGCCGAGGCGGCGAGGAAACCGAGCCCGAGCACGGCCAGCCCGGCACCGACCAGGCTCGGGGCCCGGTAACCGAAGCCGGCGGCGATCACCAGACCACCCAGCCACGCACCCAGCGCGTTGGCCAGGTTCAGCGCCGAGTGGTTGAGCGCCGCGCCCAGCATCTGCGCGTCCCCGGCGACCTCCATCAGCCGCAGCTGCAGGCAGACGGCGAGCACCGAGCTGGCACTGGCGGTCAGGAACACCGCAACCAGGAGGGCGCCGGTGCTCCCGGCGAGGACGACGACGGCGACCAGGAAGACGCCCAGCGCCACCACCGCGCCGAGCAGCGACGGGAACAGCGCCCGGTCGGCCAGCCGGCCACCGAGCGCGGTGCCGATGATCATGCCGACGCCGAAGACCAGCAACGCGACCGGGACGAAGCTCGCCGAGGCCCCGGAGACGTCGGTGAGCAGCGGGGCGATGTAGCTGTAGAGGGCGAACATGCCGCCGAAGCCGACGATCCCGAACAGCAGCGTCAGGACCACCTGCGGCCGGCGGAGCGCGCCCAGCTCGGACCGGATGGTCGCCTCGGCGCGGCCGGGCAGGGCGGGGACGACGAGCAGGACCGCGAGCACGGTTCCCGCCCCGAGGAGCACGACGGCCCAGTAGGCCGAGCGCCAGCCCATCGCCTGGCCGAGCCAGGTGGCCGCCGGGACGCCGACCACGTTGGCGATCGCCAGGCCGAGCATGACCGAGCTGACCGCCCGGCCGCGGAGCCGGTCGGGCACCAGCGAGGCGGCGATGAGCGAGGCGACACCGAAGTAGGCACCGTGCGGCAACCCGGCCACGAACCGGGCGAGGACGAGGGTCCCGAAGCCCGGGGCCAGCGCGCTCAGCGCGTTGCCGACGACGAACGCCGTCATCAGACCCACGGCCAGCCCGCGGCGCGGCAACCGCGCGCCGAGGGCGGCGATGACCGGCGCGCCGACCACCACACCCAGGGCGTAGGCGGAGATCAGGTGACCGGCCGAGGGGATGCTCGCGTCGACCCCGTCGGCGATGTCGGGCAGCAGGCCCATCGTGACGAACTCGGTGGTGCCGATGGCGAAGGCGCCGATGGCCAGCGCGCCGATGGCGAGGACCGCGGTGCGGGTGGAGGGGACGGTCGGGGCCGGCGTCGTCTCGACGGCGGGAGCGGCACTCACACGTCGAGCCAAGACAGCAGCGGCAGCCGGCATTCCCGCACCCGTTGGTCTCAAGGAGCTGTCCCCGGGTGCCGATGACCAACCGAGGACCGGGGAGGGGGCTGTCATGGCCGAGCAGGGACGCCGCACATCGCACACCGCCGTGCGCCGCACGCCGAGGAAGGCCGCCCGCCGCGCGTCGCGGAACGGTGGGCTGACGCGCTGGCTGACCCCGGTGCTGGCGGTCGCCGCCGGCGGGCTGTTCGCCGCCTCGCAGCTCACCCCGGTGCTGGTCGAGCTCACGGCGTCCAGCACCATCGCCGACGAGGGGGCCACCTCGGGAGGCAGCTCGGCCGTCTCGCTCGGAGACGGCCTGATGTCCTGGTCCACCGGCCCGGTGGCCGGCGACTCCAACGGCGCGACGGTGACCGACGGCGACGCGGGAGGCGGCCTCGTCGTCCCCCAGCCGCCCCGGCCCGGCGGGATCACGCTGCAGCCCTGGGCGGCCCGCGGCGTCGCCCCCACGCTGACCCCGCTGGAGCCGGCCTGCGGCGGCTACAGCACGCCTGAGCGGATCACCCCGGGGGTGGTCGCGGGCACCGGCTCGGCCACCGTCACCTGGATGTCCGACGCCCGCGGGGAGGTGCAGTCCTACCAGGTCTCCGCGGTCGACCAGCAGCCGGTGAGCGGGGTCCAGCCGGCACCGCTCACCGCCACCGCGGCCCAGCCCGAGGGGTGCCAGCAGGTCTCGGCGACGGTGACCGGGCTGGTGTCGGGGCAGTACTACGTGTTCTGGCTCGAGGAGCAGGTCGTAAGCGCGACCACCGGGCGGACCAGGCTGGACCAGGTCGGCAGCTCGGCGCCGGTCCTCGTCGGCTGAGTTCCCCGGTCGGCTGGGTCACTCGGTGCTGGCGAACAGCCGTGCCCCGAGCCCGATGAGTGCGAGGGTGACCACCCCGACGGTGAGCAGCTGCACCCCGATCGGCACCGCCCAGCCCGCCCAGGTCAGCGGTGGCAGCAGCTTCTGCTCCGCCGCGGCGGTCAGGTCCAGGTGCTGGAGCACCAGGTGCCGCATCGGCTGGACGACGTAGGTCAGCGGGTTGAGCCGGGTGACCACGCTCAGCCAGGCCGGCAGTCCACCCAGCGGGAACAGCGACCCGGACAGGAACATCATCGGGGTGATCAGCAGCTGGAGCATCGGCATCGCGCCCTGGATGGTCTTCACCCGGGTCGAGAGCAGGACCCCGAGCGCGGTCAGGAACAGCGAGCCCAGGAACAGGCAGCCGACCAGCTCCACCAGCAGCAGCGGGTCGTAGGGGATCCCGACGGTGCCGACCAGGGCCAGCAGCACCAGGCTCTGCCCGGTGGCCACGATGGCCCCGCCCAGGCACTTGCCCCAGATGATCGACGCCCGGGAGATCGGCGCCACCATCATCTCGCGGAGGAAGCCGAACTCCCGGTCCCACACCAGCGAGATGCCGGCGAAGGCGGCGGTGAACAGCACCGAGGTGGCCAGCACGCCCGGGAAGAGGAAGGTGCGGAAGCTGATCCCGCCGCCGGTGTCGACGATGCTGCCCAGCCCGGTGCCCATCACGAAGATGAACAGCAGCGGCTGCAGCAGCATCGACAGCATCCGGGCGCGGTCGGACCGGAAGCGCAGCAGCTCGCGGCGGGTGACCACCCAGGTGGCCCGGGCGTGGTGCGCCAGGTCGCTGCGCACCTCGCCGAGCGGCTCCGGGAGCGCACGCAGCGTCGTCGTCCGGTCGGTGGTCATCGGGTCATCACCCTTCCCGTGGCGGCCCGTGGCGCCTCGGAGTCGCGGATCGTGCGGCCGGTGTAGGTCAGGAAGACGTCGTCCAGGCTGGGCCGGGTGACGGTCACCGACCGGATGTGCAGGTCGAGCTCGGTGAACAGCCGGGGGACGACGTGCGCGCCCTCCGGGACGGCGAGGGTCACCTGCCCCTCGTGCACGCCCGCCTCCAGCCCGAGCCGCTCCCGGATCCGGGCGAGGGCGAGCTCGTCGTCGTCCGTGCGCAGGGCGATCCGGTCGGTGCCGACGCTGGACTTCAACGCCTCGGGCGTGTCCTCCACGACGACCTGGCCGTGGTCCATGATCGCGATCCGGTCGCAGTGCTCGGCCTCGTCCATGTAGTGCGTGGTGACGAAGACGGTGATCTCGGTGCGCTGTCGGAGGTCGCGCAGGTAGTCCCAGATGGCCGCGCGGGTCTGCGGGTCCAGCCCGATCGTCGGCTCGTCGAGGAACAGGACCAGCGGCGCGTGCACCAGGCCGCGGGCGATCTCCAGCCGGCGCTTCATGCCCCCGCTGTACTTCACCACCGGGTCGCGGCGCCGGTCGGTGAGCGCCACCATCTCCAGCACCTCGGCGATCCGGCGGTCGGCGTCGGCGCGGGAGAGCCCGTAGAGGTCGGCGTGGAAGCGCAGGTTCTGCTCGGCGGTGAGCTGCTGGTCCAGGGTCTGCTGCTGGAACACCAGGCCGATCCGGCGGCGGACCTCGTTCCGCTCCCGGACGACGTCGAACCCGGCCACCCGCGCCGTCCCCGACGTGGGGTTGCGGATGGTGCAGAGCATCTCGATGGTCGTGGACTTCCCGGCGCCGTTCGGGCCGAGGAAGCCGTAGGTCTGCCCGGCCTCGACGCGCAGGTCGAGGCCGCGGACCGCCTCGACGACGCCGTCGGCCGCCGGGTAGCTCTTCGTCAGCCCCACCACCTCGATGGCGGGCTCTCTAACGGTGTTAGACACGACGCAGACAGTCCTCTACCACGGTTAGGCTGTCAAGCGTGACCGCCACCCGCGCGCCGGTGACCCGCGAGGCCGTCGTCAGCACCGCCCTGGCGCTGCTGGCCGACGGCGGACTGGAGGCCGTCTCGTTCCGCCGGATCGCGACCCGGCTGGGGGTGTCGGCGCCCACGCTCTACTGGCACGTGGACAGCAAACGGCAGCTGATGGACCTGATGGCCGAGGAGCTGGTCCGCCGGAACGAGGCGTCCTCAGCCGGCCCGCGGCCCGGGCAGCCGTGGTGGGAGTGGCTGCGCGAGGACGCCCGGCAGCTGTTCACCGCGCTGATCGCCACCCGCGACGCACCCCGGGTGGTCGCCGGGAACCGGCCCAGCGCCGAGGCGTTCGCCGGCATCGAGCGGGTGCTCGGCGTGCTGGTCGAGGCCGGCATGACCCCGGGACAGGCGCAGCAGACGCTGTTCGCGATCGGCGCCTACGTCATCGGCAGCGCGACCGAGTGGCAGGCCGAGGCCGACCGGGCGGCCGCCCAGCCACTGCCCGACGGCGACGACGAGGCAGCGAACGCGGCCCGGGCCCGGGCACTGGCCGAGCAGCCGCTGCTGCTGTCGGCGATCAGCGAGCTGCTGCACCAGCCGCACTCGGCGGCGTTCGAGCACGGCCTGGACCTGCTCGTCGACGGACTCCGCGCCCGCTACAGCTGACCCGCGGGGTCAGTGGACGGCGACCGGTGCGGCCTCCGGGTCGGGGTCCTCGAGCTGCCACGGGCGGACGACGACCACCAGGACGACGATCGCCAGCACCAGCGACGCGAGGACGACCGTGCCCATCGCGACGGCGTCGTTGCCCAGCATGCCGACCAGCGGCGACACCGCGGCACCCACCCCGAACTGGACGGCCCCGAGCAGTGCGGCGGCGGTCCCGGCGGCGTCGCCGTGCCGGGACAGCGCCAGCGCCGGGGCGTTGGGCAGCGCGAGACCGCAGGCGAACATCACCGCCCACAGCGGGAGGACGACGGCGACCAGGCCACCGGTCCCCGTGGCGGCCAGCACGAGCAGTGCGGCGCCGGCGACCGCACCGGCCACGGTGCCGGCGACGAGCACCTGGGCCGGGGAGGACCAGCGCAGCAGCACCGGGTTGAGCTGGGTGGCGGCGATCAGCCAGACGGCGCCGGCGCCGAAGAGCAGCCCGAACTGCTGCTCGTCGAGGCCGAACTCGTCCTGGAAGACGAAGGAGGACCCGGACACGTAGGCGAACAGCCCGGCCATGGTCAGGCCGGCGACCAGCACCAGCCCGACGTAGGCCCGGTCGCGGAACAGCGAGCCGTAGCTGCGCAGCGTGCCGGCGAGGCCGCTGCTGGTGCGGCGCTCCGGCGGCAGCGTCTCGCGGACGGCGAGGGAGCCCATCACCACCAGCAGCACGCCGTAGAGGGCCAGCAGCGCGAACACGCCGCGCCAGGAGGTGAACCGGAGCAGCTCACCGCCGATGGTGGGGGCGAGCACCGGCGCGACGCCGAGCACCAGGAAGAGCCGGGAGAGCATGGTGGCGGCGGCGCGGCCGTCGAAGAGGTCGCGGACGACGGCGATGGCGATCACCGCACCGGCCGCGGCGCCCACGCCCTGCAGCACGCGCAGCAGCCCGAGGACGGCGACGCTGGGGGCGAGGAGCACCAGCAGCGAGGCGAGCACGTGCAGCGCCGTCCCGGCCAGCAGCGGGCGGCGGCGACCGAACCGGTCCGACAGCGGGCCGAGCACCAGCTGGCCGAGCGCGAGGCCGACCAGGGTGCCGGTGAGCGTCAGCTGGACCGCCGAGGAGGTGGTCTCCAGCTCGTCGGTGATCGTCGGCAGCGCGGGCAGGTACATGTCGATGGTGAGCGGCCCGAGCGCGACGAACGCGCCGAGCACCAGCGCGGTGCGCGCCGTCCTCGGCTTCTCGATCCGCGGGTCGGGCAGCCCGACGCCGGTCGGCGACGGGACGGTCGGGCGGGCGGTGCAGTCCTGCGTGGCGGTCATGGGCCCCTCGGGTGGTGCGGTGACGCGGGGCCTCCGTTGGCCGGGACGCGGGTACGAGGCCGACAGCACCGCACAGCGGCGACACATTCCGCCGGACCGATGAGCGGCGCCCGCACCGGCGGTCTGGAGGTGCATGAGCCGCACGACGTGCCACGTGACGATCTCGCTGGACGGCCACCTCGCCGGACCGCAGCAGAGCCGGGCGGACCCGCTGGGCGTGGGCGGCGAGCGCCTGCACGAGTGGATGTTCGCCGACGAGCCCCGGCCCGCGGCCGACGAGGCCGCCCGCGCCGACCTGCTGCGACCCCGCGGCGCCTTCGTGATGGGCCGCAACATGTTCGGCCCGGTCCGCGGCGGGTGGGACGAGGACTGGCGCGGCTGGTGGGGCGACGAGCCGCCGTACCACGCACCGGTGTTCGTCCTCACCCACCACCCGCGGGACCCGGTCGAGATGGCCGGCGGGACGACGTTCCACTTCGTGACCGCGGGGTTCGACGCGGCGATGGAGCAGGCGCGAGCCGCGGCCGGCGACGCCGACGTGACCATCGCCGGCGGCGCGTCCACGATCCGGCAGGCACTGGCGGCGGGAGCTCTGCACGAGCTGGTCCTCGATGTCGCGCCCGTCCTGCTGGGCGGCGGGGAGCGCCTGTTCGACGGCGTCGCCGACCCCGGGCTCACGCAGCTGGGGGTCACCTCCTCACCGCGAGTGACGCACGTCCACTACCGCGTGGGCTGACGCGGCGGGCTGACCGGCGGCGGCGCGGCGGGCAGCAGCGCCCGGGGGTCCCGGGCGCGCAGCGCGCCGAGCCACAGCCCGGCACCGTAGGCGAGGTCCTCCAGGCGCCGTCCCGCGGCGAAGGTGGGCAGGTCGATCTCCTGGCGGAGCGGCCGCCAGCCGCTGACCGCGTCGGCGACGGCCACCCCGGCGACCAGCCACCGGGCCCGCCGGGACACCAGTGCCGCCGCCGCGGCGAGCGGCCAGTGGTGCCGGGTGACCGACCGGGCCAGGGTGCGGCCGGATGCCGCCGTGCCGCGCAGCACCAGCCCGGCCGCCAGCCGTACGGGCGGCCGGTCGCCGGGGGCGGCGAGCCGACCGGCCAGCTGCCACGAGGCCCGGCCCAGCACCCCACCGGCGGCGAGCACGCCCACCGGCGTCCCGGTCAGCGCCAGCGCCCAGGCCGCGGCCGACCACGGCGAGATCACCACCGGAGCGACCGCCGCGCCGTGCCGCTGGGCCAGCAGCGCCGCCCCGGTGCCGTAGAACGCCCGGCGGCGCAGCCACGCGGCCGGTTCCACCCGGTGGTCGTGCGCCACCCGAGCCGACGGTTCCAAGCGCACCCGCCAGCCGGCGCCGGCCAGCCGCCACACCAGGTCGACGTCCTCGGCGACCGGCATCGTCTCGTCGAAGCCACCTCGCAGTGCCGCCCGCCGGGCCAGCAGCGCGGCACTGGGCACGTAGGAGACCGTCGTCAGCGGGGCGACCCGGGCCGGCGTCGTCCCCATGTCCAGAGCGCTGCTCAGCGACTCGTACCGGGCCACCCAGCCGCTCGCGCCGGCCGGCAGGGCGGTGATCCGGGGGGCGACCAGCGCCACCCGGGGGTCGCTGAGGTGCCCGGCCAGCACCTCCAGCCAGCCGGGCTCCGGCACGCAGTCGGAGTCGACGAAGGCGACCAGCTCGGTGCCGGCGACCCGCAGCCCGGCGTTGCGGGCGGCCGCCGGACCGCGGGCGACCGGGTGCCGCAGCAGCCGGGCACCGGCGGCGACCGCCGCGACCGCGGCAGGGTCCGCCGAGCCGTCGTCCACCACGACCACCGGGCAGCCCGCCGTCCCGGGGTCGGCGCGCAGCGCGGCCAGCAGTCGGGCCAGCCCGTCGGTGCGGTCCCTGACCGGGACGACCACGGTCACCTCGGGGAACGGCGCCGGCGGCAGCTCCGGGTCGGCGACGCCGGTGTCGAGCAGCCGCGCGGCCAGCGCCGCGGTGCGGGCGTCGGTCACCTCGAGCCGGTCGCCGGCCAGCAGGGCCTGGGCCGCCGGCGCCAGCCGCAGCATCCGGAACGGTGACCCGCCGAGCAGCGTCGTCCCGCCGTCCCGGCACTGGGTCCCCGGTGCCAGCCGGACGGCGAACCCGTCCGGCAGCCGGTCCGGGGGCGGGGCGGGGACGGTCATCGCCCGGCGAGCACCACGTCGGACGTGGTCAGGGTGATCAGCGGGGCGTACAGCGCCATCGCGGCGAGCGCCCGGTCGTGGTCGGCGTCGCTGGCCCCGGCGCAGGCGTCGGTGACCACCTGCACGGGGACCCCGGCGTCGGCGGCCGGCAGGGCAGTGGAGAGCACGCAGCAGTCGGTCGAGACGCCGGCCAGCAGCAGGGGGCCCTCACCGACGAGCGCGGCGAGATCCGGGCCCCACTTGCCGAACGTGGTGGCGTCCAGCACCGGGGCGTCGCCGGGGTCGTCGACCAGCGCGTACAGCGGGGCGTCCGGGGGCCGGAGGGCGAAGGGGAACTGCTCGTAGTAGGGCACCCAGGCGCCGGTCGGCGTCGCCGGCGCGACGAACCGGGTGTGCACCACCCGGCCGGCGAAGGCCGCGGTCAGCCGGCGGATGGCCGGGTGCACCTCGGCGAACCGGGGCGCCCCCCACGGGGAGTCGCGATCGGCGAAGACGTGCTGGACGTCGATGACGCAGAGGGTCACGCCGCCTCCTGCGCCCGCACCGCACCCCGGCGGAGCAGCAGGGTGCCCCCGAAGCCGACCACCAGGGCGACCAGGACGCCGAGGTTGGCGAACGCCCAGTCGCCGTCCTTGCCGCCCAGCCCGAGCAGGCCGAGCAGGTAGCCCTGCCACTGCAGCCAGCCGGCGTAGGTGTTGGTGACCAGACCCCAGCCGAGCACCGACCCGAGGACGAGGAGCGCCAGCGGGACCGGCGGGACGGCGCCGTAGCGGCCGCGCGGGTCGTAGAGGTCCGGCTCGGAGTAGTCGCGGCGGCGCAGCAGCAGGTCGGCCAGCACGACCCCGCACCAGGCGGCGACCGGGACGCCGAGGGTGATCAGGAAGCCCTGGAACTGGACGAAGAAGTCGCCCTCGGCGAGGAAGACGACCCAGACGGCCCCCAGCACCATGAGCACGCCGTCGATGGAGGCGGCGACCGGCCGGGGGATCCGCACGCCGGCCGACAGCAGCGCCAGGCCGGAGGAGTAGATGTCCAGCAGCGCGCCGCCGACCAGGCCGAGCACGGCGACCAGCGCGAACGGGACGAGGAACCAGGTGGGCAGCAGGGTGGCCAGCGCACCGATCGGGTCCGCGCCGATGGCGGTGGACAGGTTCCCGGAGGAGCCGGCCAGCAGCAGCCCGACCACGAGCAGGACGACCGGGGCCAGCGCCGAGCCGAACGTCGTCCAGCCCACGACGCCGCGGGTGGAGGAGGACCGCGGCAGGTACCGGGAGTAATCCGCGGCGGCGTTGACCCAGCCGAAGCCGTAGCCGGTCATGACGAAGACGAGCGCACCGATGAAGGCCTGGGTGGAGCCCGCCGGCAGCCCGCTGACGGTGCCCCAGTCGATCTCGTCGGCCACCAGGACCAGGTAGACGACGGTCAGCACGCCGGTGACCACGGTGATGACCGCCTGCATGCGCATGATCAGGTCGAAGCCGAGCACCCCGCCGACGACGACCAGCGTGGCGACCACCAGCAGGGCGACGACCTGCGTGGCCGTCCCGCCGCCCCACCCCAGCTCGGTGAAGACCGTCGCGGTCGCCAGCGTGGCCAGCGAGGTGAGCACCGTCTCCCAGCCGACGGTGAGCACCCAGGCCAGGACCGCGGGGACGCGACCCCCGGTGACGCCGAAGGCCGCCCGGCTGAGCACCAGCGTGGGGGCCGAGCCGCGCTTGCCGGCGATCGCGACGAACCCGCACAGCAGGAAGCTGACGACGATCCCGACCACGCCGGCCACGACGGCCTGCCAGAACGAGATGCCGAAGCCGAGGGTGAAGGCGCCGTAGGCCAGACCGAGCACGCTGACGTTCGCGCCGAACCAGGGCCAGAACAGCTGCCGGGGCGTGCCCTTGCGCTCGGACTCGGAGATGACGTTGATGCCGTTGGTCTCCACCGCCACCCGCGAGGTGGGTGCAGCCGGCTCCCCGGTCGCCTGGTGCGCCATCGCGTGCTCCGTCCTCACCGGCGGGTCCGTCCCCGCTCCCGGGCCGAGACCCTAACCGCGTCATGCACCCCGCACGGTTTCGCGCGCGAAAGTACCGCGGTGCGCGCGCGGACCGGGGGAACGCAGCGACGCCGCCGGCTGGTCCCGGGAGGGACCTGCCGGCGGCGGCGTCAGGGAGTGCCGCGGGTCAGCTGCGGGTGCGGTTCCGCGCGCCGTAGCGCTGGTTGAACTTCTCGACCCGGCCGGCGGTGTCCAGCACGCGCTGGTTGCCGGTCCAGAACGGGTGGGAGGACGCGCTGATCTCGACCGGGACCACCGGCAGGGTCTCGCCGTCGAGCTCGATCGTCCGGCTCGTCTGGACCGTCGAGCGGGTCCGGAACGTCTCCCCCGTCGAGGTGTCCTGGAAGACGACGGTGCGGTACTCGGGGTGGATGCCGTTGCGCATGGCTGGTCCTCTCGGTCTGCGCGGGACGTCCGCCCCCGGTGGGGCGGGCTGATCGCGTCGGTACGGACAACAAACCGACGGCCCTGTTGTTCCCTCCCCGCAGTCGGCGCGCTACCGGGACCCGGTCGGTGAGCGCAGCTCCTCGACGAGCTCGTGGCGGGGCGGCGCGGCCGGTGCGCCCGGAGCACCGCCCGGGGTGCGTTCCGGTCCCGGCGACGCCGCCCCGGGCACGGGCCGTCCCGGCAGCCACCCCTGCGCCAGCAGGTCGGCCACCCGCGGGTGCACCGACTCCAGCGCCGCGGGCGGGTCCACCAGGTGCATGTGGCGCAGCACCGCCCGGGCGACCGTGCGGTCGGCACCGGCAGCCGCCAGCACCATCAGGTGGGGGACCTCGGCCGGGCCGCCGCGGGCGGTGGGAGGCACCCCGGTCGGGAGCCGGCCGTCCCGCACGGTCCGCCACATCGCGGCGCGGGCCTGGTCGGTGCACCGCGCGTCGTCGAACCAGGCCCGCAGCTCCCCGCGCTCCCAGGCGTCGAGCTGACCGCGCCACGAGCGGGCGTCCTCGGGAGCGGCGGCGACCGCGTCGGCGAGGCGGAGGGCGTGCGCGACCGCGAGCGAGGAGCCCCGACCGAAGTGCGGGTTCGTCGTGCACACGGCGTCGGCGAGCGGCTGCAGCCCCAGCGGGGCCGACTCGTGCAGCACGCGGAACGAGTTGCGCAGCCCGCCCATGACGACCACGTCCGAGACCGGCTCGGCCCGCTGGGCATCGGTCCAGTCGGCGGTGAGCGGCACCTGCCGGGTGGCTGCCTCGAACACCGGCGTCTCGCGCAGCACGGCCAGCTCAGGGTCGTCCGGCAGCCGGGTGAAGCAGACGGTGAAGACGCCCGCGTCGTGGGGGAACACGAGCACGGAGTAGCCGTCGCCCTCGGCCACGGAGATGACGCCGCGGTTCACCGGCCCGAACGAGGTGCTCGGCAGGGTGCGGTAGCGGCGCGAGGTGTACACCTCGTCGGCGGGCTCGTCGACGGTCTCCCGCAGCCAGCGGCGGGACACCCGGCCGCGGCGCCCGGTGGCGTCGACCACCAGGTCGGCGGGCAGCACGCGCCCGTCGGCCAGGCCCACCCCGGTGACCGCTCCGTGCTCGACCCGCACGTCGGCGACCGCGGCGTACACCACGGTCACGCCGGGCTCGGCCTCGGCCATGCCCCGCATCACCCACTCCAGGGTGCTGCGGCGGCACCACATCGCCTGCAGGCCGTCGATCAGCTCGACCTGCGGCACGCCGATCGCCCGCAGGCCGTCCAGGACGTCGGGGAGCCCGTGGTCCAGTTCCTGGAAGAGGCGGGCCAGGAACGCGTGCGGTTGCTGGAACTGCGCCACCCCCCGCCGCGACCACTCGGCAGCGGCGGTCACGTCCGCCGGCCGGGGGGAGTCGTCACGGTCGACGACCTGCACACGATGTCCCTGGCGGGCGAGGGCCAGAGCCGCCGTCAGCCCAGCCACGCCGCCACCTGCGATGACCACCTGCATTGCCGTTGTCCGTTCCCCGTGTCGACGCCCAGCTGCCCGTGCCGTCGCCGAGCGTCGGAGCAGGACGCCAGATGCACTCGGCCCTCGTGCGACCTGCGGTCGGCATGACCTCCCTCGGACACGGGGAGCCCGCCGATGTCCGGCCCCACCTGGGGAATTGCAAGCTACAACCAACGCCCGGGGCACGCCAGAGACCTGGGCACGGGGCCGCGCGGCCGGACGGGGAGCCGGCCCCGGTGCCCCGGGGCAGACCGCGCGGGTGGCCGACGACCGGGGACCCAGCCAACCCTGACCGGGCCCCGGGTCTGACCGACCGGAGGACGCCCGGTGACCTCCTCGTGACCTCCTGCTGGTTAGGTGAGCCTCACCTGACCGACCCGAGGAGCACGCCGCCGTCTCCCCGCCCACGGTGCCCGCCGCCCGACCACCGCACCCATCCCGACCAGGAGCCCTCATGTCCTCCCGACCCGCACTCCGCGGCGCCGCTCTGCTGGCCCTCGCCCTCGCCGTCACCAGCTGCAGTTCCGACTCCGGGGACGACCCCGCCGAGGGCAGCAGCGCCGGCAGCAGCTCCACCGGCGCCTTCCCGGTCACCATCGGCACCGCCTTCGGCGACGTCAGCGTCGAGGAGGAGCCCACCCGCGTGGTCGCCCTCGGCTGGGGCGACGCCGAGACCGCGCTCGCGCTCGGCGTGCAGCCGGTCGGCGCCAGCGACTGGCTGCAGTTCGGCGGTGAGGGCGTCGGCCCCTGGGCCGCCGGGGAGTACGACGAGGCGCCCGAGATCATCGACAGCCTGGAGCCGAGCTACGAGGCGATCGCGGCGCTCCAGCCGGACCTGATCCTGGACACCAAGTCGCCGGCCACCCAGGACCGGTACGACAAGCTCAGCGCGATCGCCCCGACCGTCAGCCAGCCCGAGGGCGCGGACCCCTACCTGACCTCCTCGGCCGACCAGCTGCAGATGATCGGCGAGGCACTCGGGAAGAGCGACGAGGCGACCGCGCTGCAGCAGCAGGTCGACCAGGCCTTCACCGACGCGGCCGCGGCCAACCCGGAGTTCGCCGGCACCTCGGTGGCCGTGGCCGCCTACAGCGCCGAGGGCTTCGGCGCCTACGTGGAGGGCGACGCCCGGGTCGACTTCATGGAGCAGCTCGGCTTCGCGCTGAAGCCGGAGATCCAGGCCCTGGCCACCGACAGCTTCTTCGTCTCGGTGAGCGAGGAGCAGCTGCCGCTGCTCGACGCCGGGCTGACCGTCGCGTTCCCGATCTTCGTCGACGCCGGACAGATCACCGGCAACCCGCTGTGGCAGGCCATCCCGTCGGTGCAGGCCGGGCATGCGGTCGTCCTGGAGGACGAGACGCTGACCAGCGCCTTCTCGATCGGCACGCCGCAGGGCATCCAGTACGCCCTGGACAACGCCGTCCCGCTGTTCGCCGACGCGCTCAGCTGACCCGCGCGACGCCGCCGGGGAGCAGCCGACCGGCGGCGTCGACGTCCCAGCGGGTGGCCGCGGCGATCAGCCGGGCCCGGAGGTCGGCCAGCAGCTCGGCCCCCTCCGCCGCCGAGGCACCGGTCGGGTCCCCGAGGACGCCGTCCGGGCTCACCGCCCGCACCCCCTCGGCACGCAGCCGGGGCAGCAGCTCGCTGATCGGCGCCGTCTCCCCCGTCGCGGCCAGCGTCGTGCGCACCGCCCCGGGTTGCACGTGCAACATCAGCGACGTCTCGGTCCGCCCGGCGTGCGCGTCCCCGCCGGGCGCGCCGCACGGGAACCAGGCGACGTCCCGGCCCTCGGCCCGGAGCAGCGGCACCGCCGTCCGGAGCGCGTCGAGGTTGCCGCCGTGCCCGTTGACCACCAGCAGCCGGCCGGCCCAGCGCCCCGCCGAGCGGCCGTACTCCACCAGCAGCGCACCGAGCGCCTCGGTGCCGATCGAGATCGTGCCGGGGAAGCCCTCGTGCTCCCCGCTGGCGCCGTAGGCCAGCGCCGGGGCGAGCAGTGCACCGGTCAGCCGGGGGACGACGCCCTCCGCGACGGCCTGCGCCACGACCGTGTCGGTCGCCATCGGCAGGTGCCGGCCGTGCTGCTCCACCGACCCCAACGGGACGACGACCAGCGGCGCGCCCGTGGCCTCGGGCCAGGTGGCGTCGGTCAACCTCACGACCGCGACCCTGCCAGACCCGGGCGTCACACCCGGGTGGGGACTCCCGACAGGTCGGCGTCGGGCCGGCAGTGCTCGGCAGGCTGCGGTCGGGCGAAGAGGTAGCCCTGCGCCGAGCCGCAGTGCAGGTCGGCCAGCGCCTGCCGCTGACCCTCGGTCTCGACGCCCTCCGCGACGACCCCGAGGCCCAGGCTGCGGGCCAGCTCCACCATCGAGGCGATCAGGGTGGTCGACGACCCGCCGGTGGCGAGGTCGGTGACGAAGCTGCGGTCGATCTTGATGATGTCCGCCGGCAGCCGGCGGAGGTAGGAGAGCCCGGCGAAGCCCGTGCCGAAGTCGTCGATGGCGATCAGCACCCCCAGGTCCCGCAGCTGCTGCAGCCGGCCGACCACCGCATCGACGTCGTGGACCAGGATGCCCTCGGTCACCTCGAGGGTGAGCTGCTCGGCGGGGAACCCCGAGTCCAGCAGCGCCGCGGTCACGTCGGCGACCACCTCGCTGTCCATCAGCTGCCGGGGCGAGAGGTTGACCGCCATCCGGAGCGGCTGGTGCGTCTCCGCGGTCCAGGCCGCCCCCTGCCGCAGGGCCTGCTGCAGCACCCAGCGCCCGATCCCGGAGATGGTCCCGGTGTCCTCGGCGAGCGGGATGAACTCCGCCGGCGGGATCATGCCCCGGTCCGGGTGGTGCCAGCGGACCAGCGCCTCGAAGCCCGTCGTCCGGCCGTCGCTGAGCCGCACGGTCGGCTGGTAGTAGACCTCGAGCTGCCCGGCCAGGACGGCGAGCGGGAGGTCCTGCAGCAGCCCGGCGCGCCGGCTGGCCGCCTCGGCCATGCCGTCGGAGTAGGCCACCAGCTGGTCGCCGCCCTGCGCCTTCGCCAGGTACATGGCCAGGTCGGCGTCGCGGAGCAGGGAGTCCGCGGTGTGCTCGCCCGGGTCGGCCGAGGTCGCCAGCCCGATGCTGGCGTGCACGGTGGCAAGACCGGCGTCCAGCTGCACCGGGAGCGCGAGGGCGTTGCGGACCCGCTCGCCGACGGCCCGGGCGGTCTTCGGGTCGGCGGTGAGCAGCACGGCGAACTCGTCGCCGCCGATCCGGGCGACCAGGTCGCCCGGGCGGACGCTGCGCTGGAACCGTTCGGCGACGGCCAGCAGGACCTGGTCGCCCGCCGCGTGCCCGCGGCTGTCGTTGACGTCCTTGAAGCCGTCGAGGTCGATGAAGAGCAGGCTCAGCGGGGCGCCCTCCCGCAGCAGGCGCTGGGTGCGCTCCTCGAGCTGGGTGCGGTTGGCGACCCCGGTCAGCGCGTCGTTGAGCACCTGGTCCTCGTTCAGCCGCCACGCCGCGAGGTGCGCCAGGCTGGCCGCGAGGACGAAGACGGCGTGGATGCCAGCCCACAGCCACGGGTCGTGTTGGCCACCGTGCCCGAAGACCGCGTGCGGGTACAGCGTGCCGACGACGCCATGGTGCAGGGTGACGACGACCAGCGCGATGCCGAAGGGCACCCAGTGCTGGTACAGCGAGACGACGCCGACCATCACGAAGAAGGCGAAGTGGGCCTCGGTGACCCCGCTCCACAGGTGCACGAGGGCGACCGAGGCGGCCATCAGGCTCAGCGTGGTCGCCGAGGACCGGGTGGACCGGCCGAAGGAGGGCGTCACCGCCACCAGCAGCGGACCCCCGACCGCTGCCAGCACCGTGACGGCGGCGAGCTGGCTCTCGCCCCAGGCCCAGCACAGCACGACCAGGACCAGCGCCGACAGCATCGCCAGTCGCACGATCATCTGGTGCCGCCGCTGCCAGACCGCTCCGGGCAGGAGCCGGCCCTGCGGCAGCAGCGCAACGAGCCGGGCACAGACTCTGGTGATCACCGCTCCGTGATCGACACGCCCCGGCGGGCGCTTGAGCAGCGGCGAGCCGGTACCCACCCCTGGGAGGGATCGACAGGATCATGACCTGCGCCTCGTCGCGGTAGCGTGGCACTCAGTGCCAGCGTCGGCCGCCCCCGCTGCCCTGCGCTGTCACCCGGCCCGCGCGACCATGGGGCCCCTGCTGGGCGGCGACCCGTCACCCGGCGCGATCACGTACCAGGACGGCAGGAGCAGTCGATGGCCAACCCGTGGTTCGAGTCAGTGGCGGAAGCACAGCGTCGGGCGAAGAAGCGCCTGCCCAAGGGCGTCTACGGCGCGCTGGTGGCCGGCTCCGAGCGCGGCGTCACCGTCGACGACAACACCGCCGCCTTCGCCGAGCTCGGCTTCGCCCCGCACACTGCCGGGCTGGCCAACGACAAGCAGATGGCCGTCCGGGTCATGGGCCAGGACATCTCGATGCCCGTGCTGATCAGCCCCACCGGCGTGCAGGCCGTGCACCCCGACGGAGAGGTCGCCGTCGCCCGGGCCGCCGCCGCCCGCGGCACCGCCATGGGGCTGTCGTCCATGGCGAGCAAGCCGATGGAGGAGGTCATCGCGGCCAACCCGCAGACCTTCTTCCAGCTGTACTGGGTCGGCGATCGCGACGTGATGGCCGCCAAGGTCGAGCGGGCCCGCAAGGCCGGGGCGGCCGGGCTCATCGCCACCCTGGACTGGTCGTTCGCCTACGGCCGCGACTGGGGCAGCCCGTTCATCCCGGAGAAGGTCAACTTCGAGGCGGTGCGCCGGTACGCCCCGCAGGTGGCCCTCAAGCCGCGGTGGCTGTGGACCTTCGCCAGGACCGGCAAGCTGCCCGACCTGACCGTGCCGAACATGGTGGGCGTCCCCGGCGAACCGGCGCCGACGTTCTTCGGTGCCTACGGCCAGTGGATGCAGTCGCCGATGCCGAGCTGGGAGGACGTCGCCTGGCTGCGCGAGCTGTGGCCCGACGCGCCGTTCATGCTCAAGGGCGTCATGCGGGTCGACGACGCCCGCCGCGCCGTCGACGCCGGGGTCACCGCGATCTCGGTCTCCAACCACGGCGGCAACAACCTCGACGGCACGCCGGCCTCCATCCGGGCCCTCCCGGCCGTGGCCGAGGCCGTCGGCGACCAGGTCGAGGTGCTGCTCGACGGCGGCATCCGCCGCGGCAGCGACGTCGCCAAGGCCCTGGCCCTGGGCGCCAAGGCGGTCATGATCGGCCGCGCCTACCTGTGGGGCCTCGCGGCCAACGGCCAGCCCGGGGTGGAGAACGTCCTCGACCTGCTGCGCGACGGGCTCGGCTCCGCGCTGATCGGGCTGGGCCACACCTCGATCGACCAGCTGAACCCCGGCGACCTGGTCATCCCGCCGGGCTTCGAACGCCACCTGGGCACCCCCGGCCCCGACGCCCCCGTGGGCAACCCCGCGTCCGGCCAGGCCTGACCCGCCGCGGTCCGCCTTTGTGGCCACTTTGGCGGAGGAGGCCGCGGCACGGTCCGCCTTTGTGGCCACGATGGCGGCCGGGGGGCTTCCTCAGTCGGCGAAGACGGCGGTGAGGGCGGCGGCGACGTCGCGGTGGTCGCGGACCAGGCGCAGCCGCCCCCGCCCTGCCCGGGCCAGGTCGCGGCCGAGCTCGACATCGTCCTCCCCCGAGGTGTCCAGCAGCACGTCGAGCCGGGGCAGCCGGGCGGCGGTGAGCCGCGGGTCGGGCCCGGCGTTGTGCACGCAGTCGGACAGCAGCAGCACCCGCGCGTCCCGCGGCGGCACCCCGGCGAGCTGCCGGGCCGCCGTCTCCAGCGCGAAGGTCACGTTGGTCAGCCCCTGGGTCGGCACCCGCAGCAGCAGGTCGAGCACGGCCAGCGGGGCCACCTGCTCCCCCATCGGCACCAGCACCGCCGCGTCGGACCAGAAGGCGACGACGGCCAGCCGGTCGCGGGCGAGCTCACCGGCCAGCGCGCCCACCGTGGCCGCCGCCGTCTGCACCCGTTCGCCCTTCATCGACCCGGACACGTCGACCACCAGGACCACCGACCGCCGCTGCCGGACCCGCTCCCGGACGACGATGTCGGTCTCCTCGGGGTAGGGGTCGCCGGCGATCACCTCCAGGGTCCGCTCCAGGTCCAGCTCGTCGGACCCCCCGCTCCACGGCGTGCTGACCAGCTCACCGACCCCGCGCCGGGACCGCCGGTCGCGGGCCGGCCGCGGCACCGCCAGCCGGCGGGCGATCTGCCGCGCCCGGGCCCGCGTGAGCTGGTCGACGGCGTTCTCGGTGGCCAGGTCGGCGAGCGGGATCAGGTCGGCCGGCTCGTCCGTCGTCCCGGACGCCGTGCTCCCCGGCCGGGACGGACCGGTCCGGTCCCGCCGCCGGTCACCCGACGACAGCGCCAGCCCACCCCCGCCGCGGGACGGCTCGTAGAGCGACGGCTGCTCGGTGAGCTGCTTGGGCCGGCGCCGCAACGGCCGCATGCCCCGGGCGCGGGCCGCGCCCGGACGGTCCCGCCGGGTGACCGGCGAGTCTGCTTCGACGGCTCTTCAACCAGGCGCGGCCGCGGCCGGCTGGAGCAGGAAGTGGTCCTCCCAGATCTCCCGGAGCACCGTCTCGGGCGTGCTCTCCAACGTCTCGTCGAGGAAGATCCGCCCGGACAGCGCGAGCAGGACGGCGTCCAGCACGACGTCGGTGTACTCCTCCGGCAGCCCGCGGGGCGGCGCGACCGACGGCTCGTCGGGCAGTGGCACCCCGCGCATCGCGGCCAGCTGGGCGGCGACCAGCGCGGTGTCGATGGCGCCGCGGACGCTGCTGCCCTGCCGGACGTCGTCGCGCTCGCGGGTCGCCCGGGTCAGCGCCACGGCGTCGGCGACCAGCCGGGGCGACTCGACGCCGGTGCGCCGGCCGACGATCCCGCGCTCGGCCTCGGCGTCCTGGTAGCCGATCGCCAGCCGGCACAACCGGTCGTGCACCGAGGTCGACAACCGCGTCGTCCCGACGTTGTCGAAGGGGTTCATCGAGGCGATCACCCGGAAGCTGGGCAGCGCCTCGACCACGCCCACCCGGGGGATGGTGATCCGCCGCTCGGCCATCGCGGTGAGCAGGGTGTTCAGGGTGTCCTCCGGCGCCCGGTTGAACTCCTCGACGTAGAGGAAGCCGCCGGCGCGCATCGCCTCGACCAGCGGGCCGGGCACGAAGTTGTCCGGCGAGTAGTCCTCCCGCAGCACCCGGGCCGGGTCGTGGTGCCCGACCAGCCGGGTGGGCGTGAGATCGGCGTTGCCCTCGACGAAGACCAGCGGGATGCCCCACTCCGCGGTGATCGAGCGCAGCAGCGTGGACTTGGAGGTGCCCGGCGGCCCCTCGAGCAGGACGTCGCGGCCGGCGGCGACCGCGGCCAGCAGCAGGTCCAGCTCGCGGGCCCGCCCCACCAGGTGCCGCGCCACCCGGCGGCGGACGGCGCGGACCGAGTCGCCGTCGTCCCCGGTGACCCGGCTGCCGGTGACCAGCGGGTCGTCGCCGGCGGAGTGCGAGATGTGCTCGTTCAGCGGAGCGTCCTCTCAGAGCGCCGGAAGCACGCTCCCGGCGGCCGGGCGGGGGACGGCGACCGGGATGGCCGCCGTCCCCGTCCGGGACTACTGGACGGTGTACCCGGCGTCGACCGGGAGGGTCACGCCGGTGATGTAGCGCGCCTCGTCGGAGACGAGGAACAGGATCGCGTTGGAGATGTCGACCGGCTCCACCCACGGGATCGGCAGCGCGTTGGTCGACTGGAAGATGGGCTCGGCCTTCTCCCGGCTAGGTGCCGGGTCGTCGGGCGCGAACAGCCCCCAGGTCTTCTGGTTCTGGATCATCACCGTGTCCACGCCGGTCGGGTGCACGCTGTTGACCCGGATCGAGTGGGCGGCGAACTCGTTGGCCAGGGTGCGCATGATCCCCACGACGCCGTGCTTGGCCGCCGTGTAGTGAATCGTGTTCGGCGTCCCCTTGAGCCCGGCCGTGGAGCTGGTCAGCACGATCGCCCCGCCCCGGCCGCCCTCGACCAGGTGTGGCAGGGCGGCCTTGCAGGTGTTCCAGACGCCGGTGAGGTTGATGTCGATCATCTCCCGCCAGGCGTCGTCGGTGAGCTCCAGCGCCGGCTGGATCTCGAAGACGCCGGCGTTGCCGAGCACGATGTCGAGCCGGCCGAGCTGGGCGACCCCGTCGTCGACCGCGGCCTTGAGCGCCCCGGAGTCGCGGACGTCGGCCTTGGTGGCCACGATCCGCCGGTCCAGCGCCTCGACCTGGCGCACCGTCTCCGCCAGGTCCTCCTCGGTGGCCGGCGGGTACATCTGGATCGACTCGACCGGTCCGGCGATGTCGACGGCGATGATGTCGGCACCCTCCTGCGCCAACCGCAGCGCGTGGCTGCGGCCCTGGTTGCGCGCGGCGCCGGTGATGAACGCGACCTTGCCCTCCACCCGTCCTGCCATCACTTGACCACCGATCCGGCGTCCACGGGCAGCTGGACGCCGGTGACGTAGCGGGCCATGTCCGAGGCGAGGAAGACGACGGCATTGGAGATGTCGACCGGCTCCACCCACTTGATCGGCAGCAGGTTGAGCGTGAGGAAGGCATCGCCGGCGTCGTCCCTCGTCGCGGTGCCGGGCGCGAGGTCGGGCCGGAACAGGTCGTAAGTGCCCTGGTTCTGCACCATGTCGGTGTTCACCGTGGTCGGGTGCACCGAGTTGACCCGGATCATGTGCGGCGCCAGCTCGATGGCGAAGACCTTCATCAGGCCGACCACGCCGTGCTTGGCGGCGACGTAGTGCGACAGGTGCGCCATGCCCATGATCCCGGCGGTCGAGCTGGTCAGCACGATCGAGCCGCCGCCGTCGTTCGCCTTCAGGTGTGGCACCGCCGCGCGGACGGTCTTGAAGACGCCGGAGAGGTTGGTGGCGATCATGTCGTCCCACATCTCGTCAGAGATGTCCTCGATCGCGGCGTAGCTGGCGATCCCGGCGTTGGCGGCCACGACGTCCAGCCGGCCCAGTTGCGCCACCCCCTCGTCCACGGCGGCGGTCAGCGCGGCGGTGTCCCGGACGTCGGCCTGGGTGGCGACGATCCGCCGGTCCAGCGCCTCGACCTCCTTGACCGTCTGCTGCAGGTCCTCCGGTGTGGCCATCGGGTACGGCACCGTGCCGATCTGGCTGCACAGGTCGACGGCGATGATGTCCGCGCCCTCCTGCGCCAGCCGGATCGCGTGGCTGCGGCCCTGACCACGCGCCGCGCCTGTCACGAACGCGACCTTGCCCTCGAGCATGCCCATGACTTCTCCTCGTCGAGATCTCGCTGTGGGACGTCGTCGGTGCACCCCGGCCGCCCGGCGGACGGCCGGGGGTGGATCACTTGGCGGTGAAGCCGGCGTCGACCGGCAGGGTGACGCCGGTGACGTACCGGCCGTCGTCGGAGACCAGGAAGACGATCGCGTTGCTGATGTCGACCGCCTCGATCATCTCCACCGGCAGCAGGTTGGTCATCGCGCCGGCGATCGTCGGGTCCTCGGCCAGCCAGGTCTGCATGAACTCGTTGACGACCATCGGGGTGTTGACGCCCGTGGGGTGGATCGTGTTCACCCGGATCCGGTGCGGGGCCAGGGTGTTGGCGAAGGACCGCATCAGCCCGACGACCCCGTGCTTGGCCGCGGTGTAGCCCTGCCCGCCGCCGGAGTCGCCGCCGATGCCCTTGAGCCCGGCGGTCGAGCTGGTGAGCACGATCGCCCCGCCCTGGCCCTGCTCGACCAGCACCGTCTCGGTGGCCCGGACGGTGTTCCAGACGCCGGTCAGGTTCACGTCGATGACGTCCTGCCAGCTCACGCTGGGGTCCTCCTCGGCACCCATCGGCGCGATTCCGGCGTTGGCCAGCACGATGTCCAACCGACCGAGTTGTGCGACGCCGTCCCGGACGGCCTGCTGCAGCGCCGGCAGGCTGCGGACGTCGGCCTCGCTGGCGACGATCCGCCGGTCGAGGGCCTCCACCTCCTTGACCGTCTGCTGCAGGTCCTCCGCGGTGGCCATCGGGTACGGCACCGTGTCGATCTGGCTGCACAGGTCGACCGCGATGATGTCGGCGCCCTCCTGCGCCAGCCGGACGGCGTGGCTGCGGCCCTGGCCGCGAGCCGCGCCGGTGATGAAGGCGACCTTGCCCTCGAGCTTGCCCATGCTCCTGCTCCTCGTGTGGTCCCCCGCTGTGGACGTGCCTGGACGCGGTCGGACCAGGAGAGGTCAGACCGTCGGGGCCCCGATCAGGGCGGCGGCCGCCGGCCGCTCGGTTCGCGGGTGCCAGGCCGCCGGGCCGCGCAGGTACCAGGGGCGGGAGAGCTGCAGGGACGCCAGCGCAGGGAGGGGTCCGCGGCAGTCGACGATCGCCACGCACCCCACCTCCTTCGTCGCGCTGTCTCGTCGTGGTCTACGCCCGCGTGCTGGACGCGGGCTGGGAGCCGACCGGCACCGGGCTGGGGTGCCGGCCGGCGCGGCTCAGCTCAGCGGCAGCCCGGCCAGCGGGGACTCGTCGCACAACTTGGCCGGGATGCTCGGCAGCCCGAGCATCGTCGGCTGGCCGCGGACCGGGCCCTTGTGCGAGTGGTCGAGGTGGCTGCGGGGTGTGACGAGCTCCAGGTCGCGGGCGGCCAGCGCGGTCTCGCCGTAGCCCTGCACGCACTCCGGGTCCGGGCCGTCCAGCGGCAGGCCGGTGAAGAACTTCGCCGCCATGCAGCCACCGCGGCAGGCGTCGAAGTGCGCGCACTTGGTGCAGGCCCCGCCGGTCTGGGGGTTGCGCAGGTCGGCGAACAGCTCGCTGTGCTGCCACACCTGTTGGAAACCGCCCGGGGAGCGCACGTTGCCGGCCAGGAACTGCTCGTGGATGGCGAACGGGCAGGCGTAGACGTCACCGACCGGGTCGATCAGGCAGACCACCCGGCCCGCGCCGCACAGGTTCAGCCCGGGCAGGGCCTCGCCGAGGGCGGACAGGTGGAAGAACGAGTCGCCGGTGAGCACCTGGTCGCCGTTGGCCAGCAGCCAGGAGTACAGGTCCCGCTGCTGGGCCTGGGTGGGGTGCAGCCGGTCCCAGACGTCGGCGCCGCGGCCCGACGGGCGGAAGCGGGTGATCCGCAGCTGTGCGCCGTAGCGGTCGGTGAGCGCCTTGAACTCATCCAGTTGCCCGGCGTTCTCCCGGGTGACCACGACGGAGACCTTGAAGTCCTTCATCCCGGCCTCGGCCAGGTTCTCCAGCGCCCGGGTGGCGGTGGCGAACGAGCCGGTGCCGCGGACGGCGTCGTTGACCTCGGCGGTGGCGCCGTCCAGGGAGATCTGCACGTCGACGTAGTCGGTGCGGGCCAGCTGCTGGGCGCGGGCTGCGTCCAGCTTGATCCCGTTGGTGGAGAACTTGACCCCGACGTCGTGGCCGATGGCGTAGTCCAGCAGGTGCCAGAAGTCCGGGCGCACGGTCGGCTCACCGCCGCCGACGTTGACGTAGAACACCTGCATCCGCTGCAGCTCGTCGATCACCGCCTCGGCCTCGGCGGTGGACAGCTCCCGCGGGTCCCGCCGTCCCGACGAGGACAGGCAGTGCACGCAGGCCAGGTTGCAGGCGTAGGTGAGCTCCCAGGTCAGGCAGATCGGCGCGTCCAGGCCGTACTCGAACTGGTCGATCAGCTTCCCGCCCGCGGGGCGCTCGGCAGGGCGGGAGGGCAGGACGGCGGTCACGCGGACTCCTCGGGACGGCGTTCGATCATCTGCGAGCGGGCGAGCGTGGCCAGCGCGGTGACGTAGGCCCGGTGCTGCCCCTCGGGCACCTCGCAGGCGGCCAGGGTGCTCGGCACGTCGGGGTGCGCCTCGAGAGCGGTCACCACCGCGACCAGCGGCTTCGACTTCAGGAACGACAGCTTCCGGTTCCCGAAGTGGTAGACGAGCGCGCCGAAGGGCTCCGGCCGCAGCGCCACCGACGGCGACTTCCGCCAGGGCACGGCGGGGTCGAAGGGCACGGCCGTGTCGGTCACCGCCCCCGCGACCGGTTGCCCGACCGCGGGGGCGGGGGAGCCGTCGATCAGTACACCCCGCACATGCCGTCGATGGAGACCTCCTCGACCAGGGAGTCCTCGACGAGCACCTCCTCGGCGGCGGCCGGGGTCTCGGTGCGGGTCTCGTCCTGCGTCGTCTCGGGCACGATGCCTCCGGGAGTGATCTGGTTCACGATCGGACGAGCCCGACGCTAGTGACACCGAGTGCCACCGGCAAGGGGCAGTTCGGGACGTCCAGGTCCTGCACAGCCCTCGCCCCGGCCGCTCCCAGACCGTCGGCCGATGCTCGGTGCGGCAACCACCCGACCCGGAGGTCCCCCCGTGCTCACCGTCGCCGTGCTCGTCGTCTTCTTCGCCCTGCTCACCGTCGCCGACCTGCTCCCCGGCCAGTCCGGGACGCCGGGGCTGGTGGCGCCCGTGCGCTGAGCCGGCACCCGTGTCGGCGCCCGGTCGCTGCTCCGGAGCCCGTGCGCGGGGCAGACTGGGGACATGACCCAGACCGTGGTCCGCCCCGACGCGCGCGAGGACACCCGCGCCCGGATCGAGCAGGCCGCCCTGGACCTCTTCACCGCCCAGGGCTTCGAGCAGGTGACGATCGACGAGATCGCCGAGGCCGCCGGCATCAGCCGGCGCACGTTCTTCCGCTACGTGAGCGCGAAGGCCGACGCGGTGTGGGGTGACTTCGACGCCCACGTCGTCCGCCTCGAGGCGATGCTCGCTGCCACGGTGGACGACCAGCCGGTGCTGGCCTCGATCTGCGCGGCCTACGTGGAGGTCAACGACTACGCGCACGCCGACCTGCCGATGTTGCGGCAGCGGATGCGGCTGATCCTCACCGAGCCGGCGCTGCAGGCGCACTCCCAGGTGCGGTACGCCGCCGTCGACCGGGTCGTCGCCGCGCACGTCGCCCGGCGGACGGGGGTGACCCCCGACGCGCTCGTCCCCCGGCTGGTCGCCGTCAGCACCCGCGCGGCGGCGACGACGGCGTTCGAGGTCTGGCTCGCCGACGGGCGAGGCTGGCTGGGCACGGTGCTGCACCAGGCCTTCGACGAGCTGGCCGCCGGCTTCCCGTCCCTGCGGGCCCTGCCGGTATGACCGGCAGGACCCGCGGACGAGCGGGTCAGACGGTGGTGCTGCTCTTCTCCGAGATGCCGCGCAGCACCTCGGACGGGCGCTGCTGCTCACCGGCGTAGGAGCTGATGACGACGAGCGTCCCGGTGATGGCCGGGATGACCCACTGCAGCTGGTCGAGCTTGTTCTGCGCGGCCGCGATGTCGGCGCGGGCCCGCTTCGAGGGCTTGGTCCCCCGCTTCGACGGGGTCGCACCGCCCTGCTTGACGATGTTGCCGAGCACCCGGCTGTAGGCGGTCACGCCGAGGGCCGCTGCGGTCAGCAGGGTCTTGGCCGCCGACATGCCGCCGACGCCCTTCTGCTGGGCGACCCGGTCCTTGTTGGCACCGAGCTGCCCGACGCTGCCGACCAGGTGGGCCCCGATGGCGGCGGCGTTGACCGGCGTCCACCGGTTCCAGCCGGCGTTGGCGACGGCGCCGGCGTTCTTGTCGCTGCCGGCCTCGGCGGCGGCGGCGTTCAGGGCGACGGCGTTGGCGAGCGTGCCGCCGAACCAGGCGGCGAGGCCGACGTCGTGCAGGGAGCGGGACAAGGTGTTGGTAGCCATTGCTGGGCCTCTCGGGTCGGGGTGGTGGACCAGCGACCGCGGAGGCCGTCGAGGCCCCCACCGCCACCGGGGAACTGCACGAGGGCCGTCCGGTCGACGCGCTCGGCGACCTGGTCCTCGTCGATCCGCATGGGGCTCCGTTACCCGCCCGTTTCCATTGCACCCTTCCGACAGCCCACTGTCTGCGATCCGTCGGCGCGACGGGCGGCCCACCGATGAGCGGGCGGCTCCCGACCGGTCTCCACTGGTGTCCGGCAGCACCCCCCCTCCGGCAGAGGACCTCGCCATGACCACACCCCGCCAGACCGCCGAGGCCTTCTCCGGCCACCGCTTCTCCGACGCCTACGACGTCCTGGCGCCCGAGGTGCGGTGGACCTCCGTCGGCCAGGGGACGGTCACCGGCCGCCAGGCCGTCGTCGACGCCTGCGAGGCCAGCCTGGCCGAGCTGGCGACCGCGACGGTGGAGTTCGTCCGCTTCGTGGTCGTCGCCGACGACGACGGGGCCGCGGTGGACGCCGTGGGCCGCTACGAGGACGCCGACGGGGAGGTCAGCGTCGTCTCCTCCTGCGACGTCTACGAGTTCACCGGCGGGGTCCTGACCACGATCACCACCTACGCCGTGGAGCTGGACCCGGCGGCAGCCGCGGACCGCACCTAACGTGCACGACGTGGCCGATCTCGACTTCTACTTCGACCCGCTGTGCCCCTTCGCCTGGATGACCAGCAGGTGGGTGCGGCTGGTGCAGGCGCAGCGGGACTACTCGGTGGACTGGCGGTTCATCTCACTGCGCCTGGTCAACGCCGGGGTCGACTACGACGCCCAGTTCCCGCCGGACTACGAGGCCGGGCACACCGCCGGGCTGCGGTTGCTCCGGGTGGCCGCCCGGACCCGCGCGGAGCACGGCCGGACGGCGGTGGGCACGTTGTACGAGGCGTTGGGGCAGCGCCTGTTCGACTCCCCGCCCGACCCCGAGGACAGCGCGGTCCGCCGCGGCACCCGGGCGTTCCTCGACCCGGTGCTGGAGTCGGTCGGCCTCCCCGCGGCGTTGGCCGATGCGCTGGACGACGCCTCTCTCGACGCCGTCGTGCAGGCGGAGACCGACGAGGCGCTGTCGCTGACCGGCAGGGACGTGGGCACGCCGATCATCCACGTCCAGCCGCCCGCCGGGGTCGCGTTCTTCGGGCCGGTGATCAGCCGACTGCCCGATGAGGACGACGCCGTCCGGCTGTGGGACCACGTCGTCGGCCTGGCCTCGTTCCCGGGCTTCGCCGAGCTCAAGCGCAGCCTGCGGGAGCTGCCGCAGCTGCGTGGCCTGGGCGTCGAACCGGGCGAGGTGGGCGCGCAGGAGGACTGGCACGGCGGGAGCCGGCGGCAGCGGACGTAGGTTGGCCGGGTGAGGAACGCCACCGCCCCTCCCTTCGGGCGCCTGCTGACGGCGATGGTCACCCCGATGCGGGACGACGGCTCCGTGGACCTGGACGCGGCTGCCGCGCTGGCGACCCACCTGGTCGCCTCCGGCCACGACGGGCTGGTGCTCAACGGCACGACCGGGGAGGCACCGACCACACACGCCCAGGAGAAGGCCGACCTGGTCCGGGTCGTCGTCGACGCCGTGGGCGACCGGGCGCTGGTGCTCGCCGGGGCGGGCTCGAACGACACCGAGCACGCGGTCCGGATGGCCGAGCAGGCAGCCGAGGCCGGGGCGCAGGGGCTCCTCGTCGTCGCGCCGTACTACTCGCGACCCTCCCAGGAGGGGATCCGCCGGCACACCGTCGCCATCGCCGACGCCACCGACCTGCCGGTGATGCTCTACGACGTCCCCGCCCGCACCGGCGTCCGCTGCTCCGCGGACACGCTCTCCCGGCTGGCCGAGCACCCCCGGGTGGTCGCGGTCAAGGACGCCACCGGCGACGTGCAGGCGGCCACCCGGCTGATCGCCGAGACCGGGCTGGCCTGGTACAGCGGCGACGACGGCCTGCTGCTGCCGTTCCTGTCCGTGGGTGCCGTCGGGCTGGTCAGCATGGCCGGCCACCTGGTCGGCGACCGGCTGGCCCAGGTCATCGGTGAGTTCGCGGACGGCGACCCGGCGGCGGCCCGGACCACCTTCCTGACCGCGCTGCCCGCCATCGACCTGATCGGCGGCTCGGGCAACGGTGCGCTGCGCGCCAAGCTCACCCTCGCCCTGCTCGGGTTCATCCCGTCGGCCGCGATGCGGCTGCCCCAGGCCGCCGCGGACGACGACGAGGTGCGGGCGGTCCGGGCCGGCCTGGTCGCGGCCGGGCTGCTGGCAGGCTGACGGCCATGAAGAGCCTCACCCACGCCGACTCGGTCGTCGTCGCGACGTCACCGGAGGCGCTCTACGACCTGGTGTCCGACGTGACCCGGACCGGCGAGTGGAGCCCGGTCTGCACCGCGTGCTGGTGGGACGACGGCGCGACCGGGCAGGTGGGTGACTGGTTCACCGGGCACAACGAGACCCCGGAACGCACCTGGGAGACCCGCAGTCAGGTGGCGGTCGCCGAGCGCGGCCGCGAGTTCGCCTGGCTGGTCGGCGGCAGGCTGGCGCGCTGGGGGTTCGTCCTGGAACCGGTGGACGGCGGCACCCGGCTGACCGAGACCTGGGAGTTCCTGCCTGCGGGGCAGGAGTTGTTCGTGGAGCGCTACGGCGACCGCGCGCAGGAACAGGTCGAGGAGCGCACCCGCGCCGCGCACGCCGGCATCCCGGTCACCCTCGCGGCGATCAAGGCGATCGCCGAACGCTGAGCCGGAGCTGGAACGGACGACCCCGGCACTCGGCACCCCGACTGCCGCACCGGCCCAGAAGGCGGCTTCCGGGGCAGTTCGACGACCGTCGGCAGGGCAGACAACGGCCGGAACGTGCCCCGTCGTCCCTACCCGCGCCCGATCTTGGCCGCGACCCACAGGGCGCAGCGGCGGCAGAGGTACACCCCTGGCGTGGCGCCGAGCTCGTGGACGGCCGTCAGGGGGAGATCGCGCGCGCAGCAGCCGCAAGTCACCGTCTTCCCGGTGGGCGAACGGCGGCGGAGCGCGGCCAGCCTCATTGGAGTGCTGCGATCAGCTGGTCGACGGTGGGCGCCGGTGACACCATCCTCGGTGCGGTAGACCCGGCAGGACAGCCCGACCGGGCTGGCCGGGTCCAGGAACGGGTCCCACCCGTCGACGAGCACGGTCGGGGAGCCGCGGAACTGCACGGCCTCGGCTCCTCGGGTGTCGCGATGACGCGGTGCTGCACGGTCAAGTCGGCCCGGCCGACCCGGGCCAGCGCCTGATGCAGCCGGTCGTCGGCGAGCAGCCAGTTCGGGCAGCCGTCGAAGAACTGCAGGGTCACGTCCACGACCGCATTGTCTCGGGCGTCAGCGTCGCCCACGTCGGGCACGGTGCTCGGCCGCGCGGACATGGCAAGGGACGTAGAGGATCTGCCTCATCGCACGCTTGCAATCCGTACCTGGGTACGGGCTTACCGTGTGCGCATGGACCTGCCGATGACTGCTCGCCGCACCGGCCCCGCCCCCGCCGACTGGGTGCCGGTCGGCGCGTGCACGCTGCCCACCGGCGCCCAGCCACTGCGGGTTGCTGAGTTCGACGACCTGTTCTCCACGGCTTTGACAGCCGTGGAGCGCTCACCGGGCACCGCCACCCGGGCCCGGCTGCTACTGGCCGGCCCCGAGGCGCTGCACCAGCGGGTGCAGCGCCTGGCCGACGCCGAGACCGTCTGCTGCACGTTCTTCACCTTCACCGTCACGCCGCTGCCCGGCGACCCCGATGGCACGACTGTGGCCCTCGACATCGAGGTGCCGGCCGTGCACTCCGACGTCCTGGCCGCCCTCGTCGCCCGCGCCGAGCGGGCCCGCGGAGCATCCGCGTGACCGGCGCACCCGCGGGCGGGCTGCGCAGCGGCCAGGTCGCGGCGGCCGCCGGGGTGAACGTGGAGACGCTGCGCTATTACGAGCGCCGCGGGTTGCTTGCCGCCCCCGACCGCAGCTCGGGCGGGCACCGGCTCTACCCGGAAGAGACCGTCACCGTGCTGCGGGTCATCAAAGCCGCGCAACGGCTCGGGTTCACCCTCCACGAGGTCGCCGACCTGCTCGAGGTCGGCCGTCACCGCCACCGCCGGCCCCACGGTGGCCGCGGTGACGCGGGGCTCCAGGCCCGCGCGCAGGTCAAGCTGGCCGAAGTCGAGGAGCGCATCGCCGACCTGGTCACCATCCGGGACAACCTGCGAGCCGCGGTCGACGCTGGCTGCGCCGATCTGCTCGAGTGCGCCAGCACCGACTGCTGCCCCATCCCGTTCGCCACGATCACCGTCCGCCAGGGCGCCGCTGCGGCACAGGTGCGGCCGTGAACGGCACGCCGGCGCCGGGTGCGGGCCGCTCGACCCCGCGTCCTGACCGAGTGCGCGGTCGGCTGGCCGGGGCGGCGGCCGCGGCCTGCGCGGTCTGCTGCGCCGCCCCTGTCGCCGCATTGCTCGGCATCGGCTTGACCGGCGCGGCCGCCACCGCGTTCGCCCTGGCTCTCGCCGGCGTCGTCTTCGCCCTGGTTGTCGCCAGTGTGACCGTGACGGCCGTGGTGCTGCGGCGCCGCCGGGCGCGGCGCCACGCCTGCGACCTCGGCGCGGGTGCCGGGCCGGTCGGGCCGGTGCCGGTCGAGCTGGGCGCCCGTCCCGATGCGCCCTGAGCCCGCCACCGGAGACCTCGCCAGGAGGCAACGGTGAGCGTCGAGGACAACAAGGCACTCGTGGCCCGCGCCGTCGCCGAGGTCATCAACGGCGGGCACCTCGACGTGGTCGACGAGCTGTATGCCCTGCAGATCGCGCAAGCGGCGAAGGAGTGGGTGGCGCCGTTCCGCGCGGCGTTCCCCGACGTCTGGATGGAGACCGTCGCCCTGGTCGGCGAGGGCGACACCGTGGTGGGGCACTTCCGCTGTTCGGGTACCCACACCGGGGAGTGGCTGGGCCGCCCGCCCACCGGGCGCCGGTTCACCGGGGTCCGCGAGGTCTACTGGTGGACGGTTCGCGGCGGCCGCATCGTGGACTGGTGGGGCCTTGAGGACAACGACGACCGCCGCCGTCAGCTCCGCGCCCCAACCACGAGGGCCTGAACGGCTGCTGCCAAGCCGGAGAGGATGGGACCGGCTGAGAGCATCAGGCCCGTGACGGTCACCCGCTCGCTGCTGTTGTTCGTCCTCGCCGCGCTCGCCGAGATCGGGGGGGCGTGGTTGGTCTGGCAGGGCGTGCGTGAACACCGCGGCTGGACCTGGATCGGCGCCGGCGTGCTGGCCCTGGGCGCGTACGGGTTCGTCGCCACCTTGCAACCGGAGGCGAACTTCGGGCGCATCCTGGCCGCTTACGGCGGCGTGTTCGTCGCCGGCTCGCTGGCCTGGGGCATGGTCGTCGACGGCTTTCTACCCGACCGCTATGACCTCATCGGCGCGCTGGTGTGCCTCGCCGGCGTCGCCGTGATCATGTACGCCCCTCGGACGTAGTCCGGCAGCCGCTGCCGAGATGCCACTCGCCTCGGTCGCCAACAAGCGGAGTATCCCTGAGTGGGCCGTTCAGAGACACAGCGCTCCACGAACATGCCCTCCGGTGCAGGTCGACGGACTGACTCCTTCGCTACCGTCCCTGCCCATGTCCTGGTTCCAGCGATCAAAGACAGCCAAGCCGGCATTGGTCGCGGTGCTGCTCCCGGAGCCGTTGGCTTCCGAAGTCGATGAGTTGCTGCGACAGGACGAGGAGATCAAGGCCATCCGGCTGGTTCGCGAGCGAACCGGGCTCGGGCTCCTCCCCGCTTACAACGCCGTCAAGAACCGTCTGACGCCGTCATAGCGCTGCGTCTCTGAGTGGGCCGCTCGGGGACACCGGCAGCAGTTGGCGCGCATTCCCCTCGGAACAGTCACACGGCGGGCGGAGCAAAGAACTCGAGCGGAAGGCCATCCGGGTCCCGGAACGAAAGGCCGAAGCCGTAGCTGGCCTCCTCGATACCGCCGTGCCGGATCCCGAGCTCGTCCAGTCGGGCAACCCACTGCACCAGCTCGGCCCGGTCAGCGCATGCGAAGGAGAGGTGGTCGAGGCCCGGACGCCGCTCGTCGAACCGGACGTCGTCGAGGCCATCCGGGAACTCGTGCAGGCCGACCAGCGTGTCGCCCAGCGACCATACGACGTGCCGGAACGGACCGGTGTCCTCGTCCAGGACTGGCTCAGCGCCGAACAGCCGCCGGTACCAGGGAACGCTCCGCTCGAGATCGCCGACCGTGAGCGCGACATGGGCGATACGGGGAAATGACATGGTGAATCCTCTCCAAGGTGAGACCTTCGGCGAGAGTCGTCCTGCATCGTGTGCGGACCAGTCCGACGCGTCAAGGGCCACGCCAGGCCGAACCCAGACCCTCCGCCGAGACCCCTGCTCGACCGCGGACGGCCCTCTGGGTCCTCGGGTCGGGCCGTGCGACCGCCACAGCGAACAGGACCCACCGGCGGCATCGTGCGATTGCTCTGCTGGACGAGGGCTACACCGCTCTGGCGGGAACCGCAGTGAGAGATCAGGCGTCGTGGAGGTCCCCGGAGCGTTTGGGACGACTGAACTTGCTCTGTGGCCGCTCTGTCTTCACACGGGGTGACGCGGCCGGTTGACATCTTGGTATCGCACTTCTGTCCCTAAGTGGGCCGCTTGAGGACACAGACGTGTTCATCGCCGTCGCCCATCGCACGTAGGCGACCTGATCCCGCTGGGCAGGCAGGGCCGACGTGCGCCCAGGTAGCGACGCATGCTCCGGAGTTGCCTGGGAGCACTCAGAAGGGTGGCGGGTCGTCTATCGGCGGCGGTGGCTCGGGTGCTGGCGGCGGTGGTCGCATGCCCGGTGGTCGGGTGGTCCTGGTGATCCCGGAGGGGGTGGTGACCTGGAGGACGCCGTCGTCGGTCATGGTGAACCGCCAGCCCGGCGCGAACGTCTTCAACCGGTGGTGGGATCGGCACAGGCAGCACAGGTTGGCGCAGTGGGTGGCTCCACCACAGCTGTGGGCCACAACGTGGTCGAGGTCGGCCCAGCCGACGCGTTGCCCGCAGTTGGGGAACCGGCACCGCCGGTCCCGGGTAGCGACGAACGCACGCTGCCGGGCGGTGGGTGTGTAAGCGTCGGTCGCCGGTGGAGGCCCGGTGACCGGGCAGTCGCACGGAGTCTCGGGATGGGTGGGGCAGCCGCGGCGGGCCAGCCGGGTGAGCTCAGCCGGGGTGAGGGTGGCCAGCAGCTGCCCGTCCGGGCCGGTGATCGCGAACGCCAGCGTCCCACCGTCGGGAGCGGTGAGCCCCAGCGCACCGACCCGGGCCAGCAGCTCACGGACGTGCGCGGCGGTGATCGGCAACCCGTCCACCTCACCCGGCGTGCTGCTGCTGCCGCCCAGGGCGTCCAGCCCGGCGGTGACCGTCACATTCGCGACGACGTCCGGGAGGCCGTGGTCGGCGGGCCGGCGGATCAACAACGACAGCACATGCGCCCGCAGCGCCCCGATCCGGCGGGGATCGCCGTCGGCCTTGAGCATCCTGGCGAGCTGGTCGACGACGTCGTAGCACTCGACCGCCTCCTCGGCGGGCAGGTCGGCGGCCAGCGTGGACCGGCCCTCGACCGCGCCCGGACAGACCCGCACGTCGGCGGTCTTCTCCGCCTCCGTGCGGCGGATGTCGGCGGCCTCGGCGTCCAGCCGCAACATCTCCTCCACCGCGCGGGCCTTCAGCCGGCCCACCGCCAGATCGGTGGCCCCCGGCAGCAGCGCGGCCTCGACCTGACCGGCCACCTCGGGATCGGTGTGCTGCAGCACGTCGGCCAGCGGGGTGGCCCGCCGCTCGTCCAGCTCACCGGCCTGCAGCGCGGCGAAGGTGGCCGGCAGCTTCCTCAACCACGTGCGGGCGCGCCCGTACCGGGCAGCAGCGGTGTTACGGCCCAGGTTGAGCACCGCCGACAGCTCCGCGGTGAAGAACTCACTGGCCCCGTCACAGCCCTCATCGACCGCCCACCCCGGCCGGCGGGCGCCCGGCGTACCCGGCTGCGGGTCGTCGGCGGCTGGACGCTGGGCGGCCAGGCCCATGATCAGCTCGGCCTCGTAGGCGGTGTCGACCGCGCGGCGGGCCTGCACCCGCTGCAGCTCCACCGCCTTCTCCTCATCCGACAACCAGGACACCGGCAACCGCGGTGCCGCGACGCGGTGCCCACACCACGTCGACCACCACACTGCCCGAATGTCCTGCCACGGGTCGAACATACGTACGGGGTACGACAGTTCTGGCGTGGATGGGTCGGCTCACCCGCGATGAGTTCCGGTAGCGCGCTCAGTCCTCCCTGCACCAGCGCTTCGCCGTCCGTGCCAGGAGGACCCATGACCGCCACCACCACCGCCGTGACCGCCGGGACGCTGGGCGTGCCGGGTGCCCGGCTGCACTACGAGGTCCGGGGCTCAGGCCCCCTGGTGGTGCTGGCCGGCGCACCGATGGGGGCCGAGGCGTTCGCACCGCTGGCCGGCCTGCTGGCCGGGGACCACACCGTGCTCACCACCGACCCGCGCGGTGTCGGCCGCAGTCCGGTCGACGACCCGGAGCAGGACTCGACCCCGGAACTGCGGGCCGACGACCTCTCCCGGCTGATCGCCCACCTGGGTGCCGGACCGGCCGTGGCGCTGGGGTCCAGTGGCGGCGCGGTGACCGTGCTGGCACTGGCGCAGTCGCACCCCGAGCAGGTCACGACCGTCGTCGCCCACGAGCCGCCGCTCTCGGAGCTGGTCGACGACCGGGACCGGCTGCGGGCGGGCACCGAGCGGATCATCGCCACCTACCTGGCTGAGGGCTCGGCCGCGGCCTGGCGGGAGTTCATGGCCGTCGGCGACATCGTCGTGCCCGAGGACGACGCCCACCCGAGCCCCCCGCCGGAGGCGGACCGCGACGACCAGGCGGTCGCTGACGAGCGCCACTTCTTCCTGCACGAGCTGCGCGACACGACGCGCTGGCAGCCCGACCTCGCGGCGTTGCGCGCCGTGCCGACCCGCGTGGTGGTCGGGATCGGGGAGGCGTCCCGAGGTGAGCTGTGCGACCGGACCTCACGAGCGCTCGCCGCGGCGCTCGGCACCGAGCCGGCGATGTTCCCCGGTTCGCACATCGGCTTCCTGGAGGACCCGGTCGCCTTCGCCGGGCGGTTCCGCGAGCTGCTGAGCTGAGGGCTCAGCCGACGACGTCCTTGAGGTCCGCCGCGATCTGCAGCAGGAGCTCGGGACTCGAGACGCCGACCCCGTTCACGGAGTAGCGGGTCACGACGCCCGCTCCGCGCCCGGCCAGCCGGGCCGCCACGTCCGTCGGCTTGGCGACGACGGCGAAGGTCTGCAGGACCTCGTCGTCGACGAGCTCGCCCATGGCAGCCCACCGGTCGGCTGCGCGGGTCCGGGACAGCCGGTTCAGCTCGTCGCCGAGGTCGCCCCAGCCGTGCAGGTCGAGGACCGGGCGGTAGGCCGGGGTCGAGCCGTAGAAGGCCAGCTGTCGGCGGACCGCGTCGGTGGAGGCGACGAGCTCGTCCTCGGTGCGGCCGGTGACGACGAAGGTCGAGTCGACGACCTGCGACGTGGGGGAGCCGGTGCGCCGCTCGGCGCCGCGCGCCAGCGCGGGCACGCTCACCTCGCGCACGTAGCGCTCGGTGGTGAACGGGTGGACGAGCAGCCCGTCGGCGACCGCCCCCGCCGTCTCGGTCATCCTCGGACCGACGCCGGCGACGAGGACCTCCGGGTCGGGGAAGAGCGTGGGCGGGGTGAACATCGGCGTCATCAGGGTGTGCCGGTAGAAGTCCCCGCGGAAGTCGAGCGGCTCGCCGGTCGCCCACGCCGCCCAGATGGCGCGCATGGCCGACACGAACTCCGCCATCCGCGCGGCGGGGGAGCTCCACGGCATCGAGAACCGCCGCTCGATGTGCGGCCTGATCTGGCTGCCGAGCCCGAGCACCAGCCGCCCGCGGCTGTAGTCCTGCAGGGCGCGAGCCTGGACCGCCAGCGTCATCGGCGAGCGCGCGAACGCGACCAGGATGTTCGTCGCCAGGTCGATCCGGGAGGTGGCCCCGGCGGCGACGGTGAGCTGCAGCATCGGGTCGGAGGTGAGCTCGGCGGCGGTGACGCCGTCGAGACCCGCGTCCTCGACCGACCGCGCCGCCTCGGCAACGCCGGCCAGGGCACCCCCGGGGACGTCGAGGGGCAGGACCACCGTGGTGGGCGTCATGGGCGGACCGTAGCGCCCACCGAGCTCAGCGCCAGGCGAAGACGGGCTGCTCCAGGTGGGCCACCCGGGTGGGGATCCCCCGGCAGGCCACCTGGCAGAACTGGTGGACGATCGCGGCGGTGGGCGCGTGCACGACACCACCGAGCAGCGGCAGCTGCACGACCGGTGCCTCGGACTCCGGGATGCTGGTGAAGCGCGGCGGGACGTCGAGGTCGTCCAGGGGCACCTGGTGGACAGCGGCGACCTCCGCCTCGGCCGCGGTCAGCTCCCCGGGCGGCCCGGCCCAGCACACCACCGGGGTGATGACGTAACCCGAGCGGGTCACGTAGTCGTCGAGCAGGCCGAGGACGGCGTCCGGGCCGAGGACCAGGCCGACCTCCTCACGCAGCTCACGCAGCGCCCCGTCGACCGCCGACTCCCCGGCTTCGATGCGGCCGCCGGGCAGCGCCCACTGGCCGGCGTGGGCGCGGAGCCCCGCCGCACGGCGGGTGATCAGCAAGCACCACCGCCCATCGTCCTCGGTGACGCAGACCGCCACGCCGGCGTGCCGGAGATCGGGCCGGTCCACCGCCCGTCGGGCGAAGCCGGCGACCCGCGCGGCGGCGACGTCGCGCCCGAAGAGCGCCGGCCGGGTCACCGGGACACCGCGTACCGGGTGAAGAGGACGTCGTCCTCGCCGAGGACCTGCAGGAGCTCCGCACGTGCCGGGACGGGCAGCGCGCCGGGCAGCAGCCCCGGCCCGCCGCCGACCAGCAGTGGGGCGACCGTCAGGTCCAGCTCGTCGACGACACCAGCGGCCAGTGCCGCCCGGAACAGCGCCGGCCCGCCCTCGCACAGCACCTGCTCGACGCCTGAGTCGGCGAGTGCGGTGAGGGCCCCAGGCAGGTCCACCTCGTCGTCCCCGCAGACCAGCACGTCCACCCCGGCGGCGGCCAGGGCAGCGCGCCGGTCGGTGTCGGCGGCCGCGCAGGTCACCAGCACCGTCGGCGCGACGGCGCCGGTGACCAGCTGGTCGTCGGGGGAGAGCGACGCCCGTCGGGAGACGACCACCACCGGAGCGACCGCCGGCCGGCCGAGCCGGGCGCGGAGCTGCCCGACCGCCGAGTCGGCGGTGATCGGCCGGTACCCCTCCGCCGCGGCCGTGCCGGCTCCCACCAGCACGGCGTCGGCCAGGGCGCGCAGCACCCGGAACACCCGCCGGTCGCCGTCCGAGCCGAGCCCGCCGCTGCGCCCCTCGATGCTGATCGCCCCGTCGAGGGACGCCACGAAGTTGACCCGCACGTGCCGGCCGGCCGACACCCGGTAGGCGTCGGCCAGCCCGGCGTCGTCGAGGCCCCCGCCGTCCGTGCCGTCCGGCGGGGGGAACAGCTGCCGCACGATCAGCGGGTGGAGAGGACCACGGCCGTCTCGGCCGGCACCGTCACCTGCGACCCGTCGAGCTCCGGCAGCTCCCCGCTGGTGAACAGGACGTCGTGGGCCGGTAGGTCCAGGTCGATCTCGCGGGCGGAGTCGGACAGGTTGGCCACGACCCGCAGCGAACCACGGTGGACGACGAGCCAGCGGTCGGCGTCGTCCCAGCTGCACGCCATCGCGGTGAGGTCGGGGTCGACCAGGTCGGGGTGGGCGTGCCGCAGGGCGATGAGCGCCCGATGGACCGCCAGCAGGTGGGCGTGCGGCTCCTCGGTCAGCTCGGACCAGTCGAGCTTGGACCGGGTGAACGTCTCCGGGTCCTGCGGGTCGGGGACGACGGCGGCGTCCCACCCGTGCTCGGCGAACTCACCGATCCGGCCCTCGGCGGTCGCCCGGCCCAGCTCCGGCTCCGGGTGGCTGGTGAAGAACTGCCACGGCGTGGAGGCCCCCCACTCCTCGCCCATGAACAGCATCGGCGTGAACGGGCTGGTGAGCACCAGCGTCGCGCCGACGCCGAGCAGGCCGGGGGAGAGGGTGGCGGAGATCCGGTCACCGACGGCGCGGTTGCCGATCTGGTCGTGGTCCTGCAGGTAGCCCAGGAACTTCCAGCCGGGCAGCGAGGTGGTGTCGACCGGGCGGCCGTGGTGCCGCCGGCGGAAGCTGGACCAGTCCCCGGCGTGGAAGTAGGCGCCGGTGAGCACCTTGGCCAGCCCGCCGAGGCCGCCGGCGGCGAAGTCGGCGTAGTAGCCCTGGGCCTCGCCGGTGAGCTGGGTGTGCAGCGAGTGGTGGAAGTCGTCGCTCCACTGCGCGTCCAGGCCCCTGCCGCCGGCCACCCGGGGGGTGACCATGCCCGGGTCGTTGAGGTCGCTCTCCGCGATCAGCGTCAGCGGACGCCTCTCGGCGACCGAGAGCTTCTCCACCTCGGCGGCCATCTCCTCGAGCACGTGGGTGGCCCGCTCGTCGACCAGCGCGTGCACCGCGTCCAGCCGCAGCCCGTCGACGTGCATGTCCCGCAGCCACATCAGTGCGTTGTCGATGATGTAGCGGCGGACCTCGTCGGAGTCCGGGCCGGAGAGGTTGATCGAGTTGCCCCAGGTGTTCGCCCCGCCCTCGGCGAAGATCGGGAAGAACTCCGGCAGGTAGTTCCCCGACGGGCCCAGGTGGTTGTAGACGACGTCCTGGATGACCCCGAGGCCGCGCTGGTGGCAGGCGTCCACGAAGCGCTGGTAGGCGGCCGGGCCGCCGTAGGTCTCCTGGACGGCGAACCAGGCGACGCCGTCGTAGCCCCAGTTGTGGGTGCCGTTGAAGGCGTTGACCGGGAGCAGCTCGACGAAGTCGACGCCGAGGTCGACCAGGTGGTCGAGGTTGCGGGCAGCGGCGTCGAGCGTGCCCTCCGAGGTGAAGGTGCCCAGGTGCAGCTCGTAGACGACGCCGCCGGCGAGCGGGCGGCCGGTCCAGGCGCGGTCGCCCCACGTGTACGCCGTGGGGTCGAAGCGGCGGGACAGGCCGTGCACGCCGTCGGGCTGCCGGCGCGAGCGCGGGTCGGGGC
>NZ_SJEW01000017.1 GCF_005930475.1 Modestobacter altitudinis
GGCGGTGGTCATGCCAGGGCCTCCTGTCGGGTGTCGGTGGGGGTGGGGTCCTCGGCGCCGTGGCCGGTGAGGGCGAAGAAGACGTCGTCCAGGCTGGGCAGCCGGACGGCGACCTCGGAGACGGCGACGCCGTGGCTGGTGAGCCGGTCCAGCACGGCGCTGAGCAGCGCCTCGCTGGGCACCGGCACCGAGGACGTGCCGCGGGCGTCAGTGCTGGGGACGGCGCCGCTGACCTGCTCCAGGACGGCGAGCACGACGGGCAGGTCGGCCCGGTCGCGGGGGCGGACGGTGAGGGTCTGGGCGCCGGTGCGCGCCTTCAGCTCGTCACTGGTGCCGCGGGCGACGACGCTGCCCTCGTCGAAGACGACGATGTCGTCGGCGAGCTCGTCGGCCTCCTCCAGGTACTGGGTGGTCAGCAGCACCGTGGTGCCGTCGTCGACCAGGCCGCGGACGGTGTCCCACACCTCGTTGCGGCTGCGCGGGTCCAGCCCGGTGGTCGGCTCGTCGAGGAAGAGCACCCGCGGCCGGTTGACCAGGCTGGCGGCCAGGTCCAGCCGGCGGCGCATGCCGCCGGAGTAGGTCTTCGCCGAGCGGCCGCCGGCGTCGGTGAGGCTGAACCGGCCGAGCAGCTCGGTGGCCCGGGCGTGCGCCTCGGGGCGGGAGAGCCCGAGCAGCCGGCCGATCATGACCAGGTTCTGCCGGCCGGTGAGGTCCTCGTCGACCGAGGCGTACTGACCGGTCAGGCCGATCAGCTCGCGCACCCGGTCGGGTTCGCTGGCGACGTCGTGCCCGCAGATCCGGGCGGTGCCCGAGTCGGCGCGCAGCAGCGTGGCCAGCACCCGGACGGCGGTGGTCTTGCCGGCGCCGTTGGGGCCGAGGACGCCGAGCACCGTGCCGGCCGGGGCGGACAGGTCCACCCCGGCCAGCGCCCGGTTCGCGCCGTAGCTGAGCTCGAGGCCGGTGGCCTCGATGGTGTTCTCCATGGGTCCTCCTGGACGTGGGTGGTTGCCAGGAGAGAGGTTCGGCGGTGGCGCTGACATCGCGGCGACGGACGGCTGACACCGGCTGACGGCCGCTGACGGGCACGATGGCGGGGTGACCGCAGTCGAGGACCTGACCCGCACCCGGGCGGGGACCCTCGCCCACATCGCAGCGCTCACCGCGGAGTTCGACGAGGTGGTGGCGGCGTCGGCGTCCTCCAACGCCGACGACGAGCACGACCCCGAGGGCGCGACGATCGCCTTCGAACGGCAGCAGCTCGCCGCCCTGCTCGACCAGGCCCGGCAGCGGCTGGCCGACGTCGACGCGGCGCTGGCCCGGGCTGCGGCCGGCGACTACGGCCGCTGCGTCGAGTGCGGCCAGCAGATCGCCCCCGAGCGGCTCGCCGCCCGCCCCCAGACCCGCACCTGCATCAGCTGCGCCCGCTGACGGCTGGGCGGCTCGTTGATCATGGGCGTCTGGCGCGGGGACACGCCGTCCACCGCGTGTCCGCGAGCGAGAACTCCATGATCAACGCCGGGGTGGGTGCTCAGCTCACGTAGCGGCGGGCGGTGGAGCTGCGCTGGGCGTGCTCGAGGGCGGCGAACCGGGCCTCGGCGTGCGGCGGGAGCACGGTGCGCTCGCGGAGCACCCAGGGCAGCCCCCGCACCGCGGCGAGCAGCCCGCGGGCGGTCACCCGGTCGCGCGGGACGGTGCGCAGCAGGTGCCCGGTGCGGCGCAGGGCCGGCCGGAGCGGGCGGCGCAGCCACGTGGTCCACAGCGTGTTGCGGATGCCGTCGGCCCGCCGCTTGTGCGGGTCCCGCGCGGTGCTGGCCTGGTGGTGGACGGTGAGGTCCGGCAGGTAGCAGAGCTCCCAGCCGGCGGAGGCGAGGTCGCCGGCCATCAGCTCCTCCTCGCCGCCCAGCCAGAGCCGCTCGCTGAAGCCGCCGACCTCGTCGAAGGCCTCGCGGCGGAGCACGCTCGCGCCGGCGAGGAAGCTGCCCAGCGCCGGGCCGGGGAGCCAGTCGGCGCCGACGACGGGGGAGTCGCGCAGCTCGGCGACGATCGGGTCCTCGGTGCTGCCGGGCTCGACCAGGATCCGCGCGGTGAGCACGGCCAGCCGGGGGTGTGCGTCCAGGGTGTCGGCCGCGGTGCGCAGCGAGCCCGGTTCCCACCAGGTGTCGTCGTCGCAGAAGGCGACGTAGGGGGTGTCCAGCCGGGCGACGCCGCGGTTGCGGCCGACCGCGCCGAGGTTGGTCGGGCTGGCGATCAGCTCCACCCAGGGGTGCTGGGCGCGGACGGCGTCGGCGGTGCCGTCGGTGGAGCCGTTGTCCACGACCACGACGTGCGGCTGCTCGGGGAGCAGGCGCAGCCGGGACAGCGCGAGCAGCAGTTCCTCGCGCCGCTGGTGGGTGATGACCACGACCGCGACCCGCGGGTCCGCGCCGGTGTCGGTGGTCATCGGCGCGGCGAGCTCGCTGGTCACCGGGCCAGCGTCCGGACGCCGTCCATCACGTGCCGGGGCAGCACCCGGCGGCGGCGCAGCGCCGCGGGGACCCGGGGGAGGGCGCCGGCCAGCCCGCGCCAGCCGGGGACGCCGGCGCGCGCGGCGCGGAGCAGCTGACCGGCCAGGTCGCGCAGCGGGTAGCGCATCAGGGCGGTGAGCACCCGGCTGCGCCAGATGCCCGCCTGCCGGCTGGCCGGCGCCTCGCGCGAGGTCGAGGGGTGGTGGTGCACGGTGACGCTGTCGACGTAGGACAGCCCCCAACCGGCGGCGGCGAGGTCCAGGGCGAGCCGCTCCTCCTCGCCGGGGAAGCGGACCACCGGGTCGAAACCGCCGACGTCGGTGAACGCCTCGGTGCGCACCAGCGCGGCGCAGGCCACGAAGCCCAGCAGCGACGGCCCGGGCAGGTCCGGCTCGGTGCCCAGCGGGCTGGCCGCCATCTCGGTGCAGACCGGGTCCAGCTCTTCCTCGCTGTCCACCAGGATCCGGGCGGACAGCAGCCCCAACCGCGGGTGGGCGTCCATGATCGCGACGGCGCGGGCCAGGTCGCCGGGCGCCCACCAGGAGTCGTCGTCGGTGAAGGCCACGAACGGGGTGCCGGCGCGGGCGGTGCCCAGGGTGCGGGCGACGGCACCGGCGTTGCGGTCCAGCGGGACGACCGTGACGGCGGGGTGGGCGGCGCGCACCGCCTCCACGGTGCCGTCGGTGGAGGCGTTGTCGACCAGGACGACGTGCGCCTCGTGCCGCGGCAGGCTGGCGAGGAGGTCGGCGCGGCGGTTGCGGCTGGCCACCACGCAGGTCACCGCGGACAGCGGTGGGTGGAGCTGTGTGATCACGCCCGGACCCTGCCCGGTCCGCACGCCGGTCAACCCCGCACGACCCCTCCGCCGGGGGTGGCGTCGGGCACTCCCCGGCGGGCAGGACCCGCCAGCGCGCCCGGGTCGGCGAACAACGCAGCGGCCGGTCCGGTGCCGGCGATCGCGTCGGCGGCCAGCACCACGGCGGCGGCGGTCCAGCTGGTGCGCTCCACCGGCCAGCGGGCGTCGTCGGCGTAGACCAGGCCGGTCCAGTACGAGCCGTCGTCCGCGCGGAGGTGCTGCATGGCGGCCAGCTGCTCGGTGGCGTCGTCCACCCGGCCCGCGGCGGCCAGCGCCAGCGCCAGCTCGCAGGTCTCGGCACCGGTCACCCACGGCCGGTCGGCGACGCAGCGGACGCCCAGGCCGGGGACGACGAAGGTGTCCCAGCCGGCGGCGAGCCGGGCCTCGGCCGGTGCGCCGCAGACCGCGCCGGCGAGCACCGGGTAGTACCAGTCCATCGAGTACCGCGAGCGGTCGGCGAAGGCCCCGGGCCGCTCGACCAGCGCCCGGCCGAGGTCGGCGGCGGCGAGGTCCCAGTCCGGCTGCTCCTCACCGACAAGACCGGCCAGCGCGATGCCGGCGCGCAGGGCCTGGTAGAGGCTGGCGTTCCCGGTGAGCAGCGCGGTGTCGTCGGGCGTGCCGTCGGGTCGCAGCGCCCAGCTGACCGCGCCGCTGGGCAGCTGCATCGCGGTCACCAGGTCCAGGGCGCGGCGCACCGTGGACCACAGCCGGTCGACCAGGGCGTCGTCGCCGGTGGCGAGCCAGGAGTGCCACACGCCGACGGCCAGGTAGCCGGCGTGGTTGCTCTCGACCGCGGGCGCGGTGACGACGCCGTCCCGGTACTCGGCGGCCCACGACCCGTCCGGGCGCTGCCGGCGGGCCAGCCAGGCGTACGCGGCGGCGGCCCGGTCGTGCCGGCCGCCGACGTCCAGCGCCATCGCCGACTCCACCATGTCCCAGGCGTCGAGCTGGCCACCGCGGAACCAGGGCAGCGCACCGTCGGCCGACTGCTCGGCGGCGATGGCGGTCACGGTCTCCCGGACCTGGTCGGCGGTCAGCACGCCGGGCACCTCGGGGAGGGCCGCGGGGACGTCAGGCACGCGCGAGGTCCCCGGCGGGCTCGGCGGTGTCGTCGACCCGGACCCCCGGCTTGTCGGCGTAGATCACGAAGCTCTTGCCCAGCAACGGGTCCAGCAGCCGCTCGGCGGTCCGGGTGAGCCACGGCCGGCGCACCAGGTCCCACACCAGCAGCCGGTGGTAGGCGCGCACGGCAGAGGTGTCCCGGTCGACGCCGACCGCGCACTTGAGCCACCAGAACGGGGCGTGCAGGGCGTGCGCGTGATGGGTGTCGGTGGGCTGCAGACCGGCGCCGACGAGCCGCTCCCACAGCTGGTCCCCGCGGTAGATGCGGATGTGGCCGCCCTCGTTGGCGTGGTAGCTGTCCGACAGCGCCCAGCAGATCCGCTCGGGCCCGTAGCGGGGGACGCTGATCGCCACCCGACCGCCGGGCCGGAGCACCCGGGCGATCTCGGCCAGCGCGGTCCGGTCGTCCGGGATGTGCTCGAGCACCTCGGAGGCGATCACCCGGTCGACGCTGGCGTCGGGCACCGGCAGCGCCCGCAGGTCGCCGCGGGCAGCTCCCGCGGACGCGCCGACCGGCGCCTCACCGGCGGCCGCGATGGCGCCCAGCCACTCGGTGGTGGTGGCCACCTCCTGCTGCCCCCAGTCGACCGCGAGCACCGAGGCCCCGCGTCGGTAGGCCTCGAACGCGTGCCGGCCCTCCCCGCAGCCCAGGTCCAGCAGCCGCATGCCGGGCCGGAGGTCGAGCAGGTCGTAGTCGACCGTCAGCACGCGGCGCTCCCGGTCGTCGTGGTGCTGGTGGTCGTGGACCGGTCCAGCACCTCGGCGTACCAGTCGGCGGTCCGCTCCGCGGTGCGCCGCCAGGTGTAGGCGCCCAGCACCCGGGTCCGGCCGGCCCTGCCCAGCTGCTCCTGCAGCGACGGGTGGTCGAGCACCAGCTCCAGCGCCGCGGCCAGCCGGTCGACGTCGCCGGCCGGGACCTGGAGCCCGGCGTGCGAGCCGACCACCTCCGGCAGCGCTCCGGCGTCTGTGGTGACCAGCGGGGTCCCGCAGGCCATCGCCTCGACCGCGGGCAGCGAGAAGCCCTCGTACAGCGACGGGATGGCGGCGACCGTGGCCGTCTGCAGCAGCCGCACCAGCTCCTCGGTCGGCACCGGCCCGGTGAAGCGGACCGCGTCGCCGAGGTCCAGTCGGTCCAGCGCCGCGTGCGCGGGTCCACCCGGGCGCGCGGTGCCGACGACGGTCAGCCGGACCTGCCGCTCGGTGCGCAGCTTGGCGACCGCGTCGAGCAGGTGCACCAGTCCCTTGAGCGGCACGTCGGCGCTGGTGGTCACCACGATGCTGGCCGGGTCCCGGAGGCCCCGCTCGGCCGGCGGCCGGAAGACGTCGGGGTCGATCCCGACCGGGATCACCTCGACGTCGGCCGCGGGCACGCCCATGTGCCGGGTGATGTCGCGGCGGGAGCTCTGCGACACGGTGGTGACGCCGTCCAGCCGCTGGGCGACCCGGGCCTGCATCGCGGTGAAGGCGTACCAGCGGCGCAGGGTCAGCCGCCGGCGCAGGCCGGTGGCCGCAGCGAGCTCGAGGTCCCGGTCGATCGCGATGGGGTGGTGGACCGTCGCCACCGTGGGCAGACCGCGGCGGCGGAGCTGCAGCAGCCCGTAGCCGAGGGACTGGTTGTCGTGCACCAGGTCGAACTCGCCGGCGCGACGGCCGAGGAGCCGGGCCGCCCGGAGGCTGAAGGTCAGCGGCTCGGGGAAACCGGCGGTGCACATGGTGGCCCACTCGGCCACGTCGACGAGGCCGCGGAACTCGCTGGGTCGCGGTGTCCGGAACGGGTCGGGTTCCCGGTAGAGGTCCAGGCTGGGCACCCGGGTCAGCGGCACGCCCTCGTCGAGCTCCGGGTAGGGCTGCCCGCTCAGCACCTCGACCCGGTGCCCGAGTTCGCGGAGCTCCCGGGACAGCGCCCGGACGTAGACGCCCTGGCCACCGCCGTGGGGCTTGCTCCGGTAGGACAGCAGTGCCACGCGCAGCGACCGTCCCATGCCCGGACTCTAACCAGCGGGTCCGGCCGCCCCTGGAGCCGGACCGGGCGCCGTGGCAGGTGGTCGGCCCGCCTGGCAGGGTGCGGGCATGCTGCGTCACGTCGTGCTCTTCACCTGGACCGAGGACACCGACCCCGAGACCCGGGCCGCCACGGTCGCGGCCATCCGCCGGCTGCCGGAGGTGGTGGGCGGGATGACGTCCTTCGCCATCGGCCCGGACGCCGGCATCACCGAGGGCAATGCCCACACCGCCCTGGTGGCCGACTTCCCCGACGTGGAGGCCTACCGCGCCTACGCGATGGACCCGCGGCACCTGGCCGTCATCGCCGAGCACGTGAAGCCCCACCTGGCCGCACGGTCGGCCGTCCAGTACGAGGTCTGAGCGCGCGCCCCGCTCGCCGGTGTGCTCCGGCCCTACCCTCGGACCATGATCACCGATCGCCGCCGTCAGGTCGGGCTGCTCACCGCGGGACTGCTCGGCGCGGCGGTGCTGGCCGGCTGCGGCTCCGAGGTCGAGGGGCAGGGGTCGGCGAGCCCGACCCCGACCTCCTCGGCCGGGCAGAGCACCGGCGCGCCGGACGACGTCGAGGACCTCTCCGCGGGGCTGCTGCCGGCGGAGGCGTTCGGGGCCGGCGCCCAGGCCACGCCGATCACCGCCGACCAGCTGCAGCAGCAGTCCTCGCTCGGGGGACTGGGCGGGGGGCAGGACGTCACGGTCACCCCCGAGGCGTGCGCGCCGGCGGTGAAGTCGATGGAGCCCGGCCTCGACGACCTCACCGGCCTGGGCGGCCAGACCGTCACCACCGGCTCCGCGGGCACCGCCACCGCTGAGCTGCTGATCGCGGGCCCGGGGGTCACCGACGGCGTCGACCAGCTGAGCGCGACCGTGCAGTCCTGCCCGGAGGCGACGATCACCGCTCCCCAGCTCGGCACGGCCACCGCCACCTTCGCCGAGCTGGCCGTGCCGGATCTCGGCGACGGGTCGGCCGGGATGACGATGACCATCTCGCTGACCGGCCCGGACGGGCAGCCGGTGACCGTGCCGCTGCTGATGGGGATGGTCGCGGACGGCGACCGGCTGGTCAGCCTGACCACCACCGATCCGACCGGTGCGACCGACCCCGCGGCCTTCGGCGCTCTGCTGCAGCAGGCCTACGAGCACCAGGCCGACGCCCTGGACTGAGCAAGCGGTCCGGCACGGGGACGGGGTGCACATGTCCTGACCGTGCACCCGTGAGCCGACGGCCCGCTGCTGGCCGTCCACAGGGGCGGCCTCCGTCCACAACCTGGGCTGACACGCTCCGCGCCGGGCCTGCCGGCAGCAGGGTCGCCGCATGTCCGACGCCGACCCGCCGTTCACCGTCCGTCTCTCCGATCCCGGCGAGGTGGCCGCCGCCCTGCCGCACCTCATCGGCTTCCAGCCGCACGAGTCGCTCGTGGCGGTGAGCCTGCGCGGCCGGGGCGGTGGCCGGCTCGGCCTCACCGGCCGGACCGACCTGCCGCCCGCCGCGCACGCCCGGCCGGTGCTGGACGGCATGGTGCGCTCGATGCTCACCGACCGGCCCGCGGCCGTGCTGCTCCTCGTGGTGAGCGAGCAGGACGACGACCGGGACGGGGGGCCCGGTCCGGCCGAGCTGCCGCACCGGCCGCTGGTGCACGAGGCGGTGCTCGCCTTCACCGCGGCCCGGGTGGCCGTGCGCGAGGTCCTCCTGGTCCGGGGCGGTCGCTGGTGGTCCTACGACTGCGACGCGGCGTGCTGCCTGCCCGCTGCAGGCACGCCGCTGCCCGGCGGCACCAGCCCGCTGGCCGCCGCCGCCGTGGTGACCGGGCAGGTGGTCGAGGCCGACCGGGCCGCGCTGGTCCGGCGGCTCGCCCCGGTCGGCTTCCTGGCCGCTGCGGGGATGGCCCGGGCCTGCGACGAGGTGGGTGACCACCTGGCCCGCCGGACCGCCGAGCTGGGCTGGGACGCCGTCGCGGAGGAGGGCTGGGCGGCTGTGCTGGCGGCCGTGGACGCCGCGGAACCCGGTGCGGGCGCCCGGCTGTCCGACCGGCAGGTGGCCCGGCTCGCCTGGGGGCTGCGCGACGTCGACCTGCGCGACCGCGCGCTCACCCTGGCGCTGGGCCGCTCGGCGGCTGCAGCCGAGGTGGTCTGGACCGAGCTGACCCGGCGGGCGCCGGCATCGCTGGCCGCGGCACCGGCGACCCTGCTCGCGGTCACCGCCTGGGTGCGCGGCGACGGCTCGCTGGCCAACGTGGCGCTCGAGCGCGCGCTGGCCAGCGAGCCGACCTACACCTTCGCCGTGCTGCTGCGCACGGCCCTGGATGCCTGCCTGCCGCCGGCCGAGGTGCGCCGGCTGATCCGCGACGCGTGCGGACCCAGCGATGCCCGCCGGTGACCGGTCAGAGCAGCTCCGGCCGCCGCCACTCCTCGCCCAGCACGTGCTCGGCCAGGAACGCGAGCACCGTCTCGTACCAGACCGCGGCGTTGCCTGGGGTGAGCACCCAGTGGTTCTCGTCGGGGAAGTACAGGAACCGGGACGGCACCCCGCGCTTCTGCAGGTCGTACCAGAGCCGGAGGCCCTCGCCGATCGGCACCCGGTAGTCCTTGTCGCCGTGGATGACCAGCATCGGCGTCCGGATCGCGTCGGCGTACCGGTGCGGGGAGTTCTGGTCGTAGCGCTTCGGCTCGGTCAGCGGGTTGCCGAACTCGCGCTCCCAGTAGAACGCCGAGTCGGTCGTGCCGCTGAAGGTGTCCAGGTGCCAGAGGCTCGCGTGGGTGACGATCGCGGCGAACCGGTCGGTCTGGGTGGCAATCCAGTTGGCCATGTAGCCACCGAACGAGCCACCCATCGCCGCGGTCCGGGTCTCGTCGATCTCCGGGAGCGCCTCGGCGGCGTCGACCGCGCTCATCAGGTCGGTGTAGGGCTCGGCACCCCACGCACCCCAGCCGCGGCGCACGAAGTCCTGGCCGAAGCCCTGCGAGAGGCCGGGATTGGGCAGCAGCACCGCGTAGCCGCGGGCGGCCAGCACCCACGGCGTCCAGCGCCAGGACCAGGAGTTCCAGCTCATCAGCGGGCCGCCGTGGACCCACAGCACCAGCGGTGCCGGGTTCTCCGGGCCGGCACCCTCAGGCAGCACCAGCCAGGACTGCACCCGGCTGCCGTCGGTGGCGGTCGCGTCCAGCTCCCGGAGGGTGCCCGGGAAGCTGCTGATGGTGCCCGGGTTGGGCAGCGGGGACGGGTCCTGCCCGGTCGCCCGCGGGTCCAGCCGGACGGGCACCGGCGGGGTGTCGTAGCCCGACCGCAGGGCGTAGAGAGCGCTGCCGTCCCGGGCCACCTGCAGGTCGCTGTAGGCGCCCTGGTCGGTCAGCCGCACCGGCGAGCCGCCGTCCAGCCCGACCCGGAAGAGGGCGTGCCGGCCGTCGTCGTCGGCGAGGAAGAACACCGAGTCCCCGTCCGCGGAGAACTGCGGTGCGCTCGGCCAGCGGTCGAAGCCGGCGGTCAGCTCGCGGGCCTCCGCGGTGGCCACGTCGACGACCAGCAGCGTGTGGTCCGGGGGCTCGGCGAAGGTCGACTGCGACTCGCAGACGCAGACCACCCGTGCCGAGTCGGGGGAGAACGAGGGCGCGTACACGTCGGACAGCGGGTCGTCGAGGAGGACCCGGGTCCCCCCGGACGCCACCTCGGTGAGCACCAGCCGGGAGCGTCGGCCGGCCGGCCCGTCCGGCACGTCCTCGCTGCGGGCCAGGAAGCGGCCGTCGGGGGAGAGGGCCACGTCGTCCCCGGCGCCCAGCGGCGGGCCGGCGTCCGGGGTGAGGTCGCGCCAGGTCGGCGTCGCCGCCGCGGTGCCCGGGGCGGCCTCGGCCGGCAGCCGGCCGATCCAGAACACGTGCGGGACGGCCGGGCCCAGGTCGTGGTCCCAGAACCGCACCGGGTAGCTCTCGTGCAGCACGGCGCTGACCCCGGCGTCCTTGCGGGCCGTCCGGCGCTGCTCGTCCGCCTCGGCGTCCGCCGCACCGGGCATCGTGGACGCGACGACCGCGACGTCGCCGGTGTCCTGGGCGAGCGCCACCGCCGAGATGCCGCCGGGGCGCTGAAGGACCAGCCGCGCCTCGCCGCCGCCTGCCGGCAGGCTCCACAGCGAGCCCGTCGGCTCCCCGCCCTCCTTGCCCTCCGGGTCCGGGCGGGCGGAGGTGAACAGCAGGTCGCCGGCCGGGGTGAACAGCGGCGCGGACTCGCCGGCGGCGCCCCGGGTCAGCCGGCGCGCCTCCCGCCGCCCCGTGGGGTCGACCTCCCACAGCGCGGACTGCCACTTCTTCCCCTCGGCGTCCAGCGTGGCGACCGAGGTGACCAGCCGGCTGCCATCGGTGGAGAGCGCCAGGCCGCCCAGCCGGGGCAGTGCGACGAAGTCCGCGAGCCGGTGGAACGGGCTGGGCGGAGGGGTGTCAGCAGCCTGCTCGGGAGGAGCTGCGGAGTCGCTCACCGGTGCCTTCTCTCTGCACGTCCGGACGGGTGGTCCCCGAGCCTAGTGACCGAGTCGTGAGCAAGGCGAACGACTCGGACCGGCATCCGGTGCGCGCAGCGGCCGGTTCGCTCCTAGCCCACGCCGACCGCGGCCTCGGCCGCCTCGGCCGGGGTGAGGTCGTCGTCGACCGCGCTGACGAACACGTGCTGGGCCACACCGGGCTGCACGGCGACGCCGTCGACCAGCACGGTGCCGTTGACCAGCGTGGCGGTGACCGTGGAACCGGGACGGACGCCCTGGTCGGCCAGCGAGCGCAGCAGCGGCGCGTCCTCCTGCAGCTGCTCGCTGATCCGGCGGACGACGACCTGCCGACCCTCCGGGGTCGCCGTCACCGACAGCAGGGTCAGCGCGTCCAGGACGGCCGAGGTGTCGCCGCCGAGCGCGTCCAGCCCCGGGATCGGGTTGCCGAAGGGGGAGACGGTCGGGTTGCCGAGCAGGCTGAGCAGCTTGCGCTCGACGGCCTCGCTCATCACGTGCTCCCAGCGGCACGCCTCCTCGTGGACGTCGGCGTACTCCAGGCCGATGACGTCGACGAGCAGGCACTCGGCCAGCCGGTGCTTCCGCATGACCGCGGTGGCCAGCGCCCGGCCCTCGTCGGACAGCTGCAGGTGCCGGTCGCCCTGCACGGTGAGGAGACCGTCGCGCTCCATCCGCGCCACGGTCTGGCTCACCGTCGGGCCGCTCTGGTGCAGGCGCTCGGCGATCCGCGCGCGCAGCGGGACGATGCCCTCTTCCTCGAGCTCGAAGATGGTCCGGAGGTACATCTCCGTGGTGTCGATGAGGTCGTTCACGTCCACTCCTCCGTCAGGTGCGCCCGATCTTACGAGGCGGGGGCCACCCCACGGGGAGATCAGGACCGACGCGTTCCCCTGGCGCAGCGAGGGTGCGCCACCGGTAGCGTCGCCACGGTGATGCAGCTGGCCCGCTCGATGACGAGCACCGCAGCACCGGTCGCACGCCCGGCCTCCGGCGGTGGGCGGCCGTGAGCGACTCCGTGGCCGTCGTCTGGGACGACACGCTCCTGGGCTACACCATGGGCGGCGACCACCCGATGCACCCGGTCCGGCTGGACCTGACCATGCGGTTGGCCGACTCGCTGGGGGTGTTGGCACGGCCGCGGCTGGAGGTCGTGGCACCCACCCCCGCCGGCCCGGAGCTCCTCACCCTGGTGCATGACCCGGCCTACCTCGAGGCGGTCCGCCGGGCACCGGAGGACCCCTACGGCGTCGGGCACGGCCTGGGGACGGCGGACAACCCGGTGTTCCCCGGCATGTACGACGCCGCCGCGCTGATCACCGGCGGCAGCGTGCGCGCCGCCGAGCTGGTGTCCACCGGGCGGGCGCAGCACGCGGTGAACATCGCCGGGGGCCTGCACCACGCCATGCGGGACGCGGCGTCGGGGTTCTGCGTCTTCAACGACGCGGCGGTCGCCATCGCGTGGCTGCTCGGCCAGGGCTGGGAGCGCATCGCCTACGTCGACCTGGACGTGCACCACGGCGACGGCGTTCAGGCCGCCTTCTACGACGACCCGAGGGTGCTCACCGTCAGCGTCCACCAGACCCCGCTGACCCTGTTCCCCGGCACCGGCTACCCGGAGGAGACCGGCGACCCGCAGAAGGCACTGGGCAGCGCGGTCAACCTGGCGCTGCCCAACGGCACCGACGACTCCGGCTGGCTGCGCGCGTTCACCGCGGTGGTCCCCAGCGTGGTCCGCGCCTTCCAGCCGCAGATCCTGATCACCCAGTGCGGCTGCGACGCCCACCACGAGGACCCGCTGGCCGACCTCGGGCTCACCGTGGACGGCCAGCGCGCCTCCTACCGAGCCGTCCACGACCTGGCGCACGAGGTCTGCGACGGCCGCTGGGTGGCCCTCGGCGGCGGTGGGTACGGCCTGGTCCGCTGCGTGCCGCGGGCCTGGACGCACCTCATCGCCGAGGCCGGCGGGGAGCGGCTGGCGCCGGACACGGAGATCCCGCAGAGCTGGCAGGACGACGTCCGGCGCCGCGGCCTGCGGACGCCGCCGCCGGTCACGATGACCGAGGGCGGTTACGTCGGCTTCAACCGCTGGGACCCCTTCACCGAGACCCGGGTCGACCGCGCGATCATGCGGACCCGCACCGCCTCCTTTCCCTACTTCGGACTCGACCCGGACGACCCCCGTGATTGAGGACCACCTCGTCCCCCACCACTCGCAGGCTCGTGGCGGGCCCCTACGAGGTGGCCGCGAAAACCCATGACCGAGGACGCATCCGTGAACGTCACTGCGCCGCCGCACTGGGAGGCCGACGTCGTCGCCGCCGACGGCGGGACGGTGCACCTGCGGCCGATCACCCCCGAGGACGCCGACGGCATCGTCGGGCTGATGGAGCGCAGCTCCGACCAGACCCGCTACTACCGCTTCTTCGGGCCGATGCGGCGGCTGTCGGACAAGGACCTGCACCGGTTCACCCACGTCGACCACGACGCCCGGGTGGCCTTCGTCGTCCTGCTCGGCGACCGGCTGATCGGGGTCGGCCGGTACGACCGCTACCCCGGCACCGACGACGCCGAGGTGGCCTTCCTCATCGAGGACGCCCACCAGCGGCGCGGGCTCGGGTCGGTGCTGCTCGAGCACCTGGCCGCGGCCGCCCGGGAGCGCGGGATCAGCCGGTTCGTCGCCGAGGTGCTCAGCCAGAACAGCGCGATGGTGCGGGTCTTCCTCGACGCCGGGTACTCGGCCAAGCGGTCCTACGAGGACGGCGTGGTCCACCTGACCTTCCCGATCGCCCCCACCGAGCAGTCCCTGGCCGTCGCCCACGAGCGGGAGCAGCGCAGCGAGTCCCGCTCCATCGGCCGGCTGCTCGAGCCCGGGTCGGTGGCCGTCGTCGGCGCGAGCAACGACCCGGCGAAGGTCGGTCACGCGGTGCTGAACAACCTGCTCGAGTACGGCTTCGACGGCCCGATCTACCCGGTGAACCCCACGGTGCGGCACGTGCGCGGGGTGCCCGCGTACGCCGACATCGAGTCGATCCCCGACGACGTCGACCTGGCGGTGCTGGCCGTCCCGGCCGACGAGGTGGCTGCCGTGGTCGAGGCCTGCCGGCGCAAGAACGTGCACGGCCTGGTGGTCATCTCCGGGGGGTTCGGCGAGACCGGGCCGCAGGGCCGGGCCGCCGAGCGGGCGCTGGTCGCCTCCGCGCGGGCCTCCGGGATGCGGGTGGTCGGACCCAACTGCCTGGGGATCGTCAACACCGACCCGACGGTGCGGCTCAACGCCAGCCTGGCGCCCGACGTGCCGGGCCGCGGCCGGGTGGGCTTCTTTGCCCAGTCCGGCGCGCTCGGGGTGGCGCTGCTGGAACGGGCCCGTGGCCGGGGCATCGGGCTGTCCAGCTTCGTCTCGGCCGGCAACCGGGCCGACGTGAGCGGCAACGACCTGCTGCAGTACTGGGCCAGCGACCCGGGCACCGAGGTGGTGCTGCTGCACCTGGAGAGCTTCGGCAACCCCCGCAAGTTCGCCCGGCTCGCCCGTGGGGTCGGCCGCACCAAGCCGGTCGTGGCGGTCAAGAGCGGCCGGCACGTGAGCATGACGGCGGGGCTGGCGGGCACCAGCGTCGCCGTCCCCGAGCAGTCGGTGGCGGCGCTGTTCGCCTCGGCCGGGGTGATCCGGGTGGACACCCTGGCGCAGCTGTTCGACGTCGGCACCCTGCTGGCCCACCAGCCGCTGCCGGACGGCGACCGGGTCGCCGTGATCGGCAACTCGACCGCCATGGGGGTCCTGGTCGCCGACGCGATCCTGGAGCAGGGGCTGCAGCTGGCGCACGAGCGGCCGGTCGACATCGGCACCCAGGCCGGCCCGGAGGACTTCCGGGCAGCCCTGCAGGCGGCCCTGGACGACGACGGCGTGGACTCGGTCGTCGCCGTCTTCCTGCCCCCGCTGCTGCGCGGTGAGCAGCCCTTCGGCCGGGTGCTGCGGGAGGTCTCGGCGGGGTCACCGAAGCCGCTGGTCGCCAACTTCCTGTCCACCGACGGCATCCCCGACGAGCTCGTGGTCCGCGACTCCCACGGCATGCCGGGCCGCGGGTCGGTGCCCTCGTTCTCCACCCCGGAACGGGCGGTCATCGCGCTGTCCAAGATGAGCGAGTACGCCCGGTGGCGACGGCGGCCGCTGGGCGTCGTGCCCGAGCTCGGCGACATCGCGGAGGCCGATGCCCGGGCGGTGGTCACCGGCACGCTCGCCGGGGCGCCGGAGGGCCGGCCGCTCACCGACGACGAGACGATGACCCTGCTGAGAGCCTACGGGCTCCCCGTGCTCGGCACCCGGCGCGTGGAGGACGTCGAGTCGGCCGTCGCGGCGGCGGAGGAGATCGGCTACCCGGTGGTGCTGAAGTCGACCGCGCCCTGGCTGCGGGACCGCCGGGACCTGGGCGGCATGCGCTTCGACCTGGCTGACGCCGAGGACGTCCGGGCGGCCTACGCCGCGATCCCGGCCGGTGACCCGGTCATCGTCCAGGAGCAGGCGGCGCCCGGCGTGGGCACCGTCGTGGAGATCGTGGACGACCCGTCCTTCGGCGCGCTGGTCAGCTTCGGGGTCGGCGGGGTGGCCACCGACCTGCTCGGCGACCGCGCCTACCGCACCCTGCCGCTGACCGACCTGGACGCGCACGAGCTGGTGCGCGAGCCGCGGGCCTGGCCGCTGCTGGACGGCTACCGCGGCAGCACGCCGGTGGACTCGGCGGCGCTGGAGGACCTGCTGCTGCGCGTCGCCCGGCTCGCCGACGACCTCCCGGAGGTCCTCTCGCTCAGCCTCGAGCCGGTCATCGTCGGGCCGACGAACGCCTGGCACGGCGGCCGCTCCCTGGTGATCGCCGGCGCCGGGGTCCGGGTCGGCCCGCCCACCGCCCGCATCGACGCCGGCCCCCGCCGCATGTTCCGCCCCGGGACATGAGAAGAGCCCGCCACCCCAGATGGGGCGGCGGGCTCTCAGGCCCAGCGGGGTTCTTCGATCAGCCGAGGTAGTCCCGCAGCGCGTCGGCGCGCTGGGGGTCGCGCAGCTTGGTCATCGTCTCGCGCTCGATCTGCCGGACCCGCTCGCGGGAGAGGCCGAAGCGCTTGCCGATCTGCTCCAGGGTCCGCGGCTGCTCGCCGTCGAGACCGAAGCGCATGATCACCACGTCACGCTCGCGGTCCTCGAGGGTCTCCAGGACGTTGCGGACGTCGCCCTTCATCATCTGGAAGGCGACGGCGTCCTCGGCGACTGCCGCGTCGGCGTCCTCGATGAAGTCACCGAGGCGGGACTCCTCGTCGGCACCGACGGTCTGGTCGAGGGAGACCAGGTCGCGGGAGTACTCGAGCAGCTCGGTGATCCGTTCGGGCGTCAGGTCGAGCTCGAGCCCGAGCTCCTCGGCAGTGGGCTCCCGCTCCAGCTCCTGGTGGATCCGGCGGCGGGTCCGCACCACCTTGTTGACCTGCTCGGCCAGGTGGACGGGCAGCCGGATGGTCCGGCCGGAGTCCGCCATGGCGCGGGTGATGGCCTGACGGATCCACCACGTCGCGTAGGTGGAGAACTTGAAGCCCTTGGTGTAGTCGAACTTCTCCACGGCGCGGATCAGGCCGACGTTGCCCTCCTGGATGAGGTCCAGGAACGTCATGCCGTGGCCGGTGTAGCGCTTGGCCACCGACACGACCAGGCGCAGGTTGGCCTCGAGCAGGTGGGCCTTGGCGGCCTTGCCGTCCGCGGCGAGGAGCTTGTAGTCGCGCTGGAGCGCCGGGGTCAGCTGCTTCCCGTTCAGCAGCCGGTCGGCGTAGAGGCCGGCCTCGATACGCTTCGCCAGCTCGACCTCCTGCTCGGCGGTCAGCAGCGCGGTCTTGCCGATGGTGTTGAGGTACACGCGCACCAGGTCCGTCGACACCAGGCCACTGGTGTCCGGGGCGCGGCGCGACGTGCGCACTCCGAGGGTGTCGGTGGGGGAGGACTGCAGCACGGTCACGGTGAGTCTTCGTCCTTGCTTCGGGATCTGGATGCGTCCGCGCCCTCGTGGCGCTCGGCATCCCGATGGAGGCGGTCAGAGCGTCGTCCCGGGTGTCGCCCGGGTGGCTCTCCAGCCGTTCTGTCCGTGTGGTACGTCGTGTGCAACGGATCGGACCGGTGGGGTGTTCCGGGGCGGTGCAACTCACAGGCAACGTCCAGCAGGAAGGTGCCGGGGGGTCTGCGACAGGGGTGTGGTACCCGCTGCGGGGAGGAGCTAGACCTCCAGCAGCAGGGTCATCGGGCCCTCGTTCACCGAGGCCACCGACATCCGCGCGCCGAACCGCCCGGTCGCCACCCCGGTGCCCCGCCGGCGCAGCTCGGCGGCGACCTCGTCCACCAGCGGCTCGGCCTGCTCCCCGGGTGCGGCGTCGGCCCAGGACGGACGGCGGCCCTTGCGGGTGTCGGCGTAGAGCGTGAACTGGCTGACGACCAACACGGGCAGGCCCAGGTCACCGACCGAGCGTGCGCCGTCGTCGGTGGGGAAGACGCGCAGCTCGTGCACCTTCCGCGCCAGCACCCGGGCCCGGGTCGCGTCGTCGTCCCGGCCGACGCCGACCAGCGCCAGCAGGCCCGGCCCGATCGCCCCGACCACTTCGCCGTCCACCGTCACCGACGCCTCGCTCACCCGGCTCACCACTGCGCGCACGCCGGAGATCCTCCCCGGCGGCTCCTCGGGCAGGATCTCCGGCGTGCCGACCCTCCACCTCGCCCAGGACGACGCCGCCGACGAGCTGCTCGGCCGCGACCCGCTGGCCCTGCTGCTCGGCATGCTGCTGGATCAGCAGGTGTCAAGAGGAACAACAGGATCTGCAGTGCGCGACGCGATCTGACACGGCGCGATGTCGCCCCGAACTGCCGACTGACCGCCGTCCGCACCGGCGTCGGTGCCGGCTTGCCGACTCCGGACCTCCGGCCGGTCTGAGCACCGGCAGGCCTGCATCACCGCTCGCTCGTGCCAGGGAAATCGAGCGGGATGCTGTTGCGCTGGCCGAAGTTGGTGCTCGGGGCCTGGAGCTCACCCTCAGCGGCCTGGTCGGCACGGCAACCGAGTTGCTCGGCACCGGCGCCCGTCCAGCAGAGCACCACTGTGGTTTCGGCCCGGCGGCGGATCCCGAACCTGAGCGTGTGACAGGACGACGGCGCGCGATCGTCGGCGGGCTGAATGCGCACGTCGGTTCTCACGCGCCGGGGCCGAGATCGATCGTGAGAGCACCAGTCACAAGGTCAGTGCCAGCTCCGACCGGGCTTTCTGCTCAAATCTCCTGTTGGGCGACCGCTGGACGGGCTGGCTCGGAGCCCGCCGATGCAGAGCGCGGCACAGATGTGCTGGCGGGGTCGTGGGTGTCCGGCGTCCCGCCCACTGCGGCGACCGGCTGATCGTCTCGCAGTTCGTTCACCTCGGTCTTGAAGATGCGCAGCGACCGGCCCAGCGAGCGGGATGCGTCGGGCAGCTTCTTGTACCCGAACAGCAGCATGATGGCGAGCACGATGAGGCCGATCTCGGCCGGTCCGAGGTTCATCTGATGTCCTTTCGCCGGGCGCACGCACGGCGCCCGGCCACGCCGATGAGTTGAGTGGGGACGGTCAAGACGACGGGCCGGCCGAAGTGCCGTCAGCGGACCCTGGCGGAGGCGTGCCGGGAGCGCCGGAGGGAGGCGCACCTCCGGGGCCCCCACCCGATGGTGCAGCGCCGCTGGGCGCGCCGGACGGAGCTCCGTCGGCGCCGGGAGCGGTGCCGCCTCCGGTCGGCGTGGTGGTGGTGTCCACCCGCACGGTCAGGGCGACGGTGTAGCCGCCGTCGACGTCGCCGGACACCGTGGGGAGCTGGGTGACGCCGGAGTCGTCCCCGAAGACGTTGTCGCTGTCCAGGCTGACCTGCGACAGGTTGCTGACCGAGTTCTCGTAGCCCGTGGTGGCGTAGACGACGTCGTTGGTGGCCTGGGGCATGGCGATCTGCGAGGTGGCGATTGTGTTCGTGGAGTCGGTGATGCTGTCGACGTCGGGGTAGACCTCGAAGTGGATGTGTGGCCAACGGCCGGAGTAGCAGGCCGGGTAGATGCTGGTGAAGGTGACCTTCCCGTCGGCGTCGGCGACCTGCACGCCGCGCAGGTAGTTCTCGTTGAGGATGTCCTCGGAGTACAGCGAGTACTCACCGTCCCGGTTGCAGTGCCAGACGTACACGGCGACGCCCTCGAAGGGTGCGTCGTCGTTGGCCATGTCGAGGACGGTCAGTTCGATGGTGAGCGGGACGCCCTCGGCCGTGGTGGACGAGGTGCCGAAGCTGGACCGGATGTCGCTGCGGACGACGCCGCTCTGGGTCAGCACGTTGGCGCCGTTGGAGCCGTCGCCGGGGTAGGGGCCGGCAGTCTCATCGGGGATCTCCCCGGACGCCGCGGTCGCCGCGGAGCTCGACGCAGCGGAGCTGGACGCCGTGGCGGAACCGCTGCTCGATCCGCCTCCGCAAGCAGCCAGCCCCGCGGTGGCGGCGCCCAGGCCCAGGACGCCCAGCATCTTCCGGCGGTTGAACAGGGTGCCGAGGTCGAAGGCAAGGCCCTGGTCGATGACCTCCTCCTCGGGCCGGGGCAAGCGACGGCCCTGATAGGTCGGGGCTGGAACCGGCCGGGACTGCGAAGGCACAGAGAACTCCAATGGGTAACGGGGTGCGGTCTCGTCACGACTGTCGCGTGGCCGGGCTGGTGTAGCGGCGTGACTGCGCTGTGTATTCGCTGAGGATCGACCTGATCTCCGCAGTGGACGTGCTCACCGACTTCGAGTTCCGTGGCAGACGGTTGCTACAGACGGCAGCGGAGCAAGTCGGCAGCTCCGCCGGTGATCACCTGGGTCGTCGACCGACATCGCCGCCGCGCAACTCCGGCTCACTCCCGGGCGCGTAGGCGCTGGCCGATGAGCGTTCCGGCCTGCTCGGTGAGGCGCCGGGACAGTTCGGGATCGCGGCTCGAGTCGGCGGCGTCGAGGTCGGCGAGGGCGACTACCTGCCGCAGTCCCAGTCGTTGGCATTCGTCGTCGGCGAGAAGGGACTGGCCGACAACGGCGTACACCGGCCGGGGGATGGCTCGTGACGCGACGACGGCGGGCAACTTCCCGGCCAGTGTCTGGCCGTCGATGCGGCCCTCGCCGGTGACGACGGCGGTGCAGTCGACGACGGCTCCGTCGAAGTCCAAGAGGTCGAGGAAGAAGTCGGCTCCGGGCACGCGCTGGGCGCCGAGCCATCGGCAGGCGAACCCGAGGCCGCCCGCCGCCCCGACGCCGGGCTCCTCGACCCCTGGCGTGTCCGCTGGTGAAGCGCCAGGTTGAGGGTTGTTGCCCAGCAGTTGGGCGAGATGGCTCAAACCCACCTCAAGGAGGTCGACCTGAGCCGGCGTAGCGCCCTTCTGCGGGCCGAACACCGCGGCGGCCCCGTCGGGGCCGACCAACGGGTTGCTCACGTCGGTTGCCACGACCAGTTCCACGCCGCCGAGAGGCAGCAGCCCGGAGACGTCGAGGTCGGCGATCTTTATCAGCGTCTCGCCGGCTGGGTCGACCTCGCCGCCGTGGGCATCGCGGAAACGGACGCCGAGCGCCGTCAGCATGCCGGCGCCTCCGTCAGTGCTGGCGCTCCCGCCCAGGCAGAGCACGATCCGCCGGGCGCCGGCGGTGACCGCGGCCGCGACAGCCTCGCCGAAGCCGTGGGAAGACGCGGACATCGGGACGAGCTCTCCGGCGGGCAGCGTCGCCAGCCCGCAGGTGGTGGCCACCTCGACGACGGCGGTCGTCCCGTCGAATGCAAAGGCGGCGTCGCGGAGCTCGCCGTCGGCGCCGTGGACGCGCACCGGGTGGGCGGTTGAGCCGGCGCACACCGCGGCGTCCACGCTGCCGTCACCGCCGTCGGCCAGGGGAAAGAGCCTGACGGCCACACCTGCCGCCGCCAGGCCCCGGCCGATGGCCTCCGCGACCTCGAGCGCGGTCAGGGAGCCCTTGAACTTGTCCGGGGCAACCAGGACACGCACTCTCGGCTCCAGGCTCAGGCGTTGACGGTGGCCGGTGCGCTGACCCGGTCCAGCACGGCGCGCGTGTAGCCGGCAGTGTCCGCGGACCCGCCCAGGTCGGCGGTGCTGATGCCGTCGGCCAGCGCACCGAAGGCAGCGGCGAGGAGCTCCGCGCTGGCCTCGGGGTGGCCGAGGTGGTCGAGCATCATGGCCGCCGACCACATGGCGCCCAGGGGGTTGGCCTTGCCCTGACCAGCGATGTCGGGGGCCGAGCCGTGCACCGGCTCGAACATCGACGGGAACTCCCGCTCGGGGTTGAGGTTGGCCGCCGGCGCGACACCGATGCTGCCGGCCACCGCGGCGGCCAGGTCGCTGAGGATGTCGCCGAACAGGTTGGACCCCACGATGACATCGAAGCGCTCCGGGGCGAGCACGAGCTTGGCGGCGAGGGCGTCGATGTGCTCTTTGTCGCTGCGCACGCTGGGGTGCTGCTGCGCCACCTCGGCCACCAGTTCGTCCCAGAACGGCATGGTGTGCACGATGCCGTTGCTCTTGGTCGCCGAGGTGACGTGGTTGCCGCGGCTCTCGGCCAGCGCGTAGGCGTACTCGACGACGCGCGTGACGCCCTTGCGGGTGAAGACCGCCTCCTGCACGGCCAACTCGTCCTCGGTGCCCCGACCCAGTCGCCCCCCGATCTCGGAGTACTCGCCCTCCACGTTCTCCCGGACGACGACCAGGTCGACGTCCCCGGTGCCGGCGTTGCGCAGCGGGCTGGGCACCCCGTCGAGCACCCTGATCGGCCGCAGGTTCACGTACTGCTGGAAGCTGCGGCGGATGGGGATCAGCAGCCCCCACAGCGACACGTGGTCAGGAACCCCGGGCCAGCCGACCGCTCCCAGCAGCACTGAGTCGTGGTGGCGGATCTGCTGCAGGCCGTCGGCCGGCATCATCGCGCCCTCGGCCACGTACCGCTGGCACGACCAGTCGAAGGAGTCGTAGGTGAACTGGATGCCGTGCCGGCGGCCGACGGCGTCGAGGAGGGCCTGAGCCGGGGGGAGCACCTCGGCGCCGATGCCGTCGCCGGGGATGAGGGCGATGCGGTAGCTGGTCATGGCTTCAGTCGACCGTGCCTCGCGTCACACGTCCAAGACGCAGTTGTTGCCGCGCTGAGAGGTTGCGCCTATCAGAGCAGCGTCTCGGTCGTGTCCTGCGCCAGGTGGAGGAACGCGGCGGCGGCTGGGCTCAACCGGCCCGGCCGGTACAGCAGCGACACGTGGAGCAGATCGGGGCAGTCCAGTGCCCGGACGGTGGCACCCGCGGACTCGGCCAGTGCCCGCCAGGAGTCGCTGACCACCGCCGTGCCGACGCCCGCGAGGACCAGCGGCAGCACGGCCTCCCGGTGCTCGACCTCGACTGCGAAGCGGCTGCCCAGGGCCTGGCGTCGCACCGCTTCGGCCACGCTGCGCATCCCGGTGCCCTGCTGGCCGACGATGAGCGCGGCACCGGCGAGGTCCGCAGGCTGAACGGGGTCGCCCGGGGGCAGCATCGACTCGTCCCGGGCCAGCAGGGCGAACCGCTGCGTCTCCAGGTGGAGGACCTCAAGGTCGTGCAGCGCGGGCGCCGACGGTGCGGCGGCGACCACTCCGAGCTCGGCGTTGCCGGTCGTCAGCATGGCCTGCACGGCGATGGGCGTGCTCGCCGCCCGGACCGAGATCAGGACGAGCGGGTGGGCAGCAGCGAAGGCGGCGACCAGGCCGGTGAGTGGACTGACCGCCTGCGAGGGCATCGAGGCGATCGCGAGCTCCCCGCCGACGAGTCCGTCGACGGCCTCCACCGTCGCCCGGGCGAGCTCCAGTCCACGCAGCACCTCCCGGGCAGGGCCCACGAGCGCGTGGCCGGCTGCGGTCAGCACCAGACGGCGGCCCGTGCGGTGGAACAGCAGGCTGCCCAGGTCCCGCTCGAGTGCCCGCAACGCCTGGGAGACCGAGGGCTGGGCGACGTACAGCTGCTCGGCGGCCCGGTGGACGCTGCCGGCGTCCACGACGGCCAGGAAGTACCTGAGCTGACGAGCGTCCACCGCGTCCTGCCTCCCGTCGATAGCCGGTGCCTATCACCTTGCCAGCAACCCGGTCTTGGACCGGTACGCCTACCGCAGGGCTCACTGGTGCTCGTTGTGATGGGCGGCACAGACGCCGTCCGCACCCGACTTCCTAGGAGGGCACCGTGTCCGATGCCTGGCTCCTTGCCCACACCGTCATCGCAATCGTGGGCATCGTTGCGCTGATCACCTGGCTCAAGACCCCACCCATCTTCGGACTGCTGATCGGGGCGACATACCTGGGCCTGGCCACCGGGCTGGGCATCAGCGGCACCGCGGAGGCCCTGACCGTCGGGTTCGGCGACGTGATGGCCGAGATCGGCTTGCTCATCACCTTCGGCGTCGTCATGGGATCCCTGCTCACCGCCACGAACACCCTTCAGCGCGTCATCGAAGGACTGCTGGGGCTCTTCGGTGAGAAGCGGGTGCCGATGGTGTTCGCCGTCTCCCTCTCCACGCTGTTCACCTCCATCTACTCCGATGTGGTGCTGGTGCTCACCGCGCCACTGGCGCGGCGCCTGGGTCCCCGCCTGGGCCCGCGGGGCGTCGCCCTCATGGGCGGTGCGCTGACTGCCGGCATCGAGGTCGGGCTCGTCTTCGTGGTCCCGGGTGTCGGCGCCCTCGCCGTGGCCGGCCTGCTGGACGTGCCGCTCGGTGAGATGTTCCTGCTCGGGCTCATCGTCGGAGTGCCCACCGCCGTGCTCACGATGCTCACCTTCGCCGTGCTGCTGAAGCGGGTGCTGCGCTGGGACCCGGCTGCCGACGAGCTCAAGGCGCCGGTTGACGACACCGACGAAGGGGCCGACGACGGCGCCGGCAACGGAGGCGGTGCCGGCGGCGGCGCTGCTGGTTCTGACGGACATCCCGGGGCCGCGAGCTCGACCGCCATCACGACCACGACGGTCACCCGGCCATCCGAGGAGAGGGTCCGGCAGCTGCCGCTGCTGGTGTCGATCTCCCCGGTGCTGGTGACGCTGGCGCTGATCGCGCTGGGTGCGCTGGCCAACGCCTTCGACTTCCCCCTGGGCCCAATTGCGTTGCTCAGTGAGCCGGTCATTGCGATGGCGATAGGCGCCGGTCTGGCTCACCTGCTCGCCCAGCGGGTCCTGCCTCGAGCGGAGGTCAACTCGGCCGTCGGCAAGGCGCTGGCGATGGCCGGCCCCATCCTGGTCCTGTCTGGGCTCTCCGGCTCCGTCGCCGAGGTGATCGGTCAGTCCGGGCTGCGCGACGTGCTGGCCGAGTCGTTCAACGCCGGGTTCCTCCCGCCGCTGCTGCTGGTCTGGCTGGTCGCCGCGATCCTGCACATCGCGATGGGGTCCATCTCCATCGCCGCGATCACCGCGGCCGGCATCCTGGCCCCGATCGCAGGCTCCTTGGGTGTCCCGGTCGTGCTCATCGCCCTGGCCGCCTGCTCCGGGGCACTGTTCCTCCCGCACGTCAGCAGCAACTTCTTCTGGATGTTCCAGTCACTGCTCAACCTGAGCACCCGAGGGACGTTCAAGACCCACACCGTGGCCATGTCGTTGGCATCGGTGATCTCGCTGCCCATCGTGCTGCTGCTGGACATCGTCGTCTGACGGAGTTCGCGGAGCCGCTGCGCACGACGAAGCCCCCATGGTCAGTGACCATGGGGGCTTCGGGCGGGTTGTGTCGGAGGGGTCACACGCACAGGCACACGCACACGCACACGCACACGCCTGTGACTGAGGACCGGCTCGGCGTCGACACGCTGTCGGCAGCAGGGCTCGCCGGCTGCGACCCCGAGGTGCTGCAGCGGCACTTCCAGGGCCCGCCGGCCCTGCACCGCTACCCGGGGTCGATGGCCACCCGCGCCCAGGACCTGGCCCGCCTGCTGCTGGAGCGGTACGACGGCCGCGCCGAGGCGCTGTGGAGCGACGTCCCGGACGCCACGACCCTGCTCCGCCGGCTGGGCGAGCTGCCCGGCTTCGGCGCGCAGAAGTCGAAGATCTTCCTCGCCCTGCTCGGCAAGCAGTGCGGCGTCACGCCACCCGGCTGGCGCGCGGCGGCGGGGGACTACGGCCAGGAGGGTGCACGCCGCTCGGTCGCCGACATCACCGGCCCCGCCTCGCTGGCCGAGGTGCGCGCCACCAAGCAGCAGCTCAAGCAGGCCGCCAAGGACGCGAAGGCCCAGCAGGGGTGATCGGCGCCTGTGTCGGCGGGCACGTGGGAACAGTGCACCGAGCACCTGCATGGCGCACGATCGAGTGGCACGATGGGTCCCAGGAGCCGGGGGCTCCGGGGCCGGTCGCACCAGCGAGAACCGACCACCGCCGCCCATCCCCCGGCCGACCCAGGGAAGGGCGACCGTGGCATCCAGCCAGTCCTCGAGCCGGTCCGACCGACGCGAGCCCCTGCTCATCACCGAAGCCGAGCCGAGCCAGGCCGACCAGCACGCAGCCCGCAAGAGGCGCTACTCGATCACCATGGCGATCCGTGGCGGCAGCCTGGTCATCGCTGCGCTGACCGCCCAGTACTCGCTGTGGCTGATGGCGGTCTTCGCCGTCCTCGGCACGGTGCTGCCCTGGATCGCGGTGGTCATGGCCAACGACCGGCCGCCGAAGAAGCACCTCGACCCCAACCGCTACCGGCCGCCGGCACCCGACCGGATCCTGGAGTCGGGCAGCAGCAGCAAGGCCCGCGTCATCGACATGTGAGCCTCAGCGGGCCCCCGCCCGTCCCACCACGACGGCGGCCCGCTGCAGGCCGGCCTCCAGCGCCGCCGCCGGGTCGGGCCGGCCGGCGGACGCCGACCACACCGACAGCACGCCGGCGGTGAAGGCATCGCCCGCGCCGGTCGTGTCCACGACCTCGGCCGGGTGCGCGGCCCGGTGCACCAGCACGTCCCCGGCTGCCCACAGCGCCCCCTCGGCCCCGAGGCTGACCACGACGACCGGGTGCAGCCCGGCGAGCGCCCGGGCTGCCTCGGTGGTGTCGGTGCAGCCCGTGAGCAGCCGCGCCTCCTCCGCGTTGGGCAGCAGCAGGGTGGCCGCCGCGGTGTCGGCGAGCCACCGGTCCACGCCGTAGCCGGCCAGCGGCCCGGTCGACGCCGGGTCGACCGACACCGTGCACCCCGCCGTGCGCGCCGCGGCCAGGGCGGCGAGCCCGGCTGCCCGCGGTCCGTCGTCCAGCAGCGTGTACCCGGACAGGTGCAGGTGGCCTCCGGCCGGCGGCGCCGGGACGTCGTCGGGCTGCAGCGCCAGGTTGGCGCCGCGGTCGGCGAGCATGCTCCGCTCCCCGCCCGGCTCGACGAGGCTGATGATCGTGCCGGTCGAGAGGCCGGGGAGGGCGCGCACCGCCAGGGTCACCCCGGCGCCGGTGAGGTCCCGGCACAGCGCCTGACCGGGGAGGTCCTCGCCGACGCAGCCGGCCAGCGTCACCGGCGTCCCGAGCGCGGCCAGGTGCGCCGCCACGTTCGCGCCCGCCCCGCCGCCGCGGGTGACGATCGCGGCGGGGCGGTCCGAACCCGGCGCCGGGTCCCCGGACAGCAGGGCGACGACGTCGGTGCAGACGTCGCCGACGACGACGACCCGCGGTGCGGTCACGGTCGGCCGGTCAGCGGGGGAGCGCCGCGAGCTCGGCCGCGATCTGCCCGGCGAGCTCGGCGTTGCGGAGCACCAGCCGCACGTTGACCTCCAGGCTGGCGCCGCCGCTGGCGTCGTGCAGGTGGCCGAGGACGAACGGGGTGACGTCCTTCCCGCGGGCCCCGGCGGCGTCCGCGGCGGCGAGCGCGTCGGCGATCACCCGGTCGTGCAGCTCGGCGTCCAGCTGCTGGTCCACCGGCAGCGGGTTCGCCACGACGACCGCTCCGGGCGCCAGTCCGCGGCGGGCGGCGAACACCCGGGCTGCCTCGGCCGGCGTCTCGACCGACCAGTCGACCGCGGACCCGGAGTCGGCCACGTAGAAGCCGGGGAATCGCAGCGTCCGGTAGCCGACGACGGTCACCGACAGCGACTCCAGCCGCTCCAGGGTGGCCGGGACGTCGAGGATCGACTTCACACCCGCGCAGACCACGACCAGGGAGGTGCGGGACAGCGCGGTCAGGTCGGCGGACTCGTCGAAGGTGTCGCCGGCGTGCCGGTGGACCCCGCCCAGGCCGCCGGTGGCGAACACGCCGATCCCGGCGCGCTCGGCCAGCAGTGCGGTGCTGGAGACGGTGGTGGCACCGCTGCGGCCCAGCGCCGCGGCGATCGGCAGGTCCCGGACGCCGAGCTTGGCCAGCTCCGGGTCGGCGCAGACCCGGTCGACCTCCTCCGCGGTGAGCCCGACGTGCGGGACCCCGTCCAGGACGGCGATCGAGGCCGGCACCGCACCGCCGGCCCGGACGGCGTCCTCCACCTGGTCGGCGGCCGCGCGGTTCTCCGGGCGGGGCAGCCCGTGGGCGAGCAGCGTGCTCTCCAGCGCCACGACCGGCCGGCCGGCCGACAGCGCGTCGGCCACCTCGGGGGAGAGGACGGGAACGGCGAGGTCGGGATGGGAGTTCTGCACCCTGTCATCATGGTGGGCGGTCCGCGGGCGACCGGTCACCGGTCCCGCACCCCGAACCAGGGAGCAGACGTGAGCAGCAGCGACATCCTCGAGCGGCCGGACGTCCGGGACGCCGACACCGGCAGCGCCAACGAGGTCTTCCACTACGTGAAGAAGAACAAGATCGCCGAAAGCGCGGTCATGGGCACCATGGTCGAGGCGCTCTGCGGCGAGGTCTTCCCGGTCACCAAGACCCCCAAGCCCGGCAGCCCGGTGTGCCCGGCCTGCAAGGAGGTCTACAACCAGCTCAAGAAGGGCTGAGCTGCGCACAGGGTCGATCTGATCGGCCGTGCGTCGCTCTTGCCCCCTGAGCGGCCCACCATGAGTCATCACGGCCGTCTCGTCGGCGCGGTCGAACTGGGCAGCGTTCCCGGGGGCCGCCTGCCCCGCCTTCCAGCCGCCACGCCGCCAGTCAGCGGCGAGGTACGCCATCAGTTGACGGTTCTGCGCGCTGACGAGGACGGCTCGCATGGCCGGGCGGATGAGTGCGGGCACTGCTCGTCGGATGGACGGGGCAGTGCCGTGCTCGCCCGTTCGTCGGGGCAGCTCTGACCACGTTCGGGGCAGCCCGTGCTCAGTCGTCCGGCTGTGGTCGTGCAGCTCGTCCCTACCCAGGTCACGCACTGCGGTCATTCCGCGGTCGGGGAGCGCGATGCCGGGTGTCCGGCCCGCCACACCTGCTCGATGGCCCGCGTCCCGGTGATGTCGTGCTCGGGGTCGCCTTGGACCAGGACGAGGTCGGCACGCATGCCCGGCGCGATGCCGCCTCGGTCGGTGAGGCCGAATGCCGCGGCGGGTGCACTCGTCGCGGCGGCCAGAGCTGCGGGCGGGGACAGGCCGGCCAGCACGAGCAGATGGAGTTCGTCGTGCAAGCTGGCGCCGTGGGCAGTGCCCGGGCTGGGCGCATCGGTGCCGGCGAGCAGGCGTAGGCCATTCCGCTGCAGCTGCGCGACCGCCGACATGGCGTGTGCCAGGTCGGCGCGCGCGCCCGGCCCGACGGGGAAGTCGAGCGTCAGCGAAGCCCGCTGACGCGGGTCCAGCGCCGAGCCGAGGTGGGGGTCTTCGGCCAGGGCGCGACCGCGGCTGTGGCCCGAGCGGGCGGCGAGCGAGGTGAGTGTCGGGACCACGAACACGTTGCGGCGTACGGCTGCGTCGAGGAACTGGGCGGAGGGTGGTTCGTCGAAGAACAGGTGAGCCAGCCCATCGACGCCTGCTCCGACGGCGAGGAGTGCGTGCGCCTGGGTGAGGGTGTGCGCGACGACGAGCAGGTCCTGTGCGTGTGCCGCGGCGACCAGCGCCTCCACCGTGTCGGCGGTCAGCGTGGGGACGGCGTGCCCGGTGGTGGTGCCGTCCTCGAGGATCACCTTCAGGAAGTCAGAGCCCTCGGCGACCCGGGCCGCGACGAAGGCCTCGGCTTGCGCGGGTCCGGCAACGGTGGGGAACGGGGACAGGAGGCCTTGGGCGATGAGCCGGGTCGGATGCCCTCCCGGGGCGGTGGCGCCGATGCCGGCCGAGCGCAGATCGGCCGCGCTCGGGTCGCAGGATGCTTGCTGCACCAGCGCTCCTACGAGGGCGGGGTCGGCGAACATGTCCAGTTCTGTGGTGACCCCCGACCTCAGTGCCGACTGCAATGCGCCGGGGAAGACGTGCACGTGTGCGTCGATCAGGCCGGGCAGGACGGTGCCGCCTCGAGCGTCGACCACCGGTACGCCCGCCGGCGCGGTCAACCGGGAGTCGAGCGCGGCGACGCGCCCCTCGAGGACCAGGACGCATCCGGGGGGCAGGAATCGGTGGCCGTCGAAGAGCTTCGCTCCCACGATCAAGACGCTGTCCGGCCCGGGGTCCACGCCGCACTTCCTACTCCTCCTCCGAGCCGGTCGGCTCACCTCGCCGCGTGCGAGGAGTTCCCCTCGCGCCTCGCCGCGCCGGACATCGGGGAGCGCGCAGTACGAGTTCACGAGCGGCACCCCCGCGGCTCTGCCACGGCCACGTGCGGACCCGGACCGAGCCGCTGCCCGGGTCACCGACGGTGAGCCTCCGGCCCGCGCCGCTGGCCCCGAGCCGACTCTCAGCGGCGCCCGGGACTGACGTCAGTCCCGCAGCCCGAGCTTGTGCGCCTCCAGCTCGATCTTGGCGGCCCGGCGGGCCTGGCGGCGGGCGTCGTGGCGGCGGCGCTTCGCCGGCCATCGGGCCTCGATGGTGGCGTTGAGCTCGCCACCGAGCAGCAGCGCCATGCCGAGCAGGAAGCAGAACAGCAGGGCCGCGATGGGGGCGGCCAGTGCGCCGTAGGGCAGCGCCGTGGTGAGGATGTCGGCGACGTAACCGCGCAGCACGGTCGCCGCGATCACGAAGAAGACGACGGCGAAGATCGCGCCCGGCAGGTGCCGGTGCCAGGGGATCCGCCGGGGCAGCATCACGTGGTAGAAGCTCGTGAGCACCAGGACGAGCCCCACCACGACCACCGGCCAGTACACCGCGTTGACCAGCACCGTCGCGGTCCCCTGCCAGTGTGCGGGCAGCAGGTCGACCAGGGTCTCCCGGCCCAGCACCAGCAGGGGCAGGGTGAGGACGGCGGCCACCAGGCCGCAGATGAACAGCCACAGCGCCATCAGCCGGGTGGCGATCGGGCCGCGCACGTCGCGCTGGCCGTAGGCGATGACGCCGGTGTTGATGAACGTGGCGGTCGCCGAGGACCCGGCCCACAGCGACACCAGGAAGCCCACGCTGACCACGTCGAGCCGACCCGAGTTGAGGATGTCGTCCAGGGTCGGCTGCACCAGGTCGGCCACGACGCCGGGGGTGAGTGCCTCGGCGGAGGCGGTGACCAGCTGGTTCTCGATCTCGGCGACCTTGTCCGCGCCGATCCAGTCGCCCAGGTAGCCCAGCGAGCCCAGCAGCCCGATCAGCAGCGGCGGGACCGAGAGGACCTGCCAGAAGGCCGCCTCCGCGGACAACCCGAGGATCCGGTCCGACCAGGCCTTCGCCAGGCTGGCCCCGAGGACCTGCAGCGGCACCCGGATCGGTGCCGGCAGCCAGCTCAGCCGGCCGCGGCGGGCGGGCTGCGGACGTGCCTGCGCCGGGCCGTCCTCGGCGCGCGGTGCGGCGCCGTCGCCCCCGGTGCGCTCACCGGGGGGCGCCGCTGAGCTGCGTGGGACGGCGGAGGCCACAGCTCCAGTGTGCACGGCGGCCCTCGCGGACGGGCGCTCCTGACCTGCGGACACCCACCCGGAGGGGGGCGGTGGTCTCAGCGGCGTCGACGACGGGCGCGGGCGCGGACGTCGTCAGCCGGCCGGCCACCGGGACGGCGTCCGGTCGGGGCCGCCGGGGCGGGGGTGCCCGCGGTGGCCGGCTGTCCCGCCGCCGGATCGGCCGGCGGGACGCAGGTGATGACCGCCTCGGCGGCGTAGTGGGTCTCGAAGTCCTCGCGGCGGAGCTCGGCCCCGGTGGCCGGGTCCTTGAACACCCGGGTGACGGTGATGTCGAAGCCGGTCGAGCCCGACTGCGGGGTGCAGTTGCCGTCGTCGACCTTCTCCTGGACCGCCGGCTGCCGGAGGTTGCGGCGCGGCCCGCTGATCGACTCGATCTCGTAGTGCTTGGTCCCCCAGAAGGTCACCGTCAGCGCACCGGGGACCCACTCGGTCTGCACGTAGATGCCGGTGTCGGTGTCGTTGCGCCACTGCAGGTCGATCGCGCCCTCGTAGACCGTCGCCTCCCGGCCGGCCGGGTAGCGGCTGATGTAGAAGCTGTGCGGCTTGTGGTAGACGTCCTCGAGGCCGGCGAAGAAGACGGCGTTGAACATCGTCGTGGCGAACTGGCTGATCCCGCCGCCGACGGCCTGGGACAGCTCGCCGCCGCTGATGACCGCGGCCGGCACGTACCCCTGCGCGGTGCCGCGGGGGCCGGTGAAGTCGTTGAGGCTGAAGGTCTCGCCCGGCTCGACCACCGCGCCGTCCACCTCCTCGGCGACCACCCGGATGTTGGTCCCGCTGGCGGAGCTGGTGAAGTTGGTGGTGAAGGTGCTGACCTGCTCGGTGATGCCCAACGCCTGCGCCTGCTCGGTGGTGAACGCGGCGGGCACCGGTCCGAGGGTCGGGGTCACCGAGCGGGGCGCCGGGTCGTCCAGCACGGGCAGCAGCTGGTCGGCCAGTTCGGCGGGGTCGATCCCCTGACCGTCGACCGAGGGGACGATGGAGACCGAGTCCCCGGACACCTCGAAGCGGGCGTCCTGCGCGGGGGAGCCGAAGGCGGCGAAGTCCTCGCCCATGGCGGTCTGCAGCGCCGTCGGGTCGACCGCGACCGCGAGGCTGCCGTCGTCCTGGGGCGTGAACGTCAGCGACGCGGCGATCGCGGTCTCCGGGACGTCGACGGGGTCCGCTCCGCCGGTGCCCACGACGGTGACCGGGGCGGACAGCGCCGGGATGACCGTCTCGTCCAGCACGCGCTGGGCCTCGGCCCGCTCGACCTGCACCGGGGCGACGGCGACGGGCAGGTCGACCGGGGCCGTGGGGTCGGCAGCGGAGGCGACCGCCGCGGTGATCGCGTCGACGGCTCCGTCCCGGTCCAGCGAGCGGCCCTCGACCGGCTCGACGAGGGAGGGCGTGGTGCCGTCCAGGGCGATCGTGGCGTCCACCGGGGTGCGGTCCACCGTGGTGGCCAGCTGCTCGACCTGGGCGTCCAGCGAGGTGCGGTCGACGGTCAGCACCGGGTCGACGGTGCGGTCGGAGAACAGCGAGGTGAGCCGGGTCCAGGGGTTGAGTGGCTGCTCGTCGACGGCGTCGACGGTGCCCGGCACGTCCAGCGCGATGCCGGCGGCCGGCGGGTGCAGCAGGCCCTCGACGTCGTCGGCGACCAGCGGGCGATCGGCGACGACCCGGGGCGCGAGGTCGCTCTCCAGCCGATCGGACGCCGCCGCGGGGGAGAGGTCGCCGAGCTCCAGGCCGGCGACGACCGTGCCGCGCGGGACGTGGTCGCCCGCGGCGAGCAGGTCGACGCCGTAGGCGGCCCCGAGCGCGAGGACCGCTGCGGCGGAGAGCAGCACTGCGCGGCGCCGCCACCAGGGCCTGCGGGGCGTCACCTCGGCCGACGGCGGTCCGGGAGGCCCGTCCCCGGTCCGGGAGTCGGTCGGGAGGGCCGCCACCGGGGTCCCGTCGGCGGGCAGGGCGTGGTCGTCGTGCGCCGGACCGATCACCTGGGTGTCCGAGGGGTCCCCGCCGGCACCGTCGGTCGCGGTGTCGTCGGCGACGGGCGGGATCAGCTGGGTGTCCGACGGCTCGGCGTCGGGTGCCTCGGTCGCCGGCGGCGCCGTCCGGCCGGACCCGGGTGCGGCGGGGCCGGACGACGGCGGCACCGGCGGGGCGTTGCGGCTCCGGCCGATGGTGCCGTCCGACTGCAGGCGCACCGTGTCGGCGGCGTCCCGGGGGGCGTCCTGCGGCATCGATCGGTCTCCGGCTCGGGGGAGACCGGTGACCGGTCCCGGGAACGACGAAGCCGCCGACTCCCCGTCCCCGCGGTGCGGGTCCGGAGTGTCGGCGGCTTCGTCGGGTGAGGGCTTCATCGCTGGCGCGACGATAGTTGCCCCACTCAGTCGGAGACGCGCGCCTCGCCGTCGGTGTCGATGATGTCGACGGCGATGTCGCGGAGCTTGCTGTCGTACTCGCGGGCGTGGTGCCCGCAGAAGACGAGGTCACTGCCGCTGGGGAGGACCACGCGCACCTTGGCCAGAGCACCGCAACGGTCGCAGTGGAAGGGAACGACGAGATCTTCGGTGGGCGGGGTCGTCGTCAGCGTCTGGGTCGTCATCTGGCTCATCACTCGCTCTCTACCGCACGGACCCGCGACTGCGGATCGGCCTCCTGCACAGCGCCAGGATGGCCCCTCGTGTTCCCGTTCCGGCCCTTGTTGTGCCTCGACGCGCGGAAAGAGATGCGGTCGTGACACGAACAGGAGCGGTGGAGCGGTTCAGCAGGGGACGTCACTGGTTCGGAACTGGGTCCGGGTGGTGCACGTGCTGTCTTGCGCGATCACCGGCCGGGCCGGCTGTGGGTCCGCTGCTGTTCTGACCTCGCCCACGCTACGCCGTCTACCCGACACGTGCCGTCGTACACAGCCGGGTCACCCATTGGGACCGCGATCGTCATCCAGCCGTCATTCGCACAACGGCCGGCGCCCCGAGGGGCACCGGCCGTTGGTGACGGTCTGGAACGGCCCCCTGCAGGGTCCCGCCGCGAGCTCGCGAGTGGCGGGGGGCAGGGGGTGTTTCCTCAGTCGAGGTAGTCGCGCAGGACCTGCGAGCGGCTGGGGTGGCGCAGCTTCGACATCGTCTTGGACTCGATCTGCCGGATCCGCTCCCGGGTCACCCCGTAGACCTGGCCGATCTCGTCCAGCGTGCGCGGCTGGCCGTCGGTGAGACCGAAGCGGAGCCGGACCACGCCGGCCTCCCGCTCGGACAGCGTCTGCAGGACGCTGGTCAGCTGGTCCTGCATGAGCGTGAAGCTCACCGCGTCGACCGCGACGACGGCCTCGGAGTCCTCGATGAAGTCACCGAGCTGGCTGTCGCCCTCGTCGCCGATGGTCTGGTCGAGGCTGATGGGCTCCCGGGCGTACTGCTGGATCTCCAGCACCTTGTCCGGGGTGATGTCCATCTCCTTGGCCAGCTCCTCCGGGGTGGGCTCGCGGCCCAGGTCCTGGAGCAGCTCGCGCTGGATGCGGCCGAGCTTGTTGATGACCTCGACCATGTGCACCGGGATGCGGATGGTGCGGGCCTGGTCGGCCATGGCGCGGGTGATGGCCTGCCGGATCCACCAGGTGGCGTACGTGGAGAACTTGTAGCCCTTGGTGTAGTCGAACTTCTCGACCGCGCGGATCAGACCGAGGTTGCCCTCCTGGATCAGGTCCAGGAACGCCATGCCGCGGCCGGTGTAGCGCTTGGCCAGGGAGACCACGAGGCGGAGGTTGGCCTCCAGCAGGTGGTTCTTGGCGCGCTCGCCGTCGCGGACGATCCAGTTGAGGTCGCGGCGCATCTGCGGGGAGAGCTTCTGGCCCTCCTCCTCGACCTGGCGCAGCCGCTCGGCGCCGTAGAGCCCGGCCTCAATCCGCTTGGCGAGGTCGACCTCCTCCTCGGCGGTGAGCAGCGCGACCTTGCCGATCTGCTTGAGGTAGGCCCGGACGGAGTCGGCCGAGGCGGTGAGCTCGGCGTCCTTGCGCGCCTGGCGCAGCGCCTCGGACTCCTCCTCGTCGTCCCACTCGAAGTCGCCGCTCTTCTCCTCGCCCTCGTCGGTCTCGGCGACGGCGACGCCGTCCTTGCCGGTGACGACGGTCTCGTCGAGCTTGAGGCCCTCGGGCCCGCCGTCGACGACGGCGACAGCGGTGCCGTCACTGGCGACGGCGGTCAGCACGGTGCCCTCGCCGGCGCCCGGGGAGGGGGCGATCGTCGGCTTGCGGGCGACGGCCTTCTTCGCCGGGGCCTTCTTGGCCGGGGCCTTCTTGGCTGCTGCGGTCACCGAGGCGGTGGACTGCGTCGAGGCGCTGGCACGGGCGGCGACCGTCCGGCTGCGACTCGGACTGCTCACCGTGGTCTCCGGCTGGTCGGACGGCTGGTCGGCGGGCACTCAGGGTTCCTTCCCGTACAACTGCGGTGCGTTCCTCGAGGACCGTGTGGCCCGCGGGCAGCGGCCCCGGACCGCACCCGGCGCAGCGGCCCACCGCCACGCCCCGCGGGGTGACACACCGCGAGGTGTTTCACCGGGCTGGGATGGGGGGATGACTTGCTGGCTGGGGGTTGACGCGGTGGGGCTCCACCATTGTAACGACGTGCAGGCGACGGTCCACCGGTTCTGTGCCGGGAGCGACCCGGATGACACGCCCGCCACCTCCACCGGGGGAGGACGACGCCCGTCCCACCCCCGGTGCGGAGGCCGCTCACTGGCCGATGTGCTGCTCCGCGGCGAGTGCGGCACCGACGATGCCCGCGTCGTTCAGCAGCTCGGCAGGCACCACCCGGGTGCGGGTGGACAGCAGCGGCACCCACTTCTCCGACTTCTTGCTCACCCCGCCACCGACGATGATCAGGTCGGGCCAGATGCTCGCCTCGAGGGTGTCCAGGTAGCGGTCCACGCGCTTGGCCCACTGCGAGTAGCTGAGCTCCTCGCGCTCGCGGGCCGAGGCCGAGGCGCGCTTCTCCCCGTCGTGGCCGTCGACCTCGATGTGCCCGAACTCGGTGTTGGGCACCAGCGTGCCGTCGATGAACAGCGCGCTGCCGATGCCGGTGCCGAAGGTGAGCATGAGCACCAGGCCGCGCTCGCCCTTGCCGGCGCCGTAGGCCATCTCGGCGATCCCGGCCGCGTCGGCGTCGTTGAGCGTCTGCACGGTGCCCGGGATCACCGCCTCCAGGCCCTTGGCCATGTCGGTGCCGATCCAGGACTTGTCCATGTTGGCGGCGGTGAACGTCACGCCGTGCTTCATCACCCCGGGATAGGTGACCCCGATGCGCCCCTCCCAGCCGAACTGGCCGACGATGTCGGCCACCACGCCGTAGACCGGGTCGGGCAGCGCCGGCTGCGGCGTCGGGATGCGCACCCGATCACCGACCAGCTCGCCCTTGTCCAGGTCGACCACGCAACCCTTGATGCCGCTGCCACCGATGTCCACTCCGAAGCCCTGCACGGAGGCAGGCTAGCGACAGTCGCGACGTCCGGCGCGCAGGTCGGGCAGGATTCCTCTCCGTGATGACCTCCGGCGGCACCGCACCCGACCTGCACACCGAGCTGCTGGAGCTCGCCCGGGCCACCGCCGAGGAGGCCGCGGTGCTCGTCGGCGCAGGTCGCAGCACGGCCGCGGACCAGGTCGACACCAAGTCCAGCCCGGGCGACGTCGTCACCGCGGTGGACACCGCGAGCGAGGCGCTGATCGTGCGCCGGCTGACCGACGCCCGGCCCGACGACGGGGTGCTGGGCGAGGAGGGCGCCGCCCGGGAGGGCACCAGCGGTGTCCGGTGGGTCGTCGACCCGATCGACGGGACGGTCAACTTCCTCTACGGGCTGCCCGCCTACGCCGTCTCCATCGCCGCCGAGGTCGACGGGCGCAGCGAGGTCGGTGTGGTGCTGAACGTGGCCACCGGGGAGCTGTTCACCGCTGTGCGCGGGCGGGGCGCCTGGCTGACCACACCCGGGGCCGCTCCGCAGCAGCTGCACGGCAGCGCGCCGCTGTCCTTGGAGCAGACGCTGGTGGCGACCGGTTTCGGGTACCGCGTCGAGCAGCGCCGGGCGCAGGGTGCGGTGGTGGCCCAGCTGCTGACCGAGGTGCGCGACATCCGCCGCAACGGCTGCGCCTCGCTGGACCTCTGCTCGGCCGCCGCCGGCCGGGTGGACGCCTACTACGAGCTGGACCTCAAGCCCTGGGACCACGCCGCCGGTGCCCTCGTCGCGGCCGAGGCCGGTCTGGTGGTCACCGGCACCGCGGGCCGGCCCTTCGCCGACCCGATGGCGGTCGCCGCCGCCCCCACGATCGCCGAACGCCTCGTAGCCCTCCTCGAGCACCTGCATGAGGAGGAGTAGGCCGGACACGAGCTGAGTCGCGCACGGGCTGAGCCGGGTACGGGTACGGATCCCCGTCCGCGAGGACGGTCCGCGGAGCGGTCGCGGGGCCGGAGGCTCCCGACCGGGCCGCGACCAACGGCTCGACGCCGCAGGGGAACGGCTCCTGGCCGCGGTGTCATCGCGGAGCGATGACCATGTGCTCAAGGAGCGATGACCATCAACTCAACAGGCGTTCTCGGCGCTGGCGATCGGCGCCAGCGCGGCGTCCACCTGGTCCTCGGTCGCCAGCCCGGCGAACTCCGGTCCGATCACGAGGTCGACGACGGCGGTGGCGCGGGTGTCGGGGCGCAGCGTCGATCCCGGCAGGTACAGCTGCAGGTACTCGGCGGTGCTCTTGCCGCGCGGGCCGAACCGCAGCTCGCCGACCCCGGTCACCTCGTTGCCGCTGTTGTCGTTGGCGATCTCCTCGACGACGAATGCCCGGCTCTGCAGGGTGGTCGCCACCTCGCCGGCCTTGCCGGCCTGCTCGCTGGCGTTCAGCACGCGCAGCGTGACCGTGGCCGGGTCCAGCGACTGGGGGGCCGCGCTGGCGCTGCTGCAGGCGGCGGCCTGCGCCTCGTTGCGGGTGTCCTCGTCGGTGAGGACGTTCCACCACACGGCCAGCGCACCCAGCGCGAGGACGAGCAGGAAGGCCAGGGCGGGGATCGGCCGGCGCCGCCGGGCACCGGCCGGTCGCCGCTCGGTCGGCTCGCTCACGAATTATCCACGTCAGCGAGATCGCACACGCGGCAGACCCTAGCTGCGGCCGGGCCGGCTACAGCGCACCGTCGTCGAGCGCGGCGCGTCCCAGCTCGACGCAGGGGTCGATGCGGTCGGCGTAGCCGCTGGTGTCCTTCCCGGCCATCGCGCCGGCGGCCGAGCGGGCGACGATCCCGGCGATGATCGCGGCGAACTTGAAGTAGGCGAACCCCACGTACCAGTTGAGGTCCGACAGGTCGGCGCCGCTGCGGCCGGCGTACCGCTCGGCGAGCTCCAGCCGGGTCGGGAACCCGGGCAGTGCCGACACGGAGTTCACCGACACGGCGCGGTCCTCGCCCGCCTGCGGCCAGTAGACGAACAGCATGCCCAGGTCGGTGAGCGGGTCGCCGAGGGTGGACATCTCCCAGTCCAGCACGGCCCGGATCCGGCCGGGGGTGTCCGGGTCGAGCAGGCAGTTGTCCAGCCGGTAGTCGCCGTGGGTGACGCCGGACCGCTGCGAGGTGGGCACCGTCTCGGCCAGCCGGGCGGCGAGCGCGTCCAGCGCCGGCCGCTCGGTGTCCCGGGTGGCGTCCCACTGCTTGGTCCACCGGCGCACCTGGCGCTCCAGGAAGCCCTCCGGCCGACCGAAGTCCGCCAGGCCGACGCTGCCCGGGTCGACGGCGTGCAGGTCGGCCAGGACGTCCATCAGCCCGTCGGCGACGGCGCGGCGCTCCGCCGGCTCGTCGGCGTAGCCCGGCGGCAGGTCCGTGACCACGTGCACGCCCACCACCCGCTCCATCACGTAGAACGGGGCGCCGAGCACCGAGGTGTCGGTGGCCAGGTGCAGCGTGCGCGGCACCGGGACGGCGGTGTCCGCCAGGGCCGAGATGACCCGGTGCTCGCGGACCATGTCGTGCGCGGTGGCCAGCACGGCGCCGGTCGGCGGGCGCCGGAGGATGACCGCGTCGTCCGCCGAGCCGCCCTCCGGGGTCACCACGTAGGTGAGGTTGGACATGCCCGCGGCGATGAGCTCGACGCGGACCGATCGCCACTTCTCGTCGCCGAGCGCGGTCGCGAGGTAGGGGCCCACGACCCCCGGATCAGCACCCACAGGAGTCGCCACGGCGGCAGGGTAGCCTCTGGCGCTCCGTCCTCCAGCCGCCGTCCCGGAGTCCTGGATGTGTCGCCCTCGGGGAGGCGGGCACAAACCGGGCTCCAGCGGCGTTGGGCGGCTGGCCGGAGTGCGCACGGGTGGCGCGCAGGGCTGTTCCGGAGGGACGACCGACGGAGTGGCGCTGGACGCGTCCGGTGCACGACAGCAGGAGACCGGCCGGGGACCCAGCAGTGGGTCAGCGGCCGGGGACAGACCACCGGCCGCTGCGGCGGCCGGGGCCACCGGCCGTGGCGCTGCGGCGCCACGGCGAACGAGCGGGCCGCGTGCCCGCGCTGAAGAGAAGAGAAGGGGCACACCATGGCCACCGACTACGACGCCCCCCGACGCAACGAGTCCGACGAGCTGGGCGAGGACTCCCTCGAGGAGCTCAAGGCCCGCCGCGCCGAGGCACAGTCCTCCTCGGTCGACGTCGACGAGACCGACTTCAACGAGAACCTCGAGCTCCCTGGGGCCGACCTGTCCAACGAGGAGCTCACCGTCCGCGTGCTGCCCAAGCAGGAGGACGAGTTCACCTGCTCGCGCTGCTTCCTGGTGCACCACCGGAGCCGGCTGGCGACCACCCGCAACGGCCAGCCCGTCTGCCGCGACTGCGCCGCCTGAGGAAGGACCCCCTCGCCCCCACCGTTCGCAAGCTCACGGCGGGACCCTGCGAGGGGGCCGTTCCAGCACGTCACCTGGGTTGGGGGCGGGAGTGGACGGGCACCGTCCTCGGGACGGGGCCACTGACGGAGGGAACTCGATGACGGAGCAGTCGCGCAGGTCGGCGCAGCCGCGGGACGTGCCGCCGCCCCGGCCCGTGGAGCCGGTCGAGGGCGAGGTCGTCGGGGGCGACACCGGGCTCGGTCCGGCGGCCCGCGCGCTGGCCGACGCCGTCGCCGGGCTGCTCGGCCGGGACGCCACCGCCGACCAGCCCGGCGGCGCCCGGCGCACGACCGCCGGTGCCCGTGCGGCGACCGGCGTGCTGACCGACGTCATCTCCGCGGTCGCGGCGGCCGCCCGCTCGGCCGCCAACCCCAGCGGTGCCGAGCGGACGGGCCCGTCCACCCGCAAGGACGGGCAGCGGCGCGCTGCGCCGAGCGGGGTGCTCACCGACCTGCTCGACGCCGCCGCGCCCCGCCTGCCGATCCGGGACCGCGACCGGCTGCGCCAGGCCCACCCAGGCGCCACGGACGGCGAGATCGCCGACGCCCTCGTCGCCCGGGCCACCCGGCTGACCGGTGGCATCGGCGCGGCGGCAGGGGGGCTCACGGCCGCGCAGTGGTTCGCCCCTCCCTCGCTGATCGCCGTCCCGCTGGAGCTCGGCGCGCAGACCGTGCTGGTCGCGGCCGTCGAGGTCGTCCTGGTCGGGGAGCTGCACGAGCTGGCCGGCCGGCGCGCCCCGGGCGACGCCGCGGGCCGGGCACGGGCCTACCTGACCAGCTGGACCACCCAGCGCCCCGTGGGCCGGACCGGCTCCGGTGGGCTGTTCGGGGTCATCAGCACGGCCACCGCTGCCGCGATGCGCCGCCAGGTGACCAAGCGGCTGGCCCGCAGCACGACGTCCATGGCACCGCTGCTCGTGGGGGCCACGCTGGCCGCGCGCGCGAACAAGAAGGCGACCGTCGTCCTCGCCGACGAGCTGCGCCGCGAGCTCGGCCTGCCGCCGTCGTCCCCGCCGCACTGACCGGGCTCCGGCCGCCCTCCACCGGCCCCGGCAGCGCGGCTAGCCTCGCCGCCGTGCCCGTTCCCTCCGCCGACCCCCCGGCGCCGGTCCTCGCGGCGGTCGACGTCCCGGTGCTGCTGACCGGACCGGACGCGGTGCTCCCCGCCTACGCCCTGCCCGGCGACGCCGGTGCCGACCTGTGCGTCGCCGAGGACGTCGAGCTCGCCCCGCACCAGCGGGCCCTGGTCGGCACCGGCGTCGCGGTCGCCATCCCGGAGGGGTTCGCCGGGTTCGTGCACCCGCGCTCGGGCCTGGCCCACCGGCTCGGGCTCAGCCTGGTCAACGCGCCGGGGACGATCGACGCCGGCTACCGCGGCGAGATCAAGGTCAACCTGGTGAACCTGGACCCGGCGACCACCATCCGGCTGCGCCGGGGCGACCGGGTCGCCCAGCTTCTCGTCCAGCCGGTCGTCCGGGCGCGGTTCGTGCCGGTCGCCGAGCTGCCCGGCAGCGAGCGGGGCAGTGGCGGGCACGGTTCCACGGGCGGCGCAGCGGTGCTCGCTGCCCCCTCCCCCTCAGCACTGGAAGGACGGGTCTGACATGCCGTTCGGACGCCGGCGCAACCGCATCGACCGCAGCCTGCGCGAGCGTGGGGTCCCGCCCGAGCCGCAGGTGCGGCAGCGCGAGGAGACCGGTACCAGCGGCCCTTGGGACGTCGCGGACGCCCCGGAGGACGGGGTCGCCCGGGTCGACCTGGGTGCGCTGCGGCTGCCGGCGCTGAGCGGGATGGAGCTGCGCGTCGACGTCAACCCCCAGCAGCAGGTGGTCGGGGCGAGCCTGCGGTCGGGGGAGTCGATGCTGCAGCTGTCGGTCTTCGCCGCCCCCCGCGCGGGCGGCCTCTGGGACGAGGTGCGGGTGGAGCTGGCGCGGAGCGCGAGCGGCCAGGGTGCCTCCCTCCGGGAGGTCGAGGGCCCCTTCGGCACCGAGCTCGCCGGCACCGTGCTGCTGCCCGGCCCGGCGCAACCGGACGGCACCGCGCCGCCCAGGCCGGTGCGCCGGCCGGCCCGCTTCCTCGGCGTCGACGGCCCCCGCTGGTTCCTGCGCGGCATGCTCACCGGACCGGCGGCCGCCGATCCTGACCAGGCGGCCGCACTGGAGGAGGCGTTCCGGGCGGTCGTCGTCGTCCGCGGCACCGCGGCCATGCCGGTGCGCGACCAGCTGCCGCTGACCCTGCCGCCGCAGGCCGCCGCCCAGGTGGCCCGGCAGCAGGCCGCCGGTCGCCCGGGTGGCACGGGGACCCCGCCGAGCGGTGGTGCCGGGTGACCGGCCCGGTGACCATCGCCTACGGTCCCGGCCCCGACCAGTTCCTGGAGGTCTCACTGCCGGCCGGGGAGGGCCCGGCGCCGGTGGGGATCGTGCTGCACGGCGGGTTCTGGCGGGCTGCCTACGGCGTCGAGCTGGCCCGGCCGCTCGCCGCCGACCTGGCCGCCCGCGGCTGGGCGGCGGTCGCCGTCGAGTACCGCCGGGTCGGCGCCGGCGGCGGCTGGCCCACCACCGTCGAGGACGTCGCCGCCGCGATCGACGCGCTCGGGGACCCCGGCCTGGTGGGGGAGGACGTCGCCGCCCGGCTGGACCTCACCGACGTCACCGTGGTCGGCCACTCCGCAGGCGGGCACCTGGCGGCCTGGGTGGCCGGGCGCAGCCGGCTGCCCGCCGGTGCGCCGGGCGCTGCTCCCCGGGTGCCGGTCACCGCCGCGGTGTCCCAGGCCGGGGTGCTGGACCTGACGGCGGCGGTCGCCGAGGACCTGGGCAGCGGGGCGGCCGTGGAGTTCCTCGGCGGGACGCCGGAGGAGGTGCCGGACCGCTACGCGGTGACCGACCCGGTGCGGCTGCTGCCGACCGGCGTGCCGGTGCTGTGCGTGCACGGGGAGGCGGACACCACCGTCCCGCTGGAGCAGAGCCAGCGCTACGCGGCGGCTGCCGCGGCCGTCGGTGACCGGGTTGAGGTGACCGTGGTGCCGGGGGACCACATGGTCGTGATCGACGTCGTCGGGGAGGCGTGGCGACGCACGCTGGAGTGGTTGACCGCACGCCACCCAGCCGCCCGGGACAGCACTACCCTGGGCTCGTGACCGCTACCAGGACCGAGTCCGCAGCCGGGCAGGGCGCGCAGCCCGGCGCCCGCGGCTGGCTGTCCCGCAAGCTGCAGAAGCTGACCGCCGACGACCAGACCGTCGACGCCGAGGAGCTGCAGTCCGACGTCGTCTCGGCCGGCTGCGCGCCGGTGAGCGCCTGTCGCAAGGGCGAGGTGGTCACCGTCACCGGCCGGATCAAGTCGGTCGTCTACACCCCCCGCGAGACGGTGCCGACCCTGGAGGCCGAGCTGTTCGACGGCTCCGGCTCGGTCACCCTCGTCTGGCTGGGCCGGCGCCGCATCCCGGGCATCGAGCCCGGCCGGCGGCTCACCGCCCGCGGCCGGTTCGCGGCCTTCGAGGGCCGTCGCGTCATCTACAACCCCTGGTACGAGCTGAGCGCCGGGTGACCCCAGGCGCACCGGGGCGGCACGGGGGGGAGCCGGCGGTGACCGGGACGTCGCAGGGCGGGGGCATGACGTTCGACCGCCACCTGGTGCTGGACCAGCTGGGTGGCTGGCGGGGCATGGTCGACGCCTCGCTGCCGACCATCGCCTTCATCGTCGCCAACGGCATCGGTGGGCTCACGGTCGGGATCTGGGCGGCCGTCGTCGCCGCGGTGCTGGTCTTCCTGCTGCGGCTGGTCCGCCGGGAGAGCGTCCAGCAGGCGATCAGCGGGCTGTTCGCGGTCGCGGTGGCCGTGGTGATCGCCGCGCGCACCGGTGAGGCACGGGACTTCTTCGTGCTCGGCATCGTGCGCAACGCCGCCATCGGGGTCGTCGTGCTCGGCTCGCTGCTGGTGCGCTGGCCGCTGGTCGGGGTCGTCGCGGAGTTCCTGGCGCCCAGCCACCTCGGCGCCATGTCCAGCCACCGGCTGCCCTCGCTGCGCAGCCGGCTGGGCGGCGGGGGTGCGCCGGTGCAGCCGGCCGCTCCCGAGGTCGCGGCTGCGGCCGAACCGGATCGGGTGCAGGACCCCGAGCCGGACGTGCACTGGCGCGACGACCCGCGGATGGTGCGCGCCTACGGCTGGCTGACCGTGCTGTGGGGCGGGGTCTTCCTGCTCCGGGCGGCCGTGCAGGCCGTCTTCTACAGCCAGGACGAGGTCGGCTGGCTGGGCACCTCGTCGGTGGTGCTGGGCCTGCCGGTGACCGCCGTCCAGCTCGTCGTCACCCTCTGGGTGGTCTCCCGGCTCCACCGCCACCGCGCCGAGGAACCCGAGGCGTAGCGGGGTCCCTCAACAGCTCCCGTCGGGGCACATGACCCGCTGCAGCTGCTCCTCGATGTCGCCGTGGGCGACGAACAGCAGCTCGTCCCCGGCCTCCAGCGGCTCGTCGGGGTCGGGGTTGATGACCCGCTCGCCGCGCAGGATGGTGGTCAGCACCGTCTCCTGGGGCAGCGGCACGTCGCGGACCGGCCGGCCCACCCACGGGGTGTCCTCGGCCAGGGTGATCTCGACCAGGTTCGCCGCGCCCTTGCGGAAGCTCATCAGCCGGACGACGTCGCCGACGGTCACCGCCTCCTCCACCAGCGCGGCGAGCACCCGCGGGGTGGAGACGGCGACGTCGACGCCCCACGCCTCGGTGTAGAGCCACTCGTTGCGCGGGTCCTTGACCCGGGCGACCACCCGGTTCACCGCGAACTCGGTCTTGGCCAGCAGCGAGACGACCAGGTTGGCCTTGTCGTCGCCGGTGGCGGCGATGACGACGTCGCAGCTGGCCAGCTGCGCCTCCTCCAGGGAGGTGACCTCGCAGGCGTCGGCCTGCACCCACTCCGCGCCGGGCACCGCCTTGGGCTTGACCCGGGAGCCGTTCTTCTCGATGAGCATGACGGCGTGGCCGTTGCCCAGCAGTTCCGACGCGATGGACCGGCCGACCGCACCGGCGCCCACGATGGCCACGCGCATCAGTGCTGCCCTCCCGACGGTCCCTGCTCGACGGCCTGGTGCACCCGGTCGGTGTTCTCGTCGACGGTGGCCACGACGAGGTGGTCGCCGGTCTGCAGCACGGTGGCCGCGGTGGGCAGCTGGGCCTCGCCGAAGCGGACCAGCCACGCCGCCCGGGCACCGGAGGCGGACTCCAGCTCGGTGAGCGGGCGGCCCACCCAGCCGTCGGTCACGGTGAGCCGCATGAGCAGGACCTTCCCGGTCGGCTCGCGCCAGATCTCGGAGACCTTGACCGAGAGCAGTTCACGCAGCAGCCGGCTGACCGTCCAGGGCACGGTGGCGACGCTGGGGATGCCCATCCGCTCGTAGACCTCGGCCCGCTTGGAGTCGTAGATGCGGGCGACCACGTGCTCGACGCCGAAGGTCTCCCGGGCGACCCGGGCGCTGATGATGTTGGAGTTGTCGCCGCTGCTGACCGCGGCGAAGGCGCCGGCGGAGTCGATCCCGGCGTCCAGCAGGGTCTGCCGGTCGAAGCCCAGGCCGGTCACCTGGCGCCCGCCGAACTCCGGGCCGAGCCGGCGGAAGGCCTCGGCGTCCTGGTCGATGACCGCGACGCTGTGGCCGATCGCCTCCAACCGCCGGGCGATCTGCGAGCCGACGCGGCCGCAGCCCATCACGACCACGTGCACCTGTTCCACCCTGTCTGTCGGTCAGTCCGAGGAGCGTGCAGCCCCGCTCCCAGCGGGGCCACCGCGCGCGAAGGTACACCCGGCGGAGGACCCGGGAACCGCCGCCGGGCGCACCGGACACCCGTCCGGGTGCTGCTGTGAGAGAGGTCGCCCCGTGTCGGCACACCGGGGGCCCCGACGTCCGTACCATCGCCGCCGTGCCGACCCTGTCCGACCTCGGACAACTCCCGAAGCGTCTCGTCCTCGGCCGCCCCGTCCGCAGTGACAAGGCAGGTGAGTCGCTGCTGCCCAAGCACCTCGCCCTGCCGATCTTCGCCAGCGACCCGCTGTCATCCGTCGCCTACGCGACGCAGGAGATCCTGCTGATCCTCACGCTGGCCGGGACGTCGTTCCTCTTCCTCGCCCCCTGGCTGGCCGCGGCCGTCGTCCTGCTGCTCACCGTGGTGGTGCTGTCCTACCGCCAGGTGGTGCACGCCTACCCCTCGGGCGGCGGCGACTACGAGGTCGCGATGAAGAACCACGGGCAGTTCGCCGGGCTGGTGGTGGCCAGCGCGCTACTGACCGACTACGTGCTCACCGTGGCGGTGTCGGTCAGCTCCGGCACCGACAACATCATCTCGGCGTTCCCGGGGCTGGACGAGCACCGGCTGGCCATCGCGGTCACGCTGATCGCGCTGCTGGTGGCGGCGAACCTCCGCGGGGTGCGGGAGTCCGGGAAGACCTTCGCCGTCCCGACGTACCTGTTCATCGGCGGCATCGTGGTGATGATCGTCACCGGGCTGCTCCGCGACTTCGTGCTGGACGACCGGGTCGTCGCCGAGAGCGCGGGCTACGGCATCGAGCCGGAGGCCGGCTACGCGCAGGTCACCGGGTTGGCGCTGATCTTCTTCGCCCTGCGCGCGTTCGCCTCCGGCTGCACCGCGCTGACCGGGGTGGAGGCGATCGCCAACGGCGTCCCGGCCTTCCGGCCGCCGAAGAGCAGGAACGCGGCCACCACGCTGGCGCTGATGGGCGGCATCGCCGCGCTGATGTTCGCCGGGGTGACCGCGCTGGCGCTGCTCTCGGACGTCAAGTACGTCGAGAACACCTGCGACCTGGTCGGGTTCGCCAACTGCACCACCGAACCGCAGCGCACGGTCGTCGCCCAGGTCGCCGCGGCGACGTTCGGCGGCCCGGACTCGATCGGCTTCTACTACATCCAGGCGGCCACCGCGCTGGTCCTCATCCTGGCCGCCAACACCGCGTTCAACGGCTTCCCGCTGCTCGGCTCGGTGCTGGCGCAGGACCGGTTCATGCCCCGCCAGCTGCACACCCGCGGGGACAAGCTGGTCTACAGCAACGGCATCCTGCTGCTGGCCGGGTTCGCCGTCCTGCTGCTGGTCGTCTTCGACGCCGACTCCACGAAGTTGATCCAGATGTACATCGTGGGCGTCTTCACCAGCTTCTCGATCGGCCAGTGGGGCATGGTGCGGCACTGGAACCGGGAGCTGCGCGGCCTGACCGACCCGGCCGCGCGGCGGCGGGTCCAGCGCTCCCGGGTGATCAACGCCATCGGCGGGTCGCTGACCACCGTCGTCCTGGTGATCGTCGTGGTGACCAAGTTCGCCGGCGGCGCGTGGATCGTCATCGCCGCGATGCCGCTGATCTTCCTGCTGATGCGGTCGATCAACCGGCACTACTCCCACGTCGCCGCCCAGCTGGTGCCCGACAGCGACGCGCGGATGAAGCCGAGCAAGGTGCACGCCGTCGTGCTGGTGTCCAAGGTGCACAAGCCGACGCTGCGGGCGCTGGCCTTCGCCCGGGCGACCCGGCCCGACGTGCTGACCGCGCTCACCGTCAACGTCGACGACGCCGACACCCGGGCACTGCAGGCCGACTGGGAGCGCTACGACATCCCGGTGCCGCTGACCGTCATCGACTCCCCGTACCGGGAGATCACCCGGCCGGTGCTCGACTTCGTCCGGGACATCCGCCGGTCCAGCCCGCGGGAGCTGGTGGTCGTCTTCGTGCCGCAGTACGTGGTCGGGCACTGGTGGGAGAACCTGCTGCACAACCAGAGCGCGCTGCGGCTGCGCACCCGGTTGCAGTTCCAGCCCGGCGTGATGATCACCAGCGTGCCCTGGCAGCTGGAGAGCTCGCTGGACCGGGGCACCAAGCTCGACGGGTCGGGGCCGGCGCCGGGCGACCTGCGCCGCGGCCTCACCGACGAGGTGGAGCAGACCCCCTATGGCTGAGCGGCGCCGCTCCCGTACCTCCGCGGACGGCGGGGCCGGCTGGGTCGGGAACCGGTTCGAGGTGACCGTCGGGCCGGTGGCGCACGGTGGGCACTGCGTGGCCCGGCATGAGGGCCGGGTGGTCTTCGTCCGGCACACGCTGCCCGGCGAGCGGGTGGTGGTCGAGGTCACCGAGGACCGGCACGCCGGGTTCTGCCGTGCCGACGCCGTCGAGGTGCTCGAGGCCGCGCCGGACCGGATCGAGCGCCCCTGCCCGTACAGCGGGCCCGGGAAGTGCGGCGGCTGCGACTGGCAGCACGTCAGCCACGCCGGCCAGCTGACCCTCAAGGCCGCCGTCGTCCGGGAGCAGCTGTCCCGGCTGGCCGGGCTGGACCTGCCCGTCACGGTGGAGGCGCTGCCCGGCGGACCGCTCCGCTGGCGGTCCCGGGCGCGGTTCGCCGTCGAGCGGACCGGTGGCCCCGGGCTGCGCCGGCACCGCTCGCACGACGTCGTGCTGCTCGACGACTGCCCGATCACCGTCGAGCCCGCGGCTGCCGCCGTGCTCGGCCAGCGCTGGCCGGGTGCAGGCGCCGTGGACGTCGCCGTCGACTCGGCCGGGGTGGTGACGACGACGCGGCTGGACCGGCGGGGGCAGGCCACCTCGACGCGGGTGCTGCGGCCCGGTGCCGACGTCCCGGAGGAGCCGGTCGGGCGGGCCCAGCGCTCGGCGGGCGGGCGCGACTGGGAGGTCGAGGGCACCGGTTTCTGGCAGGTGCACCCGGCCGCGGCCGACGCCCTGGTCGGTGCGGTGTCGGACTTCGCCGTCGTGCGGCCGGGGGAGACGGTGCTCGACCTCTACGCCGGCGCCGGCCTGTTCGGCGGTGCGCTGGCTCCCGGGGTCGGCGCGCAGGGCCGGGTGGTCTGCGTGGAGTCCGACGCCGCGGCGTGCGCGGCGGCCGACGCCAACCTCGCCGACCTGCCGCAGGCCGAGGTGTGGCAGGGCGACGTCGACGCCCCCGGGCTCACCGAGCTGCTCGACGAGCTGGGCCGGCCCGACGTCGTCGTCCTGGACCCGCCGCGCGCCGGTGCCGGCCGTGAGGTGAGCCGGGTGATCGCCGGTGCCGGGCCCCGGGCGGTCGTCTACGTGGCGTGCGACCCCGCGGCGCTGGCCCGGGACGTCGCCGTGCTCGCCGGTGCCGGGTACCGGCTCGAGGCCCTGCGGGCCTTCGACTGCTTTCCCATGACCGCGCACGTGGAGTGCGTCGCGCTGCTGGTCAGGGCGTAGCCCCGGCCGGGAAGCACAGCGCGGCGTGCGCCGGCAGGGTGCTCGCGAAGTCGCGCAGTGCCGGCCGCAGCTCTGCGGCGGCCCGGGCGGAGGTGGCGAAGAAGCTCACCTGGCGGCTCGCAGAGGTGACCCGGGGCAGGTCCATCGACAGCACGGCGACCCGGGTCCAGGACGACGGCACCTCGGGGAACCAGGGGTCGTCGCAGATCATCGCGAGCTCGACGCCGTGCTCGTCGGTGAGCCGCTGCATCCAGCCGACGCCGTCGTCGGCGGCCCGCGCCCTCCGGGCCTCCTGGCTGGCCAGACCCCACAGGTCGAGCACGTACTGCCCGCCCCGGTCGGCGACCAGCCCGAGGTCGTTGACCGCGACGGGCCGCCGCCAGTGGTCGGAGACGAAGCGGGCCATCTGCGCCTGCTGCGTGTAGATGTTGGCCGCGCCCGCCGACGTCCGCACCGTGGTCCCGACGTACCCGGCCGAGACGGCCATGGTGACGATCGCGCCCGCTGCAGCCCAGCGCCAGCCGTCGTGGGCCGCGAACAGCGCGGTCAACGGCCGCCGGGCCAGGTACTCGACCACCGGCAGCACGGCCGCGTAGGCGTACAGCTCGTAGCGGCTGAACCAGCCGAAGTGGCCGGCGACGGCGTGTGCGGCCAGGACGCCGAACGCGTAGCCGTGCAGCGCGGTCACCCGGCGCCGGACCAGCGCGGAGGCGAGCAGGCCGGCGAGGAGCACCGCGAACACCGGCTGGGTCACGGCATCGCCCACGGCGGCCACGACGGCGCCCACGCCCGATCCGCGGGCCACCGCTGACTTGACGAGCACCGAGCTCGGCAGGAGGTCGAGGCCGTTCGCCGCAGCGAGGACGGAGAACGCGACCAGGGCAGCACCGCGACGGGAACGGCGAGCAGCGCCGTCCGCCGCCGGCCCTCCCAGCAGAGCACCGCCGCGCCGGCCACGGTGACCGCCAGGCCCTCGTACCGGAGCGAGGGCCCCAGCACCAGTCCGGCCACCAGCCACCACGGCACCGTGCCCGTGCACGCCACCTCGACCAGGCCGACGCCGACCGCCAGCGACGCCGTGATGTGCGCTGAGTGCTCCATGCCGGTGAACGCGACCGCGCCCCAGTTCAGCAGCAGCAGCGGGCCGGCGACCAGGGAGGCGGCGAGCGCCGGCCGCCGGCGGGAGCGCCCGTCGGTGACGTCGGCGAGCAGTCGCAGCAGCAGCCATCCCGTCGCCAGCGTGGCGACCAAGTTGATCGCCAGTGGGGTCGCCGCGTGCAGCACCGTTCCGGCCGTGGGGGCCAGCAGGAACGGCCAGAGCACCGAGGAGGACGGCGTCGCCACCTCGCCGGGGTTGATCCCGTAGTGGCCGTGCCGGATCCGGTCGGACAGCGCCAGGTGGATGTAGGGGTCGTCGAGCGGGTAGGTGGGGTGCCCGCTCGTCGCGACCAGGATCGCGACGGCCTCCACGACGAACAGCAGCCCGATCACGAGTGCGACCAGCACGAGGTCCGTGCTCGGTCGGATCACCCGCAGGCGCGGCATACGAGAGGTCCCACCGTCGGCCCGTCGGACGGGCGCAGTCTCGACGTCGACCCGGGTGCCGCGCCAGTCGAGCCGTCCCGGTCCACCACCCGGGTCAGCCGGACCGGACGGCGAGCAGGTGGGCCGGAGACGTCACGGATCGAACAGGTGTGCGATCCGGTGTCGAGGAGCCCTCGGCGGTGGCCCACACTGACCGGGTGGACGTGTCGCTGCCGCCGGGCTGGCCGGACGAGGTCGCGCCGCCCGGCGCCCCGGACTGGGAGCGCACCGCGGTCGCGTGGCTGTACGACCTCGTGCCTCACGACTACCGGGCGCACGAGGTGCTGCGCCGGTACCCGGTGCTGCTCGCCCGGTTCGCCGCCGACCACGTCGCCGCCGGGCTGGAGGCGGCCCGTGCGGGCTGGCGCACGGTGCGGGTCGAGCTGGCCGACCAGCTCCCGCCGGATGCGATGGAGGCGGCGATCCGCGCCTACGAGCGAGAGGGTGCCCGGCTGACCCGGGCGGCCCGGGGCGTGGAGGTGGTGGCCGGTGCGCTGCGCGGTGAGCGGTGGGTGCCCCGACTCTGAGCGGCTCGCTCGCCAGGGCAGGTCGCCGGTTCGCAGTTACAGTGGGTCTCCCCACCGGTTGCGCCCTTCCCGTCGCCGCCGACGTCGAGAGGACCCTGCTCCGTCGTGTCGTTGCTCCGCTCTCTGACCGGGCCCGCAGACCTCCGGGCGCTGGCGCCCGACCAGCTGCCCGCGCTCGCCGCGGAGATCCGGGACGCCCTGGTCACCAGCGTCGCCAAGACCGGCGGTCACCTGGGCCCGAACCTGGGCACGGTCGAGCTGACCATCGCGCTGCACCGGGTCTTCGAGTCCCCGCGCGAGCCGATCGTCTTCGACACCGGTCACCAGGCCTACGTGCACAAGCTCCTCACCGGCCGGCTGGCCGGGTTCGCCCAGCTCCGCCAGCGCGGCGGGCTGTCCGGTTACCCCAGCCGCACCGAGAGCGAGCACGACTGGGTCGAGAACAGCCACGCGTCGACGTCGCTGTCCTACGCTGACGGGCTGGCCAAGGCCTTCGCCGTCCGGGGCGACCCGCGCCCGGTGGTCGCCGTCATCGGCGACGGCGCGCTCACCGGCGGCATGGCCTGGGAGGCGCTGAACAACATCGCCGCAGCGCAGGACCGGCCGGTCGTCATCGTGGTCAACGACAACGGCCGCTCGTACTCACCGACCATCGGCGGTGTCGCCGACGCCCTGGCCACCCTGCGGCTGCGGCCCGGGTACGAGGACGCGCTGGCCGCCGTCCGGCAGGCGCTGCACAAGGCGCCGGTCGTGGGCACGACCCTCTACGACGCGCTGCACGCCATCAAGAAGGGCCTCAAGGACGTCCTCAGCCCACAGGGCATGTTCGAGGACCTCGGCATGAAGTACGTCGGCCCGGTCGACGGGCACGACGTCGCGATGATGGAGTCCGCGCTCCGCCGGGCCCGGTCCTTCGGCGGGCCGGTGATCGTGCACGCCGTCACCACCAAGGGCTTCGGCTACCCGCCGGCCGAGACCGACACCGTCGACGCCTGGCACTCCACCGGGGTCTTCGAGCCCGACAGCGGGCTGTCCTCGGCGGCCGCCGGGCCGGAGTGGACTGACGTCTTCTCCGACGAGCTGGTCCGGATCGGCAACGAGCGCTCCGACGTCGTGGCCATCACCGCCGCCATGCTGCACCCCACCGGTCTGGCGTCCTTCGCCGAGCGCTTCCCGGAGCGCACCTTCGACGTCGGGATCGCCGAGCAGCACGCGCTCACCTCGGCCGCCGGCCTGGGCATGGCCGGGCTGCACCCCGTCGTCGCGATCTACTCGACGTTCCTCAACCGCGCGTTCGACCAGCTGCTGATGGACGTCGCGCTGCACGGCCAGCCGGTCACCGTCGTGCTGGACCGCGCCGGCGTCACCGGCTCCGACGGCGCCTCGCACAACGGCATGTGGGACATGTCGATCTGCTCCGTCGTGCCCGGCCTGCAGCTGGCCGCCCCCCGCGACGAGCCCACCCTGCGGGAGGCGCTGCGGGAGGCCGTGGCGGTCACCGACGGCCCGACCGTCATCCGGTTCCCCAAGGGCGCGCTGCCGGTCGAGGTGCCGGCCATCGAGCGCCGAGGCCGGGTCGACGTGCTGCGCCGGGGGGCGACGCCGGAGGTGCTGCTGGTCGCCGTCGGCTCGTTGGTGCCGATGTGCCTGGCCGTCGCCGAGCGGGCCGCCGACCACGGCATCGAGGTCACCGTCGTCGACCCGCGCTGGGTGCTCCCGGTGTCCGAGGAGCTCGTCACGCTGGCCGCCGGCCACCGGCTGGTGGTCACCGTCGAGGACGGCGGCCGGGCCGGTGGGGTGGGGTCGACGCTGTCCCAGGCGCTGCAGGACGGCGACCACGACGTGCCCGTGCGCACGCTGGGCCTGCCGCAGCGGTTCTTCGAGCACGGCAGCCGCGGGCAGGTGCTGGCCGACGTCGGCCTCACCGAGCAGGACGTCGCCCGCCGGATCGTCGAGTGGGCCGCCCGGGTCGCCGACCGCGCGGCAACCGTCCCGTCGGTGACGGAGCGGGCCGAGGGCCAGCAGTAGAAGGACCCCGTCCTCCTCATCCCTCGCAAGCTCGGGACGAGCCTCGGGACGGGGCCGCAAGCAGCCGGAAGGGCGACATGTTGATAGCCGAGATCCAGGTGGCGCCCTCGCCGCCGGGCACCCCGGGCGACCCGCACGCCTACGTCGAGGCGGCCATCGCGGTGATCCAGGGCTCCGGGCTCCGCCACGAGGTCGGCGCCCTCGGGACGACGCTCGAGGGCGACGCCGACGCCGTGTGGGCCACGCTGAGGGCCGCGCACGAGGCGATGGTGGCCGCAGGCGCGACCGGCGGCCTCTCGCACCTGAAGGTGGCCACCGTGAACCGCACGATGGACAGCCTCACCGCCAAGTTCCGCCCGGCGTGACGCGGGGGCGATGAGTTCGACCGGCTGATCGGGTCTGCCGTGGCATGACTCGGATCATCGCGGACATCTCGGTCTCCCTCGACGGCTTCGTCACCGGGCCCGACCCGGGCCCGGACGACGGTCTGGGCACCGGTGGAGATGCCCTGCACACCTGGGCGTTCTCCGCCGACCCCGACGACCGCCGGGTCCTGCGTGACGCGACGGCCCGATCGGGCGCCGTCGTCCTCGGCCGCCGGCTGTTCGAGGTCGTCGACGGGCCGGGCGGCTGGGACGACGAGACCGGTTACGGCGCCGGCGAGGTCGGCAGGCCTGCGTTCGTGGTGGTCACGAGCTCGCCGCCGGAGTCGGTACGGCTCACCGACCTCGACTGGACGTTCGTGAGCACCGGTCTGTCCGACGCGGTCTCCGCCGCGCGTGAGCGTGCAGAGGCGTCGTCGTCGGACAGCGGCAGGGACCTCGACGTGGTCCTCATGGGCGGTGGCGCCACCGTCGGCTCAGCGGTCGTCGACGGGCTCGTCGACGGGCTGACGCTGCACCTCGCGCCCGTCGTGCTGGGCGCCGGCACGCCCCTGTTCACCGGCGGGCCGCCGCGGACGCTGGTGCAGCGAGGCGTGATCGCGACCTCGACGGCGACCCACCTGACCTACGACGTCGTCTGACGACGTCCTGGCTCACCTGCCGTGCTCCTGGCTCACGATGTGCGGTGAGCCAGGAGCACGCACGATCAGGTGACCTGATCCCGGGCCCTCAGGCCGGGAGCGAGGCCACCCCACGGGGCAGGAAGCGCTTCCCGGTCACGGCCTCGGAGACGCCGACCCGGTCCAGGTACGCCGAGATGCCACCCAGCCAGAACGGCCAGCCGGCGCCCAGCAGCATGGCCAGGTCGATGTCCTGCACCGCCTGGACGACGCCCTCGTCGAGCATCAGCCGGATCTCCTCGGCCAGCGCCCGCTCGGCGTTGGACCGCAGCTCCGCCGCGGTGAGGGGCGAGTCGCCGCTCTCGATCCCCACCAGCTCCGGGTCGATCACGCCCGGCTCGGAGAAGACCGACGTCTTGCCCAGCTCGACCATCCGGCGGAGCCCCTCGCCGACGCCGAAGCGGTCCGGGAACGCCTCGTGCATCCGCTCGGCCACGTGCAGCGCGACCGGCGGGCCGACCAGCGACAGCAGCTCGAACGGCGTCATCGGCAGGCCGAGGGGGTCCAGCGCGGTCTCCGCGACGGCGACCGGTGTGCCGGCGTCCACCGCGGCGGTGACCTCGCCCAGGAAGCGGGTGAGCAGCCGGTTGACCACGAACGCCGGGGCGTCGGCGACCAGCACGCAGCTCTTCCCCAACTGCTTGCCGACTGCGAAGGCGGTGGCCAGCGTCGCGTCGTCGGTCTGCCCGGCGCGCACCACCTCCAGCAGCGGCAGCACGGCGACCGGGTTGAAGAAGTGCAGCCCGACCACCCGCTCCGGGTGCTCCAGCTTCGAGGCCATCTCGGTCACCGACAGCGCGGAGGTGTTGGTGGCCAGCACGCACTCGGCCGAGACGACCGCCTCCACCTCGGCGAGGACCTGCTGCTTGACCGACAGCTCCTCGAACACCGCCTCGATGACCAGGTCGGCGTCGGCGAAGACGTCCTTGGACAGCGAGCCGGTGACCAGGCCCGTGAGCCGGTTCAGCGCGTCGGGGGAGAGCCGGCCGCGGCCGGCCAGCTCCTCCAGCTCGCCGTGCACGTAGCCGACGCCCTTGTCCACCCGCGCCTGGTCGATGTCGGTCAGCACGACCGGCACCTCGAGCCGGCGGACGAACAGCAGCGCCAGCTGCGAGGCCATCAGTCCGGCGCCGACGACGCCGACCTTGGTGACCTTCCGGGCCAGCGCGCGGTCCGGCGCACCCGCGGGCCGTTTGGCCCGCTTGTTCACCAGGTCGAAGGAGTACAGCCCGGCTCGCAGCTCGTCGCTCATCAGCAGCTCGGCCAGGGCGTCGTCCTCGGCCGCCGTCCCCGCCGTGAAGCCGGTGTCGCCGGCGCGGGCGAGGTCGAGCAGCTCGACGGCGCGCAGAGCCCCAGGAGAGGCGCCGCGGGTGCGTGCGGCGACGATGCCGCGGGCCCGGGCGATGGCGTCGTCCCACGCCGAGCGGTCCACCTCCGGACGCGACACGGTCACCTCGCCGGCCAGCACGCCGGCCGCCCACTCCAGCGACCGCTCCAGGAAGTCGGCCGGCTCGAGGACGACGTCCGCGATGCCCAGCTCCGCAGCGCGCGGCCCGGACGTGACCTTGTTCTGCGCCAGCGCGTTCTCCACGATGACGCCGACCGCGGCGTCGATGCCGACCAGGTCCGGCAGCAGCTGCGTGCCGCCCCAGCCGGGCACCAGGCCGAGGAAGACCTCGGGGAAGGCGACGACGGCGGTGCTGGCGATCGTCCGGTACCGGCAGTGCAGCGCGAGCTCCAGGCCGCCGCCCATCGCCGCGCCGTTGACGAAGGCGAACGTCGGGACGCCGCCGTCGGTGAGCCGGCGGAACACCCGGTGCCCGGTCTCGGCGATCTCCCGGGCGTCCTCGGCCGAGGTGAGGGCCGGGACGCCGGAGAGGTCCGCGCCGACGGCGAAGATGAACGGCTTGCCGGTGACGGCGATGGCCACCGGGGCAGGCGAATGGGCCGCGACCTCGTCCAGGGCGGCGTCCAGCGAAGCGAGCCCCCCGGGGCCGAAGGTCGACGGGCGGGTGTGGTCCTGCCCGTTGTCCAGGGTGATCAGCGCCAGCTCACCGGCCAGCCCGGGCACCCGCAGGTACCGGACGTGCGCCTGCGTGACGACCTCGTTCTCGAACACTGCACTCACGTCGAAGCACCTTCCCAGTTCGGGTTCTCCCAGATCACGGTGCCGCCCATGCCGATGCCGATGCACATCGCGGTCAGCCCGTAGCGGACGTCCGGCCGCTCCGCGAACTGCCGGGACAGCTGGGTCATCAGCCGGACGCCGGAGGACGCCAGCGGGTGGCCGACGGCGATCGCGCCGCCCCACGGGTTGACCCGCTCGTCGTCGTCGGCGATGCCGTAGTGGTCGAGGAAGGCCAGCACCTGGACGGCGAAGGCCTCGTTGAGCTCGAACAGCCCGATGTCGTCGATGGACAGCCCGGTGCTGGCCAGCGCCTTCTCCGTCGACGGGATCGGCCCGACGCCCATCACCTCGGGCTCGACGCCGGCGAAGCCGTATCCCACCAGCCGCATGCCGATGTCCAGGCCGAGCTCGACAGCGACGTCCTCGGCGGCGAGCAGGCAGCCGGTGGCGCCGTCGTTCAGCCCCGCGGCGTTGCCCGCGGTGACGTGCCCGTGCGGGCGGAACGGCGTCTTCAGCGCCGCCAGGCCGTCGAGGGTGGTGTTCGGCCGCGGCGGCTCGTCGACGGTGGCCAGCCCCCACCCGGCCTCGGCCGAGCGGGTGGCGACAGGGACGAGCTCCGGGCCGATCTGCCCGTTCGCCACGGCCTTGGCGTACTTCTGCTGGCTGGCCAGTGCGAAGGCGTCGGCGCGCTCCTTGGTCAGGTGCGGGAAGCGGTCGTGCAAGTTCTCCGCGGTGGAGCCCATGACCAGGGCCGAGCCGTCGACGATCTTCTCGCTGACGAACCGCGGGTTGGGGTCGACGCCCTCGCCCATCGGGTGGTGGCCCATGTGCTCCACGCCGCCGGCGATCGCCACGTCGTAGGCGCCGAAGGCGATGCCGCTGGCGGTGGTGGTGACGGCGGTCATCGCACCGGCGCACATCCGGTCGATGGCGAAACCGGGGACCGACTTCGGCAGCCCGGCGAGCAGGGCGGCGGTGCGGCCGATGGTCAGCCCCTGGTCGCCGATCTGGGTGGTGGCGGCGATGGCGACCTCGTCGACCCGCTCCGGCGGCAGGGCCGGGTTGCGCCGCATCAGCTCCCGGATGCAGCGGACGACGAGGTCGTCGGCGCGGGTCTCGGCGTAGATCCCCGCAGGTCCCGCCTTGCCGAAGGGCGTGCGCACGCCGTCGACGAAGACGACCTCGCGCAGCTGGCGTGGCCGCCGCTCTACAGATGACACAGGACCTCCGCGGTGGGTTCAGACGCCGGCTCGGGGGAGCGGCGCCCTCTAAGTTACCCATTGGTAACCGCCGGTCCAAGCGCACTCCTCGACACGGGTGACGTACCGCCCGTCGGGCGGCCCGGTGCCCTAGGCTCCCCGATCCCGGTACCCGGCAAGCGGGAGGCTCGATGCGCTCGGCACGGCGGGCACTGGCGCGGGCGGTGCCCTGGGCTGCGGTCCTCCTGCCGCTCGCCGAGCTGCTGCTCGTCGTCACGGGCGTGCTCCCGGTCGGCGTCGCCGTGCTGGTGGCCGTGGTGCTGGAGGCTGCGTTCGCCGCGGTCCTGGTGGCCGGGTGGACGGCGTTCCGCCGGGTCTGGCGGACCGAGCGGGCGCGCGGCGGACCGCGCCGCCAGGCACTGCTCGCCGGCCTGGCCGCCACGGCGCCCCCGGCGGTGGTGACCCTGGTCCGGTCGGAGCTGGGCACGTGGCAGGCGCTGTGGTGGGCGCTGCGGCGGCGGCGGGCGGTGCTGCCCGGGGAGCTCGCGTTCGGGTACACCTCCCGCATCGGGGTCATGCTCTGGGTGACGATCGCCCTCACGCCGCTGGAGGTCCTCGTCGTCCACCTGCTGCTGCCCTGGCCGATCGTGCGGACCGTCGTGCTCGTGCTCAGCATCGTGTCGCTGGTGTGGATGCTCGGCTTCGCCCTCGGGCTGCAGCAGCGCCCGCACGTGCTCGGTCCCGGGGAGCTGGTGCTGCGCTTCGGGCACCTCCGCCAGCTCGTCGTCCCGCTCGCCGACGTCGTCACCGCCCGGGCGGTGACGACGGTGGACCACCCGAAGAACCTCGAGGTGGCGGACGGTCAGGTGGCGTTGTCGGTGCTGGGGGAATCAAGCGTGCGGCTGCAGCTGCGGTCGGGTGCGGTGGTGGGCCTCGACGGCCGGCCGGTGGAGGCCGAGCGCGTCGTCTTCTTCGCCGACGACCCGCGCGCCGCCGTGCGGGAGCTGCGGGCACGCCAGGCGGTCGGGGGATGACCCGGTACGCGGTGCTGCTGCGCGGCATCAACGTCGGCCGGGCCCACCGGGTCCCCATGGCCGAGCTGCGCGAGCTGCTGACCGCCCAGGGGCACACCGGGGTGGCGACGCTGCTGCAGAGCGGGAACGTGGTGCTCGACTCCGACCGGCCGGCAGGTGAGCTCGGGTCCGCGGTCGAGCGTGCGCTGGAACAGCGGTTCGGGTTCGCCGTCCCCGTCGTCGTCCGCACCCGGGACGAGCTGCTCGCGGTGGTCGCGAAGGACCCGCTCGGGTCGGTCGCCACCGACCCGAGCCGCTACGTCGTGTCCTTCTCGAACGCACCCGTCCCGCCCGAGGTCCGGGAGCGGCTCGCCGCCGTCGACCCCGAGGACGACGTGTTCACCGTCGACGGCCGCGAGCTCTACCTCTGGTGTCCGCACGGGCAGCTGCAGAGCCCGCTGTCCGCCGCGCTGGCGACGACCAGGGGCCCGGTCGGCACCGCGCGGAACTGGGCCACCGTGCGCAAGCTCGCCGCCGTGCTCCTGGGCGGGGTGCTGGGCCTCGCGGTGCTGTCCGGGTGCTCCCGGACCCCGGACGTCAACGGCGCCGTGGGCATCACCGTGACCGCCGACGGCTCCCCGGTGGCCGTGGCCGAGGTGTGCCACGGCTCCGTCGACCGGATCACCGTCGCCGGTCCCAACCGGGGTGAGCAGCCCAACGAGACCCTCGCCGACCTGACCTCGCCGGGCAGGGTGAGCGAGTCGACGCAGGTGGACCTGGTCGGCCCCGCCGGCTGGCGCGGCACGCCGCTGACCTTGCCCCTGGACGACGAGCTGCACGTCGTCCTCGCCGACGACCGGGACGCGAACAGCGAACTGACCCAGACCGAGTTCACCCCGGCCCAGCTGGCCACGCTGACCCCGGGGACCGTGCAGTACTCGCAGTACGACGTCGACGAGGGCTCGTCGCAGGTGCGGGCCCCGCTGGCCGACTTCCACGCCATCACCTGCTCCGGGCGCGACCGACGGACCGGCTGACGTCAGCCCGTGGCGGTCAGCCGGCGGCGATCGCGGCGGTGAGCAGGTCGCCGGTCAGCCCGATCTGCCACTCGCGCGCGCCACCGGCGCGCAGCGCCGCGGCCACCGCGTCGGCGTCCGCCGGCGCCGGCGGCGTCCACATCAGCCGGCGGACCAGGTCGGGGGAGAGCAGGTTCTCCACCGGCACCGACCACTGCTCGGACACCTCGGCCAGTGCGGCCCGGGCGGCCTTGAGCCGGGCAGCCGCCGCGGGGTCGCGGTCGGCCCAGCGGTTGACCGGGGGCGGTCCCTCGCCGGGCTTGCTGTGCAGCGGCAGCTCGGCGTCGGCCAGCTCCCGCCCGCGCACCAGCGCACCGAACCAGGTGCCGACGAGCCTGCGGTTGGCCCGGCCCCGGAAGACCGGGAGGTCCAGCAGCGCCCCCTCGGTCTTCGGGTCGGCCTGCACGGCCGAGACCATGGCGGTGTCCGGCAGCACCCGGCCCGGGGCGATGTCCCGGCGGCGGGCCAGCTCGTCCCGGGCCTGCCACAGCGCCCGCAGCATGCCCAGCTGCCGCCGGCTGCGGAGCCCGTGCATGCCCGACGTCTTCCGCCACGGGTCCACCTTGGGTGCCGGGGGGCCGGCGGCCAGGATCGCCTCGAACTCCTGCCGCGCCCACTCGGTCTTGCCCTGCTCGGCGAGGATGCCGGCGAGCGCGTCCCGCAGCTCGACCAGCACCTCGACGTCCAGTGCGGCGTAGACCAGCCAGTCCTCCGGCAACGGCCGGGTGCTCCAGTCCGCAGCCGAGTGGCCCTTCTGCAGCGACAGTCCCAGCAGGGACTCCACGACCGCACCGAGCCCCACCCGCGGCAGCCCGGCCAACCGGGCGGCCAGCTCGGTGTCGAACAGCCGGGACGGCACCAGGCCCAGCTCGGCCAGGCAGGGCAGGTCCTGGTTGGCCGCGTGCAGCACCCACTCGGCGTCCCCGATGGCGGCCTGCACGGCCGACAGGTCCGGCAGCGGCACCGGGTCGATCATCCCGGTGCCCGCACCGGCGCGGCGCAGCTGCACCAGGTAGGCGCTCTGGCCGTAGCGGTAGCCCGAGGCGCGCTCGGCGTCGACGGCGACCGGGCCGCTGCCCGCGGCCAGCGCGTCGGCGTAGGCGACCAGCGCGGTGGAGGTCTCGATCACCGGCAGCAGCCCGTCCCGGGGCGCGAGCAGCGGGACGGCCGTCGGTGCGTCCTCGTCCGACACCGGGTCGGCCACCGGCTCGATCACCGGCTCCCCGACCACGGGCGTCTCCGGCAGCGGCTCGGACAGCGGCTCGGTGAACTCCAGCTGCGGGACGGCGGGAGTCTGGTCGGCGCTCAGTGGATGACCCCCGAACGGATGCCCAGCGCCACCATGTGCGCCCGGTCGCCGGTGCCCAGCTTGCGCGCGATGCGCGCCAGGTGGCTCTTCACGGTCAGTGCCGACAGGTCGACCATCTCGCCTATCTCCTTGTTGGTGTGCCCGTCGGCGACGAGCCGCAGGATGTCCCGCTCGCGCGCGGAGAGCTCGCCGACAGCTTCCTCCACCCCGGTCTGGGTCAGCCCCTGGGCCAGGCTGCTGGCGATGCCCGGGTCGGCGAACACCTCACCGGACAGCGCCGCCCGCAGGCCCTCGGCGAGCGTGGCCAGCGGGCTGGTCTTCAGCACGTACCCCTGGACGCCGGCCAGGAAGGCGTCCCGGACGACGGCGGGGTCGGTCACCGAGGTCAGGACGACGGTCACCGGCCACCCCTCGGTGCGCAGCGTGGGGAGCAGCTCCAGGCCCCGTCCGTGGTCACCGCCGCGGCTGCCGGCGTCGGGCCCCGCCTCGGGGAGGTCGGCCTCCAGCAGGCAGAGCGCGCGCGGCCCGGAGACGTGCACCCGCACCCGGGCCTCCTCCAGCGAGGCGGCCTCCTCGACGTCCCGGGCACCCAGTCCGCGCAGCCGGCCGGCGAGTGCCTCGCGGACCAACGGGGAGGGGTCGACGACCAGCGCACCGGCGTGCGGGCCGAACAGGACGCCGTCGGACCACAGTCGACCCAGGGTCACGCAGTCTCCCGCCGTCGGGCCGGTCGGGAGTCGAGCGGCCATCAGCTGACCACCCGGGACCCGATCCGGCGTGTCCGCGCACTCGGCCCATCCCTGGTTACGCCGAGTGGAGTACGCCGACGAGTCTAGGCACCGGTGTCGGCAGTCTGCCCGTTCGAGGTCAGCAGGTGGATGCCGGGCGGCGGGAGGCCGGCAGCGGTACCGAGCACGGTGAGGAACGCGGTCAGGTGCTTGTCCAGGTCAGTGCCCTCCGCCGTCCAGGAGGCCCGGATCTCCACGTCGACCGAGTGCTCGGGGGCGGCGATCGAGCCGAACCGGGTGGACGCCGTGCGGGTGACCGTCCCGCCGATGGCGTGGTGGCCGGCGCCGTGCTCGGCGAGGGCGTCGGTCAGCCAGCTCCAGGCGACCTCGGAGAACATGCTGTCGTCGACCATCTCCGAGTCGGTGCTGGCGGAGAGGTAGCCGACGCAGCGGGTGGTGCCCTGCCAGGCCTCGTGGCCCTCCGGGTCGAACAGCAGGATGAAGCGACCGCTGGCGAGCTCCTCCTCCTCGTCGGCCGGGTCGCCGACGTGCACGCCGATCGCGAGGGAGAACGGGGCCAGCCGCTGCGGCGCCGGGATGTGCTCCAGGACGATCCCCGGGCGCGGGTGTACGGTCGCCAGCGCTTCCAGGGCGGCCTGGAACTCCGCGGGCTTCTGCGCCACGGGCGGCTCGACGCCGTCGGCCGGACGCTTGCGCTGCTGGGCCACGGCCGCAGGGTAGGTCGCCGTGGGACGGATGTGGCGTCCCGACGCGCCGCTGTGGCCTGCCCGTGACCCGGCCGTGGGGCGGCTGGGCCGACCGACGGCCCGCGCCGCCGTCCGGCGCGTCTGGGAGGATCGGCGGTCGTGGGAACAGCAGCAGGTCCGGCCACCGACTCCGCCCTGGTCCGGGCGGCCCGTGGCCTCCCGGTCGACCGCACGCCCGTGTGGTTCATGCGCCAGGCCGGCCGGTCGCTGCCGGAGTACCGGGCACTGCGGGCGGGGACCGCGATGCTGCAGGCCTGCCAGGACCCCGACCTGGTCACCGAGATCACCCTGCAGCCGGTCCGCCGGCACGGCGTCGACGCGGCGGTCCTCTTCTCCGACATCGTGCTGCCGCTGGTCGTGGCCGGGATGGACATCGAGATCAAGCCCGGCGTCGGTCCGGTCGTCGCCTCCCCGGTCCGGTCGGTCGCCGACGTCGACGCGCTCCCCCCGCTGGAGCCCGACCGGCTGGACTTCCTCGCCACCTCGGTGCGCCGGCTGGTCGCGGAGCTGGGCAGCACGCCGCTGATCGGCTTCGCCGGGGCACCGTTCACCCTCGCCACCTACCTCATCGAGGGCGGCCCCTCCAAGGAGCACGCCCGGACCAAGGCGTTCATGTACGCCGAGCCGGAGGCCTGGCGGCGGCTGCTGGACCGCCTGGCGGTCAGCGCGGCGACGTTCCTGCAGGTGCAGGTGGACGCCGGGGCCAGCGCCGTGCAGCTGTTCGACTCCTGGGCCGGGGTGCTGTCGGCGACCGACTACGCCACCCGGGTGCTGCCGCACTCCCGCGCGGTCCTCGACGCGCTGGGCGACCGGGACGTGCCGAAGGTCCACTTCGGCGTCGGCACCGGGGAGCTGCTGCCGCTGATCGGGGACGCCGGTGCCGACGTCGTCGGCGTCGACTGGCGGGTGCCGCTGGACGAGGCCGCCCGCCGGGTGGGGCCGGGCTTCTCGCTGCAGGGCAACCTCGACCCCGCGGTGCTGCTGGCCGATCGGGAGACCGTCGACCGCGAGGTGCGCCGGGTGGTCGAGCAGGGCCGGGCCGCCCGGGGGCACGTGTTCAACCTCGGTCACGGCGTGCTGCCCGACACCGACCCCGGCGTCCTGACCCACGTCGTCGAGCTGGTGCACGAGCTGTCGGCCAGATGAGCCGCCTGGTCGTCGTCGGCGCCGGCATCACCGGGCTGACCGCCGCCTGGGAGTGGCGCCGCACCCACCCCGACGACGAGGTCGTCGTGCTGGAGGCCGGACCGCGGATCGGCGGCAAGCTCGACCGGGTCGAGCTGGCCGGCCGCTGGTACGACACCGGGCCCGAGGCGGTGCTCGCCCGGGTGCCGGAGGCGGTCGAGCTGATCGAGGTGCTGGGGCTGGCCGACCAGATCGTGCCGGCCCGGACGACGCAGGCCTCGATCGTGCTGCCCGACGGCCGGTTCCCGCTGCCGGCCGGGACGCTGCAGGGCGTGCCTACGTCGGCCGACGGGCTGGCCGGCGTGCTGAGCCCGGACGGCGTCGCCCGGGTCCGCGCCGAGGCCGAGCTGCCCCCGCTGCGGCTGGACGGTGACGTCTCGGTGGGCCGGCTGCTGCGTGACCGGCTGGGTGACGAGGTGGTCGACCGGCTGGTCGAGCCGCTGCTCGGCGGGGTCTACGCCGGGCGCCCCGACGACCTCTCGCTGGCCGCCACCATGCCTGCGCTGGCCGCTCAGCTGCCCGCGTCGACGTCCGTGCTCGGCGCGGCGATCGCCGCCCGGGACGCCGGCGCCCGCAGCCGCGGGGACGTCGGCGGGCCGGTGTTCGTGACCGTGCGCGACGGCATCGGCTCGCTGCCCGCCGCGCTGGCCGCCGCCGCGCGCGCCGACGTCCGGCTGGACACGGCGGTCACCGCGCTGCGCCGGGTCGCCGGCGGCTTCGAGCTCGACGTCGAGGGCGGGGCGACGCTCACCGCGGACGTCGTCGTGCTGGCCACCCCGGCCGCGCCGACCGCCCGGCTGCTCACCGACCTGGCCCCCGACGCGGTCGAGCCGCTGCAGGGCATCCCGTACGCGTCGATGGCCGTGGTCGCGATGGCGTTCGCCGAGCAGCCGGTGTCGGCCGGTTCCGGGCTGCTCGTGCCGCCGGTGACCGGGCGGCTGGTCAAGGGGGTGACCGTCTCCTCGTCGAAGTGGCCGCACCTCGGCGGTGTGCTGCGGGTGCGTTCGTCGGTCGGCCGGTTCGGGGACGACGCCGCGCTGCGCCGGGACGACGCCGACCTCACCGCCGCGGTGGTCGCCGACGTCGCCGGGCTGCTGGACCTCGAGCGCCCGGCGCCGCTGCAGACCCACCTCGTCCGGTGGGTCGACGGGCTGCCGCAGTACCTGGTCGGGCACCCGCAGCGGGTCACGGCGATCCGCGCGGCGGTCGGCGCCGTGCCCGGGCTCGCGGTCGCCGGTGCCGCGTACGGCGGGGTCGGCGTCCCGGCCTGCATCCGGGACGCGCGCCGGGCCGTCACCGGGCTCCGGTGAGCGCACCGGCCCGGGTGCGGAGCGCGGCCATCACGGCCGCGCCGCTGCTGTTCGTGCTGCTGTGGAGCACCGGTTTCGTCGGCGCGAAGTACGGGCTGCCCTACGCGGAGCCGTTGACCTTCCTGGCGCTGCGGCTGGGGCTGGCCGGCGCGTTGCTGGCCGCCCTGACCGCCGTCCTGCGGTCCGCCTGGCCGGCCGACCGGACGCAGGCCGGCCGGGCCGGCGTGGCCGGGCTGCTGCTGCACGCCGGCTACCTCGGCGGCGTCTTCTCAGCCATCCACGCCGGTCTGCCGGCCAGCGTGGCGGCGGTCGTGACCAGCCTGCAGCCGGTGCTCACCGCGGCGCTGGCCACCCGGCTGCTCGGTGAGCGGCTCGTGGCCGTGCAGTGGCTGGGGCTCGCCCTCGGCGTCGGCGGCGTCGTCCTGGTGCTGGCCCCGGGGCTGGCGGCCGCCGCGGGGGAGGAGGGCGCCCTCCCGCCGGTCGCGGTCGCGTCCTGCCTGGTGGCGCTGCTGTGCGGAACGGCGGGCACGCTGTGGCAGAAGCAGCACGGGGACGACATCCCGCTGCTGTCGGGCACGGCCGTGCAGTACGCGGCCGCGGCCCTCGCGCTGGTCGCGGTCGCCCGCCTCACGGAGGACATGGCGATCGAGTGGACCGCCGAGTTCGTCCTCGCCCTGGTCTGGCTGGTCCTGCCGCTGTCGCTCGGCGCGGTGCTGCTGCTGTTGTTCCTGCTGCGCCGCGGCAGCGCCTCGGGCGTCTCCAGCCTGCTGTTCCTGGTACCGCCGGCGACGGCGGTCGAGGCCCATCTGCTGTTCGGCGAGCGGTTGCCGCTGCTGTCGCTGGCCGGGGTCGTCGTCACGACGGTCGGCGTGGCCCTGGTGCTGCGGCCCCCGGGACGACGCACAGCGCGGCGCGCGACAATGGGCGCATGAGCGAGCAGACCGGAGAGCGCAGCATCGGCAAGCGGGCGAACGAGCTGAACGCCCAGATCCGCTACACGATGTGGTCGGTCTTCAAGGCCCGACCGCTCGCCGACGACCAGCGCGGCGCCGCTGCCGACGAGGTCACCGCCCTCTTCGAGGAGCTCGCCGGCAAGGACGTCGTCGTCCGCGGGGTCTATGACGTGGCGGGCCTGCGGGCCGACGCCGACCTGATGATCTGGTGGCACGCCGAGACCCCCGAGGCGCTGCAGGAGGCCTACGGCCGGTTCCGCCGCACCGCCCTGGGCCGGCACCTGGAGCCGGTCTGGTCGCAGATGGCGCTGCACCGCCCGGCGGAGTTCAACCGCAGCCACATCCCGGCCTTCCTCGCCGAGGAGGAGCCGCGCCGCTTCGTCTGCGTCTACCCGTTCGTGCGCTCCTACGAGTGGTACCTGCTGCCCGACGAGGAGCGGCGGGACATGCTCAAGGAGCACGGCATGCAGGCCCGCCCCTACCCCGACGTGCGCGCCAACACGGTGGCCTCCTTCGGGCTCGGCGACTACGAGTGGATGCTCGCCTTCGAGGCCGACGAGCTGCACCGCATCGTCGACCTGATGCGCGACCTGCGGGCCAGCCGCGCCCGCCGGCACGTCCGCGAGGAGGTGCCGTTCTACACCGGCACCCGCAAGCAGGTCGCGGAGCTCGTCGCCGACCTGCCCTGAGAAAGGACCCCAGTCCCCCTCACCCCTCGCGAGCTCGGGGCGAGCCTCTGGACGGGGGCCGAACTCAGCCCTCGTCGGGTTGCAGCGCGATGCTCACCGAGTTGATGCAGTAGCGGTCGCCGGTGGGCGTCTGGGGGGCGTCGGCGAAGACGTGACCCAGGTGGCTGTGGCAGCTGCCGCAGAGCACCTCGGTGCGGACCATCCCGTAGGCGGTGTCGTCGCGGAGGACGACGTTGTCCTGGGCCGAGGGCTCGTAGAACGAGGGCCAGCCGCAGTGCGAGTCGAACTTGGTCCCGGAGCGGAAGAGCTCGGCGCCGCACGCCCGGCAGGAGTAGACGCCGACGGTCTTCGTGTCGACGTACTCACCGGTCCACGGCCGCTCGGTGCCCGCCTGCCGGAGGACGGCGTACTCCTCCGGCGACAGCTGGGCGCGCCACTCCTCATCGCTCTTGACGACCTGGGGCTGGTGGGCGGATGTGGTCATGCACCCACGGTACGGCGGCTCCGCCAGCCGTGCGGCGGGGCCGTCCCGCCTGGTCAGCGACGCGTCCCGGCGGGGTCAGCCACCGTCGGCCCCAGGTGCCGGCCACCACCGGAGGAACCGGTCGAGCACGTCCTCCAGCAGCGGGCGCAGTGCGAAGCCGGTGCTCGCCCGCTCGCCGGAGGTGCCGGTGAGCAGCACCTCCTGGTCGCCGTCGGGCAGGGTCGTCGGCACGCTCACCGGGATGGACACGCGTCCGTCCCCGTCGGCGACCGCGCTGCCCAGCTGCCCCTGGTTGCGCGAGGGCAGCGAGGCGGTGACCTTCTCCTCGGCGGTGAACCCGGTGCCGCTCACGGTGACCCGGTCGCCGCGGAAGGGTGCCGGGTCGCTGATCACCGCGGTGGCGTCCCCGGGGGACCCGCTCGCGGGCTCCGGGATGGCGGCAACGACCCCGGGGGGCGCGGCCGCCGCCGGGGAGCACACCGTCGTCAGGCCGCCGGTCGCCAGCGCCCCGACGGCGAGGCCGAGGACGACGGGGCGGAGCAGGACAGGGGCGAGGGCGCGGGAGAGGGACACGGGACTCCTCGGTGCGCGCGGTGGGACCGCTCGATCCTCTCAGTGCTCCGAGCTACGAACGGTCAACATCCGGTAACGAAGTGAGCCGGGCAGACGAACGAGCAGGAGCCGGTCGGGACGTCGCCGCACCGACCGCTCGTGCGGTGCTCGTACCGTGGGCGCGGCGCCGCGCCCCGGTGGCGCCGCCGTCCGCCGAGAGGATCCATGAGCACCCCGCAGCCCCTGGCCGACACCTGGTTCACCCGCGACCTCCCCGTGCTCCGCGCGATCGCGCGGCTGATCGACGAGCCGCCGCACGGCAGCGCGCCCTATCTCGGGGCGGTCGTCCCGGCGAGCGGCCTGCCACGGCCGCAGGTCGTCTCCGCCGCCAACGCGCTGGTCACCGCCGGGTACGCGCAGGCGCTGACCAACCACGCCGGGGAGATCGTCCGGTTCACCGCGATCTCCGCCGAGGCCCGCCGGCTCGCCGGGCTCTGGCCCACGCCGCAGGGGGAGTGGGAGCGGCTGCTCGAGCAGCTCGAGGCGCGCGCCACCGGGGCGATGACCGAGGTCGAGCGCAGCCGCTGGCGCGCGATGGCCGACGCGGCGGCCGCACTCGGCCCGGACGACGGGGCGCTGCTGATGTCGGCGCTGATCGGCGGGTACGTGCCCCGGCAGCGCTGACCCGGGTCGGACGCCGAACGCGACAGTGCCCCCGTCCGGTCTCCCGGGCGGGGGCACTGTCGGTGGTTCGAGAGGGCTGCGTTCAGCTCCTCGGTCTGAGGATCAGACCGGGTTGACGTTCGCCGCCTGCGGGCCCTTCTGGCCCTGCTCGATGTCGAACGAGATGCGCTGGCCCTCATCGAGCGAGCGGTACCCGCTGGTCTGGATGGCCGAGTAGTGGACGAAGACGTCCGGGCCGCCGCCGTCCGGGGTGGCGAAGCCAAACCCCTTCTCTGCGTTGAACCACTTCACTGTTCCTTCGGGCATTGCTCGCTCCTAGCTGAGGTCGTGCGTCGGGGTCCTGCCAGAGCGCAGGGCCTTCCCGACGAAGAGAACACTAGCGGCTAGATGCCCTCCGTGGGCAACCGGTGCCCGAACTTCCTTCAACCGGCCGGTCGGGACCGCTCAGAGCAGCCGGCCGGAGGCGTCCGCAGCGGCCGGGTCGGGCCAGGCGCGACGGGACCAGGCGTTCGGCGCGTAGGCGGTCCGGGCGGGACCGCTCGGACCCGGAGGGGGCGCAGCGGGCAGGGCCAGCGGCTCCGGGCGCCAGGCGTGCACGGTGAGCGGCTCCAGGTCGGCCCACTCCTGCGCGGCCAGCGGGGCGCGCTCCGCGGCGAGCGCCCGCCGGTGGCGGCGCCAGCGGTGGCCCAGCACGTCGACGGCGACCAGCGCGGCGACCAGCACCGCGACGGTCAGCAATGCGTTGGTCACCGCGGTGGCGACGTCGAGGGCGGTGATCTCCGGCCAGCTGACCCGCTCCAGCTGGTACCCGACGACCTCGATGACGACGTACAGCAGGCCGTACACCGAGAACGCGACCCTCATCGCCCTGCCTCCCTGCTGCTGTGCACCGACCTGCCGTGTGGTCCCTCAACGACACCCGGTGCCCGCTCCGCGAGCCCGGGCGCCGTCCGCGCGCAGCGGCATCACCCCTCCGGGTGACGTCGCCGCGCACCGATCGGCTCAGGTCGTCGGCCAGCCGGCGGTGCGGGCGGCCGCCGCGTGCGTGGAGGAGAGGAAGTCCAGCAGGTGGCCGTCGGGGTCGGCGGCCTGCCGCACGTCGGCGTAGGGGAGCACGAACTCGCCGAGCGCCTCGTCGAACGTCGCCGTCCCGGGGGCCACCGGGCTGGTCCGGTAGCCGGCCGGCTCGGGGTAGGCGTAGGCGTAGAAGACGCCTTCGGCGGCGCCCCCCGGCCAGTACCCACAGCTGGACACCTCGTCGCTGTAGGCCTCGACCATGACCGAGTCGGGGCAGTGCGGCACCCCGCCGGGGTGCCGTGGTGCGGGCCGGCCGGAGAAGCGGGTGACCGCGAGGTCGAAGGCGCCCCAGAAGAAGTGCACCGGGCTCGCCTTGCCGCGGAACTCGCCGCGGAACCGGCTCAGCACGCGGTGCGCGCTCACCAGCGACGTCCAGAAGCGGTGGACGGCGTCCGCGTCGTAGCTGGCGTGCTCGGTGTCCTGGTCGAACGGGATCGCCTCGCTGACCTCGACCGGCACCGGGTGGATCGGCACGTCGACGTCGAGCGCGCGCAGGTGCGACCGGAACTCCGCGGTGAAGTCGGCGACGCTGCGGGGTCCCAGGCTCATCCGCCGCCGCGCACCGAGGGTGCTGAGCAGCTGCAGCTCGTGCGAGGTCAGGTCGAACACGACCTCGAGGCCGCGGCCCCGGTAGGGCATCAGCGAGGTGGTCAGCCCGCGCGCGTCGACGTAGAGCGGGACGTGCCACCAGTGGTTGGCCGCGGGTGCGAGCGCCAGCCGGATCTTGCCGACCACCTGGGTCCACAGGTGCAGGGTGTCCCGGGTGTCCTGCCACTGCTCCAGCGGCAGGGCCGGCCACGGCTCGAACGGCGGTGCGGGAGGGCTGGTCATGCCGCGATGCTCGCAGCTCACCCCGGTTGCAGGACCTCGTCCCAGGGACGCACCGAGTGGCTGGCGACCACGCCGTTGCGCACGAACGGGTCGCCGGCGATGAACTCCTCCGCCGCCTCGCGGGTGGTGAAGACGCCCATCGCGTCGCCGTTCATCGGCTCGTCGAACGTGCCGACCATCAGCAGCAGACCGCGGTCGCGGAACTCGTGCAGCCGGGCGACGTGCGCCGCGCCGTGCTGCTGGGCCAGTGGCAGGAAGTCCTCGACCGCGCGGTAGCTCATCACGTACTTCATGCCCCGGCATCCTGGCCCGGCGCGGCCGCGATGGGGAGCCCTCCTCGGCCCTCCCGGTACAGCTCGGCCAGCAGGGCGACGGCGGCGGCCGCGGTGGCGGGTGGGTCGTCCCGCCACCACGCCAGCCGGACGGCGATCGGCTCGGCGTCCCGGATCGGCCGGTAGACGACGCCCGGCCGCTGGTACTGCGCGGCCGTGCCCTCGGCGGTGACGCCGACGCAGCGGCCCGCGGCGATGACGGTCAGCCAGTCGTCGACGTCGGAGGTGTGCTCGACCGCCGGGCGGGCGTCGGCGGGCCACAGGTCGGGGGTCGTCGTCCCCGTCCGCCGGTCGATCACCAGCGTGCGCTCGCCCACCTCGGCCAGCCGCAACGACCGCCGGCGGGCCCAGGGGTCGTCGGCGGCGAGGGCGCACAGCCGGCGCTCGGAACCGACCAGCGCGCTGGCGAAGCGCCGCGCGTCGGGCAGCACGCGGAGCACCGCGAGGTCACAGGCGCCCTCGGCGAGGCCCGCGGTCGCGGAGTTGGTGCGCACCAGCTGCAGCTCGGTGTCCGGGTGCAGGACGGCCCAGCGCCGTTGGAAGGCCACCGTGTGCCGGCCCATCGCCGACCAGGCGTAGCCGATCCGCAGCCGGGTGGCGTGCCCGGCCGCGTCGGCCACCAGGTCGTCGACCGCCGCCAACACCCGGCGGGCGCGGCCCAGGACCCGCTCGCCGGCCGGCGTCACGCTCACCTGGCGGGCGGTGCGCCGCAGCAGCCGGGTGCCCAGCTCGGCCTCCAGGGCGGCCAGGGTGCGGGACACGGCGGCCTGGGACACGTCGAGCTCCGCAGCCGCGTCGGTGAGCGTCCCGGCGTCCACGATCGCCACCAGGCAGCGGAGGTGACGCAGCTCGACGGCCATGCGTTGAGCGTATGACCGGTACGCCGATTGCATTTTGCGCACGGTGTCGCGACGGGCAGGGTCGGGTCGTGCAACCGATCGTCGAGCCCGTCCAGCGTTCCGCCGACCGCACGGACGCTGCCGCCCCGGCCCGGTCGTCCGGAGCGGCGGCGGGCGTGGCGATGATGGTCGGCAGCGCGCTGTCCAACCAGGTCGGGGCAGCGGTCGGGGCGCTCGCGTTCCCGGTGATCGGCGCGCTGGGCGTGGTGGCCGTCCGGCAGTGGGTCGCCGGGGCGGTGCTGGTCGCCGCGACCCGACCCCGGCCGTGGCGGCTGACCGCGGCCCAGTGGCGGCCGGTGCTGCTGCTCGCCGTGGTCTTCGCGACGATGAACCTGTCGCTGTACTCGGCGGTCGACCGGGTCGGGCTCGGTCTGGCGGTCACCCTGGAGTTCCTGGGGCCGCTCGCGGTGGCGCTGGCCGCGTCGCGCCGCCGCGTCGACCTGCTCTGCGCCCTGGTCGCCGCCGCCGGCGTCGTCGTGCTGAGCCGGCCCCAGCCGACGACCGACCCGGTGGGGATCGCCTGCGGCCTGCTCGCGGCCGCGTGCTGGGCGGCCTACATCCTGGTCAACCGGAGGATCGGCACCCGGGTGCCCGGCGGCACCGGCCCGGCGACCGCTGCCGGCCTGTCCGCCCTGGTCTTCGTGCCGTTCGGGGTCCACGTGCTGGTCACCACGCCGCCCTCGCCGGCGACGGTGCTCTGCGCCGTCACGGCCGGGGTGCTCGCCTCCGCGGTGCCGCTGGCCGTCGACCTGCGGGCGCTGCGCCGGGTGCCGGCCGGTGCCTACGGCGTGTTCATGAGCATCAACCCGGTGCTCGCCGCGGTCGTGGGGCTCGTCGTGCTGGGGGAGACGCTGCCCTGGGACGCCTGGTGCGGCATCGCGGCCATCGTGGGAGCCAACGTCGTCAGCCAGGTGCTCGCCCGGCGCGGTGGGTCCCGGGGACGCGCCGGACGGGTCGGGGGAGAACAGGACCGTGCGGTTCGGGCCGCTCCACGGGCCGCCGGCCGCCGCTAGCGTCCCCCGCCACGGGGGCCAGACGCACGACCACCTGCCCATGGCTGCCCAGGGAGCACGTTGTGGAGTCCCTCGCCCGGTTCGTCCTGCGCCACCGCCTGCTCGTCGTCCTCGGTTGGCTGGTGCTGTTCGTGGCCGGTGGTGTGGCCGCGGGCCCGGTCACCGACCGGCTGACCTTCGACTTCTCGCTGCCCGGCCAGCCCGGCTACGAGGCGGAGGAGCAGTTGATCGCGACGTTCGGCGCGAGCACCGCCGACACCCTGGTGCCGGTGCTGACCGTGCCGGCGGGCAGCTCGGTGGCGGAGCGGCAGGCCGAGGTCGCGGGCGTCTTCGACGCGCTGCGCGCCGCCGTGCCCTCGGTCCGGGTGGTCGACCTGGCCAGCACCGGGGACGACCGGTTCGTCACCGACGACGGGCGCAGCACCTTCGCCCTGGTCCAGGGCCCGATGCCCGCGGGCTTCGGACCGGGCATCGAGGCCCAGGTGCAGCCCGCGTTCGAGCAGGCGGCCGCCGCGGCCGGGCTGGACACCGGGCTGACGTCCTACGTGCTGCTGTCGGCCGGCGGGGAGACCGAAGGGCCCAGCGTGCTGGTGGAGACCCTCTTCGGTGCCGTCGGGGCGCTGGCGGTCCTGCTGTTCGTCTTCGCCTCGTTCCTGGCCCTCGTCCCGCTGCTGATCGCCGCGGTGTCGATCCTGACGACGTTCCTGCTGGTCCTGGGGTTGACCTACCTGACCGACGTGAGCTTCGTCGTGCAGTTCCTCATCGCCCTGGTCGGGCTGGGCGTGGCCATCGACTACTCGCTGCTGCTGGTCTCCCGCTGGCGCGAGGAACGGGCGCACGGCCGCAGCAACGACGAGGCCGTCGTCGTCGCCGTCCGGACGGCCGGGCACGCGGTGTTCGCCTCGGGCGTGACGGTCGCGATCAGCCTGCTGGCCCTGATCATCGTGCCGGTGCCGTTCCTGCGGAGCATGGGCCTGGGCGGGATGCTCATCCCGCTGGTCAGCGTGGCGGTGGTGCTGACCCTGCTGCCGGCCCTGCTGTCCAAGATCGGGCCGCGGGTCGACTGGCCGCGGATCCGGCACGACGCGGTCGCGGCCCGTGGCTGGACCGCCTGGGCGCGCCTCATCGTGCGCCGCCGCTGGATCGCCACCGGCGTCGCCGCGGTGCTGCTCGCGCTGGTCGTCGTGCCGGTGTTCGGCCTCAAGATCGGTCAGGCGAACAGTGCCTCCCTGGCCAGCAGCGGGCCGCCGTACGACGCCCTGCAGCAGCTCGAGCAGGGTGGTGTCGGCACCGGTGTGCTCACCCCGATCGAGGTGCTGGTGCCCGACGACCAGGCCGAGGCCGCGCTCGGTGCGGCGGGCGACGTGGCCGGCGTCCGGATGGCGGTGATCGGGGGCAGCAACGACGGGACCACCGTCATCGACGTCGTCCCCGAGGACGAGACGGTCGACGGCGAGAGCATCGAGGTGGTCAACGACGTGCGCACCGCCGTCGAGAGCGCGACCGACGGCAGCGTGGGGGTCGCCGGCACCGGCGCGATCGTGCAGGACTACTTCTCGGCGGTGTACGACACCTTCCCGTACGTGCTGGCGCTCATCGCGGTGATCACCTTCGTGCTGCTGGTGCGCACCTTCCGGTCGTTGCTGCTGCCCATCAAGGCGGTGCTGCTCAACCTGGTGTCGCTGGCGGCGGTGTTCGGCGCGGTGACGTTCTTCTGGCAGGAGGGCCACGGCTCCGAGGCGCTGTTCGGCGTGGCGGCGACCGGCGCGATCACCTTCTGGCTGCCGGTGATCATCTTCGCGTTCCTGTTCGGGCTGTCCATGGACTACGAGGTGTTCATCCTCGCCCGGATGCGGGAGGAGTACGACACCACGGGCAGCACGAGGGAGGCGGTGGTCACCGGGCTCGGGCGCACCGGCCGGTTGGTGACCTCGGCCGCGCTGATCCTGTTCTTCTCCTTCGCCGCGCTGGCGTCCTCGCCGGGCACCGACATCAAGGTGATCGGGACGGCGCTCGGCGTCGGCATCCTCATCGACGCCACCTTGGTGCGGGCGCTGCTGGTGCCGGCGCTGGTGAGCCTGCTCGGCAGGTGGAACTGGTGGCTGCCGGCCTGGCTGGCCCGGGTGCTGCGGGTCGAGCCGTCTCCGCTGGTGGACGACCGTCAGGAACGGACGGCGGAGGACCGGCCGCTCAGCCGCGTCTAGCGACTACCGGTTCGAGGTCCGGCCGTTCTGCAGCGTCTCGCGCAGGCGGGGTGCCGGGGCGGACTCGGCCGGGGCCGTGTCGGCGGGCAGCAGGACCCACAGCAGCGGGTAGAGCAGCACGCCCGTGCCGACCAGCGCCAGCGCCACGAAGCCGATGCGCCAGACCAGGGCCTCGACGCCGGTGTACTCGGCCAGGCCACCGCACACGCCGCCCAGCACCTTGTTCCTGCTGCTGCGTCGGAGCGGTGGACGCTGCGGGGCAGCGGCGGACGGGGGAGGAGG
>NZ_SJEW01000018.1 GCF_005930475.1 Modestobacter altitudinis
CCCCCGCCCCACCGCGGTGACGCCGCGCGACCCCCGCCGTCCGCTCAGCCGGCCCGGCGTGGCGATGAGCCGCACCCGCCGCGGCCTGCTCACCGGAGCCCGCAGCGCGTTCGCCGAGCGCGGGCTGAAGAAGACGACGATGCAGCACGTCGCCGCCGCGGCCGGGGTCGCCAAGGCCACCCTGTACAACCACTTCCGCACCAAGGACGACGTCGCGCAGGCGCTGGTCGCCTTCGAGCTCGACCGGCTGGCCGCACTGGCCGCCGAGCTCCCGCTGACCGTCGCGGTGCCCGCGCTGGCCGAGGAGGTCGGCGCCCACCCGGTGCTGCGCCGGCTGGCCGAGACCGAGCCGGAGACGCTGGTGCAGATGATGGGGCTGGACGCCGAGCGGTGGGGCGACGTCGTCCTCACCCTCGCCTCCGCGCTGCGGATCAGCCGCCCCGAGGCCGAGCTGGTCTGCCGGTGGCTGCTGGGCCTGGTGCTGCAGCCGGGCACGGCGCCGGAGCGGGCCGCGCAGGCCGCCGTCGTCACCGGGCAGCTCATCGGCTGAGGCGAGCAGCTGCGACGGCCGTCCGGCCCGCGCGTGGGTCGGCCGGGCGGCCGCGCCGTGTCCGGGCCACACCGAGCGGCCGGACATGGCATCGTGGCGCCACGCCGCGAGCAGCGCCGGCGCCGAGGGGCCCCGGCCGAGCGACTCCCGGAGGGCGTGATGCGGTACCTGTTCCGGCCCCCGGCCGCCGAGGCCGCCGGGCTGCTGGCCCTCCCGTGGCACCAGCCGCTGGAGGACTGGGACCCCGACCTGCTGCTCGAGGTCCCACAGCGCGGCATCTCCCGGCACGTCGTGCGCTTCACCGTCTCCGAGGGCCGGGTCTACGCCCTCAAGGAGATCAGCGAGTCGCTCGCCCGGCACGAGTACGCGCTGCTCGCGGAGTTCGAGGAAGAGGGGCTGCCCTCGGTCTCGGTGCTGGGCATCTGCGTCGACCGGCCGGGCGAGCAGGACGCCATCCTGGTGACCCGGTACCTCGAGTACTCGATGTCCTACCGGTACGTCTTCAGCGGACCGCGGGCGGCCCACTCACCCGACCGGCTGCTGGACACCCTCGCGCAGCTGCTCGTGCGGCTGCACCTGGCCGGCGTGTACTGGGGTGACTGCTCGCTGTCCAACACCCTGTTCCGCCTCGACGCCGGTGCGTTCACCGCCTACCTGGTCGACGCCGAGACCGCCGAGCGTCATCCGACCCTGTCCGCCAGGATGCGCGCCTACGACGTCGACCTGGCCCGCGAACGGGTCGGGGCCGAGTTGATGGACCTGCAGGCCGGCGAACTGCTGCCGCCGGACATCGACCCGATCGAGGTCGCCGACGGCCTGGCCGGCCGCTACGCAGCGCTGTGGGAGGAGGTGACCCGCGAGGAGGTCTTCCGGCTCGACGAGCAGGCCTACCGGGTGGCCGAACGCCTGCAGCGGATCAACGACCTCGGTTTCGACGTCGGCGAGGTGGAGCTGGTGACCTCGCCGGAGGGCGCCCGGCTCCGGGTGGAGACCCGGGTGTCCGAGCCGGGGCAGCAGCGCCACGAGCTGTTCCGGCTCACCGGCCTGGAGGTGCAGGAGAACCAGGCCCGGCGGCTGCTCAACGACCTGTGGTCCTACCGTGCCTACCTCGAGCAGCGGACCGGCAAGCCGGTGCCCGAGGCGGTGGCCGGACGACGCTGGCTCGCCGAGGTCTACCACCCCGTGGTCGGCATCATCCCGGACGAGCTCGTCGGCCGGCTGGAGCCCGCGGAGGTCTTCCACGAGGTGCTCGAGCACCGGTGGTTCCTGTCCGAACGGGCGGGCTTCGACGTCGGCACCTGGGCGGCCGCGCGCTCCTACGTCCAGCACGAACTGCCGCGCACACCAGCGGTGATGACCACGCCGTCGGTCATCGCAGATCGCGGGACGGTCACAGCCCTGGCCTCCGATTGACACAGCCTGTGAGCCGGGCCACGCTCCATGATCCGAGGCGACGACGGAGTCGCTGTTCGCCAACGGAGGCTGATGACGGTGCCCAGCGCTCGCCTTGTCCGAGGGACCAGCCGAGGGGCGGGACGACGCCGACGCGCGCTGGCGGGCGCAGCTGCGGCGGCCGTCCTGTCGTCCGTGCTGGCCGCTTGCGGGAGTGACGGCGGCGGCGTCCCGACGCTCACCTGGTACACCAACCCGGACTCCGGTGGGCAGGCCGAGATCGCCGCGCGGTGCACCGAGGCCGCAGGGGGCAGGTACCGGATCACCACCTCGGTGCTGCCCCGGCAGGCCGGCGAGCAGCGCGAGCAGCTGATCCGCCGGCTGGCGGCCAACGACGACTCGATCGACATCATGAGCCTGGACCCGCCGTTCATCCCCGAGTTCGCCCAGGCCGGCTTCCTGGCCCCCGTGCCCGAGGACGTCGCGCAGCGGGTCACCGAGGACGTGGTGGAGAGCGCCATCGAGGGCTCGACCTGGGACGACGAGCTCGTCGCCGTCCCGTGGTGGGCCAACACCCAGCTGCTCTGGTACCGCAAGTCCGTCGCCGAGGCCGCCGGGCTGGACATGACCCAGCCGGTCACCTGGGACCAGCTGATCACCGCCGCCCAGGACCAGGGCAAGCTGCTCGGCGTGCAGGGGGCGCGAGCCGAGTCCCTCACCGTGTGGTTCAACGCGCTCATCGAGTCCGCCGGCGGGTCGATCATCGCCGAGAACTCCACCGACCCGGACGGGATCGTGCTGGGCCTGACCTCCGACGCCGGCATCCGCGCCACCGAGGTCATGCGGGACGTCTCCCGCAGCGGCCAGGCGGGGGCCGCGCTGTCCACCGCGACGGAGGACACCACGGCAACCGGCTTCGAGGGTCCCGACGCCGGCTTCCAGGTCAACTACCCGTTCGTCTGGGGACGGGCGCTGGCCGCCGTCGAAGCCGGGACGATGGAGCAGTCCGTCCCCGACGACTTCGGCTGGGCGCTGTACCCGCAGGTCGACGAGGGCACCGAGAGCGCGCCGCCGTACGGCGGGATCAACCTCGGCATCGGCGCCTTCAGCCAGCACGTCGACCTCGCCTATGAGGCGACCGAGTGCATCACCACGACCGAGAACCAGGCGTACTACATGACGACCAACGGCAACCCGGCCTCGGACGTCGCGGTGTACGACGACCCCGAGGTGCAGAAGGTCTTCCCGATGGCGGACACGATCCTGCAGTCGCTCGACCAGGCGGCCCCTCGACCGCAGACGCCGTACTACAGCGAGGTCTCCGGCGGGCTCCAGCGCGAGTACCACCCGACCAGCTCGGTCGACCCGGACTCCACCCCGCAGCGGGCGACCGACTTCATCACCGCCGTCCTCAAGAAGGAGCAGCTGCTGTGAGCGAGCTCGCCAGCGATCCCAGGGGCACAGCAGCACCGCGAACGCGGACGACGAGCGCCAGCGAGGAGTCGCAGTGAGCACCACGACGCTCCCACCGACGGAGAAGTCGGCGCCGGTCTCCGCGCCCAAGGGCACCACCAGCGACCGGGCGCGCAGCGAGCGCAAGCTCGGCTGGCTGCTGGCCGGCCCGGCGCTGCTGGTGATGCTGCTGGTCACCGCCTACCCGATCCTGCAGGCGGTGTACGACTCGCTGTTCGACTACCGGCTCACCGACCCGGAGAACCGGGCGTTCAACGGCTTGTCGAACTACCTCGTGATCCTCACCGACAGCACCTGGTGGATCTCGATCGGCGTCACCGTGTTCATCACCGTGGTCACCGTCGCGGTCGAGCTCGTGCTGGGCTTCGCCCTGGCCTTCGTGATGGCCAAGGCGCTGAGCTCCATCCGGCCGGTGCTGCGCGCGGCGATCCTCATCCCGTACGCGGTGATCACCGTGGTGTCGGCGTTCGCCTGGAAGTTCGCCTTCGCCATCGACACCGGCTTCGTCAACAAGTGGTTCGGCTGGTTGCCGGGGATCAGCGGGGACACCGACTGGTTCGGTGGCCAGTGGTCGGCGCTCTTCGTCGTCTGCGTCGCCGAGATCTGGAAGACGACGCCGTTCATCTCGCTGCTCCTGCTGGCCGGGCTGGCCCAGGTCCCCGAGGTCCTGCAGGAGGCGGCCAAGGTCGACGGCGCCACCTGGTGGCAGCGGCTGCGCAAGGTGACGCTGCCGAACATGAAGGCCGCGATCATGGTCGCGGTGCTCTTCCGCACCCTCGACGCCTTCCGCGTCTTCGACAGCATCTTCGTGATGACGGCGGGGGCCAACCGGACCGAGTCGGTGTCGTTCCTCGCCTACCGGCAGACCATCAGCCGGCTGGAGATCGGCCTGGGGTCGGCGGTCTCGGTGCTGCTCTTCCTCGTCGTGGTGGGGATAGCCGCGTTGTTCATCAAGGGCTTCAAGGTCGACCTGGCCCAGGCGAGGGGTGAGGGCTGATGTCCCGCAAGGAGAAGAACTGGTGGATCGTCGCCGGCGTCCTGATCGTCATCTACGCGCTGTTCCCGGTCGCCTGGATCGTGTCGCTGTCGTTCAAGGCGCCCAGTGACCTGACCAACGGACAGTTCCTGCCCACCGACGCGACGTCGGAGAACTACAAGGGGATCTTCACCGGCGCCGGCGGCGACCTGTTCCTGCCTGCCCTGCGCAACTCCTTCGGCATCTGCCTCATCGCGACGCTGATCTCCTGCATCCTCGCGATGTTCGCCGCCTACGCGATCGCCCGGCTGGACTTCCCGGGCAAGAAGTTCATCCTCGGCACGGCGCTCGCGGTGGCGATCTTCCCGGTCATCTCGATCGTGACGCCGCTGTTCAACCTGTGGCGCAACATCGGCCTCTACGACACCTGGCCGGGTCTGATCATCCCGTACCTGTCACTGACCCTGCCGATCTCCATCTGGACGATGTCGGCGTTCTTCCGGGAGATCCCCTGGGAGATGGAGCAGGCCGCTCAGGTCGACGGGGCGACGACGTGGCAGGCGTTCCGCAAGGTGATCGTGCCGCTGGCCGCACCGGGCGTCTTCACCACGGCGATCATCGCGTTCTTCATCGCCTGGAACGACTTCATCTACGGCATCTCGCTGACCTCGACCAGCGCGTCCCGGCCGGTGCCGGCGGCGCTCGGACTGTTCTCCGGCGCCTCCCAGTTCGAGGACCCCACCGGGGTGATCGCGGCGGCCGCGGTCATCGTGACCATCCCGGTCGTCGTCCTGGTCCTGCTGTTCCAGCGGCGCATCGTCGCCGGTCTCACCAACGGCGCTGTGAAGGGCTGACCCTGATGCGCACCCGAACCGACCTCCCGGAGGGGAAGAACTGATGGCCGAGATCCAGATGGACCACATCGTCAAGCAGTACGGCGACGGCTTCCCGGCGGTGAACGACGTCAGCCTCGACATCGCCGACGGGGAGTTCATGATCCTGGTCGGACCGTCCGGCTGCGGGAAGTCCACGCTGCTGCGGATGATCGTCGGGCTGGAGGACATCACCAGCGGCGACATGGTCATCGGCGGCAAGCGGGTCAACGACAAGGCCCCGCGGGAGCGCAACCTGTCGATGGTCTTCCAGAACTACGCGCTCTACCCGCACCTCACCGTCTTCGAGAACATCGCCTTCCCGCTCCGGCTGGCGAAGATGGACGACGGCGAGGTGCGTCGCCGGGTCAACGAGGCGGCCGACGTCCTGGAGCTGCACGAGCACCTGGAGCGCAAGCCGGCCAACCTCTCCGGTGGCCAGCGCCAGCGGGTCGCCATGGGCCGGGCCATCGTCCGGCAGGCGGAGGCGTTCCTCTTCGACGAGCCGTTGTCCAACCTCGACGCCAAGCTGCGCGGCCAGATGCGCACGGAGATCTCCCGGTTGCAGCGCCGGCTGGGCATCACCACCGTCTACGTCACCCACGACCAGACCGAGGCGATGACCCTCGGCGACCGGGTCTGCGTGCTGCGCAAGGGGAAGATCCAGCAGGTCGCCTCACCGCGTGAGCTCTACGACCAGCCGGTCAACCTGTTCGTCGCCGGGTTCATCGGCTCGCCGCCGATGAACTTCCTGCCCGCCCGGCTGGAGGGTCGCTCGCTGTCGACGCCGTTCGGTCCGGTCGAGCTCGATGACAAGCGGGCTGCCGCGGTGGCCGGCCGGGAGCTGCTGCTGGTCGGGATCCGGCCGGAGTACTTCGAGGACGCCTCGCTGGTCGATGACGCGAAGCGGCCGCTGGGCTCGGTGTTCCGGGCCCGGGTCGACGTCACCGAGTGGCTCGGTGACCAGCAGTACGCCTACATCCCCTACGAGGCGCCGGAGGAGATCACCAACCAGCTGCGGGCACTGTCCCGCGAGCTGGACGCCGAGGAGCTGCGCACCCAGGCGATCGTGTCGATCGACTCGACCAGCCGGATCCGGGAGGGCCGGGAGGCCGAGTTCTGGCTGGACAGCCGGAAGGTGCACGTCTTCGACCCGAGCACCGGGGAGAACCTCACCCGCGACGCCGAGGCCGGTGCCGCACTGACCCGGATGGCGGCGGAGGACCGCGAGGAGCAGATCGCCGGGTCCGCCGGCGGCCGCAGCTCCGGTGGCATGGGCACCTCCTCCTCCGGCGGTGCGGGGACGAGCTCGGGTGGCGCCCGCGCGGCGGGCGCCGCCTGAGCTGCCTGCCGGACCCCCGGGCGCGACCGGCATGATCACGCCCGGGGGTTTGTGCTGCGGTCGAGCTGCGCACCTGTCCCCGTAGAGCCACCCGTGGACAGCGGAGCCCGACCCTGGAGGCAGCATGGACATCACCGCGACCGACGAGTGGGCCGCACTGGTCGACCACCACCGCGAGATCAGCGCCCGGACCCTGCGCGAGCTGTTCGCCGAGGACCCGGGGCGCGCGCAGCGGCTGACCGGCACCGCCGGTGACCTCTACCTGGACTGGTCCAAGCACCGGGTCACCGACGAGACGGTGCAGCTGCTGCTGGCGCTGGCGGAGAAGGCCGGCGTGCCCGGGCGGATCGAGGCGATGTTCCGCGGCGAGCACATCAACGTCACCGAGGACCGGGCCGTGCTGCACGTCGCGCTGCGGGCACCGGAGTCGGCGCCGCTGATCGTCGACGGCCAGGACGTCACCGCCGACGTGCACGCGGTGCTGGCCAAGATGCGGAGCTTCGCCGACCGGGTGCGGTCGGGGGAGTGGAAGGGGCACACCGGCGAGCGCATCACCGCCGTGGTCAACATCGGCATCGGTGGCTCCGACCTCGGTCCGGCGATGGCGTACACGGCACTGGCCGACTACAGCGACCGCGGGATCACCGCCCGCTTCGTCTCCAACATCGACCCGACCGACTTCTTCGAGAAGACCCGGGACCTCGACCCGGCGACGACGATGTTCGTCGTCTGCTCCAAGACCTTCACCACCCTGGAGACGCTGACCAACGCCACCGTCGCCCGCGACTGGCTGCTCGCGGCACTGGGCGACGACTCGGCGGTGGCCAAGCACTTCGTGGCCGTCTCCACCAACACCGACGCGGTCGCCGAGTTCGGCATCGACCCCGAGAACATGTTCGAGTTCTGGGACTGGGTGGGTGGCCGGTACTCCTTCACCTCGGCGGTCGGCCTGTCGCTGATGGTGGCGATCGGACCCGACGGCTACGACGAGATGCTCGCCGGCTTCCACACCGTCGACGAGCACTTCCGGACCGCGCCGCCGACGGAGAACCTGCCGTTGCTGCAGGGTCTGCTCAACGTCTGGTACACGAACTTCTTCGGCTCGCAGACCCACGCCGTGCTGCCCTACAGCCAGTACCTGTCCCGGCTGCCGGCCTATCTGCAGCAGCTGACCATGGAGAGCAACGGCAAGTCCGTCCGCTGGGACGGGGAACCGGTGACGACGTCGACCGGCGAGGTCTACTGGGGCGAGCCGGGCACCAACGGCCAGCACGCCTTCCACCAGCTGCTGCACCAGGGGACGTCGCTGATCCCGGCGGACTTCATCGGGTTCGGCGAGCCCAACCACGACATCGGCGAGATGCACGACCTGCTGATGGCCAACCTGTTCGCGCAGAGCGCCGTGCTGGCGTTCGGCCGGACCGCGGAGGAGGTGGCCGCCGAGGGGACCGCCGCCGACGTCGTCCCGCACAAGGTGATGCCGGGCAACCGGCCCTCGACGACGGTGCTGGCGCCCAAGCTCACCCCCGGCACGCTGGGCCAGCTGATCGCCTTCTACGAGCACACGGTCTTCACCGAGGGGGCGATCTGGCAGATCGACTCCTTCGACCAGTGGGGTGTCGAGCTGGGCAAGGTGATGGCCCGCCAGCTCGGTCCCGCGCTGACCAGTGACGAGGCGCCGGAGATGGACCAGGACGCCTCCACGGTGGCGCTGGTCCGGCACTACCGGCAGCTGCGCGGCCGCAAGGTCTAGCCGCGCCGGGCCGTCCCCCGGGATCAGCTGAGCTGATCGTCCGTGCTCCTGGCTCACCGTGTGCGCCGAGCCAGGAGCACGTCGGGTGAGCCAGGACGGGCCAGGGACGGTCCGCTGTGGCTGGCCGGGTGCGCGGCCTGGGACGATGATCGAGACAGCGTCGCCCGCGTTGCCCGACCCGCCGCCCGGTGGGTGAGGGCGCCGGACCAGGAGGAGCCATGCCGAACCCGTTCGTGAAGCTGTGGAAGTACCTGACGGCCTCGGCCAACCAGCAGATCGACCAGCGGGCCGACCCGAAGATCCAGATCGCCCAGGCGATCGAGGCGGAGCAGAACCGGCACCAGTCGCTGGCCAACCAGGCCGCGGCCGTGCTGGGCAACCAGCGGCAGCTGGAGATGCGGCTCAACCGCCAGCTCGGCGAGGTGGAGAAGCTGCAGTCCTCCGCCCGCCAGGCGCTCGCGCTCGCCGACCAGACGCGGGCCAAGGGCGATGCGGCGAAGGCCTCGGAGTACGAGCAGGCCGCGCAGGCCTTCGCCACCCAGCTGGTCAGCGCCGAGCAGGCGATGGAGGACCTCAAGCGCAGCCACGACGAGGCGCTGCAGGCCGCCGAGCAGGCCAAGGGCGCGGTCGAGACCAGCCGGATGCGGCTGCAGTCGACGCTGGCCGAGCGGACCAAGCTGATGTCCCAGCTGGAGCAGGCGAAGATGCAGGAGCAGGTCTCCGCCTCGCTCCGCCAGGTCAACGAGCTCTCCGCGCCGGGCAACACGCCCAACCTCGGGGAGGTCCGCGACAAGATCGAGGCCCGCTACGCCAACGCCCTGGGCCAGGCCGAGCTCGCGCAGAACTCGGTGGAAGGCCGGATGCTCGAGGTGCAGAAGGCGACCATCGACGTCGCCGGCGCCTCCCGGCTGGCCGAGATCCGCGCGGCCATGAGCGGCGGCACCCCGGCGATCAGCGGTAACCAGGCGGCCGGCGCGATCGAGCAGGGCACCCCGCCGGTGACCGGCCTCGGCGCCGAGACCCCGGCCGCCCAGCCGGCGGAGCGGCCCGACCCGGCATAGACGAAGGACCCCGGTGCCCCCACCGCTCGCGGCGGGACCCTGCACCAGGGCCTGGACCCGACGGCCGTCCCGCGCACCTGCGCGGGACGGCCGTCTGTCCTTCGTCAGGTGGCGGCGATCGACGCCGGGCGGCCGGGCTCCCCGGTGCGGGCCAGCGGGTCGATCGGGCTCCGCGCGGCCTGGCAGCTCGGGCACCAGTAGGTCACCCGTTCCTGGGTGTCCGGGCCCTGGTCGCCCAGCAGGATCGTGGTGCGGCAGCGGCGGCACGGCCGGCCCTTCCGGCCGAACACCCAGTGGTCCTCCCCGCGCTGGGTGGAGCCGGTGGTGCTCTGCTCGGGGTGGTCGCGGTTGGCCTGCATCAGGGTGCGGGCGCGGGTGACCAGGCCGGCCAGGTCGGGGACGTCGGCCACCCGGGTCCACGGGTGGGTGCGGGTCATGAACAGCGTCTCGACCTTGTAGAGGTTGCCGATGCCGGCCAGGTTGCGCTGGTCGAGGATGGCGACGCCGATCTGCTCGTCGGGGTGCGCGCGGAGCCGGCGCAGCGCCTCGTCCAGGTCCCAGTCCGGGCCCAGCACGTCGGGTCCGAGGTGGCCGACCAGCTCACCCTCGGCGCTGGTCGGGACGATCCGCATGTCGTGCAGCCGGTACCCGACGCAGTCCCACTCGTCGGTGCCCAGGACGGCCCGGATGCTGTGCGCGGGGCCGCCCCTCCAGGGTCTGCCCTTCCGGTAGATGTGCCAGCTGCCGTCCATCCGGTAGTGCGTGCGCAGGGTGCGGCCGTCGGCGAAGCGGGTGAGCATGTGCTTCCCGCGCGGCACGACCTCGGTGACGGTGACACCGGCGAGGTCGACGGTGGCCAGCTGCGGCACGCGCAGCTCGCCCTTGGTGAGCGTGGCGCCGGCCAGCGCGGTGTTCATCCGGTTGGCGGCCAACCAGACGGTGTCTCCCTCGGGCATCCCGCCATGATCCCTGCCTGCGCGCGCTCGTGCCGACCTGGTGCCGTCGGTGCCGGCCCGGTCGTCACTCGTAGCGGGCGCGGCGCGCCTCGGTGCCGGGCTCGCCGGTGCGGGCCCGGGGGTCGACCGGCGTGGGCGTTGCCTGGCACGTGGGGCACCACCAGGTGATCCGCTCCTGCAGGTCGGGTCCCTGGTCGCCGAGCAGGATCGGCGTCCGGCAGCGGCGGCAGGGCCGGCCCTTGCGGCCGGCGACCCAGTGGTCCTGCCCGCGGCGGGTCTCACCGGTGGTGCTCTGCGCAGGACGGCCGCGGTTGGCCAGCATCAGGGTGCGGGCGCGGGTGACCAGGCCGGCCAGGTCGGGGACGTCGGCCACCCGGGCCCACGGGTTCACACCGCTCAGGAACAGCGTCTCGACCTTGTAGAGGTTGCCGATGCCGGCCAGGTTGCGCTGGTCGAGGACAGCGACGCCGATCTGCTCGTCGGGGTGCGCGCGGAGCCGGCGCAGCGCCTCGTCCAGGTCCCAGTCCGGGCCCAGCACGTCGGGTCCGAGGTGGCCGACCAGCTCACCCTCGGCGCTGGTCGGGACGATCCGCATGTCGTGCAGCCGGTACCCGACGCAGTCCCACTCGTCGGTGGCCAGGACGGCCCGGATGCTGTGCGCGGGGCCGCCCCTCCAGGGTCTGCCCTTCCGGTAGATGTGCCAGCTGCCGTCCATCCGGTAGTGCGTGCGCAGGGTGCGGCCGTCGGCGAAGCGGGTGAGCATGTGCTTCCCGCGCGGCACGACCTCGGTGACCGTCGCCCCGGCGAGGTCGACGGCGGCCAGCTGCGGCACGCGCAGCTCACCCCGGCGCAACGTGGCACCGGCCAGCGCCGTGTTCATCCGCTGGGCGGCCAGCCAGACGGTGTCTCCCTCGGGCACGACGACCATGGTCCCCGGCGCAGTCGTTCCGTGCCCGGACCTCCGCGGTCCGGGGGTGGCCGGAAGCGGGCACCGGACCCTGGTGACGACCGTCCGGTCCCCCCGGAAGGGTGTGGCCAGCTGTGAGCGGGGTGACAGCCGGGAACAGCCCGCGCTCCGCCGGTGCTCGAGTGCCCGTGACCATGTCGACGCGACTGCGCAGCCTCACCAGCGCCCCGGCTCCGCAGCCGGTCACGGAGCCCGTCACGGTGACCGTGGCCCGGGTCGTGCGCCCGGAGCAGCAGGATGCGTTCGAGCGCTGGGCGGCCGAGATCCAGGAGCTGCTCGCCGGGTTCCCGGGCAACCTCGGTTCCTCGCTGCTCCGCCCTGGTCGGGGCAGCGACGAGTTCCACCTGGTCTTCCGGTTCACCGACGACGAGGCGCTGAGCGCCTGGGAGCGGTCGCCCGAGCGGGCCGAGGCCCTGGCGCGGGTGCACCAGCTGGTCGAGGACTCACGCACCGCCCGCGCGGTCGGCCTGGAGACCTTCTTCGCGGTGCCGGCCAAGCCCGGTCCGGCCTGGCGCAGCTGGCTGCTCACCGTCGCTGTCGTCCTGGCGATGACCACGACGTTCCAGCTGGTCGCCGTGCCGTTCGTCGGCGGCTGGCCGTGGGGCCTCCGACTGGTGGTGTCGGCGGTCTTCGTCGTGTCGGCGCTGCGGGTGCTGATGCCGCGGCTCAGCCGCTGGCTGGGTCCCTGGTTGCAGGGCTCGCGCCGCCGCTGACCTCAGCGCCGCGGGTCCAGCCGCCCGAGCGGGCGGTCAGCTGCGCAACCGCAGGCCCCGCGGGGTGGCCGCGAACCCGGCGGCCTGCAGCGCGGCGCTGAGCGGGCCGGACTCGTGCACCGAGGCGCCGTCGGCCTTCTGCACCGTCATCCGCCCGAGCGCCCCGGAGGCCACCGCGGACGACAGCGCCGTCGCGGCCTCCTTGAGCACCGTCTCGTCCTCGGTCCAGGACAGCAGCGTCTTGCCGCCCCGCTCCACGTACAGCACGAGCTCGCCGTCGACGAGCACCACCAGCGCGCCGGCCTTGCGCCCGGCCCGGTGCCCGGTCCTGCGGCTGCCGGTGCCCTCGCCGACGTCGATGCCCGCGACGGAGCCCTCCACGGACCCGTCGGCGGAGCCCACCGCCCGCTCGGGCCAGGGCAGGGCGGCGCCGTAGACGTTGGCCGGGTCGGTCGCGGCCAGGACGACCGGCCCGGCGGGCACCCGGTCGGGGCTGGCGAAGCTGCGCAGCCGGTCGATGGAGCCCGGCGTGCCGAACTGGGCCGCACCGAGGGTCTCCACGAAGTACCCGCGGCGGGCCCGGCCGTTCTCCTCGAACGCCCGCAGCACCGGGTACACCGCGGAGAACCCGCCGACCACCTGCTCGGCCTGCACCGCCCCGCGGGTCAGGACGCCGTGCCGCTCCAGCAGCGCCTCGCTCCGGGCGGTGGTCCGCTTGGTCGTGTTGCCCTCCAGGTCCGGCAGCCGCGACCAGCGGCCGGCCATCGCCGGCGGGCCGGTGCGGGTGGGCATCGCCGGCCGCCCGAGCCGGGTGCGGCCGTACCGGGTCCGGTCCAGCCGGGCGCGCGGAGCGGCGGGTTGCCGCTTGTGGGTGCCGCCGCCGGCCAGCCGCACCCGCAGCGGCGCCAGCGTGTCGTTGGTCAGCGCGCCGGCCCAGACGAGGTCCCAGATCTCCTCGGACAGGGCGGTGTCGTCGGTCGCGCCGACCCGGTCGGACAGCGACCGGAAGAACATCGCCTGACCGCCGGCGAGCTCTTCGAGCAGTGCCGCGCCGTACCCGCCCTCCACCGAGGCGGCCCCGGGGGGCTCGGGCAGCAGCAGCGGCGCCAGGTCGGCCGGCACGAGGGTCACCCAGCCGTCGCCGCCGGACAGCCCCCCGGCACCGGCCCACAGCACCTCGCCGGCGCTGGTCAGCTCGTCCAGCAGCGCGGGGGAGTAGTTCTGCACCCGCGACGGCAGCACCAGCGACTCCAGCGCCGACGCGGGCACCAGCGCGCCCGCCAGCTGCTCGACGACGGCGAGGACGCCGTCCACCCCGCGCATCCGGCCGCCCACCGACTGCCAGGACGGGGTGAAGCGGGCCAACGTCTCGATCGGGACCGGCTCGACCTCCTGGCGCAGCTTGGCCAGCGACCGCCGCCGGACCGACCGCAGCACCTCGGCGTCGCACCACTCCTGGCCGATACCGCCGGGCCGGAACTCGCCGGTGACCAGCCGACCGGTGCCGACCAGCCGCTGCACGGTGGCGGTGACGACGGCTACCCCCAGCCCCAGCCGGGCCGCGGCCTCGGGCGGCGCGAACGGGCCGTGGGTGCGGGCGAACCGGCCGATCAGGTCACCCAGCGGATCCGCGACCGGCTCGGTGAACGCCTCCGGGACCCCGACCGGCAGGGCCGTGCCCAGCGCGTCGCGGAGCCGGCCGGCGTCCTCGATGGCGACGTACCGCTGCTCCCCGGCGATCCGGACCACCAGGGCCCGCCGGGAGACGACCAGCTCCTCGAGCCACTCCGCCGGCACGCCCCGGGCCGCCGCCTCGGCCACGGTGAGGTCGCCCACCCCGCGCAGCAGGTCGCTGGCACCGTCGACGTCGCGAGGGTGCCGTTGCTCCGGGAGTCGCTGCAGCTCCGCCTCGACCTCGGCCATCGCGTCGGCGTCGAGCAGCTCGCGCAGCTCGGAGCGGCCCAGCAGCTCGGCCAGCAGCCCGGTGTCCAGGGCGAGTGCCTGGGCGCGGCGTTCGGCGAGCGGGGCGTCGCCCTCGTAGATGAACTGGCCGACGTAGCCGAACAGCAGGGACTGGGCGAACGGGGAGGCGGACTGGGTCTGCACGTCGACCACCCGCACCCGCCGGGCGCGCACGTCGCTCATCAGCTCGACCAGGCCCGGCACGTCGTAGACGTCCTGCAGCACCTCCCGGACCGCCTCCAGGGTGATCGGGAAGCCGGAGAACTCGCTGGCCACCGACAGCAGCTGGGCGGCCCGCTGCCGCTGCTGCCACAGCGGCGTCCGGCGCCGCGGGTCGCGCCGGGGGAGCAGCAGGGCCCGGGCGGCGCACTCGCGGAAGCGGCTGGCGAACAACGCCGAGTTGCCGACCTCGGCGGTCACCTCCCGCTCGACGTCGTCGGGGTCGAGGATCGCCAGGTCGGCCTCGGGGGCCTCACCGGTGGTGTCCGGGAGCCGGAGCACGATGCCGTCGTCGGAGTGCATGGAGGCGACGTCGACGCCGTAGCGCTCGCGCAGCCGGGAGGCCAGCACCAGCGCCCACGGGGCGTTGACCTGCGCGCCGAAGGGGGAGTGCACGACCAGCCGCCAGTCGCCCAGCTCGTCGCGGAACCGCTCGACCAGCAGCGTGCGGTCGTCGGGCAGGTGGCCGGTGGCCTGCTTCTGCTCGGCGAGGTAGGCGAACAGGTTGGCCGCGCCCCACTCGTCGAGACCGGCGGCGCGGGCCCGGTCGGTGCCGGCCTCTGGGGTGGCCGAGCCGACCTCGCGGAGGAACGCGCCGAGCGCGCGGCCGAGCTCCAGCGGCCGGCCGAGGGTGTCGCCGTGCCAGAACGGCATCTTCCCCGGCAGCCCGGGCGCGGGGGAGACCAGCACCCGGTCGTGGGTGATCTCCTCGATCCGCCAGGACGACGAGCCGAGCAGGAAGACGTCGCCGACCCGCGACTCGTAGACCATCTCCTCGTCGAGCTCGCCGACCCGCTTGCCGCCCTCACCCTTGCCGGAGACGAGGAAGACACCGAACAGGCCGCGGTCGGGGATGGTGCCGCCACTGGTGACCGCCAGCCGCTGGGCGCCGGCGCGCGCGGTGAGGGTGTCGGTGACCCGGTCCCAGGTCAGCCGCGGCCGCAGCTCGGCGAACGCGTCGGAGGGGTAGCGGCCGGCCAGCATGTCGAGCACCGCGTCCAGGGCGGAGTCCGGCAGCGCGGCGAACGCGGCGGACCGGCGCAGCACCCCGGCGACGTCGTCGACGGTGCGTGGCCGCTCGGACACCATGGCCACGATCTGCTGGGCCAGCACGTCCAGTGGGTTGCGCAGGTAGCGGGTGGACTCGATGGCGCCGGCCCGCATCCGCTCGGCGACGACGGCGCTCTGCACCAGGTCGCCGCGGAACTTCGGGAAGATGACCCCCTCGCTGACCGCGCCCACCTGGTGCCCGGCCCGGCCCACCCGCTGCAGGCCGGCGGCGACGTTGGGCGGGGACTCGACCTGGACGACGAGGTCGACCGCGCCCATGTCGATGCCGAGCTCGAGGGAGGACGTGGCCACGACGGCGGGCAGCTGGCCGGACTTCAGCGCCTCCTCGACGACGGCGCGCTGCTCGCGGGAGACCGAGCCGTGGTGCGCCGAGGCGACCGGCTTGACGTCGGCCGGCAGCCCGCCACCGGCGCCGGCCTGCGCCATCACGTCGGCGGGGTTCGCACCGTGCGGCAGCGGCTCCCCGGTGGCCCGTTCGTAGGCCAGCTCGTTGAGCCGGCTGGTGAGCCGTTCGGCCAGCCGGCGGGAGTTGGCGAACACGATGGTGCTGCGGTGGGACTGGATGAGGTCGAGCACCCGCTCCTCGACCGCCGGCCAGATCGACGTCCGCGGCTGGTTGCCGGCCGCGGACCCCTCCAGCTCACCGGTCGGCTGGCCGAGCTGGCTCATGTCCTCGACCGGGACGACGACCGACAGGTCCCACTGCTTGACCGACGGCGGAGCGACCACCTGCACCGGGCGGCCGCCGGCCAGGAAGGTGGACACCTCCTCGATGGGCCGCACGGTGGCCGACAGGCCGACCCGCTGGGCCGGCCGCTCCAGCAGCTCGTCGAGCCGGTCGAGGGAGACGGCCAGGTGGGCGCCGCGCTTGGTGCCGCAGACCGCGTGCACCTCGTCGAGGATCACCGTCTCCACCCCGCGCAGCGCCTCCCGCGCCTGGCTGGTGAGCAGCAGGAACAGCGACTCCGGGGTGGTGATCAGGATGTCCGGCGGGCGGCGGGCGAAGGTGCGGCGCTCGTCGGCCGGGGTGTCGCCGGAGCGGACGCCCACGGTGATCTCCGGCCGCGGCAGCCCGAGCCGGGCGGCGGCCTGGCCGATGCCGGTCAGCGGCGCCCGCAGGTTCCGCTCGACGTCGACCGCCAGTGCCTTGAGCGGGGAGACGTAGAGGACGCGGCAGCGGGCGAGCGGGTCCTCCGGGGGCGGGGTGGCGGCCAGCCGGTCCAGCGACGAGAGGAACGCCGCCAGTGTCTTGCCCGAACCGGTCGGTGCCACGACGAGGGCGTGCTCACCGCTGCTGATCGCCGCCCAGGCGCCCTCCTGGGCCGCCGTCGGCTGCTCGAAGGCACCGGTGAACCACGCCTGGGTCGGCGCGGAGAACCGGGTCAGAGCCGAGTCGGTGACGGACACGCCGTCCAGTGTCCACGCAGGTACGACAGTCCGCCCTGGGCCGAGCGGCGCTGGTCCTGGCATCGACATGTCGCCATCCGGGTCCGCGGGAATGACAATGGTGTGGTTCATCGTCGTCCCGGAGGAGGGAGCGATGCTGCGGCAGAGGGTCGAGTCGTCGAACATCGCCATGGTCGGTTACGACGAGGAGGAACAGGTCCTCGAGATCACCTTCCGGGACGGTCGCGTCTACCACTTCCTCGAGGTGCCGCCCGAGCGGGTGCTCTCGCTGCTGCGGGCCGAGAGCAAGGGCGGGTTCTTCAACCGCGAGATCAAGCCGGAGTTCGAGTACCGGGCTGTCGGTCGCCGCTGGGGTTGAGGCAGGGCACACGGCAGGATGACGCCCGTGACGCTGACCCGGCCGTCGGATGACTGACCTCGAGACCCTTGCCGAGCAGTTCTGGGAGTGGCGGTCCGCCCAGCAGCCGCGCTCCCGCGACGACATCCCGCGGATCGGCCGGCCGGCCGGCTGGCTGCCGGACTTCTCGGCCGGCGCCGTCGCCCGGTACCGCCGGGAGCTCGACGGGTTCGCCGACCGGCTGGCCCGGATCGACGTCGGTGCGGACCGGGCGTCCGCGGTCGACGCCCGGTTGCTGCGCTCGGCGCTGGCGCGGGTGCGGTGGGAGCTGGACGTGCTCCGCAGCTGGCAGCGTGACCCGGGGTTCTACGTCGACCAGACCCTCGGCTGCGTGTTCGACCTGCTGACGCCGCTGGGGGTCGACGCGGCGCGGCTGGCCGACGTCCGCCGGGTGCTGGCGGCCATCCCGGCGCTGCTCGACGTCGGCAGGGAGAACCTCGCCGGCGAGGCGGTGCGGGAGTTCGCCGGCCTGGCGGTCACCGCCCTGACCTCGGTGGCGGACGACGTCGCGGCGACCGTCGAGGCGCTGGGCGCCCTGCACCCGGCCGGCTGGAGCCCCGACGACGACCGCGCGCTGGCCGTCGCGGGCGCCGACGCCGCGCAGGCGCTGGCCGCCTTCCGCGACCACCTGGCCGAACAGCTGCCGGGGATGGCGGGCGCGGAGCCGGTGGGGCCGCACGCCTTCGGCTGGTTCCTCCGCGAGGTCGCCGTCCTGCCCCACACGCCGGCAGAGCTGCTCGAGATCGGTCGCCGGGAGGCCGAGCGGGCCGCGGTCCTCGAGCTGCTGGAGCGCAACCGCAACGGCAGCGCCCCGGGCGGCCGGCCGGTGCCGCGGTTCACCACCGGTGCCGAGCAGGCCGATGCCCAGGCCGCCGCCGAGCTCGCCGTCCGCAGGTTCCACGAGGACCGCGGGCTGCTCACCCAGCCGGACACCCTGCGGCACTACCGCACCCACCCGATGCCCGCGTACCTGGCCCCGATCGCCTGGTGCGGCGTGGCCGACGACCTCACCGGGCCCGACCGGCTGGAGGAGGACGGGTCGGCGTTCTTCCCGCCGCCCGGGCCCGACCTGCCCTACTTCTACGCCGCCAACGCGCACGACCCGCGGGCCGGGATCATCCACGAGGGCGCCCACCACCAGCAGCTGGCGCTGTCCTGGCGGCACCCGCGCGCGGTCCGCCGGCACTACTACGACTCGTGCGCCAACGAGGGCATCGCCTTCTACAACGAGGAGATGGTGCTCGCCTCGGGGCTGTTCGACGACGCGCCCGCCACCCGCGAGATCGTCTGCAACTTCATGCGGCTGCGGGCGCTGCGCGTGGTGGTCGACGTGCAGCTGGCGCTCGGTGGGCTCGACATCCCCGCGGCGGCCGCCCTGCTCGAGGATGAGGTGCCGATGGACCGCGAGACGGCGCTGGAGGAGGCCGCCTTCTTCGCCGCCACGCCTGGGCAGGCGATGACCTACCAGGTCGGCAAGACCCAGGTCCTCGGTCTGCTCGCCGACGCCTCCCGGCAGCCGGGCTTCTCGCTGCGCGCCTTCCACGACCGGCTGTGGCGCGAGGGCAACGTGCCGTTCGCGCTGCAGCGCTGGGAGCTCCTCGACGACCGCCGCGACCTCGACCGGATCGAGGAGCTCGCGCGCCTCACGGCGTGAGCCAGCGGCCGAACCACTCGAGCAGGATCTCCAGCCGCTGCAGGCGGTGCACCGGGCTGCCACTGCGGGTGAGCTCGTGGCCCTCGCCCGGGAACCGGATCAACTCGACCTCGCGGTCGAGCAGTGTCAGCGCCATGAACAGCTCCTCGGCCTGCCCGATCGAGCAGCGCCGGTCCTCCTCGGAGTGCACGATCGCCAGCGGCGCGGTGATCTGCCGCACCAGCCGCAGCGGCGAGGCCTGCCAGTAGGAGGCGGCGTCGTCCAGGTGCGAGGCGCCCAGGTAGGCCTGGAAGAACCACGGCGCCTCGTCCTTGGTGCCGGCGTCGCTGTAGAGGTCGTACGGGCCGCGCTCGGCCCAGCCGGCCCGGAACAGGTCGGTCTGCGCGAGCAGGGAGGCGGTCAGCAGCCCGCCGTAGGAGCCGCCCATGACGCCGACCCGGGCCGGGTCGAGGTCGGGGGAGGAGTCCAGCGTGGCGCGGAGCACGGCCACGACGTCGGCCACGTCGGTGACGCCCCACCCGCTGCCGGGCACCGCCGCGTGCGGGCCGGCCACCGTGCGCATCCACGCCGTGCCGTAGCCCGCGGAGCCGCGCGGGTTCAGGTAGAGCACCGCGAACCCGGCGGCGACCAGCACCTGCAACTCGTGGGAGAACTGCCAGCCGTACTGGGTGCCGCCGCCCTGCAGCCACACCACCAGCGGGTGCGGTCCGGCGCCCTCGGGCCGCACGAGCCACGAGTCCACCGTGACGCCGGGGGCGACCGGCACGTCCGCGTGCCGGGGCGCGACCAGGTCTCGTCGGACCGCCGCGCTCGGAGCGTGCCGCACCTGCTCGGTGCCGTCCGCCGCGACCACCGCCAGCAGGGGCGGGTCCACCGGCCCGGAGGTGACGACGGCGGTCCGCCCGCCGCGGACGTCGAACGCGGTGACCCGCCGCTCCCCGCCGACCAGCACGCGGTGCGACCCGGGCTCGGTGGCGGAGAAGGCGCGGACCCCGATCGCGCCGGCGTCCTCGACCACGGCCGCGACGGTCGTCCCGTCGGTCCACGAGATCGAGGAGCAGTCGCGGTCCAGGTCGGCCGCGAGGTCGGTCAGCGCGCCGGTGGCCGGGTCGAGCACCGCCAGGTGCGCCGCCGCGGGGAAGCCGGCGATGTCGGTGACCGTCAGCGCGATCAGCGAGCCGTCCGGCGAGGGCACGGGGGAGGCGTGCAGGAGGTCGGTGCCGGTGAGCCGGCGCGGCTCCCCGTCCAGCGGCTGGACGAAGACGTCGTTGACGATGCTGCGGTCCGCGCCCGGGTGCCGCTTGCCGACGAAGTACACCGACCGCCCGTCGGGGTGCCAGGCGAACTCGGCGTCGTCGAAGCCGCCGGTGGACAGCCGCGTGGGTGCCGCGGTGCCTCCGGCGTCGACGAGGTACGCCTGCCGTGGCCGGTCCACCGTCCAGCCGACGCCGTCCTCCCGGTAGCCCAGCGTGGTCAGCCGCCGCGGCGGGCGGCGGTCCGCGGGGAGGTCGTAGTACTCCCGGTCGACCGGCTCCCGGACGACGATGAGCAGGCGCCGTCCGTCGGGGGACCAGGCGAGCTCCTCGACCGGGTCCGGCCACCCGGCGACCGCGGTGCTGACCGCCCCGTCCGGCGCGAGGAGGCGCACCTCGCAGCCCTCCGGCCGGTCCACCACGACGGCCAGTCGGTCGTCGGCCGGTGACCACCGCGGCAGCCGCACCGGGCCGTCGGCGTCGACCGGGTCCAGCGGTGCGGTGCCGTCCACCGGGCCCGCGAGCACGTCGCGGCGGTACCGGTTCGCCGCGACGTCGGGCTGCGACACGGCCACGGCGACCCGCGCGCCGTCCCGCGACAGCACGACCTCCCCGATGTCGGCGAACCGGCCCAGGTCGTCGGGGAGCACGGGGTGGGGGTCCGTCGTCACCGGGGGATCCTCGCAGCACGTGTCCCACGCCCGCGGGACGGCGTCGGCCACACTGGTGGCATGCGTCACTCGCTCTACGAGACCGAGCACGAGGACTTCCGGAAGAGCGTGCGCGCGTTCCTGGAGGAGCACGTGGCACCGTTCCACGACGACTGGGAGCGGGCCGGGATCGTGCCCCGCGAGCTGTGGACGGCCGCCGGTGAGCAGGGCCTGCTCGGCATCGGCATGGAGGAGCGGTTCGGCGGCGGCGGGGTCCGCGACTTCCGCTGGTCCTGCGTGCTCAGCGAGGAGCTGACCCGGATCGGCGCCAGCGGGGTCGGCTTCGGGCTGCACGACGACGTCGTCGGCCCGTACCTGCGCGACCTGGCCACCGAGGAGCAGAAGGAGCGGTGGCTGCCCCGGTTCTGCTCGGGCGAGCTGATCACCGCGATCGCGATGACCGAGCCGGCGGCGGGCAGCGACCTGCAGGGCATCCAGACCACCGCCCGCCGGGACGGCGACGGCTGGGTGCTCAACGGCTCGAAGACCTTCATCACCAACGGCATCAACGCCGACCTGGTGATCGTGGTGGCCCGGACGGCGGCCGACGTCCCGGCGTCCCGCGGTCTGAGCCTGCTGGTGGTCGAGCGCGGCATGGCCGGCTTCAGCCGCGGTCGCAACCTGGACAAGGTCGGGCTCAAGGCGCAGGACACCGCCGAGCTGTTCTTCGACGACGTCCGGGTGCCCGACGCCAACCTCCTCGGCGTCCAGGACCAGGGCTTCTCCCACCTGATGCAGAACCTGCCGCAGGAGCGGTTGCACATCGCCGTCTCCGCCGTCGCCTCCGCGGAGACCGTGCTGGCGCTCACCGTCGAGTACGTGACGACCCGGACGGCGTTCGGCCGCCCGGTCGGCTCCTTCCAGCACTCCCGCTTCGTGCTGGCCGAGCTGCAGACCGAGGTGACCATCGCCCGCACCTTCGTCGACGAGTGCGTCCGTCAGCTGGACTCCGGCGACCTGAGCGCCACCGATGCCGCCATGGCCAAGTGGTGGACGACGGAGCTGCAGAACAAGGTCGCCGACCGGTGCCTGCAGCTGCACGGCGGCTACGGCTACATGAGCGAGTACCGGGTGTCCAAGGCCTGGCGGGACGCGCGGGTGCAGTCGATCTACGGCGGCACCAACGAGATCATGAAGGAGATCGTCGGCCGCTCGATGGGCCTCTGAGGGCAGCGGTCCCGTCCAGTGGGAGCCGGTTGGTGGGTCGCTCAGCCGACTCTCAGGATGGACGGCGACCCGGGGGACACAGGAGTCCGTCCCGGCGCACCGAGGGGATCGCCCCATGACACCGCACCGCACCCGACGACGCCTGCGCGCCGGCGTCGCCATCGCTGCCACGGCCGTGGTCGTCGCCGGCGGGGCCGCGCCCGCGCTGGCCGATCCCGCGCACGGCAGCCCTGGTCAGGGACCCGGACAGCACGGCGTGGACCGGCAGCGGATCGCCGGGCTGGTCGCCCGGATGACGGTGCCGGAGAAGTTCGGCATGCTCGGCGGCACCACGGGGGCCAACGGCGCGGCCGGTGCCCTCCCCGGTGTCCCCCGTCTCGGCGTGCCCGGCCTGGACATGGCCGACGGGCCCTCCGGCGTCCGGGCCGCCGAGCCGGCCACCGCGCTCCCGGCGCCGATCGCGCTGGGCGCCACCTTCGACCCGGACGCGGCCGGTGCCTACGGCGGGGTGCTCGGGCAGGAGGCTGACGCGCTGGGCATGGAGGTGCTCCTCGGCCCGATGATGAACCTGGTCCGCACGCCCTACGCCGGGCGCAACTTCGAGACCCTCAGCGAGGACCCGCTGGTGACCGCGGAGCTCGCCGCGCCGCAGGTGTCGGGGATCCAGGACCACGGCGTCATCGCCACCGCGAAGCACTTCGCGGCGAACAACCAGGAGCTCGGCCGGCAGGGCATCGACGTGCACGTCGACGACAAGACCCTGCACGAGACCGAGTTCGCCGGGTTCGAGGCGGTGGTGCAGGCCGGCATCGGTGCGGTGATGTGCTCCTACAACCAGGTCGACTCGGTGCAGGCGTGCGAGAACGCCGAGCTGCTGACCGAGGTGCTCCGCGAGGACTGGGGCTTCGACGGCTTCGTCATGACCGACTGGGGCGCCTTCCACGGCGCAGGCGCGTTGGAGGCCGGGCTCGACGTCGAGATGCCTCGCCCGACGGCGGCGTTCACCGACCTGAACCGGGACGCCAACGGTGACGGCGTCGTCGACACCGCTGACCTGACCCCGTCGGTGGCCGCGGCGCTGGACCGCGCGGTGACCGGCGTGCTCACCGCGATGGCGGAGGTCGGCCTGCTCGACGACAGCGGCGAGCAGCCGGCGCGGGCCACCGAGGCCAACGCGGCGGTCGCCCGGCAGGTGGCCACCGACGGAGCGGTCCTGCTGCAGAACGACGGGACACTGCCGCTCGGCGAGGACGACCTCGAAGGCGTCGCCCTGGTCGGCCCGACGGCGCAGACCCCGCTCATCGGTGGCGGCGGTAGTGCCCGGGTCACCCCCGACACCGGTGCGGTCGACAGCACCGTGGAGGTGCTGCGGGCCCGGGGCGCCGACGTCCGCTGGGCCACCGGTGAGGACCTGGAGGGCGTGCTCGTCCCGGGCTCGGCGCTGAGCACCGGTGCTCCGGTCGACGCCACCTACACCGCGCCGGTCACCCAGACCGTCACGGTCACCGCGCCCACCGCGGGTGCGTACTCCTTCCACGTCCAGACCACCGGGCCCGGCGTCCGGATGGACGTCGAGGGCGTGCCCGGCACCGACGGCGAGGCGTCCACCCAGCGCCGGTTCGGTGCCGCCGGCGGCAGCCTGATCCCCACCGCCGACGGCCGGACCAACGACACGTACACCGTCGACCTGGCCGCGGGCCAGCAGGTGACGCTGACGCTCAGCTGCGACAGCGCCCAGGCCGGGCCGGTGGCCGCCTGCCAGCCCACGGTGGAGCAGCCGCTCGCCCTGCGGCTGGCCTGGACCACGCCCGAGCTGCGGGCCCAGCGCATCGCGGAGGCCGCCGCGGCCGCCGCGGCCGCCCGCACGGCCGTCGTCTTCGCCTACAACGAGGGCACCGAGGGCGAGGACCGGCCCTCGCTGGGGCTGCCCGGCTTCCAGGACGAGGTCATCGCCGCGGTGGCCGCGGCGAACCCGCACACCGTGGTGGTGCTGAACACCGGGGACCCGGTGCTGATGCCGTGGCTGGACGACGTCCGGGCCGTGCTGCAGATGTGGTACCCCGGCCAGGAGGGCGCCGAGGCCACCGTCGACCTGCTCACCGGGGTGGCCGACCCCGGCGGCAAGCTGCCGGAGACCTACCCGGCCGCCGAGGATGCGACGCCGGTGAGCGACCCGGCCAACTACCCGGGGCTGGACACCGACGCCGACCCGGTGCCGGACGTGCAGACCTACACCGAGGGCACCGACGTCGGCTACCGCTGGTACGCGGCCACCGGCACCGAGCCGCTGTTCGCCTTCGGGCACGGGCTGTCGTACACGTCGTTCGACTACTCCGGCCTGGAGGTGCGGCGCAGGCACGACGGCCTGCGGGTGTCCTTCACCGTCCAGAACACGGGGGACGTCGCCGGCAGCGAGGTGCCGCAGGTCTACCTGGGCCGCGGCAGCGCGGTGGACACCCCCACAGTCCAGCTCGCCGGGTTCGACCGGGTGACGCTGGAGCCGGGGGAGGAGGCAAGGGTCACCGTGGAGGTCGACGAGCGCCTGCTCTCGGTCTGGGACGCCGCGACCGACCAGTGGGTGCGCGCGCCGGGCACCCGACCGCTGTCGGTCGGCGCCGCCTCGGACGACCTCCGGCTCACCGGCTCGATCACCGTCCGCTGAGCCCTGCCGGGCCCCGCCGGTCAGCGGGGCCCGGCTGTCAGCACGTCAGCTGGCCGAACCACTCCCCGAGGGCCAGCACCCGGCCGGCGGACTCGGTCACCCGGCGGGCGAACGCCTCGTCGCCGCCCGCCCGGTCGGCGAGGGCCGGCGAGATCGGGGCGGCGTCGGCAGGGCTGACGGTCAGGACGACGTCGACCCCGGCGGCCACCGACTCCACCGCCCGCTGGGCGACCGGGGTCTGGGACACCGCCTCGGCGTCCCCGACGTCGTCGCTCATCACCACGCCCGAGAAGCCCAGCTGCCCGCGGAGCAGCTCAGGACGGCGGGGGAGAACGGCGCCGGGGAGTCGGGGTCCAGCCGGGGTAGTTGGCCGAGCTGACCATCACCGCGCCGACCCCGGCGTCCACGGCCGCGGCGAACGGCGCCAGGCACGGTCCTCGGGGCTGGTCTCGGGGTCGGGGGCCTCCAGGTCGGTGTCGGTGTTGACGCGCACCCGGCCCAGCCCGGGGAAGTGCTCGGCGGTGGCCACGACGCCGGCGTCCTGCAGCGCCTCCACCACCGTGGTCACCGACGCCGCGACCGCCTGCGGGTCGCTGCCGAGCTGGCGGTCGCACGCGCCGATCGGTGGGTTGTCGGCCTCGGTGCCGGCCGGCACGGTGTCGGCGACGGGCCCCAGGTCCATGGTGATCTCCGCATCGTGCAGCTGACCGGCCCAGCCGGCGGTCGCCGAGCGCAGCGCGGCCGGGTCCTGCCGGCCCCGCCCCAGGGCGGTCGGCACCCGGTCGAACCCCGCGCCCTTCAGCGTCTGGACCGGCCCGCCCTCCTGGTCGACGGCGATCGTCCCGTCCCCGTGCCTGCTCCTGTCGCTCGTACCGCTCTGCCCGGCGGTGCTGTCCGGCACACTGCCCGGGTGACCGGAGCGCTGCCGACGACGGCCGACCGTGCAGCCGTCCAGCGCCGCACCGTGGCGGTCCTCTCGGCCGGGGTGGCACTGGGCGGCCTCGGGGTGACCGTGGGGATCACCGTGGGCGGGCTGCTCGCGCGCGACGTCGCCGGCAGTGACGCGGCCGCGGGCCTGGGGCAGACCGCCAGCGTGCTCGGTGCCGCGCTGCTCGCCGTCCCGCTGGCCCGGATCAGCGACCGGCGGGGACGGCGGGTGGGCCTGGCCAGCGGCTACGGCGTCGCCGTCGTGGGCGCGGTCGTCGTCGTCGGCGCCGCCGCGCTGTCCTCGCTGCCGCTGCTGCTCGGCGGGCTGTTCCTGTTCGGGGCGTCCACCAGCAGCGGCCTGCAGGCCCGCTACGCCGCGGCGGACCTCGCCGAGCCCGAGCACCGCGGCCGGGCGCTGTCGCTGGTGGTCTGGGCGACGACGATCGGCTCGGTGCTCGGCCCGAACCTCGCCGAGCCGGGCAACGACCTCGGCGCGGCTCTCGGCCTGCCGGACCTCGGCGGGGCGTTCGTGCTGTCGATCGCGGCGTTCGCGTTCGTCGTCCTGGGCGTGCTGCTGCTGCTCCGCCCGGACCCCCTGCTGCTGGCCCGCCGGCTGGCCGTCGGCGCCGACCCGGCCGGGCCGCCGCCGCGCACCGGGGCCGCCGCGGCACTGCGTGCCGTCTGGGTCGTGCCCGGCGGCCGGCTCGGGCTCACCGCCGTCGTCGTCTCGCACGCGGTGATGATCGGGCTGATGGTCATGACACCGGTGCACATGGGCGCCGGGCACACGGGGGCCGAGGGGGCGACGCTCCGGGTCATCGGCCTGGTGATCAGCGTCCACGTGGCCGGGATGTACCTGTTCTCCCCGGTTGTCGGCTGGCTCGCCGACCGGGCCGGGCGCGCCGCGACGGTGGCGCTGGGCGGGGTGCTGCTCCTGCTCGCCGCCGTGGTCGCCGGCACCGCGCCACCCGGTGCGGCGGTCCAGCTGGGCGTCGGCCTGTTCCTGCTCGGGCTGGGCTGGTCCTGCGGGCTGGTCGCGGGCTCCACCATGGTGACCGAGTCGGTGTCCGCGGAGCTGCGGCCGACCGCCCAGGGCGCCACCGACCTGCTCATGGGGCTGGGCGCGGCGCTGGCCGGCGCCATCGGCGGACCGCTGCTGGCCGTGGGCGGCTTCGACCTGGTCGCCGTGGTCTCCGCGGTGCTGGTCGTCCCGCTGGCGGTGGTGTGGACCGTGGCGCGGCTCACGCCCGCGGGTCAGCGCCGGTTGCGGTAGTCGCGCACGAGCAGCACCAGGGTGACCAGCAGGACCCCGGCGATCCCGATCTGCAGGACCGCGTCCCAGGTCGGCGATCCGGTGCTCAGGCCCATGCTGGCAGCGTAGGACCGGACGGCCGCGGCGAGGCGGATGCGCACTCGGTACGGTCGTGGCCGTGCGCCTGCAGGAGTTCTGGTCCCGGATGGAGCAGCACTTCGGCTCGATGAGGGCGCGGACCGTGGCCGGTGACCACGTGTTCAGCACCCTCGACGGGCGGACGGCGGTGGAGGCGATCGACGCCGGCGTGCCGATCCGCACCGTGTGGCTGGAGATCTGCAAGGAGTACGACATCCCGCCGAAGGACCGCTGAGGCACTCCGGCGGGACGACGCGTCAGCGGCCGAGGACGGTGTGCACGTACTCGGCGAGCGTCGTGGTCGGGCGGCCGGTCAGCTCCGACAGCGCCCGGCTGCCGGTGTCCAGCGCGCCCTGGGCGATCGCCTGGTCCAGCCCGACGACGAACTCCGCCGTCCCCTCGGGGAGACCGGCGCCGAGCAGGGCCTGGCGGTGCTCCGCGGCCGTGAGGTCGCGGTGGGTCACCGGGCGGCCGGTCTCGGCGGCGACCGTCTCGGCGAGCTCGGCGATCGTGAACGCCTGGTCGCCGCCGAGCTCGACCACGCCCGGGGTCGGCTGCTCGGCGGTGAGGACGGCGACGGCGGCTGCGGCGAGGTCGGCCCGGGTGGCGGCGGCGATCCGGCCGCCGCCCGAGCTGCTGGACAGCTCGCCGGTCCGGGCGGCCTGCTCGATCTGCGTGTCGTAGTTCTCCAGGTACCAGTTGTTGCGCAGGACCACGGCCGGGATGCCGAAGTCGGCGATCAGCCGCTCGGTGGCGATGTGCTCGGGGGCGAGCGGCAGCGGGGTGTCGTCGGCCTTGGGCGCGCTGGTGTAGACGACCAGCGAGACGCCGTCGGCCTTCGCCGCCTGCAGCACGTTGGCGTGCTGGGGCACGCGCTGGCCGACCTCGCTGCCGGAGACCAGCAGCAGCCGGTCCACGCCGGTCAGCGCGGCCTCCAGGGCCGCCGCGTCGGCGTAGTCGGCCGGGCGGACCTGCACGCCGCGTCCGGCGAGGTCGGCGGCCTTGTCCGGCGTGCGGACGACGGCGACGACGTCGGTGGCCGGGACACCGGCGTCCAGCAGGCCGGTGACGACGAGGCGGCCGAGGTGGCCGGTGGCTCCGGTGACGGCGATCATGGGGACTCCTCCGAGTGCTCTCTGTCCGTATGGCACTAACCATTGGTTAGTACGGCTGTCCTGGACGGTACACTCGGCCGGGACGACGGGAGGAGGCGGTGGGGATGGCCGAGCAGACGGTCGAGGAGCTGGTGGCCGACGTGTTCAGCCGCGGCTGCACCTCCCGCGAGGCGCTGGAGCACGTGACCGGGAAGTGGTCGCTGCTCGCCCTCTCCGCCCTGGCCGAGAGCCCGCACCGGTTCGGTGAGCTGCGCCGGCGGATCGAGGGCGTCAGCGAGAAGATGCTGGCGCAGGGCCTGCAGACCCTCGAACGAGACGGCTGGGTGCACCGCGAGGTCCACTCGACCATCCCGCCGCACGTGGAGTACCGGCTCACCGGGGCCGGCGCCGAGCTGGTGCCCCACCTGCTCGGTCTCATCGACTTCGTCGAGGGGCGGATGCCCGCCGTGCGCGCGGCGCAGGCCGCTGCGGACCAGGTGCGCCCACCCCGCTGAGGCGCCGCGCGGCCGCCCCGGCGTGTCGCTGGAGTCGAACAGGTGTTCGGCCTACGGTGTCCACAGGTCCGGTCCGCGTCCACAGATGTGCCCGGTCCGCCGAAACTGTCAGACCCCCGTCCTAGCGTCGTCGACGACCCGCTACAGCGACATCCGAAGGTGGCCATCATGGCAACGCTCGACCGCGACAAGGCCCTCGACATGGCCCTCGCCCAGATCGACAAGCAGTTCGGCAAGGGCTCCGTCATGCGCCTGGGCGACTCGCCCGAGGTCGCGATGAAGGTGATCCCGACGGGCTCGATCGCCCTCGACATCGCTCTCGGCGTCGGCGGCCTGCCGCGTGGCCGGGTGGTCGAGGTGTACGGCCCCGAGGCATCCGGCAAGACGACGGTCGCCCTGCACGCGGTGGCCAACGCCCAGGCCGCCGGCGGCATCGTCGCCTTCATCGACGCCGAGCACGCACTCGACCCCGACTACGCCCGGGCGATCGGCGTCGACACCGACGCGCTGCTGATCAGCCAGCCCGACACCGGTGAGCAGGCGCTGGAGATCGCGGACATGCTGATCCGCTCCGGCGCCCTCGACCTGATCGTCATCGACTCGGTGGCTGCACTGGTGCCCCGCGCCGAGATCGAGGGCGAGATGGGTGACAGCCACGTCGGTCTGCAGGCCCGGCTGATGAGCCAGGCGCTGCGCAAGATCACCGGTGCGCTGAGCAACTCCGGTACGACCTGCATCTTCATCAACCAGCTGCGCGAGAAGGTCGGCGTCGTCTACGGCTCCCCGGAGGTCACCACCGGTGGCCGGGCGCTGAAGTTCTACTCCTCCGTCCGGCTCGACGTGCGACGCATCGAGACCCTCAAGCAGGGCACCGACGCGGTCGGCAGCCGGGTGCGGATCAAGGTCGTCAAGAACAAGGTCGCCGCCCCCTTCAAGCAGGCCGAGCTCGACCTCATCTGGGGTACCGGCTTCAGCCGTGAGGGTGGTCTCATCGACATCGGGGTGGAGCAGGGCTTCGTCCGCAAGTCCGGTGCCTGGTACACCTACGACGGCGACCAGCTCGGCCAGGGCAAGGAGAACGCCCGCACCTTCCTGCGGGACAACCCCGACCTCGCCGACGAGATCGAGAAGAAGATCAAGGAGAAGCTGGGCATCGGCGTCGCCAAGGTCGACGCGGCCGACGTGGCTGCCGAGCCGGCCGACTTCTGATCTCGCCGATGTCCGACACGCTGTTCAACGGCGGCTCGGGCGGAAGCTCCGACGAGGGAGCGGCGCCGGCCGACGACGAAGGTCGTCGGTCCGGCAGCCGCGGACGCCGGGGCGGTGCCCGTGGCGGCTCACGTGGCGGCGCAGGGGACGTCGGCGACGGCGCGGGGCGTCGCCGCGGCGGCCGGTCCAGCAGCCCCCAGTGGAGTTCGCGGTCCGCCGACCCCGAGGCGGCGCCGGCGGAGATGGAGGACCCGGAGACCGTCGCCAAGGGCATCTGCCTGCGTGCGCTCACCGGCACGGCCAAGACCCGCAAGCAGCTGGCCGAGCTGCTGGCCAAGAAGGACGTCCCGGTCGAGGCGGCCAACGCCGTGCTCGACCGGTTCACCGAGGTCGGGCTGATCGACGACGCCGCGTTCGCCGCCGCCTGGGTCACCTCCCGGCAGTCCGGCCGCGGCCTGGCCAGGCGGGCCCTGGCCTCCGAGCTCCGTGCCAAGGGCGTCGACGGTGAGGTGGCCGCGGCCGCCGTCGCCGAGGTCGACCCGCAGGACGAGTGGGACTCCGCGCGCCGGCTGGTGGAGCGGAAGGTCCCGTCCATGCGCCGGCTGGACCGGGTCACCGCCGAGCGCCGACTGATGGGCATGCTGGCCCGCAAGGGCTACGGCGGCGGGCTGGCCGGCTACGTGGTCCGTGAGGCGCTCGACGCCGACGGCGCCGCCGAGGACGCCGCCGCCGAGGCCGAGTCCGTCGAGACCGAGCCCGTCGAGACAGAGCCCGAACGGGCCGGCTCGCTGGGCGCGGGGTCGCGGGACGGTGCCCCGGACGGGTCCGGCGTCGAGCCACCGGTCTGGACCGCTGCCCGCTCGGCCGCGCGCAAGGCCAGGGCGGCCGAGGTGCCCGACGACGTCGCGGCGAGCCCGGAGGTGGGGGAGGGCTGGGCGCGGCCGATCAGCCGTGGCCGACTGCTCCCGGAGCACCTGCACCACGGCGAGGACCTGCCCTGACGTCGGCCGGACGCCTCCGGCCAGACCCCCGGCAACAGATCAGCCGATGCGACAGCTGTCGCATCGGCTGATCCGCTGGTGCTGCGTGGTCTCCGTCCTCACCCCGGTGGGGTGACTGGTGCCAGGCCGCCCGACCGCGGTCGGTCACAGCGCCCGCCGCTCACCGGTCCTCTCGGAACGCCGGTGAGCGGCGGGTGGTCTGCAGCGGGGGTGGTCAGGCGCCCAGCTGGGCGAGCCAGGCGGTGACGTCGACGGCCACGCCACCGGCGGATTCCTCGTCCGGCACGAGCCACCGGCGGCTGCGCTCCTGGCCGGCGGTCAGCCACTGTTCGATGGCGGTGTCGAACTGCGACATGGTGATCTCCTTGCCGGCGGTGGTGCTGGCCGGGCCCAGGAAGGTCACGTCGGACTCCTGACCGGCGGGGTAGAGCAGCACGACGCGGCAGCGGGCGCGCCGGTGCCGGGCCGGCGGGACCGCCTCCCGCACGATCGCCGAGTCGGCACCGGCGGCGGCGGCGAAGCGGCGGGCGCTGGCGCGCAGCTTGCCGACGAAGATCTGGGTCGTGGTCTCCAGGTCGTCGTCGTCGAGGTCCCGGTGCGTGTGGCGTGATGCGGTGGCGGTGGAGGTCACGCTCTCCATCTCGGCAGACAGCCCCGCAGAGGTCACCGGCGACATGTGCCAAGCCGGGCGACCAACTCCGGCACAACGCCGACCGGGCGGGAGTGCTGCGCGGTCCCGGAACTGGCGGGGGTGCTGAGTTCCCACCGGTCACGCGCGGTCCCGGGTCCGGGCACTGCCCGGACCCGGTACCCCCGTCGGCGGTTCAGGGGGCGTAGGCCCGGCGTCCGGCGTCGGCGACCTGGTGGTCCTCCTCGACCGTGCCCGCGCTGACCCCGACCCCGCCGACGATCGTGCCGTCGGCGCCGGTCAGCAGGACCCCGCCGCCGAAGACGACCAGCCGTCCGCCGGTGGTGGACTCGATGCCGAACAGGGGCTGCCCCGGTTGGACGAGTGCAGCGAGGTCCTTGGTGTCGGTCTGGAAGTAGACGGCGGTCAGCGCCTTCTTCTGCGAGATGTCGACGCCGATGAGCTTGGTGCCGTCCATCGACGCGAACGCGACCAGGTTCCCGCCGTCGTCCACCACGGCGATGTTCATCGGCTGCCCGACTGTCGCCGCCTCCGTCTTGCACGCGCCGATGATCGCCTCGGCCTGCTCCAGGGTGATCTGCCTGCTCATGGTGCTCTCCTCAACATCAGGTGGGGGTCGGGCGGCAGCCGGTGCCGCGGCTTTGCCGGGCGGTCAGAACACCCGGACCGGGACCTCCGCCGGGGCATCGAGCAGGGCGTCGATCTCGTCGTCCAGCTTCACCAGGGTCAGGGATGCGCCGGCCATGTCCAGGGAGGTGCAGTACTCGTTGACGTAGCTGCGGGTCACCGTGATGCCGCGGTCGGCGAGCTGCTGGTGGGCGCGGCGGTAGAGGATGTACAGCTCACTGATGGGAGTGCCACCGAGTCCGTTGATCATCAAGGCCACGTTGTCGCCGGAGCTGTACGGCAGGTCGGTGACGACCGCCTCGAGCAGTTCGTCGACGATGACGTCCGCAGTCGCCATCTTCTTCCGCTCGCGGCCGGGCTCGCCGTGGATGCCCACACCCATCTCGATCTCGTCCTCGCCGAGTTCGAAGAGCGGCGAGCCCTTGGCGGGCGGGGTGCAGGCGGTGAGCGCCACACCCATCGTCCGGGTGACGTCGTTGACCTTCTTGCCCACCCGGATCACCTCGTCGAGGTCGTCGCCGCGGGCGGCGGCCGCGCCCACCGCCTTGATCACGAAGAAGTTGCCGGCAACGCCACGTCGGCCGACGGTGTACGTCGAGTCCTTGACCGCCACGTCGTCGTTGATCGTCAGGATCTCGACCTTGAGACCTTCGGACTCGGCCATCTCCTTGCCCATGTCGAAGGCCATCCGGTCGCCGGTGTAGTTGTTCACCAGCAGCAGCACGCCCTTCGGCGAGGCCAGCAGCTTCGCCGTCTCGTAGACGTAGTTCATCGGTGGGGCGGCGAAGACGTCACCGGGGCAGGCGGCGTCCAGCATCCCCTTGCCGACGATCATGACGTGGGCGGGCTCGTGCCCGGACCCGGAGCCCTGCACGATGGAGACCCGGTCCTCGCTGGGGGCGTCGGACCGCATGATCAGGTTGTGCTCGGGCACGTACCTGAGGCGGTGCGGGTTGGCCAACGCCAGGCCCTCGAGCATCTCCGGGACGAACTGCTTGGGGTCGTTGACGAACTTCTTCATGACGCTCCCTCTGTCTGCCAGGCCTCGTTGATCCGTCCGATGATCACGGCCACGCCCATCGCGCCGGCGTCGACCGAACCCCTGCTGCGCTCTCCGGTGTAGGACGCGCGACCACGCTTGGCGACCATGTCCGCGGTGGCGTCCGCGGCCTCCCTGGCGGTCTCGGCCAGGGCGGCGAGCACGTGCGTCGCGTCCGTGCCCGCGGTCAGCTCCGCCTCCAGCCGATCGGTGACCGGCACCAGGACGTCGAGCAGGGTCTTGTCGCCGACGTCGGACTGGCCGCGCGCCTTGATCCCCTCGACGGCGGCACGGAGCATGGCCACGACCTGGTCGCCGGTCAGGCTGTCCGTCGCCCCGGCGGTCATCCCGGCCCGCATGAACGCGGTTCCCCAGATCGGCCCCGAGGTGCCCCCGATCCGGGCGGTGATCACCATGCCGATCTTCTTCAGGAAGGTGCCGATGTCGGTGCGGTCGACGTCGTCCCAGCCGTCGAGGACGTTCTCGAAGCCGCGCGCGAGGGAGTAGCCGAAGTCGCCGTCGCCGACGACCGCGTCGAGATCGCCGAAGTACTTCTCGTTGTCCACGGCCGCCTGGGCGATCGTGCGGACGACCAGGTCGACCTGCTGCTGCGCCGTGCTGCTCACGCCGTTCCTCTCTCGGGCCGGTCGGTGGAGGGAGTGCGGTCCGGCCGGCCCAGGCACGCCCGGGCGTCGCCCAGCACGACGTGGTGACCGGGCTGCGCCCCGCCCCGGTTGGCCAGGACCTCGATCGGCGGGCGGTCGGGGTCGCCGAGCTCGGACACCACGAGCACCGCCTCGTCGAAGGGCTCGTGCCGGGTGTAGCCGTTGACGGTGACCAGGCACGGCAGCCCGGCGCCGGTCGCGGCCAGCAGGCCGTTGCGGGAGTCCTCGACCACGAGCGTGTCGCCGTGGTCCAGGTCGAGGGTCTGCAGGACGAGGTCGTAGATCGCCGGGTCCGGTTTCTTGGCCGGGACGACGTCCCCGGCGAAGACCGGGATGCGCGCGGCGGTGCCGGCTCCGACGGCGTGCTCCAGCACGGCGCGGACGGACTCCTCGGCCGACGTGGAGGCGACCGCGACCGTCCACCCGTCGTCGAGCGCCTCGGCGACGAGCCGCGCGACACCGGGCCGCGCCGGGATCTCCCCAGCGGCGACCAGCGCGCGGAACCGCGCCGTCTTCGTGCGGTGCCATTCGGCGAGCAGCTGGGCGCGGGCGGCGTCGTCGTCCGGAATGCCGGCGGAGCGCACGAACTCCGGGTCCTGGAACAGGCTGGCCATCCGCTCCTTGCCGCCGCCGATGGCCAGCTTCTCGCCGTAGTCGTCCTCGCTCCACCGCACGGGCAGCCCGTGCTCGGCGAAGGTCGCGTTGAAGGCGGGGAGGTGGCCGAACCGCTCGGTGTCGGCGAGCACCCCGTCGCAGTCGAAGACCAGGGCGCTCACCAGGCGCGTCCGGAACTGCCGAAGGTGCGCATGTGCTCGACGGCCATGCCCATCACGGCGGACCGCTGGTGGGTGAAGAAGGACGGCGGGTCCCACTTCCCCCTCGCCTCGGCGTCGCGCAGGAACTCCAGGCTGGACTGCAGGAACACCTGCTTGAGCGCCGTGGAGATGTTGACCTTGGCGCACCCCCGCGCGATGAGGTCCTGGAACTGCTCGGCGGACAGCCCGGTGCCGCCGTGCAGGGCCATCGGCACGCCGGTCGCCTCCACCAGGTCGCTGACCCGCTGGTGGTCGAGGACGGGGGCGGAGGTGTACTGACCGTGGGCGTTGCCGATCGCAGGGGCGAAGCAGTCGACACCCGTGCGCCGGATGAAGTCGACGGCCACCTCCAGGGTCTGGACCACCGAGGCCGCGTCCGAGCCGATGCCGTCCTCGACCCCTTGGATGCCCTCGATCTCACCCTCGACGTGCGCGCCGCGTGCCCGGGCCTCGGCGACCACCTCGGTGGTCTGCCGCAGGTTCTCCGCCACGTCGAGCTCGTGGGCGTCGAAGAGGACCGAGTTCCAGCCGCCCGCGAGGCAGTCGCTGATGACCGAGCGGTCCGGGCAGTGGTCCAGGTGCAGCGTCACCGGCACCGCGACGTCGCGGACCAGGGTGCCGACGATGTCGAACAACTGCGCGCGGCCGTACATCCGCACCGTCTTGACCGAGGTCTGCAGGATGACCGGGGAGTGCTCCTCGACGGCGGCCGCGAGCACCGCCTCGATGCTCAGGTCGTTGACGATGTTGAACGCCGGCACGCCGTACCGGTCGGCCAGCGCTCGGTCGAGGAGCTCCTTCATGGGGACGACGGGCACCGACGCTCCTGTGCTCTCGGTCGGATGGGCTCTCCGAGTTGTCCCAGGAGTCAAGCGTGGTGCGCATCACAGGTGTATGGGGTGAATCACCCAGTTCTCACTCGGCGGTCGGTCGACCACCGGGCCGCGGCAGCCACCCCCGGTCCAGCGCGATCATCACCGCTGCGGTGCGGCTGCCGGTCCCGGTCTTGTGCAGCAGCGCTGCCACGTGCTTCTCCACGGTCTTCGGCGACAGCACCAGCGTGGCGGCCATCTGCCGGTTGCTCATCCCACGGGCGAGCAGGGTGAGGGTCTCCTGTTCCCGCCGGGTGAGTGGTGAGTGCCGACCAGGGCCGACCGACCCGGCCGGTGCCGCAGGGCTGAGGCGGGACCCGAGCACCCCGCCGTCCTCACCCCGGCGGCGGAGGAGGTGGGTGAGCGAAGGGTCGTCGACCCCGGCGCGGACGATGTCGGGGACCGCGGCCTGGGTGAGCAGTTCGAGCTCGTCGACCTCCGCCACGGTGAACCGGCGGGGGCGGCAGGCGAAGACCACGTTGGCGCCCACCACGTCACCGCGCCACCAGATGGGCACGGCCACGACGGCGCCGGAGTGCGCTGCCTCGCCGGCTGCCAGGTGACCGGTACGGACCTCGCCGTAGGTCGCCAGGACCACCGGCCGTCGTCGGGCCACCACCTGGCCGGTGACGCCCTCGTCGAGGGGGAAGCTGCCGCCGAGCTGGCAGGACGTCCCGCGCTCGGCCAGCTTGGCGTACTGGTCCCGCGAGTCGTCGACCAGGGAGACGCTGCCCGCCGCCGCCTCCACCAGGCTGCCGCTGGTCGCGATCAGCCGGTGCAGCAGGCCCGCGACCGTGTCCTCTGCTGGCGGAGCCACCGCCCACGCGCCCTCTGCCATGCGACTCCTCGTCGAGCCGGCGGGAACAGCCTGGCGCCACACCGTACGGGGGTCGAGGGCGCCGCGCAGCGCAGGGCTGCACGTCCTCGGGCAGCACAGCGGTCCCCGGTGTCCAGGTGCAGGACGCCGGGGACCCGGGGGAGTGCGCTCAGATCGAGGTCTGCCCGGTGACCGAGGGTGCGTCGGGCAGGTCGACGGCCTGCGTCGCGGCCGTCTTGGGGCTGCGGCGCGACCGGCGCTCGATGTACTTGGCCAGCTGGGACAGCAGCACGTTGACGATGATGTAGATCAGACCGGCCGCCACGTACAGCTGGAACGTGTACTCGTTGCCGAACCGCGGGGTGAAGAACTCCACCAGGCTGCGCGCCTGCCGGAGCAGCTCGAAGTACCCGATGATGAAGCCCAGCGAGCTGTCCTTGAGCAGCACCACCAGCTGGGCCACCAGGACCGGCAGCATCCGGCGGACCGCCTGGGGCAGCAGGACCAGCCGCATGACCTGCGACTTGCGCAGGCCGATGCCGTAGGCCGCCTCGGACTGGCCACGGTCGACCGACAGGATGCCGGCCCGGAAGATCTCCGCCAGCACGGCCATGTTGTAGAGGACCAGGCCGATGGTCAGCGCCGCATAGGTGCTCAGCCGGATGCCGAAGCTCGGCAGCACGAAGTACAGCGCGAAGATCACCACCAGCAGCGGGATCGCCCGGAAGAACTCGATGACCGTGGTGACCACGATCCGCACCGCACGGTGGTCGGAGAGCCGGCCCACGGCCAGCAGCAGCCCGAGCACCGTCGCGACGACCATGCCGACGGCGGCGACCCGCAGCGTGCGCAGCAGCGCCTGGCCCAGCGCCTGCGGCACACCGCTGTTCGGGTCGAACAGCACCGACCAGCGCTGCGGGTCCAGCTGGTCGTTGCCGTTCAGCCGCACCAGCACGAAGGCGATGACCGCCAGCACCAGCAGCGAGCCGATGACCGTGCCGATCCGGATCCGGGCACGCGCCTTCGGGCCGGGGAGGTCGAAGAGGACCGGGGCGCTCATCGGAGGATCGCCACCCGTCGCTCCACCCGGCTGACCACGTAGGCCGACGGGACGGTGATGAGCATGTAGCCGGCCACCACGGCCGCCAGCACCAGCAGGATCTCCCCGCCGTTGGCGTTGGAGAGCCGCTGCAGCGAGGCGGTGAGCTCGGTGACCGCGAAACCTGCGGCGATCGAGGTGTTCTTGACCATGGCGATCCAGACGTTGCCCAGCGGGGGGACCACGGTGCGGAAGGCCTGCGGGAGCACGACCTCGCGCAGCGACTGGCCGAACGTCAGGCCCAGGGCCCGGGCGGCCTCCGCCTGCCCGGGGGAGACGGCGTTGATGCCCGAGCGCACCGCCTCACAGACGAACGCGGCCGTGTACAGGCCCACCGCGAGGACCGAGCCGGTGAAGAAGCCCACCGCGAAGTCGATCTGCGGCAGGCCGAAGATGATGAAGAAGAAGACCACCGTCAGCGGGGTGTTCCGGAACGTCTCCACGTAGAACGTGGCCAGACCCCGCAGCGGCGTGATCGGGCTGACCCGGAACGCCGCCAGCAGGGTCCCCAGGACCAGGGCCAGCAGACCCGCCAGCACGGACAGCTGGAGGGTCTTCAGGAAGGCGTCCCGCAGCAGCGGGAAGTTGTCGATGAAGAACTGCACCACGCCTCCCTCCGAGGCTCGGACAGCGCGCTGCCGGGCGGGAGGACCCCGCCCGGCAGCAGCACGGGTCGGTCAGTAGCGGTCGACGGCCGGCGGCTCAGGGGCCTCCTGGCCGCTGATGGCGCCGGCGGTGGCGTCCCAGGCGTCGGCCCACGAGCCGTCCTCGAAGGACTCCTCGAGCGTGTCGTTGATGAAGTCGCGGAAGGCCTGGTCGCCCTTGGCCAGTCCGATGCCGTAGGGCTCCTCGGTGAACGGGTTGCCCACCAGCTCGAAGCCCTCGGGGTTGCCGGCCACCAGGCCGGTCAGGATGACGTTGTCGGTGGTGACCGCGTCGACCTGGCCGTTGGTGAGCGCGTCGGCGCACTTGGAGTAGACGTCGAACAGCGTGAGCGTCGCCTCGGGGTAGTTGGTGCGGATGTTCTCCGCCGGGGTCGAGCCCTCGACCGAGCAGACGTTCTTGCCGGCCAGGTCGTCGGGGCCTCCGATGCCCTCCGGGTTGCCCGCGGCGACCATGATGTCCTGGCCCGCCTCGTAGTACGGCCCGGCGAAGTCCACGACCTCCTTGCGCTTGTCGTTGATCGTGTACGTGGCGACCACGATGTCGGCCTGCCCGTTCTGGATGAACGGCTCGCGGTTGGCCGAGACGGTCTCGACGAAGGTGATGCCGTCCTCGGGGATGCCCAGCTTCGCGGCGATGATCTTGCCGATCTCGACGTCGAAGCCCTCCGGGGTGCCCGAGGGGTCCAACAGGCCGAAGCCGGGCTGGTCGTACTTGGTGCCGATGGTGATCGCGCCGGCCTCGTTGAGCTCGGCCATCGTCGTCCCGGCCTCGAACTCGACGTCGGTCTCGACGGCGGCGCTGTTGTCGGCGGTGTCCTCGGCCTGGTTCCCGGCGTCGCTGGAGCAGCCGGCCAGCACGACGCCGGCCGTGGCCATCGCGGCGAGGGCCGCGAAGGGGCGGGTGATGCGCATGAGGGGTCCTCTCGTGGGGGTGCGGGCGGTCAGTGGTTCAAGATCTTGGAGAGGAAGTCCTTCGCCCGGTCCGAGGTCGGGTTGGTGAAGAAGGTCTCCGGCGTCGCGGACTCGACGATGCGGCCGGCGTCCATGAAGACGACCCGGTTGGCGGCGCGGCGGGCGAAGCCCATCTCGTGGGTCACCACGACCATCGTCATGCCGTCCCGGGCGAGGGAGGTCATGACGTCCAGGACCTCGTTGATCATCTCCGGGTCCAGCGCCGAGGTGGGCTCGTCGAAGAGCATCACCTTGGGGTCCATCGCCAGTGCCCGGGCGATCGCCACCCGCTGCTGCTGGCCACCGGACAGCTGGGCGGGCACCTTGTCGGCCTGGTGACCCACGCCGACCCGGTCCAGCAGCTCCCGGGCGCGCTTCTCCGCCTCGCCCTTGGACTGCTTGCGCACCGTGGTCGGACCCAGCATCACGTTCTGCAGCACGGTCTTGTGCGCGAAGAGGTTGAAGCTCTGGAACACCATGCCCACGTCGCTGCGCAGCCGGGCCAGCTCCTTGCCCTCGTCGGGCAGCCGCTGGCCGTCGATGGTGATCTCGCCGTCCTGGATCGCCTCCAGGCGGTTGATCGCGCGGCACAGCGTCGACTTGCCCGAGCCCGACGGCCCGATGACGACGACGACCTCGCCGCGGTCGATCGTCAGGTCGATGTCCTGCAGCACGTGGAGGTCACCGAACCACTTGTTGACGCCGGTCAGGCGGACGAGAGGTTCTCCGGTCGGACGATCAGTCACGACGGGTGACCCTAAGGCGGTCCGGGCACTGCGACGTCGCTGCGCGATCACGAAGCTGTAACGACGCTGTGAGTTCCCCGTGCCGGTGTCGGATCGGTCACGAAGCGCTGCGACCAGCCGTCCGCACGGGGCGGTGTCCACGGGTCTCTACGATGCGGTGGTGAACGGCAAGACCTACCTCGTGCGCACGTACGGCTGTCAGATGAACGTCCACGACTCCGAGCGGCTGTCCGGGCTCCTGGAGCAGGCCGGCTACACCGCCGCCGCCGAGGGGGTCGAGGCCGACGTCGTCGTGCTGAACACCTGCGCGGTCCGCGAGAACGCCGACAACCGGCTCTACGGCAACCTCGGCCACCTGCGCCCGGTGAAGGACGCCCACCCCGGCATGCAGATCGCCGTCGGCGGCTGCCTGGCGCAGAAGGACCGCGGCGAGATCGTCCGGCGCGCTCCGTGGGTGGACGTCGTCTTCGGCACCCACAACGTGGGCTCGCTGCCGGTGCTGCTCGAGCGCGCCCGGCACAACGCCGAGGCGCAGGTGGAGATCGTCGAGTCCCTCGAGGTGTTCCCCTCCACGCTGCCGGCCAAGCGGGACTCCGCGCACTCCGGCTGGGTGTCGATCAGCGTCGGCTGCAACAACACCTGCACGTTCTGCATCGTCCCCGCGCTGCGCGGCAAGGAGAAGGACCGCCGTCCCGGCGAGGTCCTGGCTGAGGTGCAGGCGCTGGTCGACCAGGGAGTCCTCGAGGTGACCCTGCTCGGGCAGAACGTGAACGCCTACGGCGTCGAGTTCCGCGAGCGCGGCGCCTTCGCCGACCTGCTGCGCTCGGCCGGCCGGATCGAGGGCCTGGAGCGGATCCGGTTCACCAGCCCGCACCCGCGCGAGTTCACCGACGACGTCATCGAGGCGATGGCCGGGACGCCGGCGGTCTGCCACCAGCTGCACATGCCGCTGCAGTCCGGCTCGGACGACGTGCTGCGCCGGATGCGCCGCGGCTACCGGCGGGACCGCTACCTGGGGATCATCGACCGGGTGCGGGCCGCGATGCCCGACGCCGCGATCACCACCGACATCATCGTGGGCTTCCCCGGCGAGACCGAGCAGGACTTCGAAGGCACCCTGGACGTCGTCCGGCAGGCCCGCTTCGCCAGCGCCTTCACGTTCCAGTACTCCAAGCGCCCGGGCACACCGGCGGCGGAGATGGCCGACCAGCTGCCCAAGGAGGTCGTGCAGGAGCGCTACCTCCGGCTGACGGCCCTGCAGGACGAGATCAGCTGGGCGGAGAACACCGCCCTGATCGGTCGGCGGGTCGAGCTGCTCGTCGCGTCGGGGGAGGGCAGCAAGGACGCCGCCCGCGGCCGGCTGTCCGGCCGGGCGCGCGACGGCCGGCTGGTGCACTTCACCGCGACCGACGGCGTCCGCGCCGGGGACGTGGTGGAGACGATCGTGACCGCCGCGAAGCCGCACTTCCTGGTCGCCGACGGCGAGCTGGTCTCCCACCGCCGTACCCGGGCCGGCGACGCCGGCGAGGCCGGCACCCGCCCGACCACGCCCGGCGTCCTGCTCGGCATGCCCCAGATCGGCGCTCCCGCCCCGGTCGCTGCCCCGGTGCCCGCCTGCAGCTGAGAGACCGCGCACGACGGCGGCGTCCGAACTGCCGCCGGACGGAACAGGGCCCCGTCCGGTCGAACCGGACGGGGCCCTGTTCCGCGATCTCTCAGCGGCGGGAGGAGGACCTCTCCGCCTCGGCCAGCCACTCGCGGCGGGTGGCCAGGTTGGCCTCGGCCTCGCTGATCCGCTTCGCGTTGCCGGCCGCCTGCGCCTTCGCCAGCTGGTCCTCGGCCTTGGTGACGGCCGCCCGCATCGAGGTGAGCAGCGGGTTCTCCGGCTGGACCCGCGGCCGGGCCGAGTCGGCGACGCCGCGGAACTTCTCCTCGACGGCGCGCATCCGGTCCTCCAGGGGCCGCATGGCGTTGCGCGGCACGTGCCCGATGGCGTCGTAGCGCTCCTGGATCTTGCGCAGCGTGTTCTGCGCCGCCCGGTTGCCCGGGTCCAGTGCCTCGGCCTCGGCCAGCAGCTCCTCCTTCTGCTTCTGGTTGGCCAGCTCGTCGGAGCTGCGGGCCTGGTCGGAGGCGGTGCGGGCGGCGAAGAAGACGTCCTGCGCGGCGCGGAACTTCTTCCACAGGTCGTCGTCGGTGTCCCGGCCGACCCGCGGCACGGCCTTCCAGCGGTCCATCAGCGAGCGCATCGCGGCGCTGGTCGGGCCCCACTCGGTGGAGGTCGACAGCCGCTCGGCCTCGGCGATGAGCTCGCTCTTGGCGGCGCGGGCCTCGGCCCGCTGGGTGTCCAGCTGGGCGAAGTGGGCACCCCGGCGGCGACCGAAGGCGTCTCGGGCAGCGGCGAAGCGGTGCCACAGCGCCTCGTCGGTCTTCCGGTCGATGCCCTTGATCGTCTTCCACTCCTCGACGATCGCCTTGAGCCGGTCGCCGGCGGACTTCCACTGCGTGGAGTCGGCGGCGATCTGCTCGGCCTCGGCGGCGAGCGCCTCCTTGCGGGCGATCTGCCCGGCCCGCGCCTTGGCCTTCTCCGCCCGGTTCGCCGCGACGGCCGTCTCGGCCATGCTCGAGATGGCCCGCGCCCGCAGCGCCAGGTGGTCGAGGTCGCCGACCGCCGCGGAGGTCAGGATCTGGTCGGCGAGCTCCTCGGCCTTGGCCTTGATCTCACCGGGGTTGCCGGTGTGCGCGGCCAGCCGCGCCTCCAGCAGGGACACCTCGGTGGCGAGGTCGTCGAACCGGCGGCCGTAGTGCGCCAGCCCCGCGGCCGGGTCACCGGCCTGCCAGGAACCGACGGCACGCTCCCCGGCCGCGGTGGTCACGAACACGGTGCCCTCGTCGTCGACCCGGCCCCACGCGGTGGGGTCCGACGCCGGGACGGCCGGGACGATCGTCGGCGTCTCCGCCGGGGCCGGGTGGCCGGCAGCATGCCGGCCACCCGGCGACGGCACCGGCGCGGCCGCCGGGGCCTCGGCGCTGGGCGCCGGGACGGGGGCCTCGGTGGCAGGCGTGTCGGTGAGGGCGTCGGTGAGGGCGTCGGTGGTGGGCGCGTCGGTGGTGGGCGCGTCGGTGGTGGGCGCGTCGGTGGTGGGCGCGTCGGTGGTCGCGTCTGCGAGCGCGGCGTCGGACGGCGACCCGGCCGCGGGGGTGCCCGCCTCCGGGGTGACCGCCTGCGACGCCGGGACCTCGGCACCGGTGCCGACCTCCGCGGGCTCGGGGACGGCGGCGTCCGGCGTCGCGGCCAGCGGGCCCTCGTCGACCGGCGCGGTCTCGGTCACCGACGGGACGTCGACCGTCGGCTCGGCGGGCGCCGCCCCGGCGGCGGTCGACCCGGCAGCGGTCGCGCCGCCGGCGGGTTCGTCGACGCCTCGTTCCACCACCTCCGGGACGACCGCGTCGGGGGTCGCCGCCAGGGGCGTGGGATCGACCGGGGCGACCTCGGCGAGCGCCGCCTCGGGGCGCTCGTCGGGGGCGGGGGCGGCCTGCTGCGTCCGGTCTCCGGTGTTCTCCGTGCTCGACACGCCAGCAGTCTCCCACGCCCCATCGGCAAGACTGCCCCGCGTGAGACCTCGCTGTCCGGTCACGGTCGCCTTCTGCCCGCAGCCGCCGCTGCTGGTGCCCGCGGTCGCCGGCGTGCACAGCGCCGACCTGGGCGTGCTGCGGGCCGCGGTGTCGGCCGCCGTGCAGGTGGTCCTGCAGGGCACCCCCGACGTCGTCGTCGTGCTCGGCACGGGCGCGGACGGCGTGCGGTTCGGCCCCGGCGACGTCGGTGACCTGCGCGGATTCGGGGTCGACCTCGAGCTGCCCTTTTCCGGGTGGGCGCGGCCGGGTGGTCGGCGCCTGCCGCTGCCGCACCTGCTGGGAGCGTGGCTGCTCGACCAGGCCGGTCACATCGGTGTGCGGCTGGGTGTCGGCCCCGACGACCTCGAGACGGCGCTGTCGGACCTGCCGGGTCCGGTCGGCGTCCTCGCGATGGGCGACGGCTCGGCCCGGCGCTCCGAGAAGGCCCCCGGTCACCTCGACCCCGCTGCGGCCCCCTTCGACGCCGCCGTCGCCCGGGCGCTGGCCACCGGGGACGCCGGCGCGCTGGCCACCCTGGACCCGGAGGAGGGGGCGCGGCTGCTCGCCGCCGGGGTGCCGGTGTGGCGGGCGGTCGGTGCCGCCCTCGACGGGCTGGAGATCGACGCGCAGCTGCTCACCGACGAGGCGCCGTTCGGGGTCGGCTACCCGGTCGCGACCTGGCGGACCCGGTGACCGCGGACCCGGTGACCGCGGACCCGGTGACGGCGGGGCCGCCGGTGGTCGCCGTGGTCGGGCCGACCGCCACCGGGAAGACCGCGCTCGCGGTCGCCCTCGCCCACCGCCTCGGGGGAGAGGTGGTGAACGCCGACTCGATGCAGCTCTACCGCGGCATGGACATCGGCACCGCCAAGGCCACGCCGGCCGAGCAGGACGGCGTGCCGCACCACCTGCTGGACCTGTGGCACGTCCGGGAGCCCGCCTCGGTCGCCGAGTACCGCAGGCAGGCTCGTGCGGAGGTGGACCGGCTGCGTGCCGCGGGCGTCGTCCCGCTGCTGGTCGGCGGCTCCGGGCTGTACGTCCGGGCCGTCCTCGACGAGCTGGACTTCCCCGGCACCGACCCCGCGGTGCGCGCCCGGCTGACCGAGGAGCTCACCGCCGCCGGGGCCGCGGCGCTGCACGCCCGACTGGCCGCCCTCGACCCGGCGGCCGCCGCGGCGATCCTGCCCAGCAACGGGCGGCGGGTGGTGCGCGCGCTGGAGGTGATCGAGCTGACCAGGCAGCCGTTCACCGCCCGGCTGCCCGAGCCGGCGGCGCACTACCCGGCGGTGACCGTCGGGCTGGACCGGGCCGCCGACGAGCTCGACGAGCGGGTCGCCCGGCGGGTGGACCTGATGTGGGCGGCCGGCTTCGTCGACGAGGTGGCGGCCCTCGCCGCCGACGGGCTGCGCGACGGGCCGACCGCCTCCCGGGCGCTCGGCTACGCCCAGGTCCTCCAGCAGTTCGACGGCGTGCTCACCGCCGACGAGGCCAAGGCGCGCACGGTCAGCACGACCCGCCGGTTCGTCCGCCGGCAGCGCTCCTGGTTCCGCCGGGACGCCGCCACCACCTGGTTCGACGCCGGCCGGGCCGACCTGGCCGACGCCGTGGTGGACCTGATCGGCGACCGTACGATCGGGCGGTGATCGACAGCGCGAGCCCGCGGGTGCTCCTGGGCCACGGCACGGAGAACGACTTCGTCGTCCTGCCCGACCCCGACGGCGACGTCTGGCCGGAGACCCGGCTGGACGCCGACCTGGTCCGCCGGCTCTGCGACCGGCGGGCCGGACCGGGCGGCGACGGTGTGCTGCGCGTCGTCCGCAGCCGGCACGTGCCCGACGCCCCCGCCGTCCTCGGCGACGCCCTCGCCGACTGCGAGTGGTTCATGGACCACCGCAACGCCGACGGCTCGCACGCGGAGATGTGCGGCAACGGCATCCGGCTGTACCTGCACGTGCTGCTCGCCGAGGGCCTGCTGGACCGGGCGACCGCCGAGGCCGGGGTGCTGGTCGGCACCCGCGGCGGCCCCCGTCGGGTGGGTGCGCGCCCGGACGGCGGCTACTGGGTGGACATGGGCCCGGCGGTGCCGCTCGGGCGGGGGGAGGCCCGGATCGCCGGCGTCGTGTTCCCGGGGCTCGGGGTGTCGATGGGCAACCCGCACCTGGTCAGCCTGACCGACGTCGACGTCGACACCCTGGACCTGTCGGCGCTGCCGGGCGTCGACCCGGTGATGTTCCCCGAGGGCGTCAACGTCGAGGTCGTCAACGTGCTGGCCGCAGAGGACGCCCCCGCCGGTGCGTGCGCGCACGTCCGGCTGCGGGTCTACGAGCGCGGCGTGGGGGAGACCCGCTCGTGCGGCACCGGCGCCTGCGCCGCGGCCTACGCGGCGTTGCAGGCCGGCGGCCGGACCGCCGGGACGGTCGCGGTGGACGTCCCGGGCGGCCGGCTGTCGGTGGAGTTCGACGGGACGACGACAGTGCTGTCGGGTCCCGCCGTCGTCGTGAGCGCCGGCGCGCTCACCGCGGAGTGGCTGGCCGGCTGAGCCGGCTCACGCGTGCCGGTCGTCCTCCCCGGGGGACTCCGGCATCATCGACTGGCCCTCGAGGCCAGGCGTCCCCTCGGGTGTGCCGCGGCCGCTGTCCTGGTCCGCCCCGCCGAGCGGGTTGCGCGGCACCGCCAGACCGACCGGGTCACGGCCCGGGTCGTCCAGTTCGCCGTCGGAGTTCGTGGTCGGCTGGGTCATCGTCGTCCTCCCTGGCAGGGCATCCGGTCGGGACCGCCCTACCCGCTGGCCCCGGGCGCAACCGGCTCCGCGTCGGGCACCCGGCCGCCGTCCTCCTCGTCGGGGAGGTCGCCCATGGTCAGCAGCGGGCTGAGGACGACGGGCAGGCAGGCCAGCGCCGAGCCGGCCACGCCGACCCACAGCGCCGGGACGACGCCGAGCCAGGTGCCCAGCACGCCGCCGAGGAGCCCACCCAGCGGCATGGTGCCGAAGACGATGAACCGGACCGAGGCGTTCATCCGGCCGAGCAGCCCCGGCGGGCACAGCCGCTGCCGGAAGCTGACCTGGGTGATGTTGTAGACCACGACCGACCAGCTGAACCCGAACATGCTCACCACCAGCAGCACCACCGGGGCGCCGAGGTCGGCCAACGGCGTGAGCGCGGCGAACGGCACCAGGACCGCCGCGGACAGCGGGATGGCCCGCCCCTCGCCCACGCGCCGGGCGAACCGTGCGGCGGTCGCCGCGCCCAGCAGCCCGCCGAGGGCCCCGGCCGACAGCGCCAGCCCCAGGGTGGCCTCGGACAGGCCGAGCTCCCGGATCGCGAACAGCACCAGCAGGGTGCTGGTGATGCTGCCGAAGAGGTTCCCGGTGCCGGTGCAGGCCACGATCCGGCGCAGCAGCGGGTGCCGGACGACGAAGCCGAGCCCTTCGGCGATCTCCGCGCGCAGCGGCCGCCGGGACGCGCGGTCCGGGACGACGTCCGGTGTGCCGATCCGCGCGATGAACAGCGCGGACAGCAGGAACGACACCGCGTCCACGGCGATCAGCAACGGCGCGCCGAGCACCCGCAGCAGCACCCCGGTGGCGCCCGGGCCGGCGACCTGGGCGACCGCGCGGCTGGCCTCGAGCTTGCCGTTGCCGTCCACCAGCTGGTCGCGGTCGACCAGCGCGGGCAGGTAGCTCTGGTAGGCGACGTCGAAGAACACCGTGGCCGTGCCGGTGACCGCAGCGACGGCGAACAGCTGGCCCAGGCTCAGCACGTCGAGCAGGTAGGCGACCGGCAGGGTGGCCAGCACGACGGCACGGACCAGGTCGGCGGTGACCAGCACCCGCTTGCGGCGCCAGCGGTCCACCCATGCGCCGGCGGGCAGGCCGATGAGCAGGAAGGCGGCGGTCTCCAGCGCGGTGAGGACGCCCATCTGCAGCGGCGTCGCATCCAGCACGGTCACCGCGACGACCGGCAGCGCCAGCAGCGTCACCTGGGTGCCGACCTGGCTGACCGTCTCGGCCGCCCACAGGTGCCGGAAGTCGCGGTGCCGGAGCAGGCTCCGATCAGAGGTCACCCGAGCAGCCTGAGCCGAGTGATCGGGGAGTGTCAATCACTGTGCCGCGTGTCGGCCTAGGCTGCTGCCGTGACCGACCCGGAGGGTCCCCCGCGCGTCGCCGGTGAGCGCCGTCCGGCGACCGACGCCGAGGCCCGGGCGCTGGCCTCAGCCGTCCGGCTGCGGATCCTGCGGCTGTGCCTGGACTCCCCGCTCACCAACAAGGAGATCGCCGCCCGGCTGGACCGCAACCCGGCGACGGTGCTGCACCACGTGCGCACGCTCGTGGACACCGGCTTCCTGGCCGCCGGACCGGTGCGGCGCGGGACGCGCGGCGCCCGGGAGGTGCCCTACCGGGCGACCGGCAAGAGCTGGCTGATGGACGGCGCCGGCGGCCCGGCCGCGGGGCGGGACCCGGCGCTGAGCGCCTTCCTGGAGGAGGTGGCAGCAGTGGGGGAGGAGCACCTCGAGAGCACCCGGCTGGGGCTGCGGCTCTCGGCCGCCGACCGCGAGGACCTGGCCCGGCGGCTGCACGACCTGCTGGACTCCTACGCCCGCCGCCCCCCCGACCCGGACGGCGAGAAGTGGTCCCTGTACATCGGGATGCACCCGGAGCCCTGAGGTGTTGTACCCGGCGATGACAACAGCTCGCACCACAAGTCAGTCGCCGTCCACGCAGGGGCATGCCACGCTGGACCCGATGACGACAGCCCAGAACCGCGCGGTCCTCGACGAGGCCGAGGCCCGGGTCGACAAGGCCGCGCGTGCCCGCGCCAAGGACTCCACCCCGGCGCCCACCACCCCGTGGGACGCCCCTGACGACACCACCGGCTCCTACGTCAAGGAGGAGCGCGGTGCCCTCCGCCGGGTCGCCGGTCTCTCCACCGAGCTCACCGACGTCACCGAGGTCGAGTACCGGCAGCTCCGCCTGGAGCGGGTCGTCCTGGTCGGCGTCTGGACCGAGGGGACGGCGGTCGACGCCCAGCGCTCGCTGGCGGAGCTCGCCGCGCTCGCCGAGACCGCCGGCTCCCAGGTGCTCGATGCGCTCATGCAGCGTCGGGACAAGCCCGACCCGGCCACCTACGTGGGCTCGGGCAAGGCCGCCGAGCTCCGCGACGTGGTCGCCGCCACCGGCGCCGACACCGTGATCTGCGACGGGGAGCTGGCCCCCGGTCAGCTCAACCAGCTGGAGAAGATCCTCAAGGTCAAGGTGGTCGACCGGACCGCGCTGATCCTGGACATCTTCGCCCAGCACGCCACCAGCCGGGAGGGCAAGGCACAGGTCGAGCTCGCCCAGATGCAGTACATGCTGCCGCGACTGCGCGGCTGGGGTGAGTCGCTGAGCCGGCAGGCCGGTGGCCGCGTCGCCGGCGGTGGCGGCATCGGTACCCGTGGTCCCGGTGAGACGAAGATCGAGACCGACCGACGCCGGATCCGGTCCCGGGTGAGCAAGCTGCGCAAGGAGATCGCCGGCATGGCGACCGCCCGCACCACGCAGCGCAACTCCCGGGACCGCAACGCGATCCCCAGCGTGGCGATCGCCGGCTACACCAACGCGGGCAAGTCCAGCCTGCTCAACCAGCTCACCGACGCCGGGGTGCTGGTGCAGGACGCGCTGTTCGCCACCCTGGACCCGACGGTCCGCCGGGCGCAGACGCCGGACGGCCGGGAGTTCACGATGACCGACACCGTCGGCTTCGTGCGCCACCTGCCGCACCAGCTGGTCGACGCCTTCCGGTCCACGCTGGAGGAGGTCGCGGCCGCCGACCTGCTCGTGCACGTGGTCGACGGGTCGGACGCCGACCCGCTGGGCCAGATCGACGCGGTGCGGATCGTGCTCAACGAGATCGACGCCGCCGCGGTCCCCGAGCTCATCGTGGTCAACAAGGTCGACGCGATGAGCTCCGACGACGTGCTCGCCCTGCGGCAGGCGCTCCCGGGCGCTGCCTGGGTCTCGGCCCGGACCGGTGCGGGCATCGAGGCGCTGCGGGACGTGATCGCCGCCCGGCTGCCGCACCCGGACGTCGACGTCGAGGTCCTGGTGCCCTACGACCGGGGCGACCTGGTCGCCCGGGTCCACCGGGACGGCGAGGTCATCGAGGAGCGGCACGAGGCCACCGGCACGGTCCTCACCGCCCGGGTCGCGCCGGCGCTGGCGGCGCTGCTCGAGGACTACGCCACTCCGGTCGCCGGGGTGTGACGCCCGGCGGTGGTCCGCCTCCGGGCGGACCACCGCCGACGATCACGAACAGGTCACGCCCCCGGTACCGTGACCGGGTGGCCAGGAGCGCGGTGCAGCCGACGGCGGACGCCGCCGGTGGCGTGCCGCCCGGCCGGTCCGCCCCGGTCATCGGGGTCGGCAGGCCGCCGTGGTGGGTGCTGCTGCTCGCCGCGCTGGTCACCCTCGTGGTCACCGTCGACCTGCTCCACCGGGGCTGGCTGGAGCGGATGGACCTCCGGGTCTCCGAGGTGGTCAGCGTCTGGGACCTGCGGCACTCCGACGCCTACTGGTTCGTCTGGGTCTTCACCCAGGCCGGTGGGCGGGGGTTCATCCTCATCGTGCTGGCCGCCCTCGTCGGCTGGCTGGCCGTACGCCGCCGCACCCTGGTCCCGCTGGTCCGCGTGCTGATGGCCCTGGCCCTGCTCACCGCCGTCGTCTACGCCTTCAAGTACGGCACCGGTCGCACCGCGCCGGCCTATCCAGGGTCGTTCTTCCACCGCGACGGGGCCAGTTACCCCTCCGGGCACGTGGCCAACGCCGTCCTGATGTGGGGCGTCGCCCGCTGGACCGCGGTGGAGTACGGGTTGCCCGCGTGGGTGCAGCGCTCGTTCTGGTGGCTCAGCATCCTGGGGCCGGTGTCCACCGGGGTGGCCATGGTGGCGCTGGACTTCCACTGGGTCACCGACGCGGTGGTCGGGCTGGCCGTCGGGCTCCTGCTGTTGGGCGTGCTTCATGCACTCGACGCGGTCGTGGTGTCACGCTGGGTCCGTGCCAGAGCGGGCCGTACGGAGCCCTGACCGCGTGGGCCGCCGGAAGGCGGGCCGCGCGGCCCTCGGTGCGCCCCTCGGTCTGGTGCTGGCCGTCCTGCCGGTCGCCCCGGCAGCGGCCGAGGCTGCGGACGCCGCGCCCTACGGCCAGCCGAGCACGCTCTGCGAGATCACCGACCCCCGGCTGCCCGAGCTCTCCGGCCTGGCCGGCGCCGGCGAGACCATGCTCGCCATGAACGACGGCGGCGACCGCGCCGAGGTGTACGTCCTCGACGGCAGTTGCGCGGTCGGCGACCTCCGCTCCGCCGACGTGGACCCCTACGACCCCGAGGACCTGGCGCTGGGCTCGGACGGGACGATCTGGCTGGCAGACACCGGTGACAACAACCAGACGCGCGACACTGTCGCGCTCATCGGCCTGCGCCCGGACGGCAGCAGCACGCTGACCCGGCTCACCTACCCGGACGGGCCGCACGACGCCGAGGCCCTCCTGCTGGCCCCGGACGGCACGCCGTACCTGGTCACCAAGGAGGTGCTGGGGGCCAGCACCGTCTACCGGCCCGATGCCCCGCTCGCCGACGGCGCCACCGTGCCGATGAGCGAGGTGCTCCGGCTGGGGTTCACGCTCACCGGGACGCCCGGCGGTCCGGTGGGGCGGGCCGGGCAGTTGCTCGTCACCGGTGGTGCCGTCTCGCCGGACGGTCAGCGCATCGCGCTGCGCACCTACACCGACGCCTACGTCTGGCCGCTCGCCGGGTCCGACGTCGCCGGCGCGCTCGGCGGTTCCCCGGCGCGGGTCGCGCTGCCGGAGTCACCCCAGGGCGAGGCGATCACCTTCGCCGCGAACAGCCGGGACCTGCTGGTGTCGGGGGAGGGGCTGCCGACCACGGTGACCCTGGTGCCCGCGTCCGGCGCGCTCGAGCCGGCCGCGTCCACCGCGGCGGCCGAGGACACCTCGTCGCAGGGTGCGTTGGCGGGCTCGGTGAGCCCGCTGACGGCTGGGCTGCTCGCCGCCGTCGCGGCCACCGCCCTGGTGTGGGTCGTCGGCCGGTTCCGGCGGCGCCAGGAGTAGCAGGGCCCCGCATGGGGACCGTGCCTCAGACGCGGCGCAGGACGGTGACGACCCGGCCCAGGACGGTCGCGTCGTCACCGGGGATCGGCTCGTACGCCTCGTTGTGGGGCATCAGCCAGACGTGCCCGTCGCGGAGCTTGTAGGTCTTCACCGTCGCCTCGCCGTCGATCATGGCGGCCACGATCTCGCCGTTCTCCGCGGTCGGCTGCTGGCGGACGACGACCCAGTCGCCGTCGCAGATGGCGGCGTCGACCATCGAGTCACCGGCGACCTTCAGCATGAACAGCGTGCCCTCGCCGACCAGCTCGCGGGGGAGCGGGAAGACCTCCTCCACCGCCTGCTCGGCCAGCACCGGGCCACCGGCGGCGATCCGGCCGACGAGCGGGACGTAGGTCGGGCGGGGGGCGGCGGCCTCGTCCACACCGCTCGCCGCGCCGGTCGCCGCCAGCGACCCGGAGGCGGCCTCGGCGGCCTCGGTCCGGACGGCGGTCTCGCCGGGGAGCCGGACGTCGAGCGCGCGCGGGCGGTTCGGGTCGCGCCGCAGCCAGCCCTTGCGCTGCAGCACCGACAGCTGGTGGGCCACCGAGGAGGCCGAGGACAGCCCCACCGCCTCACCGATCTCGCGGACCGAGGGCGGGTAGCCCCGGCGCTCGATCGAGTCGCGGATGACCTCGAGCACCCGGCGCTGGCGCTGGGTCAGCCCGTCGCCGGCCTCGCCGCGATCGGGGAACTCCCGGATCGCCGCGCCGGCGCCGGTCGCCCCGGTCTCCCCGGTGGCACGGCTGCGCCGCGCGGACCCCTTGCCCCTGCCTGCCGTCGGGCCGTCGACCGCCATGTGTCCTCCTCGTCCGGCTGCCGGGGCAGCGGTTCCCGGGTGCGTCGCCGCGCTCCGGGCGGGGCCGGTGCGGCGATCCCGATCTCGATCGCAGGTGAACGGTAGCGGGTCACACCCGTGTAGTTCAAACACCTGTTCGAAGAAGTCGGCGTCCGGGGCTGGACTTGTCGGGGGGATGCGGTAGACATCGCACAGACGTTCGACTCGAACAGGCGTTCGAGAACCGTGCTCCACGCCTGGTCGGTCGCGCGGTCTGCCCTCCCGCCCGGCACCGTCAGACCCCAGGAGCGCCTCCCGTGACCAGCCCCGAGCGCCGCGTCCCTTCCCCCGTCGCGCCGATCGCCGAGTTCCCCGCCGAGCGCGTCGCCGTCCGGCCGGTCGCCGTCCCGCCGGCATCCGCGCGCTGCCCGGGGCCGGTCGGGCGCGGCCCCCGGTCGGCCGCCCCCGCGACCTCCCGTCGAGACCCGGCCCGGCCCGGTGCCCGGCCGACCTGGACGGGCGGGCCGGCCGTCGGGCGTCCGGTCCGCGGCGGGTGCTCGGTCGAGGGCGGGCAGCGCCCGGTCGCCCGGGCGGCGGGGGTCGCCGGCCGCGACGAGTTCACGCCGATCCGGCTGACCGAGCGCGGTCGTCGGGTGGTCGCCGGGCTGTCGATCGCGGTCGGGCTGTCCATCGCCGCGGTCACCGTGGTCACCGTCCAGCTCACCGCCGACCGCGGTGGGCTGGAGCTGGCCGGCTCGTCGACCGTCGTGGTGCAGCAGGGCGACACGCTCTGGTCGCTCGCCCAGGAGCTGGCTCCCGAGGAGGACCCGCGGGCCGTGGTCGACGCGATCGTCGACCTCAACGGGCTCGAGGACGTCGACCTGCTGCCCGGTGCGGTGCTGCAGCTGCCCTGACCGGCGCGGGGCCGGGCTGGTCAGGCGTGTGGGGCAGGCGGGGCGCACGTGACAGGGGAAGACGCGCCGGGGGCTGGAGGTTGTACCTGTAGTGGTGCAGGGTTAACCTCACCCCAACATCTTGTAGTGACAGAGATGTAAGACAGTCCACAGGCGCTTCCCCAGGTCAGCCCCAGGACATCCACCGGATGTCCCCCGGTCGGTCCACAGGCAGCGCCGGGCGGTCGCCTTCCCGGGCCGCCGATCGACGAGGAGGTGCTCGGTGCGTTGTCCGTTCTGCCACAGTCCTGACAGCCGGGTCATCGACTCACGCGAGACCGACGAGGGCGCGACGACACGCCGACGTCGGTCCTGCCCGATCTGCGGTCGGCGGTTCACGACCGTGGAGGAGCCCGTGCTGGCGGTCGTCAAGCGCAGCGGTGTCAGCGAGCCCTTCGACCGCAACAAGGTCATCGCGGGCGTCCGCCGGGCCTGCCAGGGGCGCCCGGTCGACGAGGCGCAGTTGGCCGTCCTCGCCGCGAAGGTCGAGGACGCCGTGCGCGCCACCGGGTCGGCCGAGGTGCCCAGCAACGAGGTGGGGCTCGCCATCCTCGGTCCGCTGCGCTACCTCGACGAGGTCGCCTACCTGCGCTTCGCCAGCGTCTACCGCTCCTTCAGCTCCGCGGCCGACTTCGAGAAGGAGATCGCCGAGCTCAAGCGGCTGCGTCCCGCGTCCGCCGCGGGGGGCCCGCCCGGCCAGGGCGCACCCGGCGACGACGCCGGGCCCGTTCCACCCAGCTAGTCAGCACCCGCACCACCGGCTTCCGTCAGCCACCACCTGTACGCCCGAACGCCACACCAGGGAGCACGCCTTGACCGAGACAGCCGATCGCCTCTCACCCAGCCGGAACCGTCGCACCGGCGGTGCCGGCAAGGCCCCGACCCGCGGGAAGGGCCTCAAGGTCAAGCGCGTCTTCACCACGGCGGGGGTGCACCCCTACGACGAGGTCGTCTGGGAGCGCCGCGACGTCGTCATGACCAACTGGCGGGACGGCTCGATCAACTTCGAGCAGCGCGGCGTGGAGTTCCCGTCGGAGTGGAGCATCAACGCCACCAACATCGTCACCACGAAGTACTTCCGTGGTGCGGTGGGCAGCCCGCAGCGGGAGACCAGCCTGCGTCAGCTCATCGACCGCGTGGTCCTCACCTACGGCGCGGCCGGCCGTGAGCACGACTACTTCGCCTCCGAGGCCGACGCCGAGGTCTTCGAGCACGAGCTGACCTGGATGCTGATGCACCAGGTGTTCAGCTTCAACTCCCCGGTCTGGTTCAACGTCGGCACCGCCTCGCCGCAGCAGGTCAGCGCCTGCTTCATCCTCGCCGTCGACGACACGATGGACTCGATCCTGAACTGGTACCGCGAGGAGGGGCTGATCTTCAAGGGCGGCTCGGGCGCCGGGCTGAACCTCTCCCGCATCCGCTCCTCCAAGGAGCTGCTCTCCTCCGGCGGCACGGCCTCCGGTCCGGTCTCCTTCATGCGCGGTGCCGACGCCTCGGCCGGCACCATCAAGTCCGGTGGCGCCACCCGCCGCGCGGCCAAGATGGTCGTCCTCGACATCGACCACCCCGACATCGAGGAGTTCATCGAGACCAAGGCGCGCGAGGAGGACAAGATCCGCGCGCTGCGCGACGCCGGGTACGACATGGACCTCGGCGGCAAGGACATCACCAGCGTCCAGTACCAGAACGCCAACAACTCGGTCCGGGTGAACGACGAGTTCATGCGTGCGGTCGAGAACGGCACCGGGTTCGGGCTGCGCGCCCGCTCCGACGGTTCGGTGATCGAGACCGTCGACGCCCGTGAGTTGTTCGGCAAGGTGACGAAGGCGGCCTGGGAGTGCGCCGACCCGGGCATCCAGTACGACGACACGATCAACGACTGGCACACCAACCCGGAGACGGGTCGGATCAACGCCTCGAACCCGTGCTCGGAGTACATGAGCCTGGACAACAGCTCGTGCAACCTGGCGTCGCTGAACCTCATGAAGTTCCTCAAGGACGACGGCACGTTCGACTCGAAGACCTTCGTGAGGTCCGTCGAGCTGATCATCACCGCGATGGACATCTCGATCTGCTTCGCCGACTTCCCGACCGACCCGATCGGTGACACCACCCGCGCCTACCGGCAGCTCGGCATCGGCTACGCCAACCTCGGCGCGATGCTGATGGCCACCGGGCACGCCTACGACTCCCGTGGTGGCCAGTCGCTGGCCGCGGCGATCACCTCGCTGATGACCGGCACCGCCTACCGTCGCTCGGCCGAGCTGGCCGGCGTCGTCGGTGCCTACGACGGGTTCGCCCGCAACGCCGACGCCCACGCCCGGGTCATGCGCAAGCACGCCGCGGCCAACGACGCGATCCGCCCGGTCGGCGCCGACGACGCCGACGTGCTCAAGGCCGCCACCGCGCAGTGGCAGGAGTGCCTGGCGATCGGCGCGGAGAACGGCTGGCGCAACGCGCAGGCCTCCGTGCTGGCCCCCACCGGCACCATCGGCTTCATGATGGACTGCGACACGACCGGCATCGAGCCGGACTTTTCGCTGGTCAAGTTCAAGAAGCTGGTCGGTGGCGGCTCGATGCAGATCGTCAACCAGACGGTCCCGCGGGCGCTGAAGAGCCTGGGCTACCAGGACGAGCAGGTCGAGGCGATCGTCGAGTACATCGCCGAGCACGGGCACGTCGTCGACGCCCCCAGCCTGCGTCCCGAGCACTACGAGGTCTTCGACTGCGCGATGGGCGAGCGGTCCATCTCGCCGATGGGCCACGTGCGGATGATGGCGGCGGTCCAGCCGTTCATCTCCGGTGCGATCAGCAAGACGGTCAACATGCCGGAGTCGGCGACCGTCGAGGAGGTCGCGGACATCTACTTCCAGGGCTGGAAGATGGGCATCAAGGCCCTGGCCATCTACCGCGACAACTGCAAGGTCGGCCAGCCGCTGTCCGGTGGCAAGGGCAAGAACGACGGCACCAAGGCCGGGGTCGTGGCCGAGGTCGTGCCGACCACCGCGCTCGCCCACCCGGTGCGCAAGCGGCTGCCGAAGAAGCGGACCAGTGTCACCACGTCCTTCAGCGTCGCCGGCGCCGAGGGCTACATGACCGCCGGCATGTACGAGGACGGCAGCCTCGGCGAGGTCTTCCTCAAGCTGGGCAAGCAGGGCTCGACCCTGGCCGGTGTGATGGACGCCTTCTCGATCGGGATCTCCCTGGCGCTGCAGCACGGGGTGCCGCTGGAGACCTACATCCAGAAGTTCACCAACATGCGGTTCGAGCCGGCCGGCATGACCGACGACCCGGACATCCGGATCGCCCAGTCAGTGATGGACTACATCTTCCGTCGCCTGGCGCTGGACCACCTGCCGGTCGACACGCGGGCAGGCCTCGGCATCTTCAGCGCCGAGGAGCGGGCCGCCCAGGTCTCCGGCTCGTACGGCTCGTCCGCCTCGACCCCCGCGGTCGTCGAGGAGGAGGACGTCGACCTGGTGCAGCTGCGTGGCTCGGCGCCGATCGAGACGGCCAAGGTGGAGGAGAAGGTCACCCCGGCCGGTCCGAAGTCGGTCAAGGAGGCCCACTCCTCGGCCGAGCTGCTCGAGCTGGTCACCGGGACGGCCACCGACGCGCCGCTGTGCATGACCTGCGGCACGAAGATGCGCCCGGCCGGCAGCTGCTACGTCTGCGAGGGTTGCGGCTCCACCAGCGGCTGCAGCTGATGACGAGGCTCGCCGAGATGTTCTGCGGTTCATCGCGGGACGTCCCGGCGGGCTCGCCGAGACGTCACAGCGACGTGCGGTGACCTCGGGGATCACGCTCGCCTGACGGCGGAACCTCGGCGTACCGCTCTCCAGCCGCCCCGGCCGCCTCGTGCGGCCGGGGCGGTGTGCTCGTCCTGCCGAAGGGGAGGCGACCGACGGCGGTCAGGTGCCTGGAGCGCGGAAGACGGCGCGCCCGCTCCGCACCTTGCCCAGGACGGACTGCAGCTCGTCCTCGTCGAACAACTGGTGGGTGCCCAGGCTGCGGACCGTCCCGGTGCTGGCCGAGGTGAGCGTCACGGCGGCGGCGGTCTGGGCGTCCGGTGCCTCCAGGATGACCATGCCGTCCGCCTCGCCGAGCATCCAGTACAGTGCCTCCAGCCGGGCGCCGACCGCCTCCGCCGATGCCCGCACGGCGGCCGTGCGGTCACCCGGCTGATCGACCAGGCGGCCCCAGGTCTCAGGGCTGTAGGCGAAGAAGATGACGAACCTGGGCATCGGACCACCTCGTCGTGAGTCGTGGAGCCACCGATTCCAACAGCGGGTGCGGCCGGGCGGCCGGTCCGCTCGCGTGGGATCCGTGGCACGCTGCCGCCCGGGACGCGGTGCGACCCCCTCAGCGCTGTCCGCAGTCGCACGCGGGCTGCGAGGTGGCGCCGCCGGCCGGCCGGGCGGGCGGCCCGCCAGCAGGGGTCACCGACCGAACCGGAGGTGGCTCATGTCGGCGTGAATCCGCGACCGCCAGCGGTCGCCGGCAGCCGCGCCGTCCGCCAGGAGTCCGCGCAGGCCGGTGTAGCTGTCCCGGCTCGTGGTTCCCGCGGACGCCGCCCGCCAGCCGCGTCTCCACCCGCCTGCCCGATTCGCCCCCACCGAGTTCCAGCCCCAGATCAGCGAGGCCGCAGATGACCAGCTCCCAGAACTCCGTCACCCGCTCCGAGGCGGAGGAGTGGCTGGCCGGCGCCTCGGTCGACGCTGCGGTGTCAGCCCTGCGGCCGGACTACCGGGCGCTGCTGCTGACCGCCGACGGCCTCCGCGGCGGGCCGAGTGACGAGACGAGCGAGCGCTTCCTTGCCGCCGCAGAGGACACCGCTCGCCGTGTGCTCGCCGGGCAGCCGCCGGAGCAGCTGCCGCACCCGGCCGCCTGGCGGGAGGCCTACCGGGCCTTCGGCGCCAAGCCGCAGCGGACGCGCCCGAGCGTGGAGGCGCTGCTGCGCCGCGTCGAGCCGGACGGGCTGCCGCGCATCGACCGGATCACCGACGTCTACAACGCCGTCTCGATCGGCCACCTGCTGCCGATCGGCGGTGAGGACCGCGCCGCCTACGCCGGACCGCCACGGCTGGTCCGCGCCGAGGGCAGCGAGCCCTTCGACACCACCGCCGGCGGCGAGCCCGTCGTCGAGCCCCCCGAACCGGGCGAGGTCGTCTGGTGCGACCAGATCGGCGTCACCTGCCGCCGCTGGAACTGGCGGCAGGGGACGCGCACCCGCATCACCACCGACACCAGCAGTGCCGTCTTCATCCTCGACGCCCTGGATCCGCTCACCGACGACGAGCTGCACGCTGCGGCCGACGCCCTCACCGACGGTCTGCTCGGGCTCAGCCCGGACGCCGTCGTCCACCGGCGGCTGATCGGCGCCGCCGACCGTACGACGGGGAGCTGACCGTCGTCACCACGTACCCGGGGACCGGGCCTCTGGCCTGACGGCCCTCAGGGCCATGGTGGCCAACATGGCCCTGAAGGGGTCAGGCGCTGCGGCCGCGGCGCCGGGCCTCGACGTACCCGTCGGGCATGCCCGGGCCCGGCAGGGCCTGCACGTCGTCCGGGTCGTGCGCTCCGCACCGCGTGCAGACGCTGTGCGACTCGACGGCGCCGCCGCACTCGGCGTGCGTGTAGAGGATGGGCGGCTCGCCCGCGCCGGCCCACCGGTCACCCCACTGCGTGAGCGCGACGATCGACGCGGACAGGTCGCGGCCCATCGGGGTCAGCACGTAGTCGAACTGCTCGGGCTGGTCGGCGTACCGCCGCCGCTCCATCAGCCCTGCGCCGACGAAGGCGTCGAGCCGCGCCGCCAGCACGTTGGGTGCGATGCCCAGCCCCCGCTGGAAGTCGCTGAACCGGGTCACGCCGGCGAACAGCGCGTCCCGGACGATCAGCAGGCTCCAGCGTTCGCCCACCACCTCCAGGGCGCGGGCCATCGAGCACACCTCACGGTCGTACGTCTTCCCGAGCATGCAAGGAGAGTACTTGCTTCACGCTAGCGCGAGCGCTAGCGTGACTTGCGTCATGAAAGTACGGACGTCGATCCGGTGATGGCCGGACGGCGCGGCCGAGAGGTGCACCCAGCATGGACACGAGCCTCAGCTATACCTTCACCGTCGAGCAGACCCCGGAGCAGGCCTTCGCCGCGATCACCGACGTCCGCGCCTGGTGGTCCGGGACGATCACCGGCCCGACCGACGTGCTCGGCGCGACGTTCAGCTACACCGTCCCGGACATCCACTGGTCGGAGTTCCGGATCACCGAGCTGGTGCCGGGCCGCCGGGTGGCCTGGCTGGTGACCGACAGCTTCCTGAGCTTCCCGGAGGACAAGGAGGAGTGGACGGGGACCACGGTCGTCTTCGACATCACCGAGCGCGACGGGCGGACCGAGGTGCGGTTCACCCACGAGGGGCTGCGCCCGCAGGACGAGTGCTACGACGTGTGCTCCCGCGCCTGGGGCGAGTACGTCACCGGCAGCCTCCGTGACCTCATCGTCGCCGGGACCGGCCGGCCCAACTCGTTCGAGGGGCCGGACGCACTGGCGGCGGCACAGACCGGCGCAGCCTTCGGCTGACCCACCCTGCCGGGGAGTCGCCGCGACCGACCCGGACGGGCAGCCGGTGCTGCCCGGCTGGGTCGGTCCCGACAGGCCTCAGCTCGGGGTGTGGACCGGCGGCGGTGAGACGGGGGACCCGCTGGGAGCCGGCGGCACCGGGACGGCGGGTGTGCCACCCGGGTCGTCGCCACCCAGGTCGAGCCGGAACGGCGGGTATCGGTCGGTCATCAGCCCCACGTAGGCGGCGACCCGGAGCGCCCACCGGTCCATGCCCATGACGAAGTCGTACAGCGGCCGCGGGTAGCGGCCGGTGAACAGCACCAGGATCGCGGCGATGAAGACGAGCAGCCCGACCAGGCCGGTACCAGCGCTCCAGCTGTCGTCCCAGCCGTCGTCCGATCCGCGGGTGCCCAGCCACAGCCCGCCGCCGAGGAAGATCGCCAGCACGAGGTAGTGCGGGATGGCCAGGACCCACCACTTGACCAGGACCAGCCCCCGGGACAGCCGCTCCGGGTAGGGGACGGTCAGGTGGGCCGGGTAGTCGGGCACCTCGACGAGGGTGAAGGGCGGATAGCGGTCGGTGCCCAGTGCGCCGTAGCCGTAGTAGTGCACGCGCCAGCTCCACCGCAGCACACCGACGTTGAACTCGAACAGGTCCCGCGGGTAGCGGCCGGTCACCAGGATGGCGAAGAAGGCGACCACGCTGACCACCATGAACCCGAGCCACAGGAAGAACAGCACGATGGCGTGCGGCAGGAGCAGCAGCCACTTGACCAGCCACAGCCACCGTGAGGGTGCTGGGTCCAAGGTCGCGTCCACGCGGACGGGGTAGGGAGTGCGGTTCTCGGTCACTCCGGCCTCCTCGAGGCGGAGGTCCGCGCCAGGCGGACAGGAGGCGGAGGGCACCCGGCGCAGCTCCCCGTCCAGCGCGCCGGGGCCTCCGCACCAGGACGGACGTCCTCGGCGCTGGACGACGCTTCTCCCGCCGCCGGTGGTCGTCAAGGGGGCCGTGCGCCGCGTGACCTCGACGTCAGCGGGGGTGCACCGCCCGCACGACGTGCAGCTCGGCCTACCCGGTGCCGCGGTCGCCGTCACCTAGCCTCGTCGCGTGCGACAGCTGCTCCGGTTCGCCTGGCTCGAGGCGCAGTGCTGCCTGTTCGCCGTGCTGTTCTTCCTCGGCCTGGCACTCGTCCGGGTCCTGCCGCTCCCGGTCGACCCGGCGGACGCGCTGCTGGGCTGGTGCCTGGCCGTGACGCTGGTGCTGTGGCTGGTCGGCTGGGAGACCGGCCGCGAGGTCGCCGTGATCTTCGGCTTCCACCTCATCGGCCTGGCGCTCGAGCTGTTCAAGGTGCGGCAGGGCTCGTGGTCCTATCCCGACACCGGACACGTGGCGATCGGCGGCGTCCCGCTCTACAGCGGGTTCATGTACGCCGCGGTCGGCAGCTACGTCTGCCAGGCCTGGCGCCGGTTCGACCTGCGGATCACCGGCTACCGGCCGCGCGCCACCGCCGGGGTGGCCGGCCTGGTCTACCTCAACTTCTTCACCTCGCACGTCACCTGGGACGTGCGGCTGCCGCTGGCCGTCGCCCTGCTGGTCGTCACCCGGCGCACCTGGGTGCACTTCACCGTCGGCCGACGTCGGTACGCGATGCCGCTCGCGCTGTCCTTCGGCCTGATCGGCTTCTTCCTCTGGGTCGCCGAGAACGCCGCCACCTGGCTGCGCGCCTGGCAGTACCCGTCCCAGGAGTCGGTGTGGACGCTGGTGCACGCGGCCAAGCTCGGCTCGTGGTCGCTGCTCGTCGTCGTCAGCATCGTGCTGGTCGCCGCGGTGAAGTCCCGCGAGGGCCGGCTCTACGGCGACGCCGGCGACCTCACGGTCCAGCGGGCGTACGACGCGCCACCGGAGCCGGTGGCACGGCGCGAGCGCACGCCGGTGCGCTGAGCGGTCAGACCTGCGTGGCGCAGAACGGGTGGCCCACCGGGTCGGCGTAGACCCGGAACAGGTCCTCGGGGTGCCCCTCCTCCGCCGGGGACCCGGTCAGCGGCCGGGCGCCGCAGGCCAGCAGGTGCGCGTGCCCGGCTGCCAGGTCGGGCACGGCGACGTCCAGGTGCACCCGGGCGCCGGCCGGCCACGGCGGCACGGCCGCGGGGGAGCGCTGGAAGGCCAGCCGGGTGCCGCCGTCCGGTGGGAGGAGCACCAGCCACTCGTCGCCGTCCGGGTCGTCGAGCTCGTGACCTGGCGCGTACGCCCAGCCGAGGGCCTGGCGGTAGAACTCGGCCAGCGCGCGGGGCTCCGGGCAGTCCAGGGTGAGCTCGAGCAGCGCCAGGGGTCCCATGGCCGGCGACCGTAACGCGGCCCACGGCCGCCGGGACCTCGACGGCAGGTGCCCGGTGGGTGTAGATCATCGTCGATGACGATCTCGCTGGCCGGTCTGGACATGCCGGTGCTGGTACCGGCGGGCGTGCCCACCCGGTCGCTGTGTCTGCTCGCCGCCGGCCGGGGCAGCGCCGCGCCCGGCGCGCCCTCCTGGTGGGAGGACGTCAGCGTCGGCCCGGTCCCGCCGCCGGCCACGCCGGCGGAGGCGCCACCGGCCTGGTCGGTGCGCACCATCGCCCGCCGCGGCTGCCGCCCCGACGCGGACGGCGGCTGGACCGTCGACGGCAGCCTGCGCGCCATCGCCGAGACGGCGGTGACGAGCATGCTGCTCAAGCTCATCCCGCACACCGCCTCGGCCGAGGACACCCTGCGGTGGACCCAGCAGGCCGGCGCGACCGGCCGGTCGGTCGCCGCCCGGCTGGACGACGTCCGGACCTGGCCGCGCACCACCATGGACGTCGACGGCCACCCGTTCGTGCTCTGGCTGCACCAGCGCGCCGAGGGGTTCGCCGGCGTCGCCGACCTCGGCGCCTGCCGGGTGGTGCTGCACGGCCGGCGACCGCCTCCGGCCTGGCGGTTCACCCTGCTGTCCGCCTCGACGGCGCGGACGGCGCTGACCGCCTGACCTCTTCCCCTCCCCGCCGGTGGATGGGACGCTCCCGGCCCACGACCCCGTCCGAGGAGCCCGGTGTCGTCTGCTCGCGAGCATCGTCGGAGGCGGCGCGTCACCGGTGTCCTGGTGGTCGCCGCCGTCCTGACCACCTCGGGGTGCGGCTTCCTCGACGCGGTGGCGCACCCCGCCGCGGCTCCGGTGTCCGCCAGGAGCAGCGCGGACAGCAGCGTCGCGTCGGCACCGCCACCGCCGCCCGTCCGGTACCCGGTCCCGCTGGTGGCGGCCACCCTCACCGGGGCCGGCTCCGGTGCTGCGTTGACCGTGTCCGCCGACCAGGTGCGGACCGGGATCGGGCCGTCGATCCCGCAGGTGGCCGACGACTGCGGCCTGGACCTCGCGTCGGTGCAGACCGTGCCGGTGGTCTTCGCCTCCACCACCTCGGCGCGGGTGACCGACGGCCTCGCCGCGCACCTCACCGTGACCCCGGGCCCGGCCACCCCGGCCGACATCGGTGCGGTCGGGGTCTTCTTCGAGCCGGTGACGGCGGACGAGGTCTACTGCCCCGACGCGCCGTCCCTGCCGGCGACCGGCTCCTTCCACGCGCGCGGCACGAACCGGGTCACCGGGTACGTCGTGCTCGACCACGCGGTCACCGCGGCCACCCCGCAGGGCCGGGACGACGTGCTCGCGACGCTGCAGCTGCGCATCTCCTCGCTGCGTCTGCGCTCGGACACCGGGGCCGAGCAGCCGCTGGCGGTGGGTGCGGTCACGACCGGCGCCGTGTGCGCCGACGACCCCGACGCGCTGTGCGTGCCGCTGGGCCGACCGGTCAGCCGGTGAGCTCGCTGGGGACGGTGATGACGTCCACCATCGCGCCCCGGCGGACGACGGTCACCGGCAGCGGCCGGCCGATCGCCTCGGCGAAGAGCAGCCGCTGCAGGCTCTGTGCGGAGGCCACCGGCGCCCGGCCGGCCTCCAGCACCAGGTCGCCGGCCATGAGCCCGGACCGGTCGGCCGGGGAGCCGGCGATGACGTCGAGCACCTGCAGCCCGCGCCGCTGGCCGGTCCGGGTGACGAGGTCGACCGGCAGCGGGACCGGGCTGCTGACCAGCCCCAGGTAGGCGCGGCGCACCCGCCCGTCGCGCAGCAGCGTCTCCACGATCCGCCGGCTGGTGTCGTTGATCGGCACGGCCAGCCCGAGGCCCCAGCCGGCCACCGCGGTGTTGATCCCGACCACCCGGCCGCGGGCGTCGGCCAGTGCGCCGCCGGAGTTGCCCGGGTTCAGCGCTGCGTCGGTCTGGATCACGTCCTCGACCACCCGCGCGGTCCGCCCGTCGCGGGTCGGCAGCGAGCGGCCCAGCGCGCTCACCACCCCGGCGGTGACCGAGCCGGCCAGCCCGAACGGGTTGCCCACCGCCACCACCAGCTGACCGACCTGAAGCGTCGCGGCGTCGCCGAGCACCGCCGGCGGGGGCGTGACGCCGCGGGCGCGGACCACGGCCAGGTCGGACAGCGGGTCCGCGCCCACCACGTCGACCGGCGCCTCCGAGCCGTCGCTGAACACCGCCCGCCCGCCGGTCGAGCGGGCGACGACGTGCGCGTTGGTCAGCAGCAGCCCGTCGTCGCTGACGACGACGCCCGAGCCGGCGCCGCCCCGGCCGCCGGGCCCGCTGACCTCCAGCGCCGCGACGTGCGGCGCCATCTCCGCGGCCACCGTGGTGACCACCCGCGAGTAGGCGTCCAGCGCCGGCTCCGGGTCGTGCCCGTCCGCGAGGCTCATCCCGACCTCCACTGAGTGATTACTTGTGATCAGTAGACGCCCGTGCGGGCCGGTGCGGGGGACTGCGGGTCACGCCAGGAGCGAACAGCGGTCAGCCCATCGTCTTCTGGCCGTCGATCGACTCCCGCAGGACGTCCGCGTGCCCGGCGTGCTGGGCGGTCTCGGCGATCACGTGCAGGAACACCCGGCGGGCCGAGCGGGTGGCACCCGGGGTGAACCACGGCGCCTCGGGCAGCGGGTGGGCGGCGTCCAGGTCGGGGAGCGTGCGCACCAGCTCGTCGGTGCGCTCCGCCACCTCGGCGTACTCGGCCAGCAGCCCGGCCAGGGTCTCGGTCGGCAGCATCACGAACTCCGAGCCCCAGTCGGCTGCGGTCGACTCGTCGAACACGGGAAACGCCGCCGGGCCGGAGACGGCGAACTCCGCCCACATCCGCTCGGTGGCGGTGACGTGCTTGACCAGCCCGCCGAGGGTCAGCTCGCTCGCGGTCGGGCGGAGCCGGGCCTGCTCCTCGCTCAGCCCGCGCACGGTGTACGTCAGGAACCAGCGGTGGCCGGTCAGCGCGTCGAGCAGGTCGGCCCGCTCGCCGGTGGTCGTGGTGGTCGCCTCGGTGGTGGTCATCGGTCTGCCTCTCGTCGGTTGGTCCGGTGAGGACGACGCTACGGGCGATCGGTGCCAGATCCTGACCGCAATACGGCAGACTCTGGCGTCATGACCGACCCGACCGCCCGTGCTCTCCGGCTGCTCTCGCTGATGCAGGGCCGCCGGGACTGGGCCGGCGCGGACCTCGCCGCTCGGCTCGACGTCTCGCTCCGCACGCTGCGCCGCGACGTCGAGCGGCTCCGTGAGCTCGGCTACCCGGTCGAGGCCCAGCCCGGGGTCGACGGCGGCTACCGGCTGGCCGCCGGGGCGGCCCTGCCGCCGCTGGTCCTGGACGACGACGAGGCGGTGGCCCTCACCGTCGGCCTGCAGGCCGCCGCGGCCGGGGTGGTCGCCGGGATGGCCGAGCCCTCGGTGCGGGCGCTCACCAAGGTGGTCCCGGTGCTGCCCGCCCGGCTGCGCCGCCGGGTGGACGCGCTGCGGGCCGTGACGGTGCCCGCGCCGCCGTGGTCCGACGGCGGGCCGGAGGTCGACCCGCAGGCGCTCGTCGAGGTGGCGCAGGCCTGCCGGGAGACCCGGCGGCTGGAGTTCGCCTACACCCGGGCCTCCGGGGAGTCCGGCGCGCGGCTGGTCGAGCCGCACCGCCTGGTGCCGCTCGGCCGGCGCTGGTACCTGGTCGCCTACGACCCCTCGCGCGGGGACTGGCGCAGCTTCCGGCTCGACCGGATGTCCGGCGTGCGCGGCACCGGGGCCCGGTTCGCGCCCCGGCCGCTGCCCGCCGAGGACGCCGCCGCCTTCGTCCGCGCGGGCCTGGACCAGTTCCGGGTGAGCCGGGCGGTGGAGGCGGTGGTCGAGGCGCCGGCGTCGGTGGTGCGGGACCGGGTGGGTCGCTGGGCGCAGGTCTCCGACGACGGCCCGGACCGGTGCCGGCTGCGGATGGAGACCGACTCGCTGGACTGGCCGGTGCTGGTGCTCGGCGCCGTGCGCGCGGAGTTCACCGTGGTCGCCCCGGACGAGCTGCGCGAGCGGCTGGGGGAGTGGTCGCAGCGCTTCGCCCGCGCCCTCGCCGGCGACCGGGGCGCCACGGGCTCCCGGTCCGACCCGGCGGGGTAGCGGCATGCTGCGGGGGTCCTGGACGGCCGGCGGAGAGGAGGAGCGGTGGACGACGACGCGCTGGACGGCATCGCCGAGGAGCTCTACGGCGTCCCGCCCGAGGAGTTCGTGGCGGCCCGGACCGCCGCTCGCGACCGGGTGAAGGACGAGGACAAGGAGCTGGCCAAGGCGGTCGCCGCGCTGCCGAAGCCGACGACCGCGGCCTGGGTCTGCAACCTGCTGGTCCGCCGCCGACCCGAGGAGGTCAGCCAGCTCCGCGAGGTCGGCGAGATGCTCCGCCAGGCCCAGCAGGCGTTGTCCGGACCCGAGCTCCGCCAGCTCGGCCAGCAGCGCAACCAGGTGGTCGCCGCGCTGGCCCGGCAGGCCCGTGGCCTGGCCCACGCGGAGGGCCACGACGTCAGCAGCGCCGTCGCCGAGCAGGTGGAGAGCACGCTGCGGGCCGCCGTGGTCGACCCGGACGCCGGCGAGGCACTGGCCGCCGGCCGGCTGACCACCGCGCTGAGCTACAGCGGCCTCGGGCCGGTCGACCTCAGCGGCGCCCTGGCGACGCCGGTGCGGTCGGGGCCGGTACCGCGACGGCAGGCGGAGGGGACGCCGGCCGAGGACGGCTCGGACCGACGCCGCCGCGAGGCCGACGAGCGCCGGCAGCGGGAGCTCGAGCAGGCCCGGCGCGATGCCGAGGAAGCCGCCGGGGTGGCCCGGGACACCGCGGCGGCGGCCGAGGCGGCCGAGCAGGAGCTCATCGACGCGCAGCAGCGGCGCGAGGACCTGCGCCGCCGGGCCGACCAGCTGGCTGGTGAGTTGCGCCGGGCCGAGCGGGAGGCCGCCGAGGCGGTGTCCCGCGCACAGCAGACCGAGCGCCGGCGGGACGCCGCCGTCCGCCGGTCGGAGACCGCCGCCGCGATCCGGGACCGGTCGGCCGCGCGGGTGGCCGAGTTGGAGGCCGCCGGGCAGTGACCGCCGGTCAGGCCTGCCGGCGGGCGCGCTTGCCCTCGTACAGCCGGACGTCGGCGCGCTGCAGCAGCTCGGTCAGCGAGTCGCCGCGGTGCGCGGTCGCCGTCCCCACCGACCAGCCGACCGGCAGGCCGCCGTGCAGGCGCTGCAGCACGTCTTCGGCGGCGCGGGCGTCGGTGCCGGGCAGGTAGAGCACGAACTCGTCGCCGCCGTACCGGCCCAGCAGGTCCGAGGTCCGCAGCCGGGTCCGCCACGCGCTGGCGACCTGGCGCAGCAACCGGTCCCCGGCGCCGTGCCCGTCGCGGTCGTTGACCGCCTTGAAGCCGTCCAGGTCCAGGATCGCGACGGTCAGCGGCTCGCCGGTGCGTGCCGCGCGGGCCAGGCCGCGGGTCGCCTCTGCCTCCCAGGCGCGCCGGTTGGCCACGCCGGTCAGCGGGTCGACGGAGGCCTGGGTGCGCAGCCGGCCGTTCAGCCGGGCGTGCGCCTCGGTGAGCACGAGGGCGGCGAGGACCGCGATCGCCCAGGGCAGTCCGAAGCCGGCCGGGTGGGCGGCGAGCGCGCCGAGGGTGGCCGCCCCGACGGCGAGGAGCACCTGCGCCCGGGCCGCCCGGAGGGAGAGGAAGTGGGCCGCGTAGAGGCCCGTGCAGATCAGCACCGGCCCGAGACCCACGACCCCCTGGGCGGTGGCCGACCGGGCGGCGAGCAGGGCCAGCAGCAGTGAGAACAGGGCCAGCGCGGCGTGCTGGGCCGGTACGGGCAGCCGGTCGCCGGCCGTTCCCAGCAGCGCGGCCACCGTGAGGCCGACGGCGGCCAGCACCCAGGCGAGCCCCACCGGGGTGTCCGGGCTCATCGGCCGGAGCGCGCCCACGGCGCAGAGCAGCCCGCCGGCGCCGTGCAGCAGCACGAGCAGCCCCACGTGTGGCGGCAGCCTGCTGCCCGTCGTCTCCGCGTCCATGTCACCGGGGAGATCGGCCGGGCTGCCGGGCAACGACACCGGGCGCCGGGTCCCGGCGACCCTTCGGGGTGAGCCGGAGGGGCCGGGAGCGGCGCCCGGAGGCCCTGGTCACCGGCGACCCGCGGCCACCGAGGTGGCAGGACCGGGTCAGGACTCATCGAGGAGACGAGGGGCACAGATGGCACTGCTCGAGGACGGCGCATGGCGGGGCAACGTCTGGACCGGGGCCTGGACCGACGGCAGCGGCGGCACGTACGCCGCGGTGGAGCCGGCGACCGGTGAGGAGCTCGGCGAGGTCGGCAAGGCGACCCCGGCCGACGTGGAGAAGGCCGCCGCGCGGGCGGTCGACGCGCAGCGGTCCTGGGCGGCGCTGCCGTTCGAGCAGCGCGCTGCGGTGCTCCGCCGCGCCGGGGACCTGCTGACCGCGAACACCGACGAGATCACGACCTGGCTGGCCCGCGAGTCCGGCGCCATCCAGCCCTTCGGCGACTTCCAGGTGCACACCAGCGCCCAGGAGTGCTACGAGGCCTCGGCGCTGCCCAGCCATCCCTACGGCGAGCTGCTGCGCTCGGGGTCGCCGCGGCTGTCCTTCGCCCGGCGGGTGCCGGTCGGCGTGGTCGGGGTGATCGCGCCGTTCAACGTGCCGACCATCCTGGCCATCCGGGCGATCGCCCCGGCCCTGGCGCTGGGCAACGCGGTGATCCTCAAGCCCGACCCGCGGACCGCGGTCTCCGGCGGCGCGATGTTCGCCCGCGTCTTCGAAGAGGCCGGCGTGCCGGCCGGGGTCTTCCAGGTGCTGCCCGGCGGCGCCGACGTCGGCGAGGCCCTGGTGGTCGAGCCGGCGGTGCGGGTCATCGCCTTCACCGGCTCCACCAAGGCCGGGCGCGCGGTCGGTGCGCTGGCCGGTCAGCACCTCAAGCGGGCGCACCTGGAGCTCGGCGGGAACTCAGCGCTCATCGTGATGCCCGACGTGGACGTCACCGCGGCGGCGTCGGTCGGCGCCTGGGGCACCTTCGCCCACTCCGGGCAGATCTGCATGGCGACGTCCCGGCACCTGGTGCACGCCTCGATCGCGGAGGAGTACACCGCCGTGCTGGCCGACAAGGTCAAGGACCTGCCGGTCGGCGACCCGTTCCGGGACCAGGTGGCGCTGGGACCGATCATCGACGGGGGCCAGCGCGACCGGGTGCACGGCCTGGTCACCTCCAGCGTGGAGGCCGGCGCCACGGTGCGCACCGGTGGCACCTACGAGGGGCTGTTCTACCGGCCGACGGTCCTCGGCGACGTCCCGGTGGACGCGCCTGCCTACTCCCAGGAGATCTTCGGCCCGGTGGCTCCGGTGACCCCGTGCTCCTCCGTCGACGAGGTCGCGGCGCTGGCCGCCGGCACCGAGTACGGGCTCTCGCTGGGGATCCTGACCCGCGACGTGTACGCCGGGCTGCAGCTGGCGGAGCGGATCCCGGCCGGGCTGGTGCACATCAACGACCAGACGGTCAACGACGAGGCGGTCGCGCCGTTCGGCGGCGTCGGGGCCTCGGGCACCGGCTCCCGGCACGGCGGCCCGCAGGCCAACATCGAGGCGTTCACCGAGACCCAGTGGGTCACGCTGCGCGGGGACCTGCCGACCTACCCGTTCTGAACGCGAGGAAGGCCCCGTCCCCGCAGCTGCGGGGACGGGGCCTTCCTCGTCGTGCTGAGGGACGTCAGGCGGACTCGCGCCCGGTGACGTCGACCGGCACCAGGGTGTCCTTGCGGCCGCCGGTCTTGGAGACCTCGAAGGACGAGCCGAGCTCCTCCAGAGCCAGCCGGCCGTAGACCTGCTGCTGGGTGGCGGTGCGCTGCCCGCGGCCGCGGCCCAGGAAGCTGACGCCCCAGCCCAGCGCGGTGGTGAAGCGGCTCTTGAAGCCCACGACGTAGAAGATGTGCACGACCAGCCACATCACCCAGGCGATGAAGCCGGTGAACTTCAGCGTGCCGAGGTCGGCGACCGCGGCGAACCGCGCGACCGTCGCCATGCTGCCCTTGTCGTGGTAGCGGAACTCAGCCGTCGTCGGGCGGCCGGCGATGCGGGCCTTGACGGCGTCGGCAGCGAAGCGACCGCCCTGGATGGCGACCTGGGCGACCCCGGGGAGCCGGTTCAGCGAGATCATGTCGCCGACGACGTGCACCTCGGGGTGCCCGGGGAGGGTCAGGTCGGGCTGGACGGAGACCCGGCCGGCCCGGTCGACCGCCGCGCCGGACTGCTCGCCGAGCAGCTTGCCCAGCGCGCTGGCCTGTACGCCGGCGGCCCAGATCTTGGTCGCGGAGTGGATGCGGCGCTCGTGCCCGTCGCCGTCCTTGACCACGATGCCGTCGGCGTCGACGTTGGTGACCATCGCGCCGAGCTGCACCTCGACACCGATCTCGTTCAGCCGCTTGTGCGCGTTCTGGCCGAGGGAGTCGGCGAACGGCGGCAGCACCTTCGGCGCGGCGTCGAGCAGGATCACCCGGGCGCTGGTCGGGTCGATGTTGCGGAAGTCGCGGCGCAGCGTCCGGCGGGCCAGCTCGGCGATCTGCCCGGCCATCTCGACCCCGGTGGGGCCGGCGCCGACGACGACGAAGGTCAGCAGCCGGTCGATCTCGGCCGGGTCGGTGGCCAGCTCGGCGAGCTCGAAGGCGCCGAAGATCCGGCCGCGCAGCTCGAGGGCGTCGTCGATGCTCTTCATCCCGGGGGCGTACTCGGCGAACTGGTCGTTGCCGAAGTAGGACTGCCCGGCGCCGGCGGCGACGATCAGCTCGTCGTACTCGTGCACCGTGGTGCGGCCGAGGACGACCGAGGTGACGGTGCGCGCGGCGAGGTCGATGTCGGTGACCTCACCCAGGACGACGCGGGCGTTGTCCTGCCGGGAGAGGATCTCCCGGGTGGCCGGGGCGATCTCGCCCTCGGAGAGGATGCCCGTTGCCACCTGGTAGAGCAGCGGCTGGAAGAGGTGGTGCGTGGTCTTCCCGATGAGGGTGACGTCGACAGGGGCCTTCTTGAGCCGCTGGGCGGCGAAGAGACCGCCGAACCCCGACCCGACGATGACGACCCGGGGTCGCTGTCCGGTGGGCTGGGTCGCGGTGGTCACGGTGCCTCCTGATATGTCGTCATGATGACTCATCATCCCACCGCGCTGTGGGCTGCTGCGCTCGACCTCCGCCGGGTGACGTGGTGAGCTCCACCCAGGACAGCGCTGCCGAGACCGCAGCTGTTCCCAGGATCGTGCTCGTGCCAGGGCTGGGCCTGGACGGGCGTTCCTCCGCACGGCTGCGACGGCGCAGTGGCGGGACGGTGGCCATTCTGCCCGGTATGGGGCTGCGCCGCTCCGTCGGCACGCTGCCCCAGCTGGCCGACGAGCTCCGCGCCGACCTCGGGAGCGGGCCGGTGGTGCTGGTCGGGCACTCGCAGAGCTGCCAGGTGGTGGTCGCGGTCGCCGAGCAGGACCCGCGGGTGGTCGGCCTGCTGCTGCTCGGGCCGACCACCGACCCACGGATGCGCCGGCTGACCGTGCTGGCGGCCCGCTGGGTGCGCACCGCCCTGCGCGAGCCCTGGTGGCAGCTGCCGCTGGTGCTGGCCCAGTGGCTGCACACCGGGCCGGCCGCGATGATCGTGTTGTGGCGGCGGGTCTCCGGCGACCGGACCGACGAGCGGCTGCGCCGGGTCGCCGTCCCGGTCGTCGTCGTCCGGGGTGCGCGGGACGCGCTGTGCCCGCACGACTGGGCCGTCCACCTGGCCGGCTGCGCGCCCCGGGGCCGGCTGGTCGAGCTCCCGGGAGCCGCGCACATGACCCCGCAGACCCACCCCGCCGCCGTCGCCGAGCTGATCGCCGGGCTGGTGCGCTGTCAGGCCTCCTCGTAGGGGCCCGCCGCGAGCCTGCGAGGGGTGGGGGGCGAGGGGGTCCTTCAGCTGGCGGCGACGGCCTCGCGGCGCGCCGCAGCGGCGATCCTGGCCTGCTCGGCGGCCTTGCGGGAGGCCCGCTCGCTCACCTTCGCGGCCTTGCGGGCCTGGGCCTGGCGGGCCTGCTTGGCCTTGGCCTTGGCGGCCCGGCGCTCCGCGGCGGTGCCGGCCGCGTCGGTGCGGGACTGCCGGTCGAGCAGGCCCTGGGTGAGCAGGCCGATCCCGATGCCGAGCATCCAGACGTCCTTGGAGATGGGCAGGCCCTCCTGGGTGGGGGCCACGCTCTTGCCGGGCTTGGTCATCCCCGGGGTGCGCAGGTAGAGCCCGAGCAGGCCGGAGGAGAACCCGGTGAGGGCCGCGCCGGCGACCGCGGTGGGCACGAACGGGGTCAGTAGCAGCGCGCCGATGCTGATCTCGGTGGTGGACAGCACCTTGGCGAAGGTGGCCGCGGGGACCTTCTGCAGGAACGGGTAGGTGCCGGCGGCGAAGCCGTGCAGGCCGGCGGCGGTGCCCTCGTCGGCGCCGCGCTTGCCGAGGCCGGAGTTGAGGATGAACGCGCCGGTGGCGATGCGCGGCGCGATCTCGGCGGGGGTGATGGGCAGGCGCATGGTGGACCTCACAGGCGACGGGGATGGTGCAGTGCTCAACATCATCTTTCCCGCCCGGCCGTCCCACCGCGACCGGGGGCCTGACGAACGAGAACGGGCTGGTGGTGGTCATCCGAGGGGGATGACCACCACCAGCCCGGGGTGATCGGCGAGGTCAGCGACCGGAGCGGCCGCGACCCCGGCCGGCGCCGCTGGGCGCCTGACCGGCGCGCGCGGCGAGCTCGGCGCGGGTGCGCGCCGGGCCGGACGGGCGGCCCGAGCCGCCCGAGCTGCGGCCGGAGCCGCCGGAGGACGACGCACCGGCCGGCTTGCTGCCGCCGCTGCGACGGCGGCCGCCGTTGGCGCCACCGCCGGTGCCCTGCGGCTGGGGTGCGACCACGGGTGCCGGCTCGACGAAGGGTGCCGCCGGGCCGGTCAGCGCGGTGATCTCCCGGGCGCCCGGCTTGATCGCCGAGACGTCGGGGGTGATCCCGGCCTGGCGGGCCAGGGTGCGCACCTCGGCGGCCTGGTCCGGCGTCGCGATGGTGACCACGGTGCCGCCGGCGCCGGCGCGGGCGGTCCGGCCCGAGCGGTGCAGGTAGGCCTTGTGCTCGGCCGGCGGGTCGACGTGCACCACGATCGCCACGTCGTCGACGTGGATGCCGCGGGCGGCGATGTCGGTCGCGCAGAGCACCCGGGTCTCCCCGGTGCTGAACGCCTCGAGGTTGCGCTCGCGGGCGTTCTGGCTGAGGTTGCCGTGCAGGTCGACGGCGGGCACGCCGGCGGCGGTCAGCTGCTTGGCCAGCTTCTTGGCCTGGTGCTTGGTGCGGGTGAACAGCACGCTGCGGCCCAGGCCGGAGGCGAGCTCCTTGACGATCTGGGACTTGTCCAGCGGGTCGACCCGGAACACGTGGTGGGTCATCGTCGAGACCGGTGCGACGGCCGGGTCGACCGAGTGCGTGGTCGGCCGGTCCAGGTAGCGCTTGATCAGCACGTCGACGCCGTTGTCCAGCGTGGCGGAGAACAGCAGCCGCTGACCGACCTTGGGGGTGCGGTCCAGCAGGCGCTTCACGCCGGGGAGGAAGCCCAGGTCGGCCATGTGGTCGGCCTCGTCGAGGATGGTGATCTCGACGGCGCCGAGGTCGCAGTGGCCCTGACCGATGAGGTCCTCGAGCCGGCCGGGGCAGGCGATGAGCACGTCGACGCCGGCGGCCAGCGCCTGCACCTGCGGGTTCTGGCCGACACCGCCGAAGACGACGGTCGACCGCATGCCCAGCGCGCGGGCCAGCGGGTCGACGACCGCGTTGACCTGGTTGGCCAGCTCACGGGTCGGCACCAGGATCAGCGAGCGCGGGCGCTTGGGCTGGCGCTTGCTGGTGGAGGCGGCGAGCCGGGCGACCAGCGGGAGGGAGAAGGCCAGGGTCTTGCCCGAGCCGGTGCGGCCGCGGCCGAGCACGTCGCGCCCGGCCAGCGTGTCGGGCAGCGTGGCGACCTGGATCGGGAACGGCGCGGTGATGCCGCTGGCGGTGAGCACCTCGACCAGCGGGGCCGGGACGCCGAGTGCGGCGAAGGTCGTGTCGGTGGCGACGACGGTGGCCTCGTCGCCGACCGGGACGACGGGAGCGACGGGCACGGTCTCCTCGGCGCGGGACGGGGTGCGCGGGGCGGCCTGCTGGCCCTCGGGGTGG
>NZ_SJEW01000019.1 GCF_005930475.1 Modestobacter altitudinis
GGTGGGGACGGGGGCGGAGGTGGCGATGCCGATGCTGACGGTCAGCGGCAGCCGCGTGCCGGCCACTTCGAACGGCTCGTCGAAGACCGACCGGAACCGCCGGGCCAGCGCCTCGCCGCCCGAGGCGTCGCAGTCCCGGGCGACCACGACGAACTCGTCGCCGCCCAACCGACCGACCACGTCGGTGGGGCGGGTGCGGTGCGAGAGCCGGGCGGCCAGCTCGCGCAGCAGCAGGTCGCCGGCGGCGTGCCCGAGGGAGTCGTTGACCTGCTTGAAGCCGTCCACGTCCATGTACAGCACGGTCACCCGGCCGCCCTCGTCGTCGGCCAGGGCGCCGGCGATCGCCTCGTCCAGGGCCGCGCGGTTCGGCAGCGCGGTGAGGTGGTCGTGCCGGGCCTGCCAGGCCGCCCGCTGCTCGGCGGTCACCCGGTCGGTGATGTCGGTGTGGGTGACGACGACGCGCGGCCCGCCGTCGACCGGGAAGACCTGCAGGTGCCACCACGTCGTCTCGCGGGCCCGGTCGCCGGCCGGCGTCGCGGCGTAGTCGAGGGAGAACGACGGTGCCCGCCCGGCGAGCACCGACTCCAGGCCCTCGACGGTCGCCCGGAACCACGGGTCGCCGTTGGCGGCGGCCGCCCGGCAGGCCTCGAGGTAGTTGGCGCCGGCCCGGCTGGCAACCGGCCGCCCGGCGACCGCCGTGCCCGCCGCCCACGCCGCGTTGGTGGTGAGGATCGTGCCGTCGCCGTCGAGGATGGCGGTGCGCGCGGGCAGCGCGTTGAGCACCGCGCGGATGAGCGAGGACTCCGCGGCTCGTGCCTCGTCCAGCGCGCGGCGCTCGTGCACGTCCCGGAAGAAGACGACGAGGTCGCCGAGCACCGGGTACGTGCGGACCTCGAACCACCGGTCCAGGAAGTCGTAGAAGAACTCCAGGTGCTGGGTCTCCCGGGTGGACCGGGCCGTCGCCATGGACTGCTGCAGCGGACCCCCGGGCAGGTCGGGGAAGGCCGCCCAGATCCACCGGCCGACGAGCTCGGTGGCCGGCCGCTCGAGCAGCCGCTCGGCGGCGGCGTTGACCCAGGTGAACCGGTCCTCGCCGTCGAGGACGTAGACCGCCTCGCTGATCGACCCGAGCGCGTCGGCCACCCGCGCACGCCACGCCCCGTCCACCACCCGGGGTGGCCGGTCGTCGGGCTCGGTCATCGGCCTCCGCCCTCAGCCGTGCAGGAGTCCGCGAACGGTACCGCCCGGCAACCAGGTCTGCGGGGGACCGGCGCATCCTGGCGGTTCGCAGCCAGTTCCCAGGCAGCGCCCGGGAACGTGCCGGTTCGAGCGACGACTGTGCCACCGTGGGCACCCTCGGACCCTGGGCGGCGACGGCCGCACGGCTGCTGCTCGGAGGGGTCCTGGTCGTCGCCGGGGCGCTGAAGATGCCCGACCCAGCCGCCGCGGAACGCGCCGTCCGGGCCTACCGGCTGCTGCCCGAGGCGCTGGTCGGACCGGTGGCCTCCGGACTGCCGGTCGTGGAGATCGCCGTCGGCCTCGCCCTGCTGGCCGGGGTGTGCGTGCGGGGCGCCGCGCTCGCCTCGGCGGTGCTGATGGCCGTCTTCGTCGGGGCGGTCGGCTCGGCGTGGGCCCGCGGGCTGCAGATCGACTGCGGCTGCTTCGGTGGCGGCGGGCAGGTCGCCGCCGGGCAGACCGCGTACCCCGGCGAGGTGGCCCGCGACCTCGGGCTGCTCCTCGTCTCCCTCGCGCTGGCCCGGTGGCCGGCGTCCCGGTGGGCCCTCGGTGGCCGTGCAGGGACGGAGCTCGCAGATGTCCGGTGAGGCCAAGCGTGCGGCGGCCCGGCAGCGGATCGCCGCCGAGCGGGCCGCGGAGGCGGCCGCAGCGGCCGCCGCCGCGCGCCGTCGGCGCACCGTGCTCGGTGGGGTGGTGGCCGCGGTCGTGCTGGTCGTCGTCCTGGTGGCCGTGGTCGTCGTACAGACGATGCGGACGTCGACGTCGGCCGACGCGGCAGCGCCGGCCAACACCAGCGGCAACGGCTACGTCGTCACCGTCGGTCAGGCCGACGCCCCCGTGATCCTGGACGTCTACGAGGACTTCCAGTGCCCGAACTGCAAGGCGCTCGAGGACTCCACCGGCAGCACCATCGACGACCTGGTGACCGCGGGCACCGTCCAGGTGCGCTACCACGGCATGGCGTTCCTGGACACCGACGCGAACGACGACTACTCGACCCGGGCGCTCAACGCCGCCGCGGTCGTCGCCGACACGGCCGGCACCGAGGCCTACGAGCGCTTCCACGACCTGCTCTTCGCCCACCAGCCGGCCGAGGGCGGGAGCGGGCTGACCGACGACCAGCTGGTCGGCTACGCCGAGCAGGCCGGCGCCACCGGCGCGGGCGTCGCGGCGGACGTCCGGGACCTGGTCTTCGCCGACTGGGTCGAGGGCGCCGAGGACCAGGCCAGCAAGGACGGCGTCACCGGCACCCCGACGGTCCTCGTGGACGGCGAGGAGCTCACCGACCTGTCCCCGGCCGGCCTGACCGCCGCCGTCGCCGCCGCGCAGCAGTGAGGGCGGGCGGCGGGGTGGAGGAGGATGGCGGCATGCCGACCTCCACCCTGGCCCGCGTGCAGACCCGCTTGTCGTCGGCCGTGGCCGCCGCCGTCGGGCTGGCCGCCGGCTTCGGCGTGGCCCAGGGCACCGGCGTCCGCGCGCTGGGCGGGCTCGTCTTCGCCGCGGGCGGGCTGGCCGCCGGGTGGCTCTGGTACCGCCGTCGGGGCCTGGCCGTGGCCGTGGCACTCGGGGCTGCCTACGTCGCGGCGTTCGTCCTCGCGCACGTGCTGGCGCTGGGCGTGGGCTGGCCGGCCTGGCTCGCCGTCGGGGTGGTCACCGCCGCCGTCGCGGCGCTCGCCTGGGCGGTCGCGGACCGGCCCGCGCCGTCGGTCTGAGTGGGGGACCGGTCACAACCGGTCCGAGGAGGAGCCGACGTCCCGTACTCTGGGTGGGAAGGTCTCGGCCCGCACGGTCGTTGACCCAGTGTCGCGCGCCGCAGCGCGCAGACCCCCACGCGATCTCCTGAGGTGCCTCTCCGCATGCCCACCCGTAACGACCTGCGCAACGTGGCGATCATCGCCCACGTCGACCACGGCAAGACCACCCTGGTCGACGCCCTGCTCCGCCAGGCTGGTGCCCTGGGCCGCGCGAAGGGCGAGGGCACCGACAACGACTCCACGCAGGAACGCGTCATGGACTCCGGCGAGCTCGAGCGCGAGCGCGGGATCACCATCCTCGCCAAGAACACCGCGATCCACCTGCACGACGACGACGGCAACCCGGTCGTCGTCAACATCGTCGACACCCCCGGCCACGCCGACTTCGGTGGCGAGGTCGAGCGTGCGCTGAGCATGGTCGACGGCGTCTGCCTGCTCGTGGACGCCTCCGAGGGCCCGCTGCCGCAAACCCGTTTCGTGCTCCGCAAGGCGCTCGCCAAGGGGATGCCGGTCATCCTGGCGGTCAACAAGACCGACCGGCACGACGCCCGGATCGAAGAGGTCGTCGACGAGACCTACGAGCTCTTCCTGGAGCTGCTCGAGGACGCCGGCCTGCCGGCGGAGACCCTCGAGTTCCCGATCGTCTACTGCAACGGCCGCACCGGCCAGGCCTCGCTGAACAAGCCGGAGAACGGCACCGTCCCGGACAGCCCGGACCTCGGCCCGCTGGTCAAGACGCTGCTGGACACGATCCCGGCCCCGGTCTACGACGCCGAGGAGCCGCTGCGCGCCCAGGTCACCAACCTCGACGCCTCGCCCTACCTCGGCCGGCTGGCGCTGCTGCGCATCCACTCCGGTGAGATGAAGAACGGCCAGCAGGTCGCCTGGTGCAAGGCCGACGGCACGATCACCCGGACGAAGATCACCGAGCTGCTGGTCACCGAGGGCCTCACCCGCACCCCAGCCGAGAGTGCCGGCCCCGGCGACCTGGTCGCCATCGCCGGCATCCCGGACATCGGCATCGGCGACACCCTCGCCGACCCGAACGACCCGCGCCCGCTGCCGGCGATCACCGTCGACGAGCCGTCCATCTCGATCACCATGGGCATCAACACCAGCCCGATCTCGGGCAAGTCGGGCAAGAAGCTCACCGCCCGGTTGATCAAGAACCGGCTCGACCAGGAGCTGGTCGGCAACGTCTCGGTGCGCATGCTGCCCACCGAACGTCCCGACACCTGGGAGATGCAGGGGCGTGGTGAGCTGGCGCTGGCCATCCTCGTCGAGCAGCTGCGCCGCGAGGACTTCGAGCTCACCGTCGGCCGCCCGACCGTGGTGACCAAGGAGATCGACGGCAAGCTGCACGAGCCGGTCGAGCGGGTCACCATCGACACCCCGGGTGAGTACGTCGGCACGCTGACCCAGGCGCTGGCCGTCCGCCGTGGCCGGATCGAGAACCTGGTGCACCACGACACCGGCTGGGCGCGGATGGAGTACATCGTCCCCTCACGCGGCCTGATCGGGTTCCGCACCGAGTTCCTCACCGAGACCCGCGGCACCGGCGTGCTGAACCACAACCTGGAGGGCTACGAGCCGTGGCTGGGCGACATGCGCGCCCGCCCGACCGGCTCGCTGGTGGCCGACCGCTCCGGTGTGGCGACCACGTACTCGATGTTCTCGCTGCAGGAGCGCGGCCAGATGATGGTCGAGCCCGGCACCGAGGTCTACGAGGGCATGATCGTCGGCGAGAACTCCCGTCCCGACGACATGGACGTGAACATCACCAAGGAGAAGAAGCTCACCAACATGCGCAAGTCCACCTCCGAGGAGCTGGAGCGGCTCATCCCGCCGCGGATCCTCAACCTGGAGCAGGCGCTGGAGTTCTGCGCCGAGGACGAGTGCGTCGAGGTCACCCCGGGCTTCGTGCGGGTCCGCAAGGTCGAGCTGGACCAGACCGTGCGCGGCCGGTCGAAGAACCGCAAGCCCAAGCCCTGACGCCCAGCGCAGGCTGATCGAACGCCGTCGTCCCCCCAGGGACGGCGGCGTTCGACGTTCCCGGGGTGTCCTCGCGGCGGCGCGCGGGCCGCACCTGACGAGCCCGGTGGTGCGCGTGTGGCGACAGTCGCCGGATGACCACGTCCGGTGAGGACAGGCCGCGCCTGCCGGACACCCCCGTCGGCGTCCCTCGTGGCGCGCCGGGGCGCCGCGGTCCCGGTCGTACGTTCCGGTCGGGAGAGGTGTCCGCGGCTGGGGGGCCGCACGACACCTGGGGGATGAGTGCGAGAGGTGGTCGGGCAGCCGATGGCGGTCCAGCGGGCAGCGGGTTTCCGGAACGGCATCGACGTGCGGGTGCGGCTGCGCCGGGAGGGGACGGCGGGTGACGTCGCCGTCGACGGTGCCTGGTGGCCGCGCAGCCGGGACCTGGGGGCCGAGCTCCCCGAGCTGATCGCCGCGCTGTCCATGCTCGACGTCAAGGTCGAGCGGTTCACCTACCCGGTCGAGGCCTGGGAGCACCCGGTGCAGCGCAAGGTGACCGTCTCCGGGCGGACCGTGCGCACCGGAGCCTTCCGCAGCATGGACCCGCAGCTGGTCTCGCTCACCGTGGACGGCGACCGGCGGCTCGACCTGCTCGTGGTGCCGCCGGAGGCCGACGCGCTGACCGGCGTGCGCGCGCTGCGGCTGGCCGGCCTGCGCGAGGACTCCGGCAGCCCGCAGCGGGTGCTCGCCGCGGCCGGCTCCCGTCCACGCCCCGAGGTCGTCCCCCTCCGCGGCGTCCGCGCCGGCTGAGTCGTCCCCCTGCGCGGCGTCCGCGCCGGCTGAGTCCTCCCGCCTAGGTCGCGAACCGGGCCAGCGGTCCGGTCAGCCAGGAGTGCGCCGCCCGCCGGCTGGGGAGGCGGACGACGGTCAGCTCGGGTCGCTGGGTGTGCAGCTCCAGCACACGTGGACCCGTCCGCGAGTGCGTACGCCAGGCCCACCGGACGATGTGCTCCGGGTCGGTGAGGACGGTGCGCAGCGGTGGCTCGACGTTGCCGTGCCAGAGCCGCTCGCGGAGGAGTCGCCGGCGGAGCGTCCGACGGACGACCTGGCTCATCACCCGCGCCCGCGGGAGGTCCAGCCAGACCACCAGGTCGGCTCGCTCGGCGAGCAGGGGTCGCACCGGCGGGTACTGCCACTCGGTGACCCAGCAGGGGCCGGCCGCGAACCGGCGGACGTCCTGCTCGAACGTCGGCCGAGGCGCCCAGTCGACGCCGTGGAAGAGCGCGTCGATCTCGACGTGCGGCAGCCCCAGCACGTCGGCGACGCGAGCGGCGAGGGTCGTCTTGCCGGCGCCGGAGGTACCGGCGACCAGCACACGCGACGGACGGTGGGTGAGCGGGTCGCCCGGTCCCAGCAGCGGCACCCGGTCACGGTAGCCAGCAGACCTCCGCGATCGACACCGCCGGGTACGCCGGGAGCGAACCGGGTGGACGGGGACGGGCGGCTGCGCTGAGGTCGGCCCATGCGACTCCTCGTCCTCGGCGGCACGCACTTCCTCGGCCGGCACGTGGTCACCGCCGGTCTCGAGCGCGGACACGAGGTCGCCACCTTCACCCGCGGGGTGTCCGGCGCCCCGCCGGACGGGGTCCGCGCCCTGCACGGGGACCGCGACGACCCGGCCGCGCTGCCCGCCGCTCTCGAGGGCTGGGCGCCTGAGATCGTCGTCGACACCTCCTGCCAGACCCGCACCGCAGCGGAGAACGCCGCGGCTGCGCTGTCCGGCGTCGCCGGCTACGCGTTCGTCAGCAGCCTCAACGCCTACCAGAACTGGCCGCCCGGGCCGATCGGCAGCGAGGACGAGGAGCCGACCTGGCAGACCGACGACCGCGGGTACGGGCAGGACAAGGCGCACGCCGAGCGGGTGCTGGGCGCGGCGCTGGGGGAGCGGTTCCTCACCGCGCGGGCCGGGCTGATCGTCGGCCCGTTCGACCCGCTGTACCGGCTCGGCTGGTGGCTGGACCGGATCGCCGCCGGTGGCCGGGTCGTCGTCCCGGCGAACACCGCCCAGCCGATCGCACTGGTCGACGCCCGGGACCTGGCCGGCTGGCTGGTCGAGGCGGCCGAGCGTGGGCTCGCCGGCCCGGTCAACACCACCGGGCCCACCGGGATGACGACGCTCGGCGGGTTGCTGGACACCTGCCGCGAGGTGACCGGCAGCGACGCGGAGTGGGTGCCCGTCCCCGACGCCGACCTGCTGGCCGTCGGCGTCGAGGAGTGGGTGCACCTGCCGCTGTGGCTGGCGCCGGAGACGGCTCGCACCGCCTGGGACGTCGACACCAGCCGCGCCCGGGAGCTCGGTCTGCCCTCCCGGCCGGTGCGGGACTCGGTGGCCGACACCTGGGCCTGGATGCGGACCGCCGACCGACCGGAGCCCCCGGCCGGTCGCGAGCTGCCCGGCCTGCCCCCGGAGCTGGAGGCAGGGCTGCTCGCGGACCGCTGATCAGCCGCGCCGGCGGGCCCGCACGATCTCGTCGGCATGGTGGTGACCGGCGTCCTCGCCCGGCCGCGGCCGCTGGGCGGCCACCAGCACCTCCCACTCCCCGGGGTCGAGGTCGGCGGCCACCTCGGCGGCGGTGGCGAACCGCTCCGCGCCCCACAACGCGGCGCGCTCCTCGTCGTACGGGTGGCCGACCCACAGCAGCGTCCCGCCCGGCGCGACCGCGGCCGCGAGGCGGGGCACCAGGGCGTGCCGCTGGTCGGCGGTCGGGTGCAGGAAGTGGGCGGTGACCAGGTCGTACGCCGCGACCGGCGGCTGCCAGCTGTGGATGTCCCCGCGGACCCACGTCACCCGGTCGGTGACCCCGGCCGCGGCCGCGTGCTCCGCGGCGCGGGTCAGCGCGACCTCCGACCAGTCCAGGCCGGTGACCTGCCAGCCCTGGCCGGCCAGCCACAGCGCGTCGCCGCCCTCGCCGCAGCCGACGTCCAGCGCGCGGCCCGGGGCGAGCCCGGTGGCCTCGGCGGCCAGCGGGGGGTTGACCCGTCCGCTCCACAGCGCCGGGGCGTCGCGGTAGCGATCCTCCCAGGAGGCGTGGTCGTGGCCGGTCGACGCCGGCTCGTGCTCGTGCTGGTGTTCGTGCACCGTTCCTCCTCAGATCCCGTGGCGCCGGTCGCCCAGCACCGTCTCGCACAACTCGCGTTCGCTGGCGGGCGAGAACGGCGCCCGCCGCTCCTGCACCGCCTGCCGGACGTCCTCGGACATCAGGTCCGCGTTGATCGCGGCACCGGCCTGCAGCCCGGCCGCCGCCGCGGTGACCACCTGCGCCATCAGGTCGGTGACGTTGCCGGCCACCCACACGCCGGGGACGGCGGTCGCGCCCATCGGCCCGGAGGGGACCGCACTGCCGACCGCGTGCCCCATCGCCTCCACCGGCTCCACCGGCAGGCCGAGGGACGCCAGCACCGCGGAGCGGGCGGTGAACCTGGGGGAGACCACCAGCGCGTCGAGCGGGACCACCCGGCCGGAGGCCAGCCGGACGCCGGTGAGCCGGTCGCCGGCGGACTCCACGGCGGTCACCTCGCCGGTCACGACCGCGATCCCACGGGCGGCCAGCTGCTCCCACTCGTCGTCGGTGGGCTCCGGGCCGGTGTGCAGGAAGAGGGTCACGTCCGCGGTCCACTGCCGCCAGAGCAGCGCCTTCAGCACGCCGGCCGGCCCGGTGGACAGGACGCCGACGGCGCGGTCGCGGACCTCCCAGCCGTGGCAGTACGGGCAGTGCAGGACGTCGGCGCCCCACCGTTCGCGGAGCCCCGGCAGGTCGGGGAGCTCGTCGACCAGTCCGGTGGTCACCAGCAGCCGCCGGCTCCGCACGTCCCGCCCGTCGGCCAGCCGGACGACGAACCCGCCGTCCTCCGCCCGGGCGGTGACGGCCTCGCCGGGAATGACCTGCCCGCCGTACCCCGCGACCTCCGCCCGGCCGGCGGCCAGCAGCTCGCCGGGCGGGGTGCCGTCCCGGCCCAGGTAGTTGTGCATCGCGTCGGCCGGGGCGTTCCGCGGCCGACCGCCGTCCACCACCAGCACCGACCGGCGGGCGCGGCCCAGCGCCAGCGCCCCGCTCAGGCCCGCGGCACCGCCGCCGACCACCACCACGTCGTACCGCTCGTCCATCGTCTGCTCCCCTCGTCGGCCGGGTGACCCGGCAGGGACGACGGTGCACCTGCGGCCCGCCACTTGACAAACCTCGTTGCCGGAGCAGCAAATGGGTGCATGGACGACGACCTGGACGGCGTGCTCGACGGGGTGGGGCCGCGGCTGCGCGTGCTGCGCCAGCAGCAGGGCGCGACGCTGGCCGAGCTCTCGGCCTCCACCGGCATCTCGGTGAGCACGCTGTCCCGGCTGGAGTCCGGGCAGCGCCGGCCCACCCTGGAGCTGCTGCTCCCGCTCGCCCGGGTCCACCAGGTGCCGCTGGACGAGCTGGTCGGGGCGCCGTCCGCGGCCGATCCGCGGGTCCACCCGCAGCCGGTCCAGCGCAACGGCATGACCATGTGGCCGCTGACCCGCCGGCCGGGCGGGGTGCAGGCCTACCGCGCGCTGATCCCGCCGCAGGCACGGCGGGAGCCGGAGCAGCAGTCGCACGAGGGCTACGAGTGGATGTACGTGCTGTCCGGGCGGCTGCGGCTGCTGCTGGGGGAGCACGACCTCGTCCTCGGCCCCGGCGAGGTCGCCGAGTTCGACACCCACACCCCGCACTGGTTCGGCAACGTCACCGACCAGCCGGTCGAGGTCCTGATGCTGTTCGGGCCGCAGGGCGAGCGCATGCACGTCCGCGCCCGCCCGAAGGGCGGCTGAGCGGGTCTAGTCGCGCGGGGCGCTCGGCCGCCCGGACCGGACGGACTCGTCCTCGACCGGGGCGACCTCGTTCGGCGAGGCGACCCGCTCCGCCTCGGCCAGCCGGGCCGCCTCGGCGGACAGCGCGTCGGCCGACTCCTGGGCGCGGTCCTTGCGGTACTCGCGGTAGGACCACGCCACCGCGGCGGCCCAGACGAGGTAGACGGCCGCGTAGACCGCGTAGCGGACCGGAGCGCCCGCGTCGATCCAGTCGGAGCTCAGCAGGCTCTTGGTGTTGGTCAGCACGATGATCCCGCCCACGCCGGCGCCGAGCAGCCGCGGCGGCACGTAGCGCACCAGCCAGGCGGCGATCGGCGCCGCGACCAGGCCGCCGACCAGCAGGGCGGCGACCCAGCCGAGGTCGATGCCCTGGTCGCCGAGCGCGAAGAGGAAGCCCAGGCTCGCCGCGACCGAGACGAGGAACTCGGAGGTGTCGATCGAGCCGATCGTCTTGCGGGGCTCGAGCCGGCCGCTGGCCAGGATCGCCGGGGTGCTGACCGGGCCCCAGCCGCCGCCGCCGGTGGCGTCGACGAAGCCGGCCGCCAGCCCCAGCGGGGCGAGGAAGCGCTTGCGCATCGGCTTGCCCAGGTGCCGCTTGTCGATCCCGCGCAGCGTGAAGCGGACCAGCAGGTACAGGCCGAGGCCCAGCAGGATCAGCTGCATGACCGGTGCGGCGACCTCGGTGGAGAGGGAGGACAGCACGGTCGCCCCGACGAAGGCACCGACGGCCCCGGGGACGCCGATCCGGGCGACGACCTTCCAGTCGACGTTGCCGAACCGCCAGTGCGACAGGCCGGAGGCGAGGTTGGTGCCGATCTCGGCGAGGTGGACGGTGGCGGAGGCGGCGGCCGGGTTGGTGCCGAGGGCGAGCAGCAGCGTCGTCGAGGTGACGCCGTAGCCCATGCCGAGGCTTCCGTCGACGAGCTGGGCGCCGAGCCCGGCCAGGGCGAGCACGATGAGGGTCTTCACGGGGGTGGGCTCCGGGGTGAGGGCACGGTCGCGCACGCAGACGCGGGCCGCAGGGCTGATGGGGGCGCGCGAGGCGCGCAGGGATCAGCGGCTGCAACAGGCGGTGGTGGTCACGCGGAGCAGGTCGACGTGCAGTCGGCTCACCAGCAGGTCGCCGGGGAGGGCAGCAGACGTCGGCACGTGCACATTCCTACCATCCCGGTAGGTTTTGTCGAGTGCCGGGTCGGGAGGCATGGGTCACGCCTTGAGCGTGTCGGTCCGGACCGTCGCCCAGGCGACCGCGCCGCCCACCGCGAGCAGCGCCGCGCAGACGACCATCGCCGTGCGGAAGCCGGCGCTGAAGCTGGCCGGGTCGGCGTAGTCGTCCCCGGACAGACCCACCGCGACCGGCAGCGCGGCCACCGCCAGCAGCTGCGCCGCCCGGGCCACCGCGTTGTTCACGCCGCTGGCGACGCCGGCGAGGTGGTCGGGTGCGGCATCGAGCACGGTCGCGGTGAGCGGGGCGACCAGCAGCGCGAGCCCGACACCGCTGACCAGCGACGGCGGCAGCACGTCGTGCAGGAAGGAACTGCCCTGCTCCACCCGGGACAACCACAGCAGGCCCGCGGCGGTGACCAGCGGGCCGACCGTCATCGGCAGCCGGGCGCCGGTGCGCTGCGCCAGCGCCCCGGCCCGGGAGGACAGCAGGGTGAGCACCACGGTCGACGGGATCATCGCCGCGCCCGCCTCGGTGGCGCTGTAGCCGAGCACCGTCTGCAGCTCGACCACCAGGAAGAACCCCCAGCCGCCCAGCGCGCCGTAGACCACGAAGGTGCTGAGGTTCGCGCCGGTGAACTCCCGGTCGGCGAACACCGCGGGCGGCAGCATGGGCTCATGCGCCCGCCGCTCGCGGACGACGAACGCCACCCCGGCCAGCACGCCGACCGCCGCGGCGACCCACACCTGGGGCCGGCCAGGGCCGTCGCCGGCGGCGATCAGCGCGTAGGTCACCCCGGCCAGGGCCAGCGCCCCCCACACCGCCCCGACGGTGTCGAACCGCCCGGTGCGCTCGGGGTCCCGGCTCTCCGGCACGTGCCGGACGGCGACCAGCACCACCACGACCGCCAGCGGCGCGTTGACCAGGAACACCCACCGCCAGCTGACCGCGTCGACCAGGAACCCGCCCAAGAACGGCCCGACCAGCCCGGCGACCCCGCCGAGGGCGGACCACAGGCCGATGGCCCGCGGCCGGTCGCGGTGCGGGAAGGAGGACTGGATGATGGCCAGGCTGCCCGGGGTGAGCAGCGCGCCGCCGACGCCCTGCAGCACCCGCATCGCGACCAGCTGGCCGGTGGTCTGGGCGAGGCCGCAGCCCAGCGAGGTGACCGCGAACCAGACGACACCGACCACGAAGACCCGGCGGCGTCCGTACCGGTCGCCGAGCGCGCCGCCCAGCAGGATCAGCGAGGCCAGCGCCAGCGTGTAGCCGCTCAGCGTCCACTGCAGCCCGGCCAGCCCGGCGCCCAGGTCCGCGCCGATCGCCGGCAGCGCCACGTTGACCGCACTGGCGTCCAGGAACGCCATGCCCGAGGCCAGCACGGTGGCCAGCAGCACCCACCGGCCGGGTGCGGTGCCCAGCCGGACGGGGGAGGAGGCGACCGGTCCGACCGGCTCGACCGGGCCAGGCGTCGTCCCCTCCGGGACGGGGGACGACGTCACGTGTCCTTCCTAGCCCACGATCGCGTGGGTGATGAAGAAGGCGAGCGCGGCGACCGCGCCGGCGGCCGGGAGGGTGACCACCCAGGCGACGACGATGTTGCCCGCCACGCCCCAGCGGACCGCCGACAGTCGCCGGGTCGCGCCCACGCCCATGATCGAGGCGGTGGTGATGTGCGTCGTGGAGACCGGCACGGCGAACACCGTCGCGGTGGCGATCAGCACGCTGGAGGCGACGGTCTGGGCGGCGAACCCACCGGCCGGGGTCAGCTGGATGATCCGCCGGCCCAGGGTGCGCATGATCCGGAAGCCACCGGCGTAGGTGCCGGCGCTGATCGCCAGCGCCGAGGCGAGGATCACCCACAGCGGGACGTCGAAGTCGTCCAGCTCGCCGGAGGTGACCAGCGCGAGGGTGATGATGCCCATCGTCTTCTGGGCGTCCTGGGTGCCGTGGCCGAAGGCCATGGTCGCCGAGCTCACGATCTGGGCGTAGCGGAAGCCGCGGTGCGCCTTGTGCGCGTTCGCCCGCCGGAACGACCACAGGATCGCCAGCATGAACAGGTAGCCCAGCCCGAAGCCGATCAGCGGCGACAGCACCATCGGGATGACGACCTTGTCGACGATGCCGAGCCACTTCACCGACTCCGCGGCCGCGAGCGCCGCGCCCACGAGCCCGCCGATCAGCGCGTGCGAGGAGGACGAGGGCAACCCGAAGTACCAGGTGATCAGGTTCCACACGATCGCCCCGATGAGCGCGGCGAAGACCACCTGCAGCCCGCCGCTGCCGGTGGGCGGGTCGATGATGCCGCTGCCCACCGTGGCCGCGACCTTGGTGGAGATCAGCGCGCCCACCAGGTTCATCACCGCTGCCAGCCCCAGGGCGGCTCGCGGGGTCAGCGCCTTGGTGGACACCGCCACGGCGATGGCGTTGGCCGCGTCGTGGAAGCCGTTGGTGTAGTCGAACGCCAAGGCGACGACGACGATGACGACCAGCGCGAGGAGTGCCCCGTCCATCCGGTGCTCAGGACTCCTTGACCGCGATCGTCTCGACCACGTTGGCCACGTGCTCGAAGGCGTCGGCGGCCTCCTCGAGCTGGTCGGCGACCTCCTTGAGCTTGAGGATCTCCAACGCGTCGAACTCACCGGAGTACAGCCGGGAGAGCAGCCGGCGGTACAGCTTGTCCGCCTCGTTCTCCAACCGGTTGACCTCGATCCAGTAGTCGGCGAGGTCCTTCATCGACCGCAGCCGCGGCATCGACTCCGCCGTCACCTGGGCGCAGCGCTGCAGCAGGGCCACCTGCTGGCCCATCTCGGCCGGCAGCGTCCCCAGCTTGGTGAGCACCACCAGGTCCGCGGCGGCCTCGATGCAGTCCATGACGTCGTCGAGGTCGCTGGCCAGGTTGTAGATGTCCTCGCGGTCGAACGGCGTCACGAAGCTGGAGTTGACCTGCCGGAAGATCGCGTGCGTCGCCTGATCGCCCTTGTGCTCCAGGTCCCGCAGGACGCGGCCGAGCTCCTCGCGGCGGGTGTGCTCGTGCACGAACGTGCTGAGGACGTCGGTTGCCTCGACCAGGTTCTCCGCCGAGGCGGTGAACATGTCGTAGAAGCTCGAGTCCTTGGGGGTCAGGCGGAAGGCCACGCAGTGCTCCGGGGGTGACGACGACGGGGTGGCCGTCTCCCCTCCGGGCATGGCGACCTCGGGGAGCATAGGTCCCCTCCCGTTCATCGTCCGTTCGCCGGGTTGTCCCCGCCTCCGGGAACTGGACGGGCCCCGCCGACGACTGTTCGGTCGTGCACCGTCCGACCATCGTCACCCGACCCGGGCAGCTGCCCGCATGAGGCGGTTGCTCACCGCCGTCCTGCTGCTGTCCGCACTGCTCGGCGCCGGTCTGTTGCTCGACGTCGTCACCGCCCCGCCCGCCGCGGCGCACGCGATGGTGGTCACGACGGCCCCCGCCGACGGCGAGCGGTTGGACGCCGCCCCGGCGCAGGTGACCATCCAGTTCGACGAGCACGTCTCCCTGGGCGCCGGGTACGCGCGCGTGCTGGACGGCGACGGGGAGCGGGTCGACGCCGGCACGGCCGAGGTGCGCGACGACGTCGTCACCGTGCCGCTGCGCACCGACCTGCCCGAGGCCGGCTACGTGGTCACCTACCGGGTGGTGTCGGCGGACTCCCACCCGGTCTCGGGTGCCTTCTCCTTCGTCGTCGGGGACGGGGAGCTCGTACCGGCCGGGTCGGTGGGCACCGGGGACACGATCGACCCCGGGGTGGCGGCGGTGCTGCCGCTGGCGCGCTGGCTCGGGTACGCCGGGATGGCCCTGGGGCTCGGCATCCCGCTGGCGCTGGCCACCGTGTGGCCGGGCGGCTGGTCGTCGGGGCGGTTGCGCCGGGGGACGCTGGCCGGGCTGGCCGCGGTCGTCGTCGGCGGCGCGCTCTCCCTCCTCGTGCAGGGTCCCTACGCCGCGGCCGGCGGGCTCGGGTCGCTGTTCGACGGGCAGCTGGTCGGCACGACCGTCGACTCGGGCTACGGTCGCACGCTGCTCGCCCGGATCGCACTGGCGGTGCTGCTGGGCGGTGTCCTGGCCGGGAGCTGGCGGCGCGGTCGGCGACCGGGTGTCCCGGCGCTCGCCGTCGCCGGGCTGCTGGCCGCCGGGCTGGTGGTAGCGGTCGCCGGGGTCGGGCACCCGGTCGCCGGCACGCTCACGGGGCTGGCCGTCGCCGTGTCGGCGGTGCACGTGGCCGCGATGAGCGGCTGGCTGGGCGGCCTGGTCGTGTTGTTCAGCGGCCTGCTGCGCGGCGGCACCCCGACCCGCGAGCTGGACGCCGCGCTGCCCCGATGGTCGCGGTTGGCCGGGGGCTACATCGGCGCGCTCGTCGTCACCGGGGTGCTGCAGTCGGTCCGCGAGGTCGGCTCCTTCTCCGCGCTGGTCTCCACCGGCTACGGCTGGGTGCTGCTGGCCAAGCTCGCGGTGGTGCTGCTCGTGCTGGTCGCCGCGCTGGTCAGCCGGGACTGGGTGCAGCAGCGCGCCGGGCGGGGCCGCCGTCCCGGCTCCGGCCACCGGGTCGTGGCCCAGGCGTTTGCCGCCACGGAGGAGGCGGAGCCGCCACCGGCCACCCTCGGGGTGCTGCGTCGCGCGGTGCTCCTGGAGGGCGTCGGCGCGGTCGTCGTCCTCGCGCTGTCGGCGGTGCTGGTCAGCCAGTACCCGGCGAAGGCGTCGATCGCGATGCCGGTGGAGGTCACCCTGCCGTTGCAGTCGGCCGGGGGCACGACCGGCAACGGCAGCGTGCAGGTGTCGGTGGACCCGGCGACCCCCGGACCGACGACCGTGCACGTCTACCTCTACGACGCCGACGGGCAGCTCGCCCAGCCGCAGCAGATCGCGGTCTCGCTGACCGAGGTGCGGCAGGAGATCGGGCCGCTGGACGTCGAGCTCGCCGCCGCCGGCCCCGGCCACTACGTCGGCGACCCCGACCTGCCCTCGGCCGGCAGCTGGACCCTCACCGTGACCGTCCGGCTGGACGAGTTCACCGCCGTCACCGCCAGCACCGTCTTCCCGGTCCGCTGACGCACCCCTGAGAACGAGGAGAACAGTGTCCCTGCTCCGCCCCCTCCGTCGGCTGCCCGTGGTGCTCGTGGCCGCCGGCGCCCTGCTGGTCGCCGGCACGGGCATCGCCTCCGCTCACGTGACGGTCTCCTCGACGAACGCCGCCGCCGGCGGCTACGGCAAGGTCACCTTCAGCGTGCCCGACGAGAGCGACGCCGCGAGCACCGTCGGGCTGCGCATCCAGCTGCCCACCGAGACGCCGCTGACCTCGGTGCGGGCCCAGCCGGTGCCCGGCTGGACGGTCACCCTGACCACCGTCGCGCTCGACCCGCCGGTCACCTCCGACGACGGCGACACCATCGACTCGGCGGTCTCGGTGGTGGACTTCCAGGCCGACCCCGGGACCGGCATCGCGCCGGGGCAGTTCCAGGAGTTCGCGCTGTCCGGTGGCCCGTTCCCGGACGTCGACGAGCTGACGTTCAACGTGGTGCAGACCTACAGCGACGGCAGCGAGGCCGCGTGGATCGAGCCGACCGTTGACGGTCAGCCCGAGCCGGAGCACCCGGCGCCGGTGCTGTCGCTCACCGCCGCCGCGGCCGGCACCGACGCGCACGGCGCCGCCGCCACGACCAGCTCCGCGAGCGCGGCCACCGACGACGGCGGGGACACGACCGCCACCGTCGCCCTGGTGCTCGCCGTCCTCGGGCTGCTCGCCGGGCTGGCCGGTCTCGGCCTCGGCCTCGGCGCGCGCCGACGTACCGTGTCCTCGTGAGCTCTGCGACCCGGCCCGCGCTGACCGCCCTCGGCCTCGCCGCGGGTCTGCTGCTGGCCGGCTGCGGCGCCGACGCGGACGCCGGCGGCACGGCCGAGGGGCACGACCACTCCGCCAGCTCGGCACCGGCGACGGTCGAGGGCGGCGACGACAGCGGCTACGACGGCCTGCACCTGGCCGACCCGTACCGGAAGCCCGAGTTCACCCTCACCGACAGCGCCGGCGCTCCGTTCGACTTCGCCGACCGCACCGGCACCGGGCCGACGCTGCTCTTCTTCGGCTACACGAACTGCCCCGACGTCTGCCCGACGACGATGGCCGACATCGCGCTGGCCGTGCGCAAGGTCGACCCGGCTGTCGCGACCGAGACCTCGGTGGTCTTCGTGACCACCGACCCGGCCCGGGACACCCCGGAGGTGCTCGGCGCCTACCTCGACCAGTTCGACGCCGACCTGCCCACCCAGTTCATCGGGCTCACCGGTGACCAGGACCAGATCGACCAGGCGCAGCTGGCCGCCGGGGTGCCGCTGGCCGAGGACATGGGCCAGAGCCACTCGGCGCTGCTGCTGCTCTACGGCACCGACGGCGAGGCCGACGTCGCCTTCGACGCCGGGAACACCGGCGCCGACATCGCCCACGACCTGGCCGTCGTCGCCGCCGAGTGAGCCCGCATTCGGGGCGGGTGCTGGTGGTCCTGGTCGGGCTGCTCGCCACCCTGGCCGTGGCGGGTCCGGCGAGCGCGCACGTCGGCGGCGGGACGGCGGGCAGCGACTTCGACGGTCGGCTCCGCGGGGTCTCCCCGGCACTGCCCGGGGTGAGCGTCCGGCTGCTGGACTTCGGGGACCAGCTCGAGGTGGACAACCCGACCGGCACCGAGCTGGCGGTGCCGGGCTACACCGGTGAGCCCTACCTGCGGATCGGCCCGGAGGGGGTCTGGCGCAACGCGCTGAGCCCGGCCACCTGGCTGAACCTCGACCGCTACGGCCGCACCCGGGTGCCCGCCGACGTCGACGACGCCGCTGCGCCGCGGTGGGAGCAGGTCTCCACCCAGCCCCGGTACGCCTGGCACGACCACCGCACGCACTGGATGAGCGAGGGCCGGCTGCCGCCGGTGGTCGCCGCGGACCCGGGGTCCCCGCACACCATCAGCCGGTGGACGGTGCCGATGACCTACGGCGGCGCCGACGTCGACGTCACCGGCGAGCTGACCTGGAGCCCGCCGCCACCGGGCTGGCTGGTCTGGCCCCTCCACGGGCTGCTGCTGGTCGGCACCGTGCTGGCCGGCTGGTGGGCCCGCGGACCTCGACCGCTCGCCGCCGTGCTGGTGCTGAGCGCCACTGCGGCGCTGGTCCACGCGGTCACCACCCCGGCGCCGGCGGTGAGCGTCGCCTCGCACACCGGCGCGGTCGTGTCCGCGCTGCTCCCGGCCCTGCTGGTGGTGCTGACTGCGGCCGTCGGCGTGCGGGCGGCGCTGCGCGGGCGGGGCGTGCTGACCGGGCTCGCTGCGGTGGTGGCCGGCTGGTTGCTGCTGGTCGAGGGGCTGCCCGACGTGGACGTGCTGTGGACCGCGCACGCGCTCACCACCGGGCCGCAGTTCCTGGCCCGGGCTGCCGTCGCCGTCCTCGTCGCCGGTGGTCTCGGGCTGGTCGTCGGCGGGCTCGGGGCGGTGCGCCGGTCCCGGGACGTCGACGTGCAGCAGCGGTGGGCGCCTGCGGCCGGCTGACCTCGACCGCTCGATGAGCCAGCGGGTCGACGATCCGGGGTGGGATCGTCCAGCACCGCCGTGGTTGCGCGGCGTGTTCGGAAGAACACGCCGGGCGACGAATTACAACTCTGTCGTTCGATGTTTGGATGGTCTGCAGACCCGATCCGGCCCACTGGGGCGTCGGACGGGGAGCGAGGGGCAGGCACCGTGGGTTCGAGGCACACCGGCACGACCGTCCGCAGCCGCGGAGCGCAGGTCGAGCCCCTGTCCTCGGAGACTGCCACCCCGGAGACCCCCGCCGTTCCCCGGGCCCGCCGCAGCGCCGTCGGTCGGCGCCGTCCGGCCGCCCTGCTCGCCGCCCTGGTGGTCGGGGGCATGGCCGCCGCCGTGGTCGGCACCCAGGCGCTGCCCTCCGCCGACGCGGAGGAGCCGCTGTCGGTCACCGAGCTCCTGGGCTCGGACGCCGAGGGCATGCTCGAGCCCGAGATGAGCCCGCAGGAGGCGATCACCGAGGTCGAGGCGAAGGCCCGGCTGGACGAGGTCGCCGCGAGCCGTGCCCAGCGCGCCGCGGAGGCCGAGGCCGCCGAGGCCGAGGCCGAGGCCGCCGCCGAGGCCGCCCGCCCCAAGGCCGTGATGCCGATCGACGGCGCCCGGATGACCACCTGCTTCTGCATGCGCTGGGGCACCATGCACTGGGGCATCGACCTGGCGGCCCCCAAGCTGACCCCGGAGTACGCCGCCGAGGACGGCGTCGTGCTGCGGGCCGGCGCCGCCACCGGGTTCGGCTACGCCGTCTACATCCTGGGCGTGAGCGGCGACGTCACCGTGTACGGGCACATGGAGAAGATCCTGGTCGACGCGGGCGACGTGGTGGAGGCCGGCGACACGATCGCGCTGGAGGGCAGCCGCGGCCAGTCCACCGGCCCGCACCTGCACTTCGAGGTGCACTCCGGCGGCATGGACGGCAAGCGCATCGACCCCGTGGCCTGGCTCCGCGCTCGCGGCGTCGACGTCTAGGAGGACCGGCCCGGTTCGGCGCCGAGACCGGGATCCGGACGTGGAGCGGTGGCCCGTCCCCGGATCGAGCGTCCCGGTGTCGGGTCCTTGCGATGATGGCGCGGTGAGCCGGGCGAGCGAGGACTCCAACCGGCGGATGCTCCGGGCCCGGGACGCGATGGACCGGGCCTATGCCGAGCCGCTCGACGTCTCGGCGCTGGCCCGGATCGCGCACGTGTCCGAGTCGCACTTCATCCGCACCTTCAAGACGACGTTCGGCGAGACGCCCAACCGCTACCTGCAGCGGCGCCGGGTCGAGCGGGCGATGTTCCTGCTGCGCACCAGCGACCAGCGCGTCACCGACATCTGCATGGCGGTCGGCTTCAGCAGCTTGGGCACCTTCAGCCGGGTGTTCGCCGAGGTCGTCGGGGAGCCCCCGAGCGCGTACCGGCGCCAGGGGCCGCTGCCGGCGGTGCCCAGCTGCTTCGGCATGCGGTGGCTGCGCCCCGGCTCGAACACCGCAGTTTCGGAGAAGTCCGGGGACCCGGCTGAGCCCTAGCGTTCCCGACATGTTGAACGCCATCACCATCTCGTCCCTGTACGTGCTCGATCAGGACGCCGCTCTCGACTTCTACGTGGGAAAGCTCGGCTTCGAGGTCAAGGTCGACCAGCAGTTCGGGCCGATGCGCTTCCTCACCGTCGCGCTGCCCAGCGACCCGGCCCGCTCGGTGCTGCTCGAGCTGCCCGCCCCGCCCTCGGTGAGCGCGGAGATCGCCGACCAGGTGCGCGACGTGGTCAGCAAGGGCGCCGCCGGCGGCAACCTCTTCTTCGTCTGCGACGACGCGCACAAGACCCACGCCGAGCTCAAGGAGCGCGGCGTCGACGTGCCGGAGGAGCCGGTCGTGCAGCCCTACGGCATCGACTTCGGCTTCCGCGACCCGTTCGGCAACTCGATCCGGGTCGCCCAGATGATCCCGCCGCCGTCCGCCTGACCTCCGTTCCGCCAGAGGCGTGCCTCTGGCGGAACGGACCATCAGGTGGCGGAGCGGTGCTGCAGCCAGGCCCGGACCCCCAGCGCGACGACCAGGACCGCGAGGACGACCGCGGTCGCCCAACCGACGCCGCCGACCACTTGAGCGCCCAGCGCGCGGGCGAGCAGCACGATCGTGGTCGCCCAGGCCGTGGCGCTGACGACGATGGCCGGCCCCGCCAGGCGCAGCGGCACCCCTGCCCCGCCGGCCACCCGCGGGGTGAGCGTGCGGGTGCCCGCGACCCAGTGCGCCGCCACGACGAGCAGGCCGGCGCCCAGCGGCCCCTGGGCGGCCAGCCACCGGCGGGCCAGCCGGACGACCGGGTCGACCCGGGCGCGCAGCCTCCCGTGCGTGGTGGGGGCGACGTCGCGCCGGCGGTGCCCCCGCGTCCAGCCGAGCAACGCGCCAGAGGCGCTGGCTGTCGCCGCCACGGCGATCGGCGGCGCGGCTCCGGTTCCCGCGGCACTGGACCACAGGCCCAGCAGGACCACTGTGGTCGTGCCGGGCAGCAGGACGCCGAGCACGACGCCCGTCTCCAGGAACAGCACTGCCGCGCCGATCCCGAGCACCACCGCGGCGGGCCAGCTGCCGAGGGTGTCGAGCAGCGTCGTCAGCACGGTGTCCTCCCGGGGCCGGCCGCCGCGGCCGGACGGCGGTGCCAGGACGCCGTCAAGGTACGTGACCACACCGACCAGGAACCCGTCGACAGCGGTCGCCGCCACCCGAGGCACGGCCGGGACGGGAGCTCCCTCGGGGCGTTGGTGGCAGATGCAGGGGTTGCACCGGCCACAGGACGAGGCGTTCGGCGCGGCCGGCTGAGAGCACGACACTCAGCGGGACCCCCCGTCGAGTGCCGGATCAGACGCTGTACTGTTCTCAACGGCTCGGACACACCAGACCGGGTCGGCAAGGGGCTGTGGCGCAGCTGGTAGCGCACCACACTGGCAGTGTGGGGGTCAGGGGTTCGAGTCCCCTCAGCTCCACCCCTTTGAGCAGGCCGTTCTCCGTTTCGGAGAGCGGCTTGACTCGTTTCTGGTGCCAGCGTGGTGGCCACTGGAGCCAAACCGGTGCCAGGTCAGTCCCACAACGCCCGGCCCATCCGGTCTGCGGCGTCCTTGCCGAGCGCGGGCATGACATGGCTGTAGGTGTCCGTGGTCGTGCGCATCTGCGAGTGGCCGAGGACCTCCATGACCACCCGGGGGTGGACGCCCTCGGACAGCAGCAGCGTCGCGGCCGTGTGCCGGCCGTCGTGCAGCCGGACGTCGCGGACGCCTGCTTCGTTCAGGAGCCGCTTCCAGGCGAGCCAGTCGGCCTTCCGCTCGATCGGCTTCCCGTTCGGCTGCGCGAAGACCAGGTCGTGGTCCTGCCAGAGCGAGCCGGCCCCGGCCCGCTCCGCGAGCTGGGCGGCGCGGTGGGCGCGCAGCGCCTCAACGAGCTGGCCGGGCAGCGCGAGGGTCCGCCGGCTGCGGTCGGCCTTGGGCTCCTCGTAGACGAGGCCCTGCTGAGCGACGCGGTGCAGGCCGCGTCGCACGGTCAGTGTTCCGTTGCCGAGGTCGACGTCGGACCAGCGAAGGCCGAGTGCTTCGGACTGCCGCAGGCCGACCGCCAATGCCACTGTCCACCGGGCGGCGTTGCGGTGCCGCTGCGCTGCCGCCATCACTGACTTGGCTTCGTCGGCGGTCAGCGGCAGCGCGGTCTGGGAACGTTTCACGGTGGGCGGGTCGACCAGCGTGGCGACGTTGCGAGCGATCTTGCCGCGCTGGGTGGCGACCCGGAGCCCCCGGGAGAGCACTCGGTGGGCACGCAGGATCGACGCGGGGCTGAGGCCGTTGTCCGCGAGTGCGGCGTAGAGCAGCTCTAGGTGTTCCGGCTGCAGGCGGTCGAGCCGGTGGTGCCCGACTCCAGGACGCAGGTGCAGCCGCACGGTGCTGCGGTAGCTCTCCAACGTCCTAGCTCGGACCTTCCGGGCCGCGATGTTGTCGAGCCAGTGGTCAAGCCACTCGCCGACGGTCGGCGCTCGACCGGCCGCCTCCACCAAGCCGGCGTCACGCTTCGACTCGAGCGCCCGCACCTTGGTGACGACGTCGGCGCGCTTGGCGCCGGAGACGTGGCGCCGGTCGCGGCGGCCGTTCTCCTTCTTGCCCATCGACACGAAGCCGTGCCACCGACCGTCGTCGTCCTGGTAGATCGAGGACTCACCGCTCGCCCGCGGTCGCCTGGTCGCTTCTCTCCGCCGTGTCATCGGTCGCTTCTCTCGCTCATCGTGTTCGACGGCGGCCGAGTGTCGTGGTGGGCTCCGACACCGGGTCGCCGGAATCCACAAGTCAGGGTCGGGTGGCGGGCTTGGGGACGACGTCGAACAGTTCGCCCTGATTCGTGCTGGTCCTCCGGCCCGTGCGCGACGTCGGAGGCGCCGGCCGCTCAGCCATGTCGAGGCGGTCGACGTACCGCTTGAGTTCGGCGCGGGACAACCGGCAGCTGCGGCCGATGTGGACCGCGTGCAGGTCACCGGACTTCATCAGCGCGTACACGGTGGTGCGGCCGACGCGGAGCACGGTGGCGGCTTCCTCTGGGGTCAGCAGCAGCGGCTCGTCGGCGAGAATGTCCCGCAGTCGTTGTGGCTGGTTGCCCATGCCGTCCCTCCGGTTCGCATCGGCGGCCGGGTGCCTGGGTTCCGACCGGTTCCGCTTGGAAGAGGCGTCACCAACGGCCGTCTGGTGACGGCGGACGCCGACGAACCGAGCCGCGGCGGACGCAGACGAACCGGGCCGGCCGGTGCTCGGCGGGGGAGAGGAGGTGGGGTGACCCCGTCGGGGGGGTGTCACCCCGGCGATGTGGCTACGTCACCCCAAGCGCAGCCGTCAGCGCAAACCGGTCGTTCGGCTCCGCACATAGGGCCGGCGGCCCACCGCATCCAGCACGGCGGTCAGGGCGGACTGAAGGCCGTCGAGGTCTCGGTCGTAGACCCGGCCGTCATCAACCTGTCGGGCCAGTTCATCGAGCAGTCGAGGCCAGTCGCGCCGAGTCGGGGGCATGGGCACCGGGACCTCCACCCGGCGCTCGATGACCTGGACTGCTGCGCGGCCGGATGTGGCCGCGCGGGCCTGCTCCCAGGCGCGTTGCCGGCAGGAGGCCGAACACCACTTGGGGATGCGTCCCCGCGCCCTGGGCTCAATCGCCGTCCCGCACCACCCGCACGTGGTCGCCGCACGCCTGCGCTCGTTGCCTTCCACCGGCGCTGGCGCGGTGCCCGAGCCAGTCACGGCAGCGACGGGCTGAGACGACTCGGTCGCTCCGGCCCGGCCGCGAGCCTGTGAGCGCCCCGCCTTGTGACGCCCTGACCGCTCAGCCATGCTGTCACCCTATTCATCACGACGGAACGGCGCGCCGGGGTGCATGAGGTGTGTCGGACGTCGAACGTGCTCCTGCGGGATATGCGCGCACGGGTTCCATGCCGACGGGTGGGGCTCGCGGAGGGAACGGCTCCGCGGCGGTCGGCCCCGGTCGAGGAGTCGCGCTGTTCGGTGGCCGGCCTCTGCGCCGGGTCGCTCGCGGTGACCGCACCTGAGTTCCAGGCGGCGTGGGCGACAACCCGCAAGGGGTTTCAGGCCGGCTACGGCGACGCCGCGCCGCTCACCTTCCGGTCGCTGGCCGTGGGGAAGCAGGCCGCCGTCCTTGGCGCCGCGGCGACCGTGCTCGCCCTCTCGGCCCGCGGGGTAGTCGCCGCTGAGCGGTGGGCCTTCGGGCACGGGCAGGCGACTGATGATCGGGTCGTGGCTGGTCGCGGCACCCTCACCCGACCCCGCGTGACCGCGCCCTGGCCCCAGGAGCACGGCGCCTGAACCTTGGTCGACCTGATCTGCACCGATGACGCGACGGATGCCGATGTCCGCACCTCAGATACAGAGCTGCATCCGCGCGTCGTCGCAGGCATGCTCGAGAGATGGTGGTCCCCGATTCACGGCTACGCCTCCGCCGATGGGAACTGCAGCTGCGCCGTCGATGGCTGCTCGGCGTCCGGAGCGTGGAGGAGGTCATCTGGGATCGGCGGATCGCCCTACGCTGTAGACGAATTCGCTACTACCAGATAGACGATGACCTAGAACTTGCGGACATCGGGCCCTTGACCCGCGACTACTTCCGCAGGCTTCATCAAGGTGTCGAGTCACAGGTCGCCGTCGAAGGTGAAGATGCGCGACATCGTATCGTTGCCGACTTGGTGGAGCGCGAGGGCGACAGTCTGAAGCCGCGCGCTACGAAGGTCACCACTGGTCTGCTCGCGGGTGCGGCTCATCTCGACCGATCCCTGAGCAGAGACAAGCGGATTCTCGCGGTCACCTTGCAGCAGGTTTGGGGAGAAGCTTTCCAGGCCTACGGCGCGGCCGCTTATGCGTCCTACGAGGTCGGGGCGGGCTGGGCGATAGACCCGCCAGGCCAGAGACCCGTTGTGTGGGACAGCCTCCTCGACCTACATGCGCGCGCCTGCCGAGTGGTGAGCGAGATCCAGACGTTGCAGCAGGCCGGCTTTCCGAGTGGGGCGGAGGCCCGCGCCCGTTCGCTGCATGAGCTGGCCGTGGTGGCCTCCGTGTTGCAGAAGTCCGATGCCGAGCTGACTGACCGGTATAGGGCTTATGAGGAAATCGAGCATTATAACGATGCCGTGCAGTACAACGAGAACTGCGAGGCGCTGGAGCAGGCGCCCATCCCTGCCAACGAGATGGCGGAGCTGAAAATGATGAGCGAGTCAGTGGCGAAGAAGTGGGAAGGCATTAGAGGATCCAACGGCTGGGCGCGCTCCATCCTGAAGAATCCCTCGTTCAACGATCTAGAGAAGTACGCTGACCTTGGCCACCTGTATCCCTTTTACCGACTTGGCAACCACTCGGTGCACGCTGGGCCTCGTGCCTCGACGCTGCAGCGGATCGAGATCGACGGCGTGCTGCACAGGAGTCCTGGGGCGACCGTGCACGCCGACTTCGCAGAGACCGCGCACGGTGCGTTAATCAGCCTCCAGCAGATCAACGCAGCCTTGCTGGGGGAGCGCGTGGGTGCAGGAGCCGACGTCGACTCGCTCGTCGCCATTATGGCGATAGCCGGTCTCATCGAGGTCGCCGGCGGTCGTTTGACGGCCGCTGCGCAGGCCGCAGCGGAGAAGGGGTGGGCGTACTGAGGAGAACTCCTCACCGTCGTCCTGGACGCCGCCACCGCAGCCGTGCCGGCCACCGAAGCCGGCGACGCCCCGGTTGTCGAGGTGCAGGGCGGCGTGACCGCTGACCCTCTGGACCCTCTGGACCCTCTGGCCGCTTGACCGGCCCCGCCACCCGGCGCGGAGCCGACTGCACGCCATGCCGGCTGGCCCGGCGTCCCAGCTCGGTGCGGACGCGGGCCGGGGTTTCAGGGTGCTTGCCTCCAGGTGCGATTTGCCTGAGTCTTTTCACGACTTGAAACCAGATCGACGCGGTCGGGTAGATCGTGAGGACGAAGAAGAGGAGCGTCAGGAGGAAAAATCCCCGTAGCGATTCGACGGTTTCGAGTCGATCGCCTGGCTGTCGCGTGATCCAGAACTGCGTGCCGACGAAGAGCCCCGAGGAGATGCAGAACAGCCCAGGTATCAACGACTTGCCGTAGTAGCTCCATAATCCGCGGCCTTGCCCGTCTGATGACCTCTCCTTTGACGTCTTGTCCGTCACCTCCTCCCGGGAGGCATGGGATTTCAGACCTTTCATCTCAGCGGCGAGTTCGAGCTCGAGGAGTACGGCCGGCGGCTCGACGCTCTCTCCGTCATAGAAGCGTTGCGCTATGCGGGCGCGCTCAGACAGCGTCCAGACGTAAGAACGGTAAATTTGTGGGAAGATCGCGAAGATGGCGCCCACCATAAGTATGGGGGTGGCAAATCCGTCGCCGGTGGTTGCGAGGAAGAAGTCGAAGACGCTCCACGGGGCGTCGCTAGCCAGGTAAGCCGCTCCGAGATACCCGAGCTGCCCGTAGAGCACTGCAATGATGAACCAGGCGAGCCACGGCCAGGCTGTTCGCCAACTGCCCGTCATCTGGCGTGCGATCAGGTCCGCAAGAGTGACGCGGTGAAGTTCGGAGACAGAGCGCCGCCGAGGATCATTCTCATTTAGTGCGGTCAATGATTCACGGAAGAGTTGCTCTCTTCTTCTCAACCTAGCGGCGCGCGTTACACCGAAGTAGAGGCCGAGTAGAGCTGTAACCGCCGCTAAAATGGCCGCGAAAGCACGAATTGTCTCAAGGAACACGGTCCCTCGCAGTTCTCTCTATGTCCGGGATGTGCGACCCGCCCTGTTGATCCAGGGCGCGGCCAGCCTAAGCTGCAATCCTGCAGCGCAGGCGAGCCGCTGCGAATCCTGGTCGTCCCTGGCCCGACAGGCTGCTGTTCTGCCCGGCTAGGTGGTCCAAACCTTCTGGATCGCCGGCTCGTAGGTGGAGCGGTAGCCACCGCGGCACACCTGGTCACCGAACTGAGCCGCAGTGGTCCCGCGAACCCCCGCTGTCACACCTGTAGGGCTTCGCGCGGTTCAGTACCGGAACTTTCTTCGGCGCCCGGCTAGTCTCCGCACACCTTCTATGACGCTGCGTAGCTACGCGGCTACTCGTAGTCCTGATCAGTGGCGAGCGGAGTACAACCAATGCCGAGGAATGTGCGGACCGGCTGGCGGCGAGTTCAGACTGCCTGCGTCGCTACAGCCGTTGCGCTGTTCCTGTCGCTGTTCGCTTCGCTGGCGTCGCCCGCTCAGGCAGCCACCTCCACGGCGTGGGGACTCCTAAGCAAGGTCGCGGTTGCGGCCGAGGTCGGCTCCTCGACCTACGATCGAGCCAGGTTCACGCACTGGACCGACGACAACCGCGACTGCCAGGACACCCGAGCCGAGGTCCTGGCCGCCGAATCGCGGGTGACCGTGCGGTACACGAGCGGAAGCCGGTGCGCGGTGCTGTCCGGGCGCTGGATCAGCCCCTACGACGGCCGCACCTGGACGCTGGCCAGCGATGTCGACATCGACCACCGCGTCGCGCTCAAGGAGACCTGGGAGTCTGGCGCCCGCAGCTGGACCACGACCGACCGGAAGCGCTACGCCAACGATCTCGGCTTCAGCGGCACGCTCGAGGCGGTGACCGACGACGTCAACAGCGCCAAGGGGGACCGCGACCCCGCCCAGTGGCTTCCGTCTCTGGCTTCCAACCGCTGCAACTACGCGATCCTGTGGCTGGAGGTGAAGTACCGCTGGCGGCTGACGATGGACACCGCGGAGCGCAACAAGCTCAGCAGCATCCTCACCGGCTCGTGCGGGGCCAAGACGGTCAATCTTCCGGCCCGGGCCCGAGCCGCAACGGCAACCGCGCCGGCGCCTGCACCCGCGCCGGCGCCTGCACCCGCGCCGGCGCCTGCACCCGCGCCGCCCGTCTACTACGCCAACTGCACCGACGCTCGCGCCGCCGGTGCCGCGCCCCTGCACCGTGGCGACCCCGGCTACCGCTCGGCGATGGACCGGGACGGCGACGGGACTGCCTGCGAGTAGCGGCAGCAGCCTGACGCCTGGAGATCGACGCTGACCCCAAGCACGGAGCACAAGCTCACGAGCAGCTACCCGTCCGGCAACGCCTGGACAGCGACGGGTGTGAAGATCACTGGCAGCTACAGCAGCAACTCCGGCTGGCGCTTCACCACCTGGTCTTAAAGTCTCAGGGGCTACGCCGTCTGCGCCCGCTGATCTCCAGCGGACAGGTCCGGCCTCGTCTCGGCGTGCTCACCGAGGCGGGGCCGTTCTCTTCGTCTGGTGGACGAGGGACCTACGGGCTCGCCGCCGGTGAAGTGCAAGAACTTGTGCAGTTACCTTGCTTTCGGGCTGCGGGTGCCGTTGCCGGACGTGGTCGCCATGCAGGGTGACGTCCCGCTGTGTGGTGGATGTAGTCCTCACCGTGTTGGTCAGCGGTGTGGTGACTATGACGCGATCAGGGCCGGCTGCGCCACCTCCTTGGTTGAGGTCTCGGTCCGGTGGAGCGGGGTCATGGAGCCTTCGGAGAGGTAGCGGCGGTCGGAGACCTGCCATTCGTCGTGGGCCTCGACCAGCACCGCGCCGGCCAGCCGGAGCAGCGCGGCGGGGTTGGGGAAGACGCCGACGACGCCGGTGCGGCGCTTGATCTCCTTGTTCAGCCGTTCCAGCGGGTTGGTCGACCAGATCTTCTTCCAGTGGCTGACCGGGAACGCGGTGAAGGCCAGCGGTTCCTCGACTGCCTCGCGCAGCATGGCCTCGACGGTCGGGAACTGGCGGCCGAGCATGCCGGCGATGACGTCGAGCTGGGAGTGCACGTGTTCGGCGTCGGGCTGGGCGAAGATCGTGCGGATCGCGGCGGCGACCATCTCGGCGTTGCCCTTCGGCACCCGGGCGAGCACGTTGCGCATGAAGTGCACCCGGCAGCGCTGCCAACTGGCTCCGATCATCACCGCGCCGATGGCGGCTTTCAGCCCGGTGTGGGCATCGGAGATGACCAGCTGGGTGCCGGCCAGGCCGCGGGCCTTCAACGACCGCAGGAACGCGGTCCAGAACGCGCCGTCCTCGGAGTCGCCGACGGCGAACCCGAGCACCTCCCGGTGCCCGTCAGCGGCAACCCCGGTGGCGATGACGACCGCCTGGGAGACCACCCGCCGGTCGACCCGCGCCTTGCAGTAGGTGGCGTCCAGGAACACGTAGGGGAACGCCTGCTCGGCCAGCGAGCGGTCGGCGAACGCGCCGACTTCGGCGTCCAGATCGGCGCAGATCCGGGAGACCTCGGACTTGGAGATGCCGGTATCGGCGCCCAGCGCCCGCACCAGGTCATCGACCTTGCGGGTGCTCACCCCGTGCAGGTAGGCCTCCATCACCACCGCGAACAGGGCCTGGTCGATCCGCCGGCGCCGTTCCAGCAGCGAGGGGAAGAACGACCCGGCCCGCAGCTTGGGGATCCGCAGCTCCAGATCACCGGCCGTCGTGGTGAGCGTTCTGGGTCGGGAGCCGTTGCGCTGGGCGGTACGGGCATCGGTGCGTTCGTGCGGGCCGGCGCCGATCACGGCGGTGAGCTCGGCCTCGATCAACGCTTGGTAGATCGTGGTGGCCGCCGACCGGATCCGGTCATCGACGTCGGCGGCCTTCAGTGCCTCCAGCACCTCGAGCAGGGCAGACTGGTCCAGGGCCATCGTGTGTTGTGTCCTTCCGCGAGAACCATTGGCGTGGTCTCGCTGACCTTCACACGATGGCCCCTCTACGTGATCACTCACGCGAGTGGGGACCTGGACTTACACCACCAGCAGGGACGTCACCGCCATGCAGACCCGGCAGCCCAACCTGAAGGGTGCCGGGGAGATCCGCTGCGCCGGCTGGTGAAGGAGGCGCTGCGGATGCGGCCCTCGCGGCTGGTGGTGGACGAGGTCCGGCAGGAGGGGTGCCTGGACCTGACGCAATCGGGCTGACCAACAACCAGCTCCGCCCGACGATCACCCTTTTAGGGGAACTAGAACGCGATCGACCGCACCGTCGGTCAGTATCGGGCTAAATGCCCTATGGAGCGGTGCGAGCCCAAGCAAGCAGCCCGAGCTACGCCAAGAATGGGACAAGTTCATGCGTCGGATGATCGTCATCACCGCAGCGGCGCTGATGCTGGCCAGCTGCGGTGGCGAGGGTGCCGTGGTAGCTTCCCCGACCCTGCCGCCGACCACCGACGCCTCGGCGCCGACCACCTCAGCGAGCGATGACCCGCCCACCAGCGAGCGCGGCAACCTCGTCAAGACGTTGGGTCAGGAGGGAGGCGTCTTCAACCCCGACGAGTCCGAGCTGGTGTTCACCTTTGCGCTCGACGCTGCGCGAGCCGACCCCACATGTGACAGCGGGTTCGCCTCACCTCCGGCGAACGGGCACTACCTCGCGCTCGACCTCCGGTATGCCACGTCGCCGAACCTGCCAGAGGACTACTTCATCTACTGGGCCGCGCGCGATTTCCGCTTCATCGGCGCGGACGGCGTGACGGTGACCAACGTGGAGGGGCAGGGCTTCTCATGCTCCATCAGCCAGATTGGTCAGGAACTTCTGCAGCCGGGTAGTCAGTACCGCGGAACGCTCATTCTCGATGTGCCGGAGACCCACGGAATCCTGATCTACGCCCCGGCGTGGGGCAACAAGGTCGGGTGGGAGTGGGCACTTTAGAGGTTCGGCGCTGCTAAGTCAGAAGCGCACAGTTCGGGGGAGGCTTGTGTTCCGCGACGCTCGCCTAGACCACGTCATCGTCCGGGACCGGCGCACGGGATTGCTGCGGGTTCAGTTGATACGGGGTGAGTGGTGATCATGCCGCGATAGCGGCGTGTTGGTCGGTGAAGGCGAGTTCGTTCTCGACGGGGGTGAGCTTGCCGAGGGCGCGCTGGCGCCGGCGGCGATTGTAGGTGTGCTCGGTCCAGAACACCATCGCGGCGTGGAGCTCGTCGCGGGTGCGCCAGCGGCGGCGGTCGAGGACGTTCTTCTGCAGCAGCGCCTGACAGGACTCCATGGCGGCGTTGTCGCCGGCGGAGGCGACGCGGCCCATCGATCCCTGCAGGCCTGCGGCGGTCAGAACGGCGCGGAAGGATCTCGCTCGGAACTGGGATCCGCGATCGCTGTGGACTACCACCACGCCCGTCGGTTGGCGCAGGGCCACGGCCGTGCGTAGCGCGGTGACGGCCAATTGGGCGGTCATCCGTTCATCGATCGCGTAGCCGACGATGCGGTTGCTGAACAGGTCCTTGATCGCGCAGCACTAGAGCTTGCCTTCCGCGGTGGGGTGCTCGGTGATGTCGGTCAACCGACCCGGTCGGGGGCGGGCGCGGTGAAGTTCCGTTGCACGTGGTCGTCGTGCACCGCCGGGCCAGGGCTTTGCCCGCACCTCGACGCCCCTTGCGGACCGTGGTCGACCACAGCTTCTGCTCCGAGTACAATCGCCAGATGCGCCGCTCACCGGCGACCAGCCCGGCACCGGCGACTTCGTCGGCGAGGAACCGGTAGCCGAACTCGGGGTCATCGCCGTGAGCGTCGATGAGTGCGTTGGTGCGGTAGGCGTCCTCGAGGTCGCGCTGGCTGACCAGAGCCGATAGCCAGGCGTAGTAGGCCTGATGCGAGTGGCCCAGCACCCCGCAGGTCAGCCGCACCGGGGATGCCCTGGGCGGCCAATTCACGGACCAGCGGGTAGCTCATTTTGGGAGGCTGCCGGCGGCGAAGTAGGCCGCGGCGCGGCGCAGATCTCGTTCTCCATCTCCAGCCGCCGCTTCTGGCGGCGCAGCTGCACGAGCTCGTTCTGCTCGGCACTGGTCTGGCCCTCAACGACACCGTCGTCGATGTCGGCCTGGCGCACCCAGCGGCGCACCGACTCCACCGAGATGTCGAAGTCGTGGCGACCTCGGCGTGGGTCAGCTCGCCCCGGCGGGCGACCCGGACCACGTCACGCTTGAACTCGGGCGGGAACTTCTTCGGCACAGCGACATCCGCCCCGCGGGACCTCGTCCCGCAGAAGCGGTGTCAACCCAACCGAGCAGTCCCGAACGGTACAGACCCACCTGTTGGGAGCACGCGCTGTTTCGCGCAGTCCCGCAGGCTGACCGTGACCAATGTCGAGTTGGCACCGTTGGACTGGGCGTTCGAAGTGGACGCCCTGCCCAGCTGAGTCCTGGACAGGGCGCCACTAGGTATCGGCAGTGCCGGTTGGTTGGGTTCCCGGGCATCGGTGCCCTACAGGACGACGGCGGCCCAGGGCTCACCGTCAGAACGTCAGCGGAGAGCGCGTGTCAAACCCGTCACAGGTGGGACCAATCGGCACCGTTGTGGTGGTCGGGACCAAACACGCGACGGCGGAGCGACTTTCCCGTCCACTTGTCGAGAGCGCGAGGTAGCTTTCGGGGGCGCTCGGCCAGCGCTGCGCCCGCCTCGCCGTCGTGATGACGGTGGCCCAGTCCCCTCATCCGGTCTAGGCAGTGGCAATAACCGACGGTATCCCAAGTCGACCCGAACGCTCTTGCCTAACGAAAAAAATCGAAGGAATTGACTTGCACACTAAAATCAATCGCACCCTGGCAACCATCGCCCTACTCCTAGGCATCGTGCTCATGGCCGCCGTCCTCTACATCGCGCTCGCCACATACCAGAAGGCCAATGCGCTAGGAGATGCGCTCGGCGACCTTGGCGGAGACAGCACCTCAGAGGTAGTACCCACGCAGCCAGACGTCGTGCAGCCGAGCGACCCTAGCTACGAGCCCTACTGCTACGAGACGGAGCTGGGCGAGCAGATCTGCGAGTAGCGGCAGGCGGCCACGCTGCAGCGAGTAAGGACGAAGCCCCGCCATGCTGCTTAGCGCAGTAGGCGGGGCTCGTTCTTGTATGCAGGCCGGGAGCACTTGACGCTTGCGGTGCCGATTGTCCTCCCGGTGCTGTCAGGGCCGAAAGCCTCGGACGGTCAGGCTGGGTGCGTCCGGGCACGCCGAGCACGTGTTGCTGCGGGGAGTCGCTGTCATGTTCTGGCGGCCGAGGTGACGAACCAGCACGGCGGCGCGGAAGGTCAACCCAACCCGGCGCCGTCCTCGCAGGGAAGCCGCTTGGGGTGGCCGCGGCATGGGCCGCAAACACTCTTTAAGTACCCAATATGGCCGTCAATCGCAATCAATGGTTGCTATACTCATTAGTAACATGGGCCTTGAGCTGCGCTCATACTGCGGAATCAACGCGAGCAAACGCATCAAGATCAATTCGCAGGGTCATTGAGACGCACTACGGCACCGCTAGTTTCGGCGCGGCGGGGACCTCGACGACGAGAACCCCGACGACGAGAACCCGGAACCGGCCAGCCGGAGCTGGTAGGTCTGAGCACTCGCGCCTAGCAGCCCGGTCGGGTCGTCACTGCGCCCGGCGAGTCTTGCGATTGACAGCAGCTCGGGCGACTTCGCGCGCCACGGGCAGCGCCAAGCGGCTCGTGGCGAGCCCGGCACGGCACAGCCGGTCGGTCACGAGGTCTAGGAGGTGCTCGTTCAGCAGCTGCGTCGAGATGGCGCTGCGTGAACCGACGGACCTGCCCCGTTGCCCGTACCCATGCGCGAATCGTGGCGGCGTCCGGGCCTCCACCGGATCCACGCCGCCCACCTCACCGACGAGGCCGTCCCGCACCGCGACCCGGCCGTCTTCGGCACCCCGCCCCCGGACGCCCACCTCGTCCGCCATTAGCAGCCGGGGAACCGCCTCATTCGGCGTTCCGGTCGACGATGGGTGAACGAGACGCCCTGCGCCGCCGCGGTCATCCGGGTGCAGGTCTCGCGTGACTGCCTCGGCGTCGGCAGAGCGCCAATGCATTCGTGTCGGAGCGGTCGGTCAAGATGAGGTGTGACCGGCCCCCGACGACGTCATCCCTCGGCGCTCATCTCCTGGGCGCATGTCGACCCAGGTTGGTCACCCGACCAGATCGGTGCTCGCAGGGACGCGGTCTTCGAGTTGGCAACCGCACTTCGACGCAATGGAGTTGACGTCGACGTGGACCTGTACCACCTCAGCGCCTCTGTCGACTGGACGCGCTGGGGCCCAGGCCGCATCGCTGAGTGTGACTTCGTGCTTGTCGTGGTGTCCGAGAGCTGGCGTCTGGCGTGGGAGGGGCGTGGCGATCCGACTAAGGGCGCCGGTGCGGCGGCTGAAGCTGATGCGCTCCGCAGCCTCTACGCCGTGAACCGCGACGTCTTCCGGGACAAGGTGCGGCTCGTGCTCTTGCCTGGGGCCAACAGCAAGGACATCCCTTCCGGGCTGCACGGAGTTGCGCGCTTCGAGGTGGGAACCATTGATGATGCTGGCTTGTCGGACCTGCTGAGGAACCTCACCGAGCAGCCGGAATTCATCAGAGGAGAGCTGGGCGATCTGCCGGAGCTCCCGCCGCGCTCATCGGCGTCTGCCCAGGCGCGGTCCGCGCCCGTCACGGCTGGCCCAGCCGCCACCGTCGAGACCGATGCAGCTCCGGGACCGGAAGTCACCCTTGGACAGCGCAACGCGTTGGCGAAGGGGCTCGACTACCTACGGCACATCGCCTTCTCCAGGAAGGGCCTGGCCAACCAGCTCGTCTCCGAGGGCTTCTCTGTGGACGATTCGGAGTTCGCCGTCGCCGCCGTAGGCGTGGCGTGGGGCGAGCAGGCTGCGAAGAAGGCCAGCGACTACCTGTCGCACTTGGCGCTCTCCAGACGAGGCCTCGTTGACCAGCTCGTCTCCGAAGGCTTCACTCAGGGTGAGTCGGAGCTTGCCGTCGCCAACGTGGACGCGGACTGGGATGAGCAGGCGGCGAAGAAGGCCAGCGAGTACCTGTCGTTCAACTCCTTCTCCCAGTCCGGGCTGACTCGCCAGCTCGCTTTCGACGGCTTCACCCAGAGCGAAGCCGAAGCCGCAGCCGCCAAGGCCTTCGGATGACAAGCGACGACGCGTCCGCCGGCGGCCCGCTCGCGGTCTAGTACGGCATTCGCCGCCGATCCTGCCGTGAATCGGTGCGGAGAGTGATCGTTACCGGGGCAGTTATTTCAGGAGATCCTCCGCGTTCGCAGCGATCCAGTGCTCGGCGCGAGGCGTCCGGTCCTTGGCTCTTTCCTTCCACCAGCAGCGGAAAGCCGGCCCCCCAGGCGGTCCAGCCGCGCGCATGGTCAGCGAGGCGTCCGCAGTTTGGCGCAACGCGACGCTCACCCCCTGCCCGCGCAGGTCTGCGTCCATCCACTTAAGGATCCGCGAAGAGGGCACCCGGGGAGCGCGGCGTTTCGGGAGACGGGCGCGCGATCGAGCGATTAATTGTCCCGATCAGGCATCGTTTACTCATCGAAAATGGGCTGACACAAGCCCATGTCACCAACGTGGGTCAACGTCGAATCTGCTGGTCAACGCACTGTTCCATCAACGGCCAACGGTGATCAACTGGGTCAAGATCAAATCGCAGGATTTGTGAGTTCGCGTTAGCGCACACGTAGCGGTGACGATTGATTTTAGCGGATGGCGCGGGCGATCTCGGTTGCCACGGCCCTCGCTTGCTCGGGATGTGCGCGTCCAAGACCCACCGCTAGTTCAGCCAGAATGCAAAGAACGTTCTCTGGGTCACCGCCTGGCAGCGCGTCGAGGAGGTCGGGCAAGACCGAGTCAAGTGACATGCCGTTAGCTGCAGCGATGCCAGCGATGTTTGCGAGCAGCGGCGCGCGCCGGTCATCAGTAATCGGCTTAGTCAACCCAATGGCACGTCCCGGGTCATGGTCGGCTACTTGGTATATGAACCGTTCCAGCGCTCCCCAACTCACTGTCCCGTAGGACATTTTGCGCAAGACGATCTGTGCACCCTCCTCATCGAACTTTCGGATGGTTTCGAAGAGTAGGTCCAAGGCCAGGTCTACAGCATGATTCGCACCGCCTCGAGTCGCCCGCGCCACTACAATTGCCTCGTCGAGCACTTGTCGAGCTCGCTGATCGTCTAGCTCTAACCATCCTAGGCGCGATAAACCGAGTGCCTGACTTCTCAACACCGTGTCCGCCAGGCCGAGGGCCGTCGTGTAGGCCGATTCGGCCAGCCTACGCGCGTACTTTGGGTCTTCTTGCGCTATGCCGCGAGCGAGCCGGGCGAACGCGGCAGTCCTTTCCCCGTGGTTCGGCATGGTTTGCACCATGCGCTCGAGATGGCTTGCCACACCGGCGGCGCCGGAGGCTGCAGGGGCGCCCGGCCATGGCGGGAATATTGAATCCACAGGGGCAGTGTGCGCGGCACTACGTACAGCCTCGTCCAGGCCCGCCCAGGCGTCCGCCGCTTGGATGACCATCCGTTCTTGAAGTCTGGGGTCCAAATCACCTGCGTAAGCTGCCACGCGCAAGCTGGTCAACACTCGCGCCAAAGGTTCATGTTGGGCAGTTGCTGACTTGGCAGACTCTTGAAGGATCATGAGTGCGCGCGCAGGGTCGATACTTTGCAACCGCCCGACGTTTCTGAGGCTCTCATGGAACCTCGAGATATCCCCGACAGGATAGGAGGGTTCGGCCAGTGCATTCCGTGTCCCAGTAAGGACTTGCAATTGAGTTTCGATAGCGCCGAGCGCGGTCTCTCGGGTGTACTCGGTCGCCAACTCCGTCGCCTGTCGGCGAGCCTCCACCGCGTCTACGATGGCGACAGCCTGAAGGATTCGATCCGCATTGATTGAACTGAGTCGCACGGGCCCTCCGATCGGTGCCTGAACCGCCTCCACGGCAAGTCGGCGCGCCTCGAGCGGCTGCGTCCAGGAGAGAAGAATAGCGAGGTCGGCGAGCCGAGCGCTCCGCCTTTTAACATCTGGCATCTGTCGCGCAAGAAGGATTTGCTCCGTGAGGATCTCGTACGGCAAGGACTGGACAGCGGATTCATCGCCCGGCTCCCTGCCATCGTCGAGCTGTGTTATTGCCGCCGTGACTCGCTCCTCGGCTCTATGCCGCCAGGCGACCGATTCAATCCGCTGCATAACACGGCGCGCCCGCTCCTCCGAGTGTGGCGCGAGCAGCACCGCAACCTCAACTAGCGATTGGTCCTCGAACCAGGCTCCCAACGCTGCCTTTGGCCTCGCCTCCATAATTTGAACGGCTCTGTCGAGCAACGTATCGGCACGAGCGTCATTCGCGGCCGCAAAGAAGCCTCCCGCAACCGCCAACGCTTCCGCCTGGTCGTCTGGCTCGGCAATATCGTCAATCAGCCTCAGGAATTCTTCTCGGTCGCACCGAGCGGCGAGCGTGGACAGGTGCTTTAAAGCGTTTGAGCGTTCTATCGGACTGGTTATCGACTCGGTGACCTCCAGCCCGTCCTTCAGCGAGCGATGCATGAGTGGTTGTTGTCCGGCGGAGTTGGCCGCGTGACCCAATCGAGCCAATAAAATTGCCCGCAACTCTGGATCTGCGACGTTGGAGATGCCCTGGAACGCGTGATCTAATAACGATGGCGTAAGCTGGCCAGCGGAGTGCAAGAATCTCAAGACTGCGTCAAGCCCGTCCAGTGTATCTGCATGTCGCTGCAGGGCGAGGTCGAGAGCGCGGACCGGCCGATCGAGGACCGCCATTGCTCCTAGCGCCTCAGGCGCGACTTGTCTCAACGCATCTTCGATGCTCGCCGCAACCACAGCCGCCCGGGAAGCCAAACTCAGAGCTCGAATGGATTCGCTGCTGGTGGCCCAGCTGGCGTGCAGCAGTTTTCGGCTCGCGGGATGAAGCCAGGCAAGATAGGTGGAGTCGCTTCCGACTTGGGCGAAGGCTGCCCTCCATTTCGGTGTAAGGAGCCTCTCGACCTGATCAAGGTCATAACTCAGTGCCACGTGATAGAGCGCAAGGCCGCTTGTGTCCTCAGTCAAGCCGTCTGGTTCACCAATCCCCGCAAGAAAGCGCTTGTGTAAAGGCCGAAGGAGTACGTCGTCGGGTTCGCCATGTCGCTGGTGGAGCCATGCGAGGACAACGTCATGAACGGCGATGCCGTCCGTACGGTCAGCCGTGGCCGGAGAGAGCGTTACGAGACCAACGCGGTCAAGTGCGCGCGCCACCTGTCTCGCCTTGATTGGGGACAACTGCCAGAGGATGGCTAAGGCTGTGGTCGGGATGTAGGTGACGCTTTGGTATACGGCTAGTGCAGTGAAGCACTCGGGTTCGAGCCGCGAACCGGTTCGGGCCAAGTGGCTTAGACTGTGCATCAACAGGGCGTTGAGCGAGCCGTCGCCGCTGGGGTCATCGAGCACAGTTGGGTCGGCCGCGAACTCCTCGCGAAGTTCGGTCAACCGTTGAGTCGCGGTTCGGGGGTCCGTTGCAGTGTCGGCCAGTAGGCGGCCGGCTAGGTCGAGCAGGACTGGCCAATGTCCTAGCGCTGACGTGACGCTATCAATGTCAATAGTGAGATGGAGTGGCCCATGCCGTTCCTTATAGGCCGCCAGCAGCAGGTCTTGAGCGGCAGGCGGATCTACGGCGCCGATTCGCAGAGTATCGCCCGTCGAGAGACCCCTGGTTGTGATAAGCACGCTGGTTCGGTCGGACAGCGTGTTGACGACCGCAGCTAGTACAGCGGTATCCCATACGTCATCGAGGACTATCAGCGTGCTGGTGACCGGTGCGCCACCGAGAGCGTCGACAAGATCGTCCGCGACGCGCTCCGGCACCGCGTCTGGTCCGACGGACCGCCAAAAGATGCCTCCTGGGAATTGGCCGATAACACGCGGGTCGTGCGCCACCATTTGAGCGATCGTCGTCTTGCCCATTCCGGGCAATCCGGTCAGCGTGAGGATGCGCTTGTGGGTATCAAACCTTGCTACAACTGCGTCGACTTCGCGCTGGCGGGCGGTGATGCGTTGCCACGGTGGCGGTGGGGGTGCTAGGCGACTTCTCGACCGGTTCTGCGGATTGACCTCTAGTAAGTCAGAAAGCGCAGTTATGCCAATCTGGTGCAGAAATACATCGCGCAGTTCAGCCGGCGCGTTCCCAACTGCGGTCAGGGGTTGCACAATCAGAGAGCCCAGTCCTTCCGCGGGCCGATGTTCGATCACTACACCGATTAGTCGGCTTGAGGCGATAAGGCCTGCGCCTGACAGCCCCTTCCATGGCCCATCGGTACCCGGCGCGCGGTCTGGCTCTCCGGCAAGTAGCTTCACTACCAGGGTCCCTTCGGGCCTGTTTTCAGCCGTCGGAATAAATCCGACCGGTTGGGCCGGTGTCCCCTGTGGAAGCGACCTGTCCTTGTCTTGCTTGAAATCCGGATATCCCACTGCCATGGCATCTGTAACTACCTCGATGCGATTCCTATCAAGCCGGCCGAGGGGTGCCGGTGAAAGGTCGGGCGCTAGGTTCTCCGCGATGAGAAGCGCTAAGTCTAGGCGCTCGTCCCACACGGCGATCTTCGAAACGTCATACTCGAAACCCTCGATATCTCGTACGACGGTACGACTTCCGGGATTATCGGGTGCGTCTATTGTGTGAGCGGCCGTCAGGACGACACCTGGGCGAATAATGAAGCCTGAGCCGCATTCGTAGCGCGGTTGGGCGTTTTCCCCGCGGTCGTGGATGACCTCGACGGCGCGTGCAACTTCCATGGTGTATCGGGGTCAGTCGCGCTTTTTGCCCGTCAGGGGATTGACGTTTGTCCCTCTCGAGATTTTGACGGGTCGGCCGTCGCGAAGCGCTGGGCGCAAACTTAGGGAGACCGACTGTACGGACTCGGTCGCGTAGCTGGTACTCCCACCAAGTTCTATGACCCAGAACTTCAGCCCTGCCTTTCCTTCGCCACTTCGGGTAACGCCGACTTGAAACTGCATCTCGACTGATATGGCGTCAAACAGGATTTCCTCATCCTGCGCTACTGTCATGGCCTCCTCAAGCTCCTGTCGGAGGGCTGCGATAGCCTGAGTCAAGCCAATTTCTGCCATGTGACGCCTCCTCGGCAACGCCTGGCGGCCAGTGCTTTGGGGGCGTTGAAGCGCGCAGTGGATGCCATGATGGCATCTGCTGCTGCTCTATCACCCCTTCGGCCCCACACTTGCAGGGCTCGACGGGCACGCCGCGCTTAGTGTGCCATGCAGCTTAGAGTCGTACGCTGTCGTCGCCAAGGTCTAAATTGACCTGGATGTCCGGAGCCGCGAGCCCTTGGGCGGGTCCGGGGTAGACGCGCGTGTTGCCGGCTTGTTTGACACCCCCAGACGACCTGAGAAGGGACAGATGGCTAGGAGGTGCATTGGACGTGTCGCGAGTCCCATCGCCGCCGGCGGACTGATCGAAGCGATCACGCGGCTCAAGCAGGAGTCTTCCGACGGATACCTGCTAGCCCAAGGGGGACGCGGTTCGCCCGATCGCTGATCGAGACTGGCCTGATAGACGAGTACCGCCTCGTGATCCACCCAGTGGTCTTGGGTGGGCGAACGGATCTTCTTCGCATCGCTCACCATTGAGACGATGAGCACCACCGTCTTCGGCGGCGGAGCGGTAGCTCACGTCTTCGCGGCGCACCCGTGATCGAGATCGATCCATGCCATGCTCCGCGCGGGCGTGCGGCTGGCGGTCGGGACGAGTGGTTGCAGTCGTGGTTGCAATTGGCTGAGATTGACGGTCGTTCGGGCTCGTTCGCCGTCATGCGTAGGAGCGTAAAGCCGCAAGTGAGTGGCGCGCTGCGGACGATGGCGCATCCCCACGAACGTGATCATGACGGCCTGGCAGTGTGGGGGGTCAGGGGTTCGAGTCCCCTCAGCCCCCACCAAACTGAGCAGGGCTTTACTCCCTCGGAGGGGCGCCCTTCCTCGTTCTCGGCATCACCCGACCCCGGGGAGATGTCGTCCCTCGGTTCCAAGGAGCAGGGCCGTCGCGAGGGCCTTGGCTAACAACAAGTAGCTCCTGGCGCTCGCTGGGCTCAGCTCCCGCTGACGCACATCGTCGACGATGGCCCAGTAGTAGAGGGGGTAGGCGACGTCGACCCAGCCTCGCTCGACATACCCCTCGTTGGACAGCACCGTGACCATGTCGATGACTTTGGACGGCGGCTCGTCTGAGAGAAGGCGTTGGTAGGTCGCGACGGCAATCTGACGCAGCGGCGGCCACGCCGCGTCGACTGCTCGGCCCGGATCGGAGTCGGCGACGGGGACCAGCGAGTCAAATGCGGCGTCGACTCGTCGGCGGGTGTCCTCTGGGATCAGCGGGGGCAGGTCTGGCCGTTCGCGGGTCATCTGACCAAGGTTGGTATAGAGGTCCGCCTCGTAGCTGACGAGAATGTCGCCGCGCTCCTTGCGAACGTGAATCGTTCGACCGTCGCGCCATGCCTCCACTGGTTGCATCGGCCAGCGCGGTCCAGCAGCTACTCGAGCAGCGACGCGTTCGCTGAGCATGTCGTCCACCTCGGCCGATGTGGCCTCCTCGGTCAGACCCGTTCGCCGGACATAGATGCGGCCGTCCTGCAGGATCAACCTCGCGCCCGAAAAGGTTCCGCGTGCAACGTAAGGACGATGACCGGTCGCAGTAGGGCAGCACAGTTATGACGGCGACCGGTTTCCCCTGCAGGGTGACGTAGTCGAGGTTGTAGCTCGGGCCGACGGATCCAAGAAGGCGCGCGAGTCCCATACTGACCACCGCCGGGTCCACGACCGAAGTCCCAACGACGCGGCCGGCCTCGAGCCCAACGAAGAAGAACGCGTGCCCATCGTGGACCGGCTGCGCCAAGGTCGCTGGCCGGTTCGCCGCTCCCAGCACGAACTTGGCAGTGCGCGCCTGCCATTCGCGGTCACCAAGGTCAGCCACAGACTTCCACTCGAGCCAGTGCGTCTCCTGAAGGGTCGGCTGCTGAAACACCTGCTGCACAAGGTCCGCAGGAGTGATCACGCCTTCCACGCTAGGGCGTGAGCGCCCGCTTGGCCGGGCGGCACCACAGAGTCGCGCGGGCTACGGTGCGCTGGCGCCCTAACCGTCCAAACCGCAGCGGTCGCCCGTCAACGGGCAGAACACCTATCGCAGCTCCGGTTCGCGCCGCGCTTCCTCAGCGGCTTATGTAGCTGCGATGGGAAGCGGGTGCCGACAGCCGGAATAATGACCCTTTGAGACATCGTCACGCTCAGCGACAGGCGTCAGGCCGGGGAGAGGGTCGGGCCGTGCTGGTCGGGACGGCGATTCTTGACCACCATTCCGACCACCAATGCAGCGTGTTCGGGGTCGCTCGCCACAGTTCCCTATGATTCCGTATTTCGGTTAACCTGCGTAAACGGACTTCAGTGAACCGTCGTGAACCCGCGTTGGACGACTGGGGCCAAGGGGTAGCAGCGGTGTCCACCCAGGTGGTGTACGACGGGCGCCCCGCTCGGGGGGCCGCCGTCGAGGAAGCCGGTACCGGCCTGACGCAGCGTGTCGTCGGCGACGTCTTGGCCGAAGGGTGTCCGGTCATCACCGCCGTCCTCGCAAGGCGCTTGGATCCGACGTGGGACGAGTCAAGCCGCACCACCTGGCCGCTGGACTCATACAGGCGTTCGCGTGGCGTCGGTCTACGGTGTCTCGAGCCGAGCGATCGGGCCGTACGTACGCTTACGGACGTGAAGGTCTTCTTGAGCTGGTCGGGGGATGTGAGCAAGCAAGTCGCTGGACTCCTGCGCGAGTGGCTTCCGCTTGTGATCAACGAGATCGAACCTTTCATGTCCTCTGAGGACATCGACAAGGGCAGCCGTGGACTGAGCAGAATCGCCTCGGAGCTACAAAACAGTGATCACGGCATCGTCGTAGTAACAGAGGAGAACTGCGAGAAGCCCTGGATTAACTTTGAGGCGGGAGCGCTCTCAAAGGTTGTCGAGGAGAGCCGAGTTACCCCTCTCCTCTTCGGAGTCGAGTACACGCAGATTACCGGCCCGCTGACACAGTTCCAGCATGTTTTACCTCAGAAAGAGGACATACGGAGGCTCTTGGACAGCATCAACCGAGACTGCGACAGGCCACTCTCGGAGAGCATGCTCGGCAAGGCGTTTGATCAGTGGTGGCCTCAGTTTGCAAGAGACCTACTCACTGTGCGGCCGCCGGTTAGCCACAGGAACATGAGAAGTCCAGACCAACTCACGAGCGAAACGCTTCAGATAGTACGAAGCATCCAACGCGAGTTGAAAGAATCTCGGCGGTCTACTGGATCGTCGTATGGGGGCCCTCTGCCAACGTTCCGCGTAGAATACGCCTTTACGAACACCGACGAGGCACTGCAGCAAGGTTTCATCGACTCCATGAACCGCGTAGCCAGCAAATATGGGCTTGTGCCAGTTCGACCTCGAGATGCGGACTACCCAACATTCGTCTTCTTCAATATCTAGAAAGAACTACGCAAGGTCATGGACCAGGGAATCAGTGAGCACTATTGGGATATAGGCCTCGAGAAGGAGGTTGTAAAGATTGAGCCCTGACTGGGACACCTGATGCGGAATGGGCGGGGATGTGCTCGGATGAACGCGTCATGATGCGGCCATGTCACTGCGGTCGGGCCCGTGATCTCTGGGATGCGGCTGACGGACAGCCCGGCGAGGTCGGCGATGCGCTTTACTTCGATTCCGGCGGCGCAGGGCGGAAATGTGTGTGGGCTGACTCGCTTATCGGCTGATCTCGCACGGGCCGGCAGCACCTGGGGACGGGACCGGCCGAGACGCCGACCACCTGCTCGCGGTCGCGAGAAGCCCGATCAGGCGGCCGCCAGGTGGTGCCACGGTGGTGGCCATAGCGTGTCGTGCAGGGTGGTTCGCCGACGTCCTTAGATGGCTGGTCGCCCTTTTGACCTGCGGAGATGCACTGCAGCGAACTTCCCTGTACCCCCACCAGCCGCCCTGGCAGTGTGGGGGTCAGGGGTTCGAGTCCCCTCAGCTCCACCCGTTCGATCAGGCCGTTCTCCATCCGGAGGGCGGCCTGACTCGTCTCTGGTTGCAGTTGTGTTTGCAGTTGGAGGGACCACATCAGGCAGCAGCAGCGCGCTCATCCGATCGGCGGCCTCCCTGGCGAGGGCCGGCATCACGTGGCTGCAGATGTCCATCGTCGTGCGCATCTGGCTGTGGCCCAGCAGCTCCATGACGACCCGTGGGTGCACGTTCTCGCTGGGCAGCAGCGTGGCGGCAGTGTGCCGGCCATCGTGCAGCGCACGTGCCGAACGCCGGCGGACTCGAGTAGCCGGGTCCAGTCGCCGCAGTCGCTCTTCTTGTCGATCGGCCGCCCGTCAGCAGCCCTCTGACAGCTGCACGCCGGTTGGGTCATCGAAGCGGGTCCGCTGATCGGACGTGGTCTGCAGCCGTCGCGAGAGCGGACAGCTGGACAAAATCGGTCTACCCGGGGCTGCGTTCAGGCACGAGGACGGCGCTGGCCAACGCGTCGACCATCTGTTCGGGGCCAAGCCGAGACCGGGCAGGCGGCTGCCGCGTGATGCCACATCGGTGGCCAAAGGAGCGCCGCGGGTCGGCTGGGTAGGCGACTTCGGTCTGCGGCGCTGGTCCGCGCGGCGGGCCGCATTCGTCAGACGCCTGCGGGCTCTGCCCGTGCGTCGGGTGAGTCGTCGAGCAGGTCGGTGCGGCCGTGACGGTCTCCGGGACCGAGGAACACGTCGGGTTCCGGGTCGGGTAGCGCCGCGGCAGCCGTGAGTGGTGCGGGCCGCGGGCGGCGTGGCACCCAGGCACCGGAACCGCCGCCACGGCCCCGGTAGACGACCAGCCCGCGGAGCCGATCAGGTACGGCGTCCAAGGCGGCCTGCACCGCTGGCAGGACCCGGTAGGCGTCGAGCTGCTCGTCGCTGTCGAACAGCAGTTCCAGGACGACACCCCAGCGGGTCTCGTGCCACAGCCACTCTGATGCGCCGTGGGTGAGGGCCGCCTCGAGCAGGGCGTCCTCGTGCGCTCGCCGCCACCGCGTCGCGGGGAACTCTCCGTCGAACACCTCGACGGTCAGCCATTCGGCCATGGAGGAACGGTAGGCCGGTGCCCCGTATGCGTCCATGACCATGCGCCGCCCGCGGTGACCGGCCGGTCGGGTCGATGCCCAGCGTCGGCGAGCTGGCAAGCCGTCTCGGAGCCACCAACCTCGACCGCCTACAGAGGCCGGCTGGCGTCGAGGGGGGTGGGAAGGTCCGCTTTCCTCATCAGCAACATGGCCCCCGAGCCGCATTCATACGCTGCAGCAAACGCGGGCAAACGGATCAAGATCAATTTGCGGGAACACTCTTGCTGTACAGACGGTCGTCGGGAGGCGGGTGGTCGGCGCCCGTGGTCGGACCTCGGGAGGTCATCGACCTCCCGGGCTCTCGTGTGTCCGAGCCGTCCCACGACCGCTCCGGGCGGCGTCCGTGCCGTCTGACCGGCGGCCGGCCCTCGAAGCGTTGCATGGTCTGCTCAGTGACGGCGCGCCTGCGCGACGAGCGAGCCGGGATCCAGGTCGACACGAGCCGGCGTCGGGCCTCCGCCGACGTCTACGACACGCCGGAGCCCTCTTGACGGTCGGATGAGACCCTCGTCACTGTCGGGGCGGAGGGCGTCTTTCGATCGACCGGCCCAGACCTAATGTGTTCGTCGACTCAGGACCGAGGTCGCGCACCGCTGGGCCGGGATCCGCTGTCGACGTCCAGCTGTTCTCTCTCCCTGCGTCGATCAGGAGGGTCCGGCAGTGGCAGTCAAGCCAGCGCAGCCAGGAACGCAGACCACCGACGTCGGCACCGATCTCATGGCCGACCGGAGCGACCCGACCGCCGGTCGGATGGCCATGGCGAGGGAACTCGCCTCCGAGAACGTCCGGATGATCGCCGACCCGGCGCCGCTCGGCCTGGCCGCTTTCGCCCTCACCACGTTCCTGCTCAGCCTGTTCAACGCGGGTCTGTTGCCAGTGGCGGGTGAGCCGATCGTCTTCGGTGTCGCACTGGCCTACGGAGGCGTGGCCCAAGTGCTCGCCGGCATGTGGGAGTTCCGGAGAGGCAACGTCTTCGGCGCGACTGCCTTCACCTCCTACGGCGCCTTCTGGATCTCGTTCTGGGCCTTCGTCACCTTCTACGCAGCGGACATCCCGGACGCCACTGACCGGGAGACCGCGGTCGGCTGGTACCTCATCGGCTGGGGCCTCTTCACGCTCGTCTTGTGGGTCGCGTCCTTGCAGACCACGGCGGCGCTGGCCCTGCTGTTCACGCTGCTCGCCGTGACGTTCTTCCTCCTCGGCTTCGGGGATGTGGCGCACAACGACGGCCTGACGACGATCGGCGGCTATCTGGGCCTCCTCACCGCCGCCGTCGCCTGGTACGCATGCCTCGCCGGGGTGAGTGCGTCGACCTTCGGCCGCGCGGTGCTGCCGAACCCGCCGCTGTACAAGCTGTGACTCGAGCGGCGGTCGCCTGACCGACGGCTCCACGGTCGGACGGTGGGAGGTCGAGGCGGTGGTGGCCGTGCCGCCGGGAAAGGCGGCCCGGTCGGCGCCCTCCAGCGCGGCGAGCCGCACGCGCGGCACCCCGTACAACGGGTCGAACCGACGTCGATGACCCGGACCGTGGTCACGGCGGTTGGCGCGGGATTGCCTACGACGACCGCCAACCCGGCATGAGGCAGATGGCGTCGCGCCGGCGGAGCACCAGGCGGGGAGGAAGCGCCGCGGCGGTCGCCTCGGCCACCACACCGTGCACCCGGGCGTGGTCAGCCGCCGGATCCAGGTCGTCGCCGACCCGGCCCGGGTGCGAGTGCTCGCCGCCGTGGCGGAGCTGATCGCTGCTCCGGGGCACCGGCGTCAGGTGGACGCATGGGCGGCGGACTTGACCGCGGCCATCCATGGCGCCAGCGGAACTCGACTTCACCGCGGAGGATCCGGCCGGTGTGGGCGCGGCCAGGACTGGTGCACCTGGTTACAGTTCTGCTCGGCACCCCACCGGCCGGCCTGCGGCTGTGGACCGCACCGGGCCGACTGGTGGCCACCATCCACGACTCTGGCTCCGGGCTGGACGACCCCTTCCCGGATACGGCCCGGCGCACGGCGAAGACCTGTCTCACGGCGGCAGGGGGCTGTGGCTGGCCCGCCAGCTGTGCGACCACGTCGCCATCCGGCGCGACGCCCGCGGCGTCAGCGTGCGACTGACCACCGCCTGGCCCTGACCACCGCCTGGCCCTGATCACCGCCTGGCTCGGATCCCCGCCCGCCTACCTGGCAAAGCGGTGAGCGTCAGTCCGCCGGCACGTTCGGCGGCACCCGGTTCGGTCCGGCCTGTGGCGGCCGGGGCCGGTCCTGTGGGTGCAACTGCACAGCGATGAGAGCGACGTCGTCGCCGGGGTTGGACGGCAGCATCCGCACCAGCACCTCGTCACACAGCTCATCGAGATCGCGGCCGGCCAGCTCGGTCAGGAGGGCCTGCAGCCGGTGCAGGCCGTGGTCGATGTCCTCATGCCGGCTCTCCACCAGCCCGTCGGTGTAGAGCAGCACCACGCTGCCCCACGGCAGCACCACCTCCGCCTCCCGGCGAGGCGCGTCCGGGAGCACCCCGAGGAGCAGGTCCGGCCGGCCGCCGGCGAGGACCTGCACTCGCCCGTCGGGGCTGATCACCATCGGCGGTGGATGCCCGGCGTTGGACCAGCGCAGCGTGGCCCGCCCGGCCGCCCGCTGCTCCTCTGTCTGGTCCAGGCGGGCCACGACCGCGGTGCTGAGGATCTCCGACTGCAGCGTCTGCATCACCTGCTCGACCTCGCGCAGGACCGCCGCAGGTCCCTCGTGATCACGGGCGGCCAGCGTCCGCACGATCGTGCGCGCCTGCCCCATCCGGGCCGCGGCCGTCGCGTCGTGGCCGACGACGTCACCGATGACCAGCACCGTGGAGCCCGAGGGCTGCAAGAACGCGTCGTACCAGTCCCCGCCGACCTCGGCTGCCTCCCCGGCCGGCACATAGCGGACGACGATCTGCACGTGGTCAGGCTCAGGCGGCGGGGTCAGCAGCGACCGCTGAAACCCCTCGGCCAGACCACGTTGCTGCCGGTACAGCCGCGCGTTGTCCAGCACCACGCCGGCGCGGGCGGCGACGTGGCGGGCGGTGACCAGGTCGGCCGGGGTGAGCGCGCCGCGGTCGGCGCCGGTGACGAGGGTCAGCAACCCGACGACCCCGTCGCGCCCGGGCAGCGGGAGGACGGCGATCGACTGCGGCGCCAGCTGCTGCACCAGGTCGCGCACCGGACCGGGCTGCATCATCGCCATGCCGCGAGCGGTGGCGTCCTCGGTCAGCAGCTGCGGCTGTCCGGTGCGCATCGCCTGCACGAAGAGCGCGTCGTCGCGCAGCGCCCCCAGCCGGGTCTGCGCGTAAGCGGCCACAACATCCCGGAGCCGGGGGTCGTGATGCCAGGAGGTGACCTTGCGCAGCGCCCGGCGGTCCCCGCTGGCCTCCTCGTCGTGGACCAAGGTGACGATGCACCAGTCGGCGATACCGGGAACGACCAGCCGGGTCAGCCGGCGCGCGGCCTCGTCGGCGTCCAGCGTCGCCGACAGCTCTTCGGTGATCCGCGACAGCAGCCGCTCGCGTTCGGCGGCGCGCTCGGCCAGCTCCCGCTCACGGCGGCGGGCGGTGATGTCGAGGAAGTACAGCGCCACCCCGCCATCGGTGGGCACCGCGCGCACCTCGACCCAGATGTTGAGCGGTTCGGGGTAGTAGGCCTCGAGCACCACCGGTCGACCGGTAGCGGCGGCACGTCGGTAGTCGGCCTCGAACTCGGTGCCCACCGTCGCCGGGAACGCCTCCCACAGGGTGCGTCTGAGAAGCTGCGCACGCGGCATCCCGGTGATCCGCTCGGCCTCGGCGTTCAAGTGGGTCATCTCCCAGTCGGAGTCCATCGCGATGAACCCGACCGCCATCGACTCGACCAGCTGCGCCAGGCGGTCCTGCGCCTCCCGACGAGCGGAGATGTCCCACGCCGCGCCCAGCAGCCGGGTCGCCCGACCGGTGTCGTCGCCCAGCGCCCGGCCGCGTGCGGCAACCCACCGCTGAGGCCCACCGGGCAGCAGCACGCGGTACTCCGCCGAGTACTCACCCACTGTCTGGATGGCGTGGTTGAGCCGCTCCTCGACCTGCGTGACGTCGTCGGGGTGCAGGCGTGCTGTGAACGCCTCGATCGTCTGGTCGAACGCGCCGTCTCCGTAGCCGAACAGCGTGTCCAGACGGGCGTCCCAGGTCAGCGTCCCAGTGATCAGGTCCCAGTCGAACGTGCCGATACCGGCCGCGTCGATGGCCAGGGTCAGCAGCTCCCACGCGGTGGCCCTGGAGTCGCTCAGGCGATCTGGCAGGTCACCCGGCGGCCCGATCGCGTCGTCGCTCATGTCTCCTGTTTCCCCGGCGGAGCGTTCCGGCGGAGCCGGCCGTGTCCATTGTGGACGACCCGGCGCGCGACCCCGCTGCCGCCGGTGACCTCACCGTGTCCGGCGGCTCGTGTCCGCGGCAGGTGTTGCGGTTGGCCGGCAAGTCCTTGGCTGAACCTCGGCACCCCGATCAACGCATGGCGCTCCCGCAGCGCATGAGCCCGGCGTCGGGTGCCCGGCCGCCCGCCGCCACGTGGTGCCATCGTGGTGGCCTGAGTGATTCGTTCAGGGTGGTTCGCGGGTGTCCTCTCGTACGACCGAGCGGCGCGCTGACCTCGAACAACGCACTGCAGTGAACTGCTCCGAACCCCTCCGAGCCGCCCTGGCAGTGTGGGGTCAGGGGTTCGAGTCCCCTCAGCTCCACCCCGTTGATCAGGCCGTTCTCCATTCGGAGAGCGGCCTGACTCGTTCGTGGTCGCAGTTGAACCGGTTGCACCGGGCATCGGCAAGACGCTCATCTGGTCGGCGGCCTCCCTGGCGAGGGCCGGCATGACGTGGCTGTAGATGTCCATCGACGTGCGCATCTGGCTGTGGCCGAGCCCGAAGGCCGGCGGAGATGTTGGTGCGGTCGGCAGCGAAGGAAAGGCTCGCTCGTCCGCGCCTTGGCCTCCGAGGCGGATGACGGTGGGAGCGGTGGCAGGCATCGTCCGTTCACCACGACGGACCAGGCTGAGGTCGTCGCCGCGCCAACCGTCTCCGCGGATCGGGCGTCGCGATGAGCGCAGCGCGACGCGCTGCTGAGTCGTGCTCGGCACCCAGACACGGCTGTCCGGTCCGGTCTGCACAGCACGTCGGTGAACCGCCCTGACCAACCCCGCGATCTCCGGCGGACACGCTCCAAGCGGGCCTCGGGCGGGTAGGGGCGGTCGCATGCACACGAGCACCGTCGACCACCCGCGCCCCCAGCTGACCCGCCCGGGCTGGGAGGACCTCTCCGGGACGTGGGGATTCGCCTTCGACGACGGCTCGGTCGGCATCACCGACCACTGGCCCCGCCGCGCCGAGGTCTTCGACCGGGTGATCGAGGTGCCGTTCCCCTTCGAGTCGCCGGCCAGCGGCATCGGGGACACCGGCTTCCACCCCGTCGTCTGGTACCGCCGCGAGGTGCAGCTGACGGCCCGGCCCGGGCACCGGGTGCTGCTGCACCTCGGCGCCGTCGACTACCGCGCCCACGTCTGGGTCAACGGCCGGGCGGTGGCCTACCACAAGGGCGGCTCGACCCCGTTCACCGCCGACATCACCCCGGCCCTGGAGGAGTCGGGCACGCAGGTCGTCGTCGTCCGGGCCGAGGACTCCCCGACGGACCTGCGCCAGCCCCGGGGCAAGCAGGACTGGCAGCGGGAACCGCACGCCATCTGGTACGACCGCACCTCGGGGATCTGGCAGCCGGTGTGGCTGGAACAGGTGCCCGAGGTGCGGGTCCGGGCGCTGACCTGGACGCCGGACGTCGACAGCCGCAGCCTCGACCTCAGCGTCCTGGTCCGCTCGGACGGCGCCCCGGGGTTGCGGCTGCGGGTGGTGCTGCGCCAGCACGACCGGGTGCTGGCCGACGACACCTATGCGGTGCACGGCGGTGAGGTCCGCCGCCGGATCACCCTGGCCGGCGACATGAGCCTGGGCCACTCGGAGATGCTGTGGGCGCCGGAGTCGCCGAACCTCATCGACGCCACCCTGACGCTGCTGGACGGCGACGGGGTCGTGTACGACGAGGTGGGGAGTTACACGGCACTGCGGAGCATCTCCGCGTCGCAGGGCCGCGTGCTGCTCAACGGCCGGCCCTACTACCTGCGGCTGGTGCTGGCGCAGAACTTCTGGCCGGAGTCGCACCTGGCCGCGCCCGACGCCGACGCCCTGCGCCGGGAGGTCCAGCTGGTCAAGGACCTGGGCTTCAACGGCGTCCGGTTGCACCAGAAGGTCGAGGACCCCCGCTTCCTGGCCTGGTGCGACCGGCTCGGACTACTGGTCTGGGCCGAGATGCCGGCCGCCTACAACTTCTCGCCCGCGACCGTCGAGCGGCTGACCCGGGAGTGGCTGGAGGTGGTCGACCGGGACCGCAGCCACCCGTGCGTGATCGCCTGGGTGCCGATCAACGAGAGCTGGGGGGTGCCGGCCCTGGAGCGGGAGCCCCAGCAGGAGCACCTGGTCCGCGCCCTGTACCACCTCACCAAGGCCTACGACCCGACCCGGCTGGTGATCGGCAACGACGGCTGGGAGCAGCCGGTCACCGACGTGCTCACCGTGCACGACTACACCGCCTCCGGCGCGGTGCTCACCGAGCGGTACGGCGACCACGCAGCGCTGACGCACACGCTGAGCCACATCCAGCCGGGTTACCGGGTGGTCGTGCTGCCGGGCGCGACCGTCACCGACGCCCCGGTGATGATCACCGAGTTCGGCGGCATCTCGCTCGACGTCGGCGGCGCGGAGGCCGACGCCGGGTGGAACGGGTACGGCGCCGTGCACGACCCGGCCCGGCTGCTCGCCGGGTACCGCGAGCTGGTCGGTGCGCTGCTGGACAGCCCAGCGGTGGTCGGCTTCTGCTGGACCCAGCTCACCGACACCCAGCAGGAGCGCAACGGCCTGGTGACGGCGTCCCGACGCCCCAAGGTCCCGGTCGAGGAGATCCGCGCCATCACCACCCGGGCCTCGGCAGCGGTGCCCGGCGACGCCGTGGGGGAGTTCGCCTACGGCGACTACGCCCCCGGGGCGCCCGGTGGGCTCAGGTGACCGCGCCGCCGGCGTGCAGGGCGCCGGCCGTCAGGACGCCGGCGTGCTCGTCCGTGAGGCAGCCGCGGGACTGAGCGAGGACGACGATGACGGGTTCCCGGAGGTCCCCGCCATCGGCGACAGGCTGGTGCGGCTGTGCCGCCGCGGCTCGGTGAAGATGCTCTCCTGTCTGCTGCCCTCCCTGGGCGAGGCCCGGGAGCAGGGCCGCCCGCGAGCCATGCTGGTGCTGGTGCTGGTGCTGGTGCTGGTGCTGGTGCTGGTGCTGGTGCTGGTGCTGGTGCTGGTGCTGGCGGTGGCAGCGTGGTTGCTCCACCTGTGGGGTGCCGACCTCACCGGGCGGCCGGTCCAGGCGGTGGACCCGCGCGCGGGCGAGCTCCGCGAGCTCGCCACCCTCGGCGGGAACGACCCGCGCCCCTGCTGGGACCATGCAGTGCCTTCGGATCGCTGGGGGACGACGCGCAGCTCGCCGCGGAGATCGGCGGCGCACTCGGGGGCCTGTCCAGGTACGGGGAGCGAGGCCGCCCTCCGGGCCCGTGGCTTCAGCGCTGGCCCTCCGCCGGCTCTCCGCAACGCTGATGTGGGTGGCTCGACTCCGGATCGCCCCATGGGAGCGGCGTCCTTGCTCCGTCTGGAGAGGTTCAGGGGTGCCAGAGCGCGCGGCCGGTGACGGCGTCGAAGACGTGGGCGCTCGACGCCTTGACCGCGACCGTCACCGCGGCACCGGGACGGATCACCGATCGCGGCGGGAAGAACGAGCGCAGCGTCGCGCCACGTGACTTGTCGCGGGACACCTCGCTGCCCCGGGCTGTGACCGGCGGGGTGCCGACTGCGACCGTGACCACGTTTCGTCGACCGGTGTACTCGACCTCCCGCACCACCGCAGCCAGGGCCACCGAGTCCGGGTCGTCGCCGGCCGTGGGGTCGTGCACGTCCTCAGCTCTGAGCCCGAGTACCACCTCACGGCCCACGTGGTCACGAAGCGGCGGTGGGACCGCCCCCCACAGCGGCAGTGTCCTGTTGCCCACGGTGAACGCGGCCTGCCCGCCGGCGGACACCAGCCGGGCGGGGAGCAGTCCGATCGGCGGGGTGCCGACGAACCCGGCCGCGAACAGGTCCGCCGGCCGCTCGTACAGGTCGCGAGGTGTGCCCACCTGCACCACGGCGCCCTCGTGCAGCAGGGCGACCCGGTCGGCGACCGCGAGTCCTTCGGCTTGATCGTGGGTGACGAAGAACGTCGTGGCGCCCACGGAACGGACGATGTGGACGATCTCCTGACGCACTCTGGTGCGCTCTGCGGCATCCAGGCCCGCGAGCGGCTCGTCGAGCAGGAAGACGTCCGGGCGCTGCACGAGAGCGTGCCCGATGCCGACCAGGCCGCGCTCGCCGGTGGACAAGTCGTCCGGACGGCGGGGCAGCAACCGGCTCAACCGCAGTCGCCGGGCGAGGTCCATGACCCGCGGCTTCACCTCGGTCTCCGGTAGCCGCTGCGCGCGGAGTCCCCACCCGATGTTGCCGGACACGTCGAGGAAGGAGAGGAGCGCCGAGGTCTCGAAGACCATCGCCACGCGTCGCTCCCCGGGCGGCAGCCTGGTGACGTCACGGCCGTTGATGACCACGGTGCCGGACGCGACCTTGTCGAGCCCGGCGAGCGCCCGCAGGAGGGTGGACTTGCCGCTTCCTGAGGAGCCGAGCACGACGAGCAGTTCCCCGTCGGCCGCCCGGAGCGTCACGTCCCGCAGCACCTGTGTGCCGGCACGGGTGACGGTCACGTTCACGAGCCCTGTGCCGCTCATCGGGTCGCCCATCGCCGCCTCCACCGCCCAGCCCCCTGCCCGACCGATGATCCACGACGCTGGGCGCTGCGGTGGGCGGAATCTGCTGAGGTCGGGCGAGCCCGAGGCCGTCCGGCTGCCCCCGAACGCCACTCGTCCCGCCTCGACAACCTCGTGCATGCTCAGCCGCGGGCCGTCGTCACGAGAACCTGTTCCTCCGACCCTGATCCTGGCTGGTCGCCGGCGCGTCGATGGCATCGGCGGTGGAGGGCGTTCGGTCGCCGACGTGCTCGGCGACCAGCTGTCCGTCGAACCAGACCTGGGCGCTGTGGTCGACGGCACCGAAGTGCACGAGGACCCTGCGTGCGTTGTTGCCATCGCCAGCGAGGACGTCGTGCGGGATGACCCGGCGGTACCAGACGCCAGGGTGGAACCCACGAGCCCCCACCCCTGAGGTGGGCGACTCCGGGGGGTACGGAACCTGGATGCTCTGCTCGCCTTCACGAGCGGGCTCCGTTGCGTGAACGAGCAGTCGCCGTCACCTGGCCAGCATCAGCGCACACGGAGAGAGACCACAGAGGCCCGGTGTCTGGGTCACGCGTCTCACCCGACGACCGGTGCCAGGTTGCCGTCGATGAACAGCCGTGTAACAGTCGCCAGGATCGGCTCATCGGGCTACGACTGGGCGTACCTCTCATGACTCAGATCTCGCGCCGCCAGTTCCTCGCCGCCGGTGGCAGTGTCTCTCTCGCCGTCGCGCTGTCGGGGTGCGGGTCACCGATCGCCACCAGCTTCACCGGGGCGCAACCGAAGACGGCCGACGTCATCTTCTGGCACCTCTTCGGTGGTGGTGACGGCGAGAACATGGGGACGATGGTCCGGGACTACCAGAAGTCATCCGGCCAGTCGGTCGAGTCCACGCTGCTCTCTTGGGGCAATCCGTTCTACACGAAGCTGGCGCTGTCGACGTCGAGCGGTCGCCCCCCCGACGTGACCGTCGCGCACTTGTCCCGGGTGCCCCTCCTGGCGCAGGCAGACCTGCTCACGCCCGTCGCGGACCAGTTCCGCGCGGTGGGGGTCACCCAGGACAAGTTCACCCCGGCCGCCTGGGACAAGGCCACGGTGGACGGCACCACGTACGCGGTGCCGATCGACACCCATCCGTTCGTGCTCTTCTACAACACCGCGTTGGCGGCGAAGGCCGGGCTGCTCGACGCGACGGGCGAGAACCTCAAGCCCATGAAGAACAGCGACGACTTCGTGGCCGCCCTCCAGGCGATGAAGGACGCGAACGGATCGGACTTCGCGGCGGTCGCGACGATCACGGCGGACCCATCGACCTGCTGGCGCTTCTTCCTGATGATCTACTCCGGCCTGGCCGGACCGATCGTCTCCGAACTCGGCACCAAGGTCACCATCGACCGCAGTGCCATGGAGGAGACGTTCGCCTTCATGCAGAACCTCACCCAGGGGCAGAAGTTGATGCCGGCCAACGCCACGGCCACGACGACTACCACTCTCTTCAGCCAGGGCAGGGTCGGCTTCCTGTTCGACGGCGTGTGGCAGATCCCGACGTACCGCGAGATCAAGGGCCTCGAGCTCAACGTCGTGCCCTTCCCGGCGCTCCTCGGCCCCGAGCCGGTCGCCTACGCCGATTCGCACGCTCTGGTCATCCCGACGAGCCCGGGGCGCTCGGCGACGCGAAGCGCCGATTCTGTGGATTTCGTCAAGGGTCTGCTGGACCAGAGTCTGATCTGGGCGGACGGCGGCCACATCCCCGCCTGGCTACCGGTGCAGGAGAGCCAGGAGTTCCTCGAGCTCAAGCCGCAGAGCAACTACACCGAAGCGGCTTTCAACGCGGTCTACGACCCGCCGGGTTGGTACACCGGGGCGGGCTCGGACTTCCAGACCGCCATGGGCTCGGTCATCGCCAGCGTCCTCACCGGGGGCACCGACCCCAAGGCGGGCGTCGACGCGATGACCACCAGCTTGAAGACCTTCTCGACCGCCCGGCCCCCCGTGTAGTACGGAGACCGACATGACCGCCACTACCCTTCCCGCGCCCGTGACCGGGACGGACATCAAGGAACGGTCGATCACCGCGAGCGGGCCCCCGCGCGGTGAGAACAGGGCAGGGTGGCTGTTCGCCACGCCCTTCCTGGCCTTCTACATCGCCTTCCTCATCGGTCCCGTGCTCGTCGGGCTGGTGATCAGCTTGTTCAACACGACCACGGTGCGAGCCGGCGTGGGCGACTGGGTGGGGTTCTCCAACTACGCCGACGTCTTGTCCAACGGGGACTTCTGGGCCTCGATGTGGCACTCGGTGCTCTTCACGCTGCTGACCACCCCGTTCCTGGTGCTGCTGCCGATGCTGTTCGCCGTTCTCGCCTCCCGCATCGCCCGCAACCAGTGGTTCTTCCGGCTCGCCTTCTTCGCTCCGTACGTCGTGCCCTCCGCCGCGGTGTGCCTCATCTTCGCCTTCATGTACACGCCCGAGACCGGATTGATCACCAACGCCTTCAGCTGGGTCGGGCTGACCGCCCCGGACTTCTTCGGCTCCACCTCCGGAGCCTGGTTCGCCGTGGTGCTGCTCACGGTGTGGTGGACGTTCGGCTTCAACTTCATCCTCTACACCGCGGCCATCCAGGAGATCTCGGAGGAGGTCTACGAGGCAGCGACGATCGACGGCGCAGGGCCGTGGCAGCAGATCCGGCACATCACCATCCCGCTGTTGCGCCCGACCCTGGGCCTCGTGCTGGTCCTGCAGGTCCTCTCGTCCCTGAAGGTGTTCGACCAGATCTACATCCTGTTGGCCGGCGGCCCGGCGTACTCGACGCGTCCGGTCATCCAGTACATCTTCGACACCGGGTTCGGTGCCTACCGAGGCGGCTACGCGGCCGCCGCGACGATGGTCTACTTCGTGATCTTGGTCCTCATCTCCGCCGCGTGGTTCCTGATCCGGCGGCGCAGCAACTCCGCGAACGCCTGAGGGGAGCCCGAGCAATGGCGACCAGCGTGGCCGCGCCTGCGGCTGACACCAAGCCCGCACGCCGCCGAGGCGGCACCGAAGAGACAGGGAAGGCGTTCAACCGGCTTGCCGCCACGTGCGTGACGCTCTTCGCGCTCATCTGGTTGATCCCCTTCGTGTGGGCGGTGATCACGTCACTGCGGCCCAACGAGGAGATCGCGGCGAACCCCACGACGCCTTGGTCCAGCAACTGGAACTTCGACGCGTACGCCTCTGCGTGGAACTCCAGCCCGCTCGGCTGGTGGTACGTCAACAGCTTCGTCATCTCCACCTTGACGGTCATCTTCACCGTGGTGGTCTGCTCGATGGCCGCGTTCGCCCTCGTCCACCTCGACTTCCGCGGGAGGTACGCCGTGTTCGGGCTGATCCTGGCCGGTCTCATGGTGCCCGTCGAAGCGCTCGTCCTGCCGCAGTTCCTGGAGTTCCGGGCACTCAACCTGCTGGGCACGTACTGGGCGGTCATCCTGCCGTCGATCGCTCTCCCCGTCGCTGTCTTCGTCTTCCACTCGTTCATCAAGGCCATCCCGGTCTCCCTGGTCGAGGCCGCCCGGCTCGACGGTGCCAGCTGGTGGCGGGTCTACTCCCAGGTCGCCATGCCGCTGTCCCGGCCGGCGATCTCCGCGGTCGCGATCCTCACGTTCATCACCAGCTGGAATGCCTTCCTGTGGCCGCTGCTGGTCCTCACTCAGACCAAGTCACAGACCATTCCTGTGGGGCTCAGCAGCCTGGTCGGCGGTTCCGCGATCCAATATGCCGAGACCATGGCCTCCGCCGTCCTCGGCATCCTGCCCCTGCTCGCCGTCTTCCTGGTCCTGCAGCGCCAGATCGCCCAAGGGGTCGCCAACACCGGCATCAAGTAGCAGCCTGGGACGTCCTTCTCGGGACGGCCCCGCGGGAGGCCATCGCGGAGCCGGGGCTCTTCTCATACCGCTTCGTGCTGCGCCGCCGGGTGATCGTGGAGGAGCCGTCACCGAGATCGACAGGGCCCGCGGCACCGGCTGTCGGAGCCCCCACGCGGATCGGGGCCCGACGAGGTCACCGTCGTGGAGCTACGGTCACCTCGCGGCTGAGTTCTGCCCCTGCCACTCCGTCCAAGCTGGGAAGCATGATCGCCGCACGGCTTGAGGCGTCGAGGCAGGGTGTTGGTCCAGCCCGACAGATGGGGTCGTGCCGCTCCGCCGGCGTCCAGGGATCGCGCCGAACCCGCGCGGGCCATCACAAGAGCCCTCACTGTGAGGCTGCACAGGCACGGCGTCAGGCTCGGGCGACGCTGGCAACATCGCCGGAGACCCGGCGACCGGACTCGGAGGAGAAGACGTAGGCCTCGTCCGGATTGATCTGGATGTGGACGGTCTCGCCCTTCATGGGCGGGCGGCGGGCGTCGACCCGCAGCGTCAGGAGCTTGTCGCCCTCCTTGGAGCGGGAGGTGCGCATCGTCCCGTAGGCGTAGGCGTCCGAGCCGAGCTCCTCTACGACGACGACCTCGAACGGAAAGCCCTCGCCCTCGCCGACCAGCCGCACCGACTCCGGCCGGAAGCCCAGCGTCGCGGTCGTGCAGTTGTCCGCCGCCAGGGCGGCCATGGTCTGCCGTGGCAGCGGAAAGGTGTAGTTGCCCAGCACGGCGCCGTCCTGGTCGAGGTCGATGTCCACCAGGTTCATCGCCGGCGAGCCGATGAAACCCGCGACGAAGATGTTGTCCGGCTTGTCATAGAGGTTGCGGGGCGTGTCCACCTGCTGCAGGTAGCCGTCCTTGAGCACGGCCACCCGGTCGCCCATGGTCATGGCCTCGACCTGGTCGTGGGTGACGTAGACCGTGGTGACGGCGAGCCGGCGCTGCAGGGACGCGATCTCGGTGCGGGTCTGCACCCGGAGCTTCGCGTCGAGGTTGGACAGCGGCTCGTCCATCAGGAACGCCTGCGGGTTGCGGACGATCGCCCGGCCCATCGCCACGCGCTGCCGCTGACCACCGGACAGGGCCTTGGGCTTGCGGTCCAGGTAGGGCTCCAGGTCGAGGATCTTCGCGGCATCCTCGACCTGTCTGCGGATCTCGTCCCGCTTCATCCCGGCGATCTTCAACGCAAAACCCATGTTGTCCGCGACGGTCATGTGCGGGTAGAGCGCGTAGTTCTGGAACACCATCGCGATGTCCCGTTCCTTGGGTGCGAGGTTCGTGACGTCGCGCTCCCCGATGCGGATGGTGCCCTCGCTGACGCCCTCCAGGCCAGCCAGGGCCCGCAGCGCCGTGGACTTCCCGCTGCCGGACGGGCCGACCAGGACGAGGAACTCGCCGTCGGCGATGTCGAGGCTCAGCGCGTTCACCGAGGGCCGTTCGGCCCCGGCGTACTGCACGGTCGCGTGGTCGTAGGTGATGGCAGCCATGACGTGTCCTCCCTCAGCGGCCGAACGAGGCCGGGTTGGTCCTAGCTGGTGTGGCCGGGGTCTCCCAGGTGGAACGCAGATCGCTTCGGAGCGACCGGAGGGTGCTCATGTCGGAGCGTTGTCGGGAACGACCACGTCGAGGAAGCGCAGCACGACCGAGGCGAGGGCGTCCGCCCCCCGGGGAGGCCCATACGTTGGCGATGAACATCTCGACCTCGGTGTTGCCCCGGTGTCCGGCCTCGTCGACAGCCGTGACGAATGGCGGGAAGTCGATGCTGCCGTCGCCCAGGTAGCCGCGGGCCGCGAGGACGTCGGCTCGGAACGGCAGAATCCGGTCGCCGGACCTGGAAGGACGCGATGCGCGACCCGGCCCGCTCGATCGGGGGCCAGACGTCCGGATCTCACCAGAGCTGGGAGGTGTCGACGACCACCCTGACTTGCTCATGGCGGGAACCCCTCCGCCAGGTCCCATGCCTGGCCCAGGTTCGAGAGCACAGCCCGGTCGGCGCAGTCCACGGGATGTAGCGCCTCCAGGGCGAGCCGGGGTTCTCCGACCAGCAGCGTACGGGGCGAGCTCGGCGAGCGCATCCGGGACCCGATCCAACGCCCCGCGCAGGTCGCGAGAACCCGCGCCGCAGCGTCCAGATCCTGCAGTACTTCCTGGTGTCGAACAATCGGCTTCGATCGATGCAGGACGGTGCTCGCCCCTACGGCACCCATGACGGTGACCTCACGGCGTCGGGGAAGAGGCTCCGTGAACGCTCCTGCTACTGGAGCATGTGTGCGAGCTGATCCCGATTCGGGCAGAATGGACGATCTTCGTCGTCCCAGAGCAGAGGCACGAAGAAGGCCTGCCGCTCACCATCAGGACTGAACCGTCCGTGCGAGACCAGTAGGTTGGGCGTCACCAGTGATGGATGCCCGGCACTCGAGACGCCCGGCAGCATGCCACTTCTCAGCACGGCATGACCTTGCACTGCTAGATCCGTCAAACTGCCATCCGCCTCTTCGCGGATCGCACCAACAGCATATGATTCATCCTTGTAGCTGCCGTAACTGTTCAGGTAATAGGGCCTGCCGGCCGGAGACACCAGTCCACCGATGGGCGCCTCGATGCAGTGCCAGTCGACCGTTTCTCCGCCGGCCCAGTCCCGCTTGCCGATCTGCCAGGGCATCGAGCGGTAGCGCTCATACATCTGCACGTCCAAACTGGGTTTGACCAGGACGCGCGGAGCTGACACGGGCCGAGCGAGGTCAGAGCTCAGCTCCACCTCGACGATCCCCACGCCGACGCGTGTTTCGCTCCAGAATTCCACGACGTATGCGAGGAAGTGTGCTGGGCGACCGGATTGCTGATCGTGTCTTCGGTAGACGTCCGCATCGATGGCGAAGTCCGTCTCCAGCTCCAGGGGCATCTCGCCCTGGTCGATGAATGGCCCTTCAGGTCTGTCGGCAACCGCCCGGCGCAGCCGCTGCCCGATGTCTGCATTCGACTGGTGGGGTGTGCTCCGTGAGTAGAACATGTTGTATCGCCTGGCCGATGCGTCGTACACCACGCAAGGAGCCCAATGCTCGCTCATCGGTGCATCCGCATGCAGTGCCTTTCCGAGGTACTGGAACTGCCGCAGGTCGTGGCTGCCATAGACGGCGATCCGGTCACCCTCGTGGGAAACGTCCGTATGGTAGAGGTAGTAGGAGTAACTGCTGGCAGACGACCGAGGGACGGTCAGCAGATACGGGTCACCCTGGTCGGTGACGTCGGGCGCCGGATGAGGGATGATCGGCCTGTAGAAGTCGTCGATCAGGAGACCCGCGAAGTCATGATCTGCGCCTGCCCGCATGGGCCGATTCTAGCAGATGACAGCTCATCAGTCTGATCGCTCTGCTGCTTTCACAACTATGTTGTCAGGCGTATTCGCGCAATGGTCGGCTGGCGGCACGCATGTGCCCTTGCCTTCGCTGGCAAAGCGGGATCCAGCGAAGTCGGGGGCAGAGCCATCGCATTGGCCACAATTCGGGCTGACGTGGACCTCAATGGACTCTCCCCGCGAAACGAGAACTCCGCGGCTGGCCCTAGAGGATCTACCGTCGTAGGCAACAGGCATCAGCACGGAGGTCGCGTTCGGGTGTGACAGATGGCCCCGTGTCGTCGGGCTGGTCGCCGGGCTCCACGGGCCCGGGTGCTGCGAGGGTCGTCGGGTCGGTGTTGCCGTGTGCAGCCGGGAACGGCCAGGGCATCGAGCCGTCGGAGGCCGTCGAGGGCGAGACCGGTGGACGGGGCGGGTTGGGCGAGGTGCAGCAGAGGTGCGTCGGCCAGTGGCAGCGAAGCGGGCGATGGAGGGCAGTCGTAGGCGCAGCCGCTTGGGTTCCCCACCGCCGGGTTGACCCCGACGGTGGGGCTGATCAGGAGAGCGGCTCCGCAAGTCGCCCGGCGGAGTCCGCAGCAGTGAGCATGAGGACGACCTTGGCGGTCACCACGGCCCCGTCGCCTCGTGCACGCGTCGCACGTGCTGCGTGCCCCTCGCGACCTCGCCCACGACCTCGCCGAAGCTGGCGAGGAGGGCGACCCGAGATGATCCACTGCCGCGCCGAGATCACCTGACTGCGGGCTCATCCGTCCTGATCGCCCGGCCGTGTCGTCCATCGACGACCGCACGCGGGCGCGGACCCCTCCACCCACCTCTGCATCAGGGTTCGAGTCCCCTCAGCTCCACCCTTGCGACCAGGCCCTTCTCCCTCCGGGGGAGCGGCCTTCGTCGTTCCTGGTGGCCACTGGCGTGGACGAGGCGCCAGGCCGGCCCCACCGTGGCCTGGTCGCGGGAGAGGGCGTCGATGTGGGTGTGGTCCGGGTGGCCGGTCAGCCGCGTCTCACGTGCAGGTTGCGGAACTGGATCCTGCTGGGCCGCCCGTGGACCTGGAGCGCGAGGAACCCGTGCTGCCGCCTGGCACTGGTGTAGTCGTTGATCGGCTTCCCGTTGAGGGTGACCTCGATCCGGGGTCCCGAGGTCTCGATGAGGTACGTGTTCCACTGCCCCGGCGGGTTGGTCGGGGATCCGGTCGCGGCCTGCAGTCCGTACACGGCCCCGGTGGCGTGGACGGCCTGGCCAGGTGGGGTGCCCGCTGCGAGATCGTCGATCTGGATCTCGTGCCCCTGCTGGTCTGCCTGCTCCAGCGGGTCCGGCCCTGCCGGTCCGGGTGTGCGGACGTAGACCCCGGAGTTGTGGCCGGAGGCCAGCGCGCGCCACTCGATCCAGAAGGAGGCGTCGGCGAACTCCTCCTTGACGTAGTAGTAGAGGCCGTACCCGTCCTCGGTCTCCAGCAGCGCACCGTGGCGCCACATCGTGGGGGAGCTGCCAGGACGCCCCACCAGCTCCCAGTCGGCGGGGTCCCGGGACAGCGGGACGAAGCCGGGCGGCGGCGTCGTGGTGCGGTCCTCCACGAGGAGCTCAGCCGTGCGCCGGGCGAGTGCCAGGGCGGTCAGGGCAGGGTTGGCCGAGCCGAGCGCGGGGAAGACCGCGGGGCCGACGACGTGGGCGTTCGAGAGACCGTGGAAGCGGCCTCGGGCGTCGGTGACGGACGCGCCCGGCGCGCCCATGGAGAGCGTGCCGGCCTCGTGGTGGGTGGTCCCGAGGCCGTCCTGCCACCAACTGCGCCCGGTGACCGAGGGCTGTGGCCGCGAGGCGGCGAACGGGCCGCTGCGGCTCTGCAGGTACTCCAGGTCCGCCGGCTGGCCGACCGGCGGCGGAGGCCCGGCCAGGGTGGCGGCGAGGTCGAAGGCGGCCTGGTCCATCTCCTGCCACAGCGTCTCGTCCGCCGCTGTCGTCGTGAGGTGGACGTAGGCCCGGCGCTGCCCGTGCTCGTCGACCTCGGGGCTCAGGTCGATCCAGCTCCTCGTCGGGTCGGGAGGGACGCTCTGGTCGCCCTCCATCTCGCCCATGCCCCGGAGCACGATGGTGATCCAGTCCGGGTCCTGGTTCGCCCGGATCTGCGCGAGCGTGTCGATGTCCGGGACCTGCTGCCACATGTTGCGCTCCGGGTCGATGCCCCCCACGGCTGCGGCAGAGAGCTGCAGGTGGAACTGGCGACCACCGGACCCCTGGCCGCGGACGAGGAACGCGGTCGTCTCGACGTCCGGGGGTGGCCCGGGCGGCAGTCCGAGGGCTGCCCGACGGATCCGGACGGTGATGTTGCTCCGCAGGTGCACCGTCAGGTTGCCCAGTCGCGGCGAGCCGGGGTTCGCCGTCCGGTCGCCGACTCCCAAGGAGTCCAGTGCCAGCCGGGTCGCCTCGATGGTGCTGTTGGCGAGGACGACCGCGGATCCGGCCGGTACCGGCAGCAGGACCGGTTCCGGGCGTCCCTCCAGGGCCACGTCCAGACCCGTCACGGTCCCGTCGCTGCGATGGAGGCGGAGCACGCGTGCGCGTGGCACCGCGAACAGCCGCCGGGAGACGTCGCCCTGCCCGGTGTTCTCCGCGACGTCGTTGCGGACCGCGTCGATGAGGAAGGGGACCGACGAGAACTTGTCGTAGGCGAAGAGCCCGGAAGCCGGCGGGGAGCCGACGACGGCCAGCGGTGCCTCCTCCACCGTCCGGAGCTCCGGTACGTCCCGGACGGCCTGCTGGAGAGCGGCTCGGAGGTCGTCGTGGAAGCTCGTGGCCAGCATGTAGTCACAGGTGGGCACGGTGCCGATCTCGATCTCGGTGCGGTCGTACCCACCGGGAGCGCTCAGGTGCTCCCGCACCTCGGCCGGCCAGTGTTGGAGGTCGGTCTCGGTGAGCCGAGGGGACCAGCCTCCCCAGAAGACGGAGCGCCCACCGAGGCAGTAGGCGAGCCCCGGTGAGGGTTCGTTGCTGATCCACGGCAGGCCCCACACCACGTTCTGCAGGCCCGTGCCGTCGTCCCGGGTCCGGTGGTGGCGGGGGCCACCCAACGACCCGCCCAGGCGTTGCGGCAGGTTCTGGACGTGCACCGGGAGCAGCATCGCCCCGGCGTCCAGGACTAGGATGCGCAGGCCGGCGTCCGCGCCCAGCCGGTACAGCTTCTCCGCGCAGTAGGCGCCGAACATCCCCGCGCCGACCACTATGACGTCGAAGGGAAACCCGCCGTCCGCGAGACCCGCGGCCACCTCGTCCCAGTCGTTGCACACGAAGCGCCCCAGCACGTCGTGGCTGAAGGCCGTCTGCTGGACCGCCACCCGATCCGCGGGATCGGCGGCCGGCAGCAGGCGCGGTAGGTCGGGCAGCTTCTCCGGCATCGTCTTCCCCCTCGGCCCCTCGGCCCCGCGGCGAGCCGGGCGTCGTCCAGCGCAGCACGCCGGGGCGGGCGGGGCAATGAGGTTCGTCGCGGCCCGAGGGGTGACAGCTCCCAGCAGCGCTCCCACGGCTACGAGCACGCCTGGTGGGCGGCGCCCGGCTACGGCCGGCTGCCGACCGACCTCACCACCGGACGGCGCCGTGCCGGTCGGTGAAGGTGCCGGTCGGGCCGTCCGCGTCGATCGACGCCATCGCCACGATCGCGTCGGTGCCCTCGGTGACCGTCTGCGGCCCGGAGTGGCCGTTGAAGTCGGTGGCCGTGTAGCCCGGGTCCACCGTGTTGACCCGGAGCTCGGGGAGGAACTGGGCGTACACCGAGGTGAGCATGTTGACCGCCGCCTTGCTCGCCGAGTACGCCAGCGTCGGCAGCGAGTGCTCGATCCGCGTCTCGTCGGACCGCACGGCGAACGAGCCGAGCCCGCTGGTCACGTTGACGACGACCGGTGCCGCCGACTCCCGCAGCAGCGGCAGGAAGGCGTGCGTCATCCGGACGATGCCGACCGTGTTGGTGTCCAGCACCTCCGCCATCCGCGGGCCGTCGACGTCCTCGACCCCGCCGAGGTGGCCGGAGATGCCCGCGTTGTTGACCAGCACGTCCAGCCCGCCGAAGCGCTCGCGCACCTCCTTCGCGGCCGTGGCCACCGACTCGTCGGAGGTCACGTCGAGCTGCACCCACTCCACGCCCAGCTCCTCGGCCGCGCGCCGGCCGCGCTCGGGGTCGCGGGCGCCGATGACCACCCGGTGCCCGGCCTCCGTCAGCCGCCGGGCCGTCTCGAAGCCGAGGCTCTTGTTGCCGCCGGAGATCAGTGTCGTCGTCATGCACCGGACGGTTCCACCGTCCGGGCGGGACCCGGTGGTCCCGTTCGACCGCATGACCGGCAGTACCACCCACGTCGCCGCCGGTGGGCGACGATGGGCGCATGGCTGATCGAGGGGACTTCGCTGCGCTGCTGCGCGCGTGGCGCGAGCGACTACGACCTGCTGCGGTCGGCTTCCCCGCCGGCAACCGCCGCACCAGTGGCCTGCGCCGGGAGGAGGTCGCCCTGCTGGCCGGCGTCTCGGTCGACTACCTCGTCCGGCTGGAGCAGGGGCGGGCCGAGCGCCCCTCGGCGCAGGTCGTCGCCTCGCTCGCCCGGGTGCTGCAGCTCTCGGACCTGGAGCGTGACCAGCTCCACCTCGCCGCCGGCCTGCCGGCCCCACTGCCCAGTGCCGTCCCGACGCACATCCCCGGCAGCGTGCAGCGGCTGCTCGCCCGCCTCCCGGACGTCGCGATCGGCGTCTGGACGGCGCACTGGACACTGCTCACCGCCAATGCGGCGTGGGAGGCGCTGCTGGGCCAGATGCGGCCCGGCCTCAACCTGGTCCTCGCCCAGTTCGCCGGCACCGCCCCGCAGGTCGTCTGGGACGCCGGGGACCACGAACGGCACGAGCGTGCGCTCGTCTCCGACCTACGGACCGCGCTGATCCGCTACCCGGACGACCCGTCCGTCCGGGCGGTGCTCGCCGAGCTGCAGGCGTACGAGCGCTTCGTGCAGCTGTGGGCCGAGGGCACCGTCGTCGAGCACCGGTTCCAGGCGAAGACGTTCGTGCACCCGCTCGTCGGTGAGGTGACGCTCGACTGTGACGTCCTCACTGCCATCGGCACCGACCTGCGCATCGTGGCCTACACGGCCGAACCGGGCACCGAGGACGCGTCGCGGTTCGACCTGATCCGGACGGTGGGGATGACCGAGGTCGGCGGCCCGTCGCGCTGAGGCGTGCGCCATGTCGTGTTCCTCCCGCGGCGCGGCTGGCTACCTGGGCGGCATGGGACAGAACGGTCGACGGGTCGCCGTCGTCGGTGGGGGAGTGCTCGGGACGTCGACCGCGGCGCAGCTCGCGGCCCGGGGGGCCGCCGTCACCCTGGTCACCGACGGTCGGCTGGCCAGCGGGGCGTCGGGGCGGTCGCTGTCCTGGCTGAACTCCGCCGGCTCCTACCCGCCTGCGTACCACCGGCTGCGGATGCTCGGCCTCGACCGGTACCGCACCTTCGCCGCGCGGGACGACGCCCGCGCGGCCATCGCGTTCGACGGCGGGCTGCGCTGGGGCGAGGGCGTCCGGGAGTCCTTCGAGCAGCAGCGCACGATCGGCTACCCGACCGAGTGGCTCGCCCGCGAGGAGGTGGCCGGCCGGGTGCCCGGCGTCGACCCGGCCGCTGTGCCCGCCGAGGGCGCGCTGCTCAACCCGGCCGAGGGCTGGGTCGACCTGCCGTCGCTGGTCGACGAGCTCGTGCACGACCTGGTGGACGCGGGGGGAGAGGTGCGCACCGACGCGGGCCGGTGCGCGCTGGTCCGGGACGGGGACCGGGTCGCCGGGGTCCGCACCGCCAGCGGCGACGTCCTCCCCGCCGACGTCGTGGTCCTCGCCACCGGCGCCGCCGTCCCGGGCAGCCTCGCCGAGCTCGGCGTCGACGTCCCGGACGGGACGACGAACGCCCTGCTCGTCCGCACCCCACCGCTCGACCACCGGCTGCGCGCCGTGCTCAACACCCCGCGGGTCGCGGTCCGCCCGGCGCCCGGCGGAGGAGTGGTCCTCGACGCGGGCTGGGCGGAAGAGGAGGTCGTCGGCCGGGGCGACGGCACGTTCGAGGTCCAGGACTCCACGGTCGCGGGGCTGCTCCGGGAGGCGTCGGCGGTGCTCGCGGGCAACCCCGCGCTGACCGCCGCCTCCTGCGGCGTGGGGCGGAAGCCCGTCCCGGGCGACGGGTACCCGGTGCTCGGTGCCGTCTGTGAGGTGGGCGGCCTGCACGTCGCCTTCACCCACAGCGGCGCCACCATCGGGCTGATCGCGGGTGAGCTGCTCGCCGAGGAGATCGTCACCGGGGTCCCCGACCCACTGCTCGATGCCTTCCGCCCCGACCGCTTCTCACGCGACTGAGCCCGGGGTCCCCGCGCGGCGGTCCACGGGGGGCTGTCAAGCCGCTCCGGGAATCTGTGGACAAGCCTCTGACCTGCGGATACGTCTTGTCCAGGCGTCGCCTCTGCGGTAGTATTCGTACGCTTGTTCGAAGACGTGGAGGGGGTGCCCGGTGGGCGAGTTGCAGTCCGCATTGGACGCCCTGGCCGCTGAGGACCTTTTTGCCCTTCCCGCGGGTGCGGTGCTGGACCGGGCGACTCTGCTGATGACGGTGGTCAACCGGGCGACTGCGGAGCTGACCCGCACCGTCCGGCACGCCGATGCCACCGGCGCCGCGGAGCACGACGGGAAGAAGACGATGCCGTCCTGGCTGCGTGGGCACGGGCACCTGTCGGCGGGGGAGGCCGGGCGGCTGGTGCGCTCAGGCCGGGCGTTGGAGCACCTGCCGGCCACCGCGGCGGCGTTCGCGGCCGGCACCCTCACCGCCTCGCAGGTGGCGGTGATCGCCCCGATCGCCGGGGAGGCCGAACGGGCCGCGGCCGCCGAGCAGGACGTCGACCTGGGCGCGATCGACCGGGCGCTGGTCGCCGTCGCTCACGGTGAGGCCCATGACCGGCTCGCCCAGGTGGTGCACCACTACCGGGAGGCGCTGGACCCCGATGGCACCGAACCGGACCCCACCGAGGGCCGCCAGGTCCAGGTGGCGCGGCACGCCGATGGGCGCCGGTCCATCCGCGGGGAGCTCGACGCGGTGAGCGGGGAGAAGTTCGAGGCCGCGCTGGAGTCGATGGTGCAGGCCAACCGGCCCCAAGGCGATGACCGCACCCGCGCCCAGCAGCTGGCCGATGCCCTCGTCCAACTCTGTGACAACGCGCTGGCCTCCGGTGGGTTGCCGAAGCTGCGGACGGTGAAGCCGCAGGTGGTGCTCAACCTCGACATCGACGACCTGATCGACCCCGCCACCGGCCCGGGTGCGGCCCGGACCGGGTTCGGTGGGCAGATCTCCGCCGCCCGGGCCCGCTGGCTGGCCTGCGACGCGAGCATGTCGAGGATCGTGATGGGCCCCGACGGGGTGCTGCTGGACCTGGGCCGGGACCACCGGGTGGTCACCCCAGGCCTGCGCAAGGCCGTGGAGCTGCGGGACGGGCACTGCGTGTTCGCCGGTTGCGGCGCCCCGACCTACTGGTGCGACGTCCACCACCTGACTCATTGGATCTTCGGTGGGGAGACCAGCCTGGAGAACTCCGGGCTGCTGTGCAAACGGCACCACACCAAGGTCCACCACGGCTTCCGGATCGAACGAGTTCCCGGCGGCCGATGGCACACCTACCGCCCCGACGGCACCGAGATCCTCATCGGAACACTCCTCCGGATCTGACCAGCGGCGATCCACGGCGGGGTGTCCACCCGCGGGGTGATCCGGAAGAGCGCCGCACAGCCGGCGGGACGACACTGGTTCGTCGTGCAACCAAGGAGTGACTCGTGACCGAGTCCGTCGCCACGCCGGAGGCCGCGGAGGACGCTCGGCCGCCGCACCGGTCGCGAGCCGCGCATGCCGGCCGCGGACTGGTCCTCGCCGCGCTGGGCATCGTGTTCGGCGACATCGGCACCAGCCCGCTCTACGCCCTGCAGACCGTCTTCTCCATCGACGACGGGGCCGTCCGACCCACCCCGGGTGACGTCTACGGCGTCATCTCGCTGATGTTCTGGTCGGTCACGCTGATCGTGTCGGTGAAGTACGTCGGCGTGGTGATGCGCGCCGACAACGACGGCGAGGGCGGCGTCATGGCCCTGGCCGCGCTCGCCCGGCGGCTCTACGCCGACCGCGGACGGCCGACGAAGTGGTTGCTGCTCATCGGCGTCCTCGGCGTCTCGCTCTTCTACGGGGACTCGGTCATCACCCCGGCGATCAGCGTGCTGTCGGCAGTCGAGGGACTCGAGGTCGCCGCGCCGAGCCTGAGTCACGTCGTCCTGCCCATCGCGGCCGTCATCCTCACCCTGCTCTTCGCCGCCCAGCGCTTCGGCACCGGCCGGGTCGGCCGGCTGTTCGGCCCGGTCACCGCGCTCTGGCTCGCCGCCCTGGCGGTGGGCGGACTGGCCGAGGTGCTGCCGCACCCGGAGGTGCTCAAGGGCCTCTCGCCGACGTACGCCCTGCTGTTCGTCGTCGACCACCCGGGCATCGCGTTCGTCGCCTTCGGTGCCGTCGTCCTGGTGATCACCGGTGCCGAGGCGCTCTACGCGGACATGGGGCACTTCGGTCGCACGCCGATCCTGCGCGCCTGGTTCTTCCTGGTCTTCCCCGCGCTGGTGCTCAACTACCTGGGCCAGGCGGCGCTGATCCTGCACCACCCCGGTGCTGCCACCAACCCGTTCTTCCTGCTCTACCCGCACTGGTCGCGCATCCCGATGGTCGTCCTCGCCACCGCGGCGACGGTGATCGCCAGCCAGGCGGTCATCTCCGGTGCCTTCTCGCTGTCCCGGCAGGCGATGCAGCTCGGGCTGCTCCCGCCGTTGACCGTGCGGCAGACCTCGGAGGAGGAGAGCGGCCAGATCTACCTGCCCGGGGTCAACGCGATCCTCTTCGTCGGCGTGCTCGTGCTGATGCTCAGCTTCCGCTCCTCCGAGCGGCTCGCCACCGCCTACGGCGTCTCGGTCACCGGCGCGCTCGTCGTGGACACCCTGCTGCTGCTCGTCGTCGCCCGGGTGCTGTGGCACTGGCAGCCGTGGAAGCTCGCCCTCGCCGCGGTCGGGTTCGGCGGGGTCGAGCTGGTCTTCCTCGCCGGCAACCTGTCGAAGGTCCTGCACGGCGGGTGGCTGCCGCTGCTCATCGCCGTCCTGGTCTTCACCGTGATGACCACCTGGCGGCGCGGCCGGGAGATCGTCAGCGCCAACCGCCGGACCATGGAGGGGTCGCTCGCCGACTTCGTCGAGGAGGCCCGGCACCACGGCAAGCCCCGGGTGCGCGGCGTCGCGGTGTTCCCGCACCCCAGCAAGGAGACCGTGCCGCTGGCGCTGCGGGCCAACGCCCAGCACAACCACGTGCTGCACGAGACGGTGGTGATCGTGTCGATGGGCGCGGCCAACGTGCCGCACGTGCCACCGGAGGACCGGCTCGCCGTGGACGACCTGGGCTACGAGGACGACGGCATCCAGCACCTGTCCGTGACGCTCGGGTTCGCCGACCCGCCGGACCTGCCGGCGGCGCTCCGCCAGGCGCACGCGGCCGGGATGATCGAGCCGCCGACCGCCGACCTGGACGACGCGTCCTACTTCCTGTCCCGCGGGTCGATCCGCCGGACGTCGGCGCCCGGCATGGCGCGCTGGCGCAAGGCGCTGTTCGTCGGGCTGGCGCACACCGCGGCCAACCCGGCCGCCTACTTCGGGCTGCCGCCGGACTCGACGGTGACGATGGGGAGTGACGTCGAGGTCTGACGGACGGTCGTGGCACAAACTGCCACGTGGGTGACAGAGTCGGTGCCGGCAGCCGCCGCACCGATCCTGGAGGAGAACCCGATGACCACCCCGGTCCCCGAAGCGCCCGTCCCGCACGACCCCATCGCCCGTCGGTTCGAGGGCAAGGTCGCCTTCATCACCGGCGCTGCCCGTGGCCAGGGACGAGCCGAGGCCGTGCGCCTGGCGGCCGAGGGTGCGGACGTCATCGCCGTCGACATCGCCGCGCAGGTGCCCGAGACGCAGTACCCGGGCTCGACGCCGGAGGACCTCGCCGAGACCGTCCGCCTGGTCGAGGCGCTGGACCGCAGGATCGTCGCCTCGCAGACCGACATCCGCGACTACGACGCGCTCAAGGCGGCGCTCGACGCCGGCGTCGCCGAGCTGGGGCGATTGGACGTCGTCATCGCCAACGCCGGGACGACGACCGCCGCGCGGGCCTGGGAGATCGACGCGGCGCACTGGGCCGAGCAGATCGACACCAACCTGAACGGGCCGTTCCACACCGCCAAGGCGGCCATCCCGATCATGATCGAGCAGGGCACCGGCGGCGCGATCGTCTTCACCAGCTCGGTCGCCGGGCTGCGCGGGCTGCCCTACCTCGCCGGCTACGTGGCCGCCAAGCACGGGGTGACCGGGCTGGCCAAGACGCTGGCCAACGAGCTCGCCGAGCACCGGATCCGGGTGAACACGGTGCACCCGCACGGCGTGCAGACCGGCCTGACCGTGCCGGAGCTCTTCCCGATGATCTCCGACGCCAGCCCGGCGCTGAGCACGCTGTACATGGGCCAGCTCCCCGACCCGGTCAGCCAGGCCGACGACATCGCCGCCGCCGTCGCCTGGCTCGCCTCGAACGAGGCGCGGCACGTGACCGGCATCCAGCTGCCGGTGGACCTCGGCCGCACCAACCGCTGAGCACCGGGTGCGCGGCCGGCTCCCCGGGTCGGCCGCGCACCGCTCGGTCAGCTGAGCAGCAGCACGACCGCGACGGCCAGGGCGTTGCAGGTCGCGTGCACCATGATCCCCGGCGTCAGCCGCCCGGTGATCCGGACCAGGTGGCAGTTCACCAGCCCGAGCACGCCGACCGAGCAGGCCAGCGTGACGGCGCCGGCGACGGTGTCGACCTCGTAGACGTGGAAGGCGCCGAACAGGAACGTCGACAACCCCGCGGCCGGCCAGAAGCTCATCCGGTGCATGAAGCTGCGCAGCAGCAGCCCGCGGAACATCAGCTCCTCGGCGATCGGCGCCAGGACAACCGCGACCACGACGAGGACGACGATCGAGACGACGCTGCCGTCACCGCCGGTGAGGTTGCTGGCCTCCGCCAGGGCCCTGCCGCCGGTGAGGGCCAGGGCGATGACGCTGACCACGGTGCGCCCGAGGTAGGCGAACCCGACGCCGGTGATCCACGGCAACCAGTCGGACCGGCGCACCCGGTCCAGGCCGAGGGTCTGCCGCCACCCACCACCACGCGCGGCGAGCGGCCGGCCGAAGGCGACCAGCACCGCCAGCAGCACCAGCTCCAGACCGATGGAGAGCGCGGCGACGCCGATCGTGCGGCCGGTGCCCCGGTCGGGCAGGGCGCCCGAGACGAAGCCGGAGCCGACGATCAGCGCCGCCAGGCCGACCAGCGGGCCGAGCCAGCTGCGGACGCCCCAGGCCTGCGGTGCGGTCTGCTGGGCGGTGCGGATCTGCTCGTCGAGCACGGTCCGCTCGATCAGCGGCGGACGCGCCCGGGGTGCCCCGTCGGTGGCCGTGGTCATGACCTCGGGAGGACGAGCGGCGCGCTCAGCTGGAGAGGGCGACCGCGTAGACCACCATGACGACGAGGTCGGCGATGCCGAGGACGATCGCCGCGATCGACATGCCCTTGTGGCCGGCGCCCCGGTTGGCCCGGGAGAGACCGATGCCACCGAAGATGATCGCCAGCGGGCCGAGGACGATCGGGAAGAAGAGCAGGCCGACGAGGCCGCAGACCAGGCCGGCGATGGCCAGGCCGTTCCCGACGTGGTTCTGCTGGGCGTTGCCCTGCTGGCCGGTGTACCCCGCGCTGTGGGTCATGACGTTCCCTTCTCGGCTGGCGCGGCGGACTGCCGCAGACGCCATCTACCCACAGTCACGACCGCCCCAGTCCCGTTTCACCCGATCGTGTGACCGGGGCCTCAGTCGGTCCGCTGGCCAGCACGTTCACGCCGACCGACGCCGTGCGGGTGGTGACACAGCGTCAGACGTCCTGCGTCCAGCCGCAGACCGACCCCTTCGAGGGAGACGGCACCCCCCGCCGTCCAGCGCCCGGCCCGGCATCCCGACCATCCGGGCATGTACACCTACCGCGCGACGGTCGCGTTGCCCTTCTCCCACCGGGAACGGGCCATCGCTGCGCTCCGGCAGGAGGTCGTCCGGCTGTCCACCGCCGAACGCGGGCTCGAGGAGCCGGACTGGACGACGATGAGCATGACCGGCCCCGAGGAGATGTACGGCCCGCGCGGCGAGGTGCTCTTCGAGTACCGCGGCACCGTGCGGGGGCGCAACCTCGCCGAGCGGCGCGCCGGCCGGACCTGACCCCTCCCGAGCGTCTCGACACTGCGGAACGGCACCGTTTCGCTCACGCAGCAGACCCGTTCGTTCACACCACGTAGCGCGACCCGCGCGCCGGTCACTCTCCGGCCGCCGAGCTGTTGACCTGTGACTCTCCGCAGATAAGAGTCTGCCGTTCAACGCATCGGGGGTCCCCCGTGCGGTGGTGGTCGATGACCTGGGGTCACCGTCGGAGCCTCGGCGGGGTGCGGAGGGCGTGGTGGAGAGCACCGCCGAGCAGCGGTCTGCCGCTGCTGCGCGCTGCCCGTCCGGCCGACGCGACACCACCTCACCGGCGTCCTGGGTCCGTCGTCTCCTCCTCCTCGGCGCCCTCCTGGCCGGCCTGTGGGTCGTCGGGGTCGGCACCGCACAGGCCGACGAGGGAACCGTGGGCACCGGCTCGGCGACGGTCGAGACCCCGGGGGCACCGGTCCCGGAGAC